>NZ_JANIAH010000020.1:0-5436 GCF_028682105.1 Pseudomonas sp. 8209
TCGAAGCGAGTCAAGTGTTTGAAGTGAAACGAAAAACTTCAAAATAAACGCTTGACAGACTCTGAGGAAAGCGTAGAATGCGCGCCTCGGTTGAGACGAAAAGTTCTTGACCAACCGCTCTTTAACAACTGAATCAAGCAATTCGTGTGGGTGCTTGTGAGCTCAGACTGATAGTCAGAAAGATTATCAGCATCACAAGTGACTGCACGAAAATCGAAAGATTTGAAAGTAAGTCATTTGAGAATGCTGAGCCAAGTTTAGGGTTTTCTCAAAACCCAAGCAGTATTGAACTGAAGAGTTTGATCATGGCTCAGATTGAACGCTGGCGGCAGGCCTAACACATGCAAGTCGAGCGGATGAGAAGAGCTTGCTCTTCGATTCAGCGGCGGACGGGTGAGTAATACCTAGGAATCTGCCTGGTAGTGGGGGACAACGTTTCGAAAGGAACGCTAATACCGCATACGTCCTACGGGAGAAAGCAGGGGACCTTCGGGCCTTGCGCTATCAGATGAGCCTAGGTCGGATTAGCTAGTTGGTGAGGTAATGGCTCACCAAGGCTACGATCCGTAACTGGTCTGAGAGGATGATCAGTCACACTGGAACTGAGACACGGTCCAGACTCCTACGGGAGGCAGCAGTGGGGAATATTGGACAATGGGCGAAAGCCTGATCCAGCCATGCCGCGTGTGTGAAGAAGGTCTTCGGATTGTAAAGCACTTTAAGTTGGGAGGAAGGGCAGTAAGCGAATACCTTGCTGTTTTGACGTTACCGACAGAATAAGCACCGGCTAACTCTGTGCCAGCAGCCGCGGTAATACAGAGGGTGCAAGCGTTAATCGGAATTACTGGGCGTAAAGCGCGCGTAGGTGGTTCGTTAAGTTGGATGTGAAATCCCCGGGCTCAACCTGGGAACTGCATCCAAAACTGGCGAGCTAGAGTAGGGCAGAGGGTGGTGGAATTTCCTGTGTAGCGGTGAAATGCGTAGATATAGGAAGGAACACCAGTGGCGAAGGCGACCACCTGGGCTCATACTGACACTGAGGTGCGAAAGCGTGGGGAGCAAACAGGATTAGATACCCTGGTAGTCCACGCCGTAAACGATGTCAACTAGCCGTTGGAATCCTTGAGATTTTAGTGGCGCAGCTAACGCATTAAGTTGACCGCCTGGGGAGTACGGCCGCAAGGTTAAAACTCAAATGAATTGACGGGGGCCCGCACAAGCGGTGGAGCATGTGGTTTAATTCGAAGCAACGCGAAGAACCTTACCAGGCCTTGACATCCAATGAACTTTCCAGAGATGGATTGGTGCCTTCGGGAACATTGAGACAGGTGCTGCATGGCTGTCGTCAGCTCGTGTCGTGAGATGTTGGGTTAAGTCCCGTAACGAGCGCAACCCTTGTCCTTAGTTACCAGCACGTTATGGTGGGCACTCTAAGGAGACTGCCGGTGACAAACCGGAGGAAGGTGGGGATGACGTCAAGTCATCATGGCCCTTACGGCCTGGGCTACACACGTGCTACAATGGTCGGTACAGAGGGTCGCCAAGCCGCGAGGTGGAGCTAATCTCACAAAACCGATCGTAGTCCGGATCGCAGTCTGCAACTCGACTGCGTGAAGTCGGAATCGCTAGTAATCGCGAATCAGAATGTCGCGGTGAATACGTTCCCGGGCCTTGTACACACCGCCCGTCACACCATGGGAGTGGGTTGCACCAGAAGTAGCTAGTCTAACCTTCGGGAGGACGGTTACCACGGTGTGATTCATGACTGGGGTGAAGTCGTAACAAGGTAGCCGTAGGGGAACCTGCGGCTGGATCACCTCCTTAATCGACGACATCAGCTGTCTCATAAGCTCCCACACGAATTGCTTGATTCATTGAAGAAGACGATTAGGTTAGCAACCTTCGATTGGGTCTGTAGCTCAGTTGGTTAGAGCGCACCCCTGATAAGGGTGAGGTCGGCAGTTCGAATCTGCCCAGACCCACCAATTTGCTGGGGCCATAGCTCAGCTGGGAGAGCGCCTGCCTTGCACGCAGGAGGTCAGCGGTTCGATCCCGCTTGGCTCCACCACCCCGCTTGCTAGTTTGTCAAAGCTTAGAAATGAATATTCGCATCGAATATTGATTTCTGAACTTTATCAGAATCGTTCTTTAAAAATTTGGGTATGTGATAGAAAGATAGACTGGACAGCACTTTCACTGGTGTGTGTTCAGGCTAAGGTAAAATTTGTGAGTAATTACAAGTTTTCGGCGAATGTTGTCTTCACAGTATAACCAGATTGCTTGGGGTTATATGGTCAAGTGAAGAAGCGCATACGGTGGATGCCTTGGCAGTCAGAGGCGATGAAAGACGTGGTAGCCTGCGATAAGCTTCGGGGAGTCGGCAAACAGACTTTGATCCGGAGATCTCTGAATGGGGGAACCCACCTGGCATAAGTCAGGTATCTTGTACTGAATACATAGGTGCAAGAGGCGAACCAGGGGAACTGAAACATCTAAGTACCCTGAGGAAAAGAAATCAACCGAGATTCCCTTAGTAGTGGCGAGCGAACGGGGACTAGCCCTTAAGTGGCTTTGAGATTAGCGGAACGCTCTGGAAAGTGCGGCCATAGTGGGTGATAGCCCTGTACGCGAAAATCTCTTAGTCATGAAATCGAGTAGGACGGAGCACGAGAAACTTTGTCTGAATATGGGGGGACCATCCTCCAAGGCTAAATACTACTGACTGACCGATAGTGAACCAGTACCGTGAGGGAAAGGCGAAAAGAACCCCGGAGAGGGGAGTGAAATAGATCCTGAAACCGTATGCGTACAAGCAGTGGGAGCCTACTTTGTTAGGTGACTGCGTACCTTTTGTATAATGGGTCAGCGACTTATATTCAGTGGCGAGCTTAACCGAATAGGGGAGGCGTAGCGAAAGCGAGTCTTAATAGGGCGTTTAGTCGCTGGGTATAGACCCGAAACCGGGCGATCTATCCATGGGCAGGTTGAAGGTTAGGTAACACTGACTGGAGGACCGAACCGACTACCGTTGAAAAGTTAGCGGATGACCTGTGGATCGGAGTGAAAGGCTAATCAAGCTCGGAGATAGCTGGTTCTCCTCGAAAGCTATTTAGGTAGCGCCTCATGTATCACTGTAGGGGGTAGAGCACTGTTTCGGCTAGGGGGTCATCCCGACTTACCAAACCGATGCAAACTCCGAATACCTACAAGTGCCGAGCATGGGAGACACACGGCGGGTGCTAACGTCCGTCGTGAAAAGGGAAACAACCCAGACCGTCAGCTAAGGTCCCAAAGTTATGGTTAAGTGGGAAACGATGTGGGAAGGCTTAGACAGCTAGGAGGTTGGCTTAGAAGCAGCCACCCTTTAAAGAAAGCGTAATAGCTCACTAGTCGAGTCGGCCTGCGCGGAAGATGTAACGGGGCTCAAACCATACACCGAAGCTACGGGTATCACTTAGGTGATGCGGTAGAGGAGCGTTCTGTAAGCCTGTGAAGGTGAGTTGAGAAGCTTGCTGGAGGTATCAGAAGTGCGAATGCTGACATGAGTAACGACAATGGGAGTGAAAAACTCCCACGCCGAAAGACCAAGGTTTCCTGCGCAACGTTAATCGACGCAGGGTTAGTCGGTCCCTAAGGCGAGGCTGAAAAGCGTAGTCGATGGAAAACAGGTTAATATTCCTGTACTTCTGGTTATTGCGATGGAGGGACGGAGAAGGCTAGGCCAGCTTGGCGTTGGTTGTCCAAGTTTAAGGTGGTAGGCTGAGATCTTAGGTAAATCCGGGATCTTAAGGCCGAGAGCTGATGACGAGTTGCCATTAGGCGACGAAGTGGTTGATGCCATGCTTCCAAGAAAAGCTTCTAAGCTTCAGGTAACCAGGAACCGTACCCCAAACCGACACAGGTGGTTGGGTAGAGAATACCAAGGCGCTTGAGAGAACTCGGGTGAAGGAACTAGGCAAAATGGCACCGTAACTTCGGGAGAAGGTGCGCCGGTGAGGGTGAAGGACTTGCTCCGTAAGCTCATGCCGGTCGAAGATACCAGGCCGCTGCGACTGTTTATTAAAAACACAGCACTCTGCAAACACGAAAGTGGACGTATAGGGTGTGACGCCTGCCCGGTGCCGGAAGGTTAATTGATGGGGTTAGCTAACGCGAAGCTCTTGATCGAAGCCCCGGTAAACGGCGGCCGTAACTATAACGGTCCTAAGGTAGCGAAATTCCTTGTCGGGTAAGTTCCGACCTGCACGAATGGCGTAACGATGGCGGCGCTGTCTCCACCCGAGACTCAGTGAAATTGAAATCGCTGTGAAGATGCAGTGTATCCGCGGCTAGACGGAAAGACCCCGTGAACCTTTACTATAGCTTTGCACTGGACTTTGAATTTGCTTGTGTAGGATAGGTGGGAGGCTTTGAAGCGTGGACGCCAGTCTGCGTGGAGCCATCCTTGAAATACCACCCTGGCAACTTTGAGGTTCTAACTCAGGTCCGTTATCCGGATCGAGGACAGTGTATGGTGGGTAGTTTGACTGGGGCGGTCTCCTCCTAAAGAGTAACGGAGGAGTACGAAGGTGCGCTCAGACCGGTCGGAAATCGGTCGTAGAGTATAAAGGCAAAAGCGCGCTTGACTGCGAGACAGACACGTCGAGCAGGTACGAAAGTAGGTCTTAGTGATCCGGTGGTTCTGTATGGAAGGGCCATCGCTCAACGGATAAAAGGTACTCCGGGGATAACAGGCTGATACCGCCCAAGAGTTCATATCGACGGCGGTGTTTGGCACCTCGATGTCGGCTCATCACATCCTGGGGCTGAAGCCGGTCCCAAGGGTATGGCTGTTCGCCATTTAAAGTGGTACGCGAGCTGGGTTTAGAACGTCGTGAGACAGTTCGGTCCCTATCTGCCGTGGACGTTTGAGATTTGAGAGGGGCTGCTCCTAGTACGAGAGGACCGGAGTGGACGAACCTCTGGTGTTCCGGTTGTCACGCCAGTGGCATTGCCGGGTAGCTATGTTCGGAAGAGATAACCGCTGAAAGCATCTAAGCGGGAAACTTGCCTCAAGATGAGATCTCACTGGAGCCTTGAGCTCCCTGAAGGGCCGTCGAAGACTACGACGTTGATAGGTTGGGTGTGTAAGCGCTGTGAGGCGTTGAGCTAACCAATACTAATTGCCCGTGAGGCTTGACCATATAACACCCAAGCAATTTGCGTCGAACGACCAGATTGCGGTGTTGTGAAGACACAGTAAGCCGAAGATTTGTAACTCACGAACATCACATACCCGATTCGCTGGAGTGTCTGAACAAGACCTTCTGGCAACAGAATTTCTTGACGACCATAGAGCATTGGAACCACCTGATCCCATCCCGAACTCAGTAGTGAAACGATGCATCGCCGATGGTAGTGTGGGGTTTCCCCATGTGAGAGTAGGTCATCGTCAAG
>NZ_JANIAH010000021.1:0-4370 GCF_028682105.1 Pseudomonas sp. 8209
GAAAAAAGGGGGCCTGACGAGCCTGCCGATCACGCTCTAGACCGCAGTCGCGGTGGCTTGACAACCGACGCCAACGGGACACCGTTGCACTTCCTCCTCTCTGGCGGTCAGGCCAGTGACATCAGCTACGCCCAACCCCTGTTGGACGAGGTCAGCATTCTATTGAGCCAACGTGACCGCCCGCGTAAACGCTGTAAATGGTTACTTGCCGACAAGGGCTACGACGCCGAAGCGCTACGCCGTTATTGCGACAGATATCGAATGCAACCCGTCATCCCGCTGCGCTCGATGAAGCGCAACCCCAAGCCTGGCTTACCAAGGCTGTTTGATCGGCCCAAGTACCGACAGCGCAACATCATCGAGCGCATGTTTGGCTGGCTGAAAGAGAACCGACGCATCGTGACGCGCTTCGACAAGCTCGCGAAAAGCTATGCCGCTATGGTCTCGCTGGCTTGTTCCATGCGGTGTTTGCGACATCTCTTTTCGTACAGAACCTAGTGTTAAACTTGTCTACGCAGAATGTTCATTACGCTACATTTCCATTTGTTTCGCTTTCAGGTAATTCGATGTTCGCACTGAATGATCAGCAGGCCATTATTAGTTATCCAGTTGGTCAGTGAAATGATGATGTGAGGCCTGGTTGGAATCTAGGCCTCACATGAATGAGTGCTAGCTTTTAAGTTGGGCTGGTACATAAAGCGTAGCAAGATTGAATTATGTCAATTTTGCCTAGCGAGTAGCAGACAAGCATTCCTAATAGCAGGGCAAGTGCGACCCATCCTGTCAAAGGTATTTTGTCTCGCCAGAAGCTAAATTTCTTCTGCTCTTCTACCCAGTCGATTTGATACTGCCAGAAAAATTTGTAATGAGCGTACCAGTCGCTGAAAAGGATTTGCTTGCTAATCGAGTTGGAATAGTATTCGTTTTCGATTTCCATTAGCTGATTGTAATGTTCTTCGTTCTTCGAGTCGTCTTGGCTGTTTTGAGCGGTGCGATAAAGGTCGCGAAGCGAGTTGAAGTTTCTAGTAATCGATTTGGCTGCCTTTTCGTAGTCGCTCTTTTTAGAGTCGTAGAAAGATATGTACAGTCCTATTACGCCAAGCACAACTAGAGCTGCAGATATGTCTTTAGCCGAGAGGGAGTCATATACCAGGGCAAAAACACCCATGGCAGTCGAGAAGAAGCCGATGAATCCTGGCACCTTGTCGACTATGTCGTAGGTCGCCCAATGCTTCCTTCCGCCGAAACCTACGTTGTAGCCGGTTTCGGCGATGCATTTCAACAGCGCGTCTTTTTTCATACGGTCTCGCTGATAGGGACAAGGACTTGGTCGCGAGCTACAACGACACCGTTTTTGAGAACGTAGCATTCAACGAGATGGTCGCCTTTGAAAGTCGTTGACTCACTGACCTCATGCCTGCCGTAGTCATTGAAAATCTGCCCGCGAACGCAGTCACGCTTTTCGGCTTCCTCGCCAATATTAAGAACTTTCCACTTAATATCATACGGCTCTGGAACACTGTTCTTCGTGATGTGAAATTTCAAGTTCTTGCGAGCCCTGAGCGGCATTCCCATCGCGATAAGCTCGCTGAGCAGGCGCTCACGGAAGCCGTTTTGGATCACTTCGCAGTCGATGGTCAGTGGGTAGCGGATATCAACTGGAACTTGATCTTCAATCTGCTGCTCGGTGTCGCGGAAGCTGCGAGTATTGGTGATTAGGCTCTCCATGCCGGCTTTGGCCAAAAATACCCTCGTGCTCGGAAACTCAGGGCCAAAGACCTTTTTCCAGCGATCGCCCTCGTATTCCTTACCAGTTGCTTCAATGGCCTTCACGCACAAGTCATGGGCTTTTCCCGCAGATTTCTGAAACTTCTGTTTTACCTTCACGTGCTGACGGCTTCCCAGCGCAGCCCAGCGATCCTGATTGGGCAGTTTAGACGCATACCCGAAGAAGTCTCGAATCATGCAGTCGTGCCAAGAGAAGCTCTTGTCGGCATACAATGTAGTCGACTTCAGGAAATTATGCGCTAGGGTGTCGATTAGAAGTCCACCAATCCCGATCCCGTGCTTGTTCTTCCAGGCGCGGATCATTTTGCAGAGATAGCGAAGATTGCGGTTGTTCTCATCGTTGGTTGTTTTCGTAGCCTCGATTTCTTCTCGCGGCTTGGTGATCTTCCATGATCCACCATTGTAGGTGTCCGGGTACTTGAAGCTTCCGTCGGCCTGCTCGAAAACAGGTTGTACTTCCACGTGGAAGCTGGCGAACGTAACGCATACCACTAACCGATCAACGTAGATGTTTGTGTTAGGGTACCGTTTCAGTAGCGAATTTTTGACATCTGTCAAAAGGCTGAATTGACCTCCAGATTTATTGTATGTTTGCCAAGCAGATCCTGGCATGATGTACAGCATGTCGAGATCTGAGATGCCTTTGATAGCTGTCCACCGACCATAAGACCCAACCTGTAGGTTGTATCGTGTGCGAGATTCGAGATCGCGGAATCGCTTGTTCAGTGAAAGCGTAATTTCCTCGTACCTGGTCTCAATGGTCTCATGGTTGGTGATTTTGATATTGTCGAAGAACGTTTTGAAATTGGTAGCAGTCGACATCGTGGTCTCGGTTTTAATTGTCCATAACATAAAGGCCGGGCGCAATCGATTAGGCAGCCCTAAGCTGCTTTAAATAAAAATCCACAACGCAAATCGATAGCCGTCCTTCATACGAATCAAGAGAAGAACAAACTGCATTTAAAAGGGGGCAGCATCTTGGCGTGCCCCTGGAACTGTTTAGAAGTCGAAAGATAGCTGCCCTGGATGGCACCGGAAATGGGATGTCACATTCTCCCAGCGTCCAAACCGAAACCGGTGATAGGCATGCACGAATACTGCCTTACTACGAGGTCGGTTGCGGGGGCGGCGGCGGAGACGGCTGAGCGAGCTCATTGGCCACCTCCCTTCCGACGCTTCACCCTTAACCGCCAAGCTTTCAGGCCGAAGGCGTCCAGCAGACGCTTGCCACTGCACCTGAAGCGGCAGTAGATGGACTCGAAATTTTCGTCGTTCGACTTCTCGTTCTGTGTATCCATACCGCACTCCTAATGAGTCGGTAGGCAGTAAGAAGCTCGGATAATTTTTATGACACAGCCCTTGACCGCTCAGCCCTTTCAGGCTTAAAACGATTGTGCCACTGCGGGCTGGTACGTATACTCCCGCGCCACCTCCTGTCCTAACCGACTTGGGCAAAAGCGATCTTCAGAGCCTAGTTTTCCAGACAAAATCTCTGTTGACCGCATCGAGACCTCTCTCACGTTGGCGCGTGGGAGGGGTTTTTTTTCGCCTGTACATCTGTACAGACGCCTTCATGTTACCACTTTTTCGTATGAGGGAAGTGCAACCGAACATGGCAAGAATTTTGTTCAAATCCGCTTCGCTCTAGACCGAACACAAGATATGCCAACTCCTGGGTAAAGTGCAAGGCGAGCACCTGTGGATAACTTGTGTTTTTTTTGGAGCGCCTGTGGGCTATTTCCGTTACGCGTAACGGCGAGTATGGGCTTTCCCCTTAAAGTGGACAAAAAATGATCGCTGTACGTTTTTTGTACAATCTAGCGCGTTAGAAATTTCTAGACTACTACATGTTGTGTTTCCAGCGGTGGCTTGAGCATATTTGCACAGCGCATTTCTGTGGATAAGTCGGTTTATAACCTGGCCGCCCTGTGCAGAAGTATGCTCTGAATACCTCTGGTTCTAGATGCCATTTCTGCCAAAAGGGACGGTTATTGAGTAGCTAATGACAGGAAAAATTATTCAGAATCCGTAGCTTTCCCTTCTGGTCGGGAAGAGGTCTTTGATTTAGGTTCTGTACGAAAAGAGATGTCGCAAACACCGCATGGAACAAGCCAGCGAGACCATAGCGGCATAGCTTTTCGCGAGCTTGTCGAAGTGCGTCACGATGCGTCGGTTCTCTTTCAGCCAGTCAAACATGCGCTCGATGATGTTGCGCTGTCGGTACTTGGGCCGATCAAACAGCCTTGGTAAGCCAGGCTTGGGTTTGCGCTTCATCGAGCGCAGCGGGATGACGGGTTGCATTCGATATCGGTCGCAATAACGGCGTAGCGCTTCGGCATCGTAGCCCTTGTCGGCAAGCAACCATTTACAGCGTTTACGCGGGCGGCCACGTTGGCTCAATGGAATGCTGACCTCGTCCAACAGGGGTTGGGCGTAGCTGATGTCACTGGCTTGACCGCCAGAGAGGAGGAAGCACAACGGTGTCCCGTTGGCGTCGCAGAGCATGTGGATTTTGGTTGTCAGGCCACCGCGACTGCGGCCTAGAGCGTGATCGGCAGGCTCGTCAGGCCCCCTTTTTTTTT
>NZ_JANIAH010000022.1:0-3861 GCF_028682105.1 Pseudomonas sp. 8209
ACAGGTGTTCGCCAAGTTGCCGAACGCCGGCCTGTACAACCTGTATGGCCCCACCGAAGCCGCCATCGACGTGACCCACTGGACCTGCCGCGACGAAGGTCGCAACAGCGTGCCGATCGGCCAGCCGATCGCCAACCTGGGCGCGTACGTGCTCAGTGCCGACCTGCTGCCGTTGCCGGCGGGTGCCACCGGCGAGTTGTACCTGACCGGTGCAGGCCTGGCGCGCGGTTACCACCGCCGTGCCGCGCTGACCGCCGAGCGCTTCGTCGCCAGCCCGTTCGGCGCCGGCCAGCGCCTGTACCGTACCGGTGACCTGGCACGCCAACGCGCCGACGGCGTGATCGACTACATGGGGCGAGTCGACCACCAGGTGAAGATCCGCGGCCTGCGTATCGAACTCGGTGAAATCGAAGCGTACCTGCTCGAACTGAACTGCGTTCGCGAGGCCAGCGTGCTGGCCGTTGAAGCAGGCAGCGGCCTGCAACTGGCCGCCTACCTGGTGGCCAGTGACGCCACCCTGGCGTCGGCCAGCAGTGCGCAGCAGGCGCAATGGCGCGATGCTGTTCGCCAGCAGTTGCTGACCGGTCTGCCCGACTACATGGTGCCAACCCACCTGATACTGCTGGAACAACTGCCGCTGAGCCCGAACGGCAAGCTCGATCGCAAGGCTCTGCCCGGCATCGGCGACGCAGCCATGCGCAGCGAGCATGTCGCTCCCTCCAACCCACTGGAACAGCAACTGGCCGCTATCTGGCAGGCGGTACTCAAGCTTGATCACGTGGGCGTTACCGACAACTTCTTCGAACTGGGCGGCGACTCGATCATCTCGATCCAGGTCGTCAGTCGCGCCCGTCAGGCCGGTATCCGCTTCACTCCCAAGGCGCTGTTCGAACACCAGACCATCCAGCGCCTGGCCACGGTTGCCCAGACCAGCGATGCACGCTCGGTTGTCGACCAATCGCCCTTGCAGGGCGAAACGGCATTGCTGCCGATCCAGCAGATGTTCTTCGAACTGCCGATGCCCGAGCGGCATCACTGGAATCAGGCCGTACTGCTCAAGGCCAACGCCAGGCTTGATGCGGCGGCGCTGGAGCAGGCCCTGCAAAGCCTGGTGCTGCACCACGACGCCTTGCGCCTGCAGTTCACCGAAACCGCCCGCGGCTGGACCGGCGAGTACCGTTCGCAAGCGGCCCAGCGCGAAGCCTGGGCACACACACCGCTGCTGTGGCAACACACAGTCAGTGATGCGCATGCGCTACAAGCACTGGCCGAATCGGCGCAGCGTAGCCTGGACCTGGAAGGCGGCCTGGTCCGTGCGCTGCTTGCCGAGCTCGCCGATGGCAGCCAGCGCCTGTTGCTGGTGATTCACCACCTGGCGGTCGATGGCGTGTCGTGGCGCATTCTCTTCGAAGACCTGCAGGCAGCATACCGCCGTGCAGTGGCCGGGCACGCTGTCGAACTGCCCGCCAGGACCCGCTCGCTGCGTGCCTGGGCCGAACAGTTGCAGGCTTTCGCCAGGCACACCGGGCAGGACCAGGAACTCGCCTACTGGCAGCAGTTGCACGGAGCGAGCAATGACCTGCCCTGCGACCGTGCAGCCGATCGCCTGATCAACCGCAACAGCAACAGTGTGCAGGTCGTGCTGGACAAGCAACGCACCCGCCAGTTGCTGCAACAGGCACCGGCGGCGTATCGCACCCAGGTCAACGACCTGCTGCTCAGCGCGCTGGCGCAGGTCATCACGCGCTGGAGCGGTCACGACGACCTGCTGCTGCAACTCGAAGGGCATGGCCGCGAGGAGCTGTTCGAAGACATGGACCTGACCCGTACCGTCGGCTGGTTCACCAGCCTGTTCCCGGTACGCCTGACCCCGGCCAGTACGCTGGGTGGCACGATCAAACAGATCAAGGAGCAACTGCGCGCCATCCCCAACAAGGGCATCGGCTTCGGCGCCTTGCGCTACCTGGGCGATGCACAGACGCAACAGACCATGCAGCAACTGCCTGTGCCACGCCTGACGTTCAATTACCTGGGCCAGCTCGATGGCACCTTCGACAGTGACGAGGGTGCGCTGTTTGCCCCCGCTGCAGAAAGCGCAGGTATCGGGCAGAGCCTGGACGCCCCGCAGAGCAACTGGCTGACCCTCAACTGCCAGGTGTTTGCCGGTGAACTGAGCCTGACCTGGGGCTACAACAGCGCAATGTACGATGCATCGACCATTGAAGGGCTGGCCGAAGATTACCTGCATTCGCTGAGCCGCCTGATCGAGCACTGCCTGCAGGCCGACAACCACGGCCTGACGCCGTCGGACGTGCCTCTGGCCCGTTTGAGCCAGGCGCAGCTCGATGCACTGCCCCTTTCGGCCCAGCAGGTTGAAACGCTGTACCCGCTGGCCCCGATGCAACAGGGCATGCTGTTTCACACCCTTTACCAGCAACAAGCAGGTAACTACATCAATCAGATGCGCCTGGACGTACGCGGCCTGGATGCAGAACGCTTCCGGGCTGCCTGGCAGGCCACCGTGGATGCCCATGACATCCTGCGCAGCGGTTTCCTCTGGCAGGGCCAGCTCGACGAGCCGCTGCAAGTGGTGCACAAGCGAGTCGAACTGCCGTTCAGCGTACTGGACTGGCGCGAGCGCCAGGGTTGCAGCGCAGCGCTGGACACCCTGGCTGGCGAAGAGCTGATGCAGCCGTTCGACCTGCAGCAACCGCCATTGCTGCGCCTGTTCATGGTCCGCACCGGCGAGGACAGCCATCACCTCATCTACACCCACCATCACATCCTGATGGATGGCTGGAGCAACTCGCAGATGATGGGTGAGGTGATGCAGCGCTACCATGGCCAGCGCGTGCCCCAGTCCAGCGGTCGCTACAGCGATTACATCGCCTGGCTGCAACAGCAGGACCCGGCACTGAGCGAGACGTTCTGGAAAGCCCAGGTACAGACCCTCGATGCGCCCACTCGGCTTGCAGCGGCCATCACTGCGCAACGCTCACCGGGGTCCGGCCACGCACACCTCGAAGCCGCGCTCGAACAGGCCGACACTGCCCGGCTCGAGACCTTTGCCCGCCAGCAGAAGGTGACCCCCAACACACTGGTTCAGGCAGCCTGGCTGATCGTGCTGCAGCGTTACTGCGCACAGGCGACGGTCTGCTTCGGTGCCACCGTCTCCGGTCGCCCGGCGGAGCTCAGCGGGGTGGAACAGCAGCTGGGGCTGTTCATCAACACCTTGCCAGTGGTCGCCACGCCGCTGCCCGAGCTCAGCGTCGGCCAATGGCTGCAGCAGGTGCAGGCGCAGAACCTGAGCTTGCGAGAACATGAACACACCCCGTTGTTCGAGATTCAACGCTTGGCCGGCAAGAACGCCGAAAGCCTGTTCGACACCCTTCTGGTGTTCGAGAACTATCCGATTTCGCAAGCCCTGGAACAGACGCCAAGCACAACACTGCACTTTGGCAGCATCCGTACCCATGAGCAGACCAACTATCCCTTGACCTTGATGGTCGGCTTCGGCGCGATGCTGACCTTGCAGGCAAGTTACGACCAGGCGCATTTCGATACCGCCACGGTCGAGAAGCTCGCTCACTCGCTGCTCAGGCTGCTGAGGGCGATGCTCGACTCGCCAGACCAGGCCATCGGCGACCTGGTGATGCTTGCACCGCAGGAACAGCACACCGTACTGCTCGACTGGAACCTGACATCGACCCACTATCCACTCGAGCAACCGGTTCATCAATTGATCGAGGCGCAGGTCCAACAGACACCGAACGCGCCGGCACTGGTGTTCGGCGGGCAGCACCTGAGCTATGCCGAACTCAACAGCCGTGCCAACCAGCTCGCCCATGCGCTGATTGCGCG
>NZ_JANIAH010000023.1:0-3035 GCF_028682105.1 Pseudomonas sp. 8209
GCAGGTGTTCGCCAAGTTGCCGAACGCCGGCCAGTACAACCTGTATGGCCCCACCGAAGCCGCCATCGACGTGACTCACTGGACCTGCCGCGACGAAGGTCGCAACAGCGTGCCGATCGGCCAGCCGATTGCCAACCTGCAGACCTACATCCTCGGCGACGACCTGGGGCTGTTGCCGGCGGGCGTCACCGGTGAGCTCTACCTGGCCGGCGAAGGCCTGGCGCGGGGTTACCACCGCCGCGCCGCACTGACTGCCGAGCGCTTTGTCACCAGCCCGTTCGGCGAAGGCAAGCGCCTGTACCGCACCGGCGACCTTGCCTGCTACCGCGCCGACGGCGTGATCGAATACCGCGGGCGTATCGATCATCAGGTGAAGATCCGCGGCCTGCGCATCGAGCTGGGTGAAATCGAGGCACGCCTGATGGCACTCGACGCCGTGCGCGAAGCGGTGGTACTGGCGATCGAGGGTGCCACCGGCCAGCAACTGGTGGGGTATGTGGTGCCAAGTGCTGGTACCGGGCAGGACGACCTGCGCGAGCACCTCAGGCACGCACTGAATGCACATCTGCCGGACTACATGATCCCGGCGCAATGGGTATGGCTGAAGCAGATGCCGCTGAGCCCGAACGGCAAGCTGGAGCGCAAGGCGCTGCCCAAGCCCGATGCCAGCCAGCTGCAACGCGAATATGTAGCCCCGCAAAGCGAGCTGGAGCAGCGCATTGCTGCCATCTGGCAGCACGTGCTCGGCTGCGAGCGCATCGGCCTGCACGACAACTTCTTCGAACTGGGTGGACATTCCTTGATGGTGATTCGCGTGATGTCACGCATGCAACTGGATGTGGGGATACAGGTGAGCCCGCACGAGCTGTTCCAATTCCCTGTTCTGGGTGATTTCACTGCACAGGTGGCGCAACTCGGTGCACAGGTCGACACCACGAAACTCAGCAAACTCGAAGCACTGTTCGACGAATTGGAGGAAGTGTGATGGACAAGGACATGGCTGCACGGATCGCCAAGCGATTCATCACCCTCCCGCTGGACAAGCGCAAAGTGTTTCTAGAAAAAATGCTCGGCGAAGGCGTGTCGCCGGCCAACCTGCCGATCCCGCAGGTGCAGTCGGAGGTCGAGACGGTTCCGCTGTCCTTCGCACAGGAGCGTCAGTGGTTCCTCTGGCAGCTGGAGCCGCAGAGTGCGGCCTACCACATCTGCATTGCGCTGCGCATGAAGGGCCCGTTGAACGCGAACGCGCTGGAGCGCAGTTTCAACGCCCTGGTGGCACGCCACCAGGCCCTGCGCACCACCTTCACCCAGACCCACGACGGCCCGGTGCAGCGCATTGCCCCGCACCTGACGCTGGAAATTGCGCGTCATGTGCTGGACACCCAGACAGAGGCGGCGGTTCTGGCCTTTGTCCAGGCGCAGACACAGGCCCCGTTCGACCTGGAGCACGGCCCTCTGTTGCGCATCGCGTTAGCATCCTCGGCGCCGGACGAGCATGTGCTGGTGCTGGTTCAGCACCACATCGTGTCGGACGCCGCCTCGCTGGAGATCATGGTCAGCGACCTGGTGCAGTTGTATGCCGGCTACAGCCAGGGGCGCGAGGTGACGTTGCCCGAGCTGCCGATCCAGTACGCCGACTACGCCATCTGGCAGCGACGCTGGATGGAAGCCGGCGAACGTGAGCGGCAGTTGCAGTACTGGACTGAAAAGCTCGGTGGCGAGCAGTCGGTGCTGGAGTTGCCACTGGACCGCCCGCGCCCCTCCGAGCAAAGCCACCGCGGAGCGCGCCTGGATGTCGACCTCGATCACACCGTCGCCCAGCGTCTCAAACACCTGGCCCAATCGCACAACGTGACCCCTTTCATGCTGTTGCTGGCCTCATTCCAGACCCTCCTGCACCGCTACAGTCGTCAGGCGGACATCCGTGTCGGCGTGCCAGTGGCCAACCGCAACCGGGTCGAGACCGAGGGTCTGATCGGCTTCTTCGTCAACACCCAGGTCTACAAGGCCGACTTCAGCACCGCATCGAGCTTTGAGGCACTGTTGCAGCAGGTGAAGCAGACGTCGCTCGAAGCACAGCAGTATCAGGAGTTGCCTTTCGGCTACCTGGTCGAAGCGCTGCAACCCACCCGCAGCATGAGCGTCACACCGCTGTTCCAGGCCATGTACAACCATCGCGGGCTGGTCAATGAAACGCGGCAGGCATCAGACCACTCGGATGCGCTGCAGGTCGAAAACCTGCAGTGGGACACCCACAGCGCGCAGTTCGACCTGACGCTCAACACCGCCGAATCGCCGACTGGCTTCTCGGCAAGCTTCACGTATGCCACCGATCTGTTCGACGCCGCGACCATCGAGCGTCTGGCCCGGCACTGGCAGAACCTGCTGCAGGCGATTGTCGCTGACCCGCAACAGCGCGTCGGCGAACTGCCGTTGCTCGATGCCCGCGAGCAACAGGCCAACCTCCAGCAATGGAACCCGGCGCCTGCGCAGTTCGCCAGCCAGCGCTGTCTCCATGAACTGATCGAAGCCCAGGCTGCGCGTGCGCCGGGCTCCATCGCGCTGACCCTGGGTAGCACTCAGCTCAGCTACCGCGAACTCAACGAACGCGCCAACCAGATGGCCCATGCGTTGATTGCCCAGGGCATCGGGCCTGAGGTGCTGGTGGGCCTGGCCTGCGAGCGCAGCCTGGAGATGGTGGTCGGCCTGCTGGCGATCCTCAAGGCTGGCGGCGCCTATGTGCCACTGGACCCGGCGTACCCCGAGGACCGCCTGGCCTACATGATGGAGGACAGCGGGCTGAGTGTAGTGCTGGCCCAGTCGCACCTGCAACTGCCAGTTCCGCAAGGCGTGCGCACGTTGCTGCTGGACGATGACTTCACTGGTTATGCCGCCAGCAACCCAGGCCTGACGCTGGACCCTGCCAACCTGGCCTATGTGATCTATACCTCCGGCTCCACCGGCAAGCCCAAGGGCGCGTTGCTCGCGCACCACAACGTGCTACGCCTGTTTGCCGCCACCGAACACTGGTTCAA
>NZ_JANIAH010000024.1:0-1636 GCF_028682105.1 Pseudomonas sp. 8209
GCTGGAGGTTGGCCTGTTGCTCGCTGGCATCGAGCAACGGCAGTTCGCCGACGCGCTGTTGCGGACGCTCGACGATGGCGCGCAGCAGGTTCTGCCAGTGCCCCAGCATCTGTTCGATGGTGTGGGCCTCGAACACGTCGGTGGCAAAGGTCAGCGAAGCCGCTATGCCCTCCTCACGCTCGAACACCTCCAGCGACAGGTCGAACTGTGCGGTATGGGTATCCCACTGCAACGCCTCCACCTGCAGGTGCGGCAACGGCTGCAGCCCCTGCCCGTCCCGGGTTTGCGCCTGGTAGTTGAACAGCACCTGGAACAACGGGCTGCGCCCCAGGTTGCGGCCCGGCTGAAGTGCCTCCACCAATTGCTCGAACGGCAGGTCCTGGTGCGCATGAGCCTGCAGGGTGGCCTGGCGCACCTGCTCCAGCAGCGCAGTGAACGCCTGTCGCCCGCTCACCTGAGCCTTGAGTACCAGGGTGTTGACGAAGAAGCCGATCAGGCCCTCGGTTTCCAGGCGGTTGCGGTTGGCCACCGGCACTCCGACACGAATATCGTCCTGGCCGCTATAGCGGTGCAGCAGCGCCTGGAACGAGGCCAGCAACAGCATGAACGGGGTAACCCCGCACTCGCGGGCCAGTTGCAGCAGCCCGCGTGTCAGACCGGCGTCCAACGCCACATCGCGCCTGGCGCCGTGGAAACTGCGCTGGGCGGGGTGGGCACGGTCGGTGGGCAACTGCAGCGTCGGCTGCTCGCCCCCCAGTTGCTCCAGCCAGTAGCGCAACTGACGTTCGCGCTCGCCTGCCTCCAGCCACTGACGCTGCCACTGGGCGAAATCGGCGTACTGGATCGGCAGTTCCGGCAGCACCAGTTCCTGAGCGCTGATGCCAGCGCCGTAGCGACGGATCAGTTCGTCGATCATCACCTGCATCGACCAGCCGTCCGAGACGATATGGTGCTGGGTGAGCACCAGTACATGGTCGTCCTCGGCCAGGCGCAGCAGCTTGACCCGCAGCAGCGGCCCCTGGTCCAGGGCAAACAGGCGGCTGCTTTCAGCCGCGACACTAGCCTGGATCTGCGCCGTGCGATCAGCCACATGCGCCAGCACCTCGAAGTCGATAGGCAGCGGCGCCGCGGGGTCTATGACCTGCCTGACATGGGCGTCCACCTGGACGAACCGGGTGCGCAACGGCTCATGCCGCGCAACCAGCGCATCGAAGCTGCGCTGCAACGCCGGCACATCCAGCGGCCCGCGCAGGCGCAGGGCCGCCGGCAGGTGATAGGCACTGCTCTGCGGGTCCAGCTGCCAGAGGAACCACTGGCGCTCCTGGGCGTAGGACAGCGGCAGCGGCACGCCGCGTTCGACCGCAACCAGCGCAGGCTCGTCAATGCGCTTCAATGCATCCAGCGTGGCGACGAAATCCGCCAGGCGACTGTGTTCGAACAGCGTGCGCAAGGCCACGTCGAAGCCCAGCACCTGACGCACCCGCGAGATCACCTGGGTGGCCAGCAGCGAATGCCCGCCCAGCTCGAAGAAATCGTCGGTACGGCCGATACGCTCGCAGCCGAGCATCTGTTGCCAGAGGGCGGCGATCTGTTGTTCAAGTTCGCCCTGCGGCGCCACGTACTCGGCCTGCAGCAG
>NZ_JANIAH010000025.1:0-1521 GCF_028682105.1 Pseudomonas sp. 8209
CGCGACCCGCAGTCCGGTCAGCCGACCGGCCAGCGCGTGCACAAGCCGGTGGTCATCACCAAGGTCTTCGACAAGGCGTCGCCCCTGCTGCTGGCCGCGCTGACCTCCGGCGAGCGCCTGACCGAAATCGTCATCCACTGGTACCGCACCTCGGCGGCCGGCACCCAGGAGCACTATTTCACCACCAAGCTCGAAGACGCGATCATCGTCGACATCAAGGACTACATGCACAACTGCCAGGACCCGGCCAACGCGCACTTCACCCACCTTGAAGACGTGCACTTCACCTACCGCAAGATCACCTGGACCCACGAAGTGTCCGGTACCTCCGGCTCGGACGACTGGCGTACCCCGGTCGCCGGCTAAGCCTGCGTTAGTTCACTGCCCCGGCCAGCCAGCCAGCATGGCCGGCCGGGGCAGCCTGTCACCCCAGTTTTTGCAGCGGGAGGAACATCGGATGTTCTCAGCGGCCAACCAGCCCCATTTCACCCTGACCCTGGACGGGGTCGACAGCGACTTTCAGGTGCTGTCGTTCAGCGGGCGCGAAGCGCTCAGCCAGCCGTTCGAATTCGAACTGGAGCTGGTCAGTGAACGGGCGTCGCTGAACCTCGAATCCCTCCTGCACACGCTCGCCTTCCTGCAGCTGTCGCCCAGCGGCAGCGGCATTCACGGGCTGGTCTACAGCGCCGCGCAGGGCGAAGCGGGGCGGCGCCTGTCGCGCTACCGGCTGGTGCTGCGCCCGCAGCTGGCGTACCTGGCGCACCGCATCAACCAGCGCATCTTCCAGCACAAGACGGTGCCGCAGATCATCGCCCAGGTGCTCGAAGAGCACGGCATCCTCGCCAGCGACCACCGCTTCGTGCTTGGCGCGGTGTACCCCGAGCGGGTGTACTGCGTGCAGTACGACGAGTCCGACCTGCACTTCATCCAGCGCCTGTGCGAGGAGGAGGGCATCCACTACCACTTCCAGCACAGCCCGCAGGGCCATGCGCTGGTGTTCGGCGACGACCAGACCGTATTCCCCACGCTGGCCCCGGTGGCCTACCAGCAGGACACCGGGCTGGTGGCCGACGTGCCGGTGATCAAGCGCTTCGGCCTGCGCCTGGCCACGCGCACCAGCCGCACCACGCGGCGCGACTACGACTTCACCAAACCGCGCATCCAGCTCGAAAGCGACGCCGACAGCGGTGCTGCGCCGGACCTGGAAGACTACGACTACCCGGCGCGCTTCAGCGACCGCGCGCGCGGCAAGCACCTGGCCACCCGCGCGCTGGAGCGCCACCGCAGCGACTACCGCCTGGCCGAGGGCCGCAGCGACCAGCCGAGCCTGGTCAGCGGGCATTTTCTGAGCCTGACCGAGCACGCCAACCCGGCCTGGAACGACCTGTGGCTGCTGACCGAAATCATCCACGAAGGCAAGCAGCCGCAGGTGCTCGAGGAGGTGATCAGCAGCGACGTCACCGACCTCAAGGACGACTTCCACCAGGGCTATCGCAACCGCTTCTGCGCCACGCCGTGGGA
>NZ_JANIAH010000026.1:0-799 GCF_028682105.1 Pseudomonas sp. 8209
TGTCCCGTCCTGAATAAGGTTTACACCTCCCATCCCGAATTTCCGGAGAGTCAGATGGAGCAAGGTGTAAAGCGCACACAGCGTGATTACTCACTGTCTTTTAAATTGGCGGTGGTTGATCAGATTGAAAAAGGCGAACTGACCTACAAGCAGGCCCAGGTGCGGTATGGCATCCAGGGACGGTCGACGGTTCTGGTATGGTTGCGTAAGCACGGTCGGCAGGATTGGAGCCAGGGGGCCTCGATCCGCGACGAGAGGAGCTGCGCGATGTCTGACCCCAAAACGCTCACTCCAGAGCAGCGGATCAAAGAGCTTGAGCAGCAGCTTGAGCTGATGAGCCAGAAGGCCCAGTTCTTTGAAACGGTCGTTGATGTTCTGAAAAATGACTATGGTGTCTCGGTCGTAAAAAAGCGATCCGGCAAGTCCTCTCGCAAGGTCAAGTCGCAGGACTGAGCATTGCCAGGGCTTGTCAGTTTCTAGGCATCAGTCGACAGGCTTACTACAAGCGCAACCGAGCTGCTGATGGCAAAGAGCGCCAGGCAGATCGGGTGGTTCAGTTTGTTCAGCAAGTCCGGCTGCGCCAGCCCCGTCTGGGTACCCGTAAGCTGCACTATTTGCTGCATTGCCAACCTGACAAACGATTCCAGGTCGGCCGAGATAGGCTGTTTCAGGTCTTGGGAGAGCGCCGTTTGCTGGTACTGCCCAAGCGGGCATACCACAAGACAACACAGAGCTTTCATCGCTTCTACCGCCATCCCAACTTAATCAAGCCCGGTCCAAGCCAAGTCGTTCCGACAAG
>NZ_JANIAH010000027.1:0-690 GCF_028682105.1 Pseudomonas sp. 8209
TGCTGCGCGTCCACCGGCAGGGCCTCGCCGCTGCAGACGATGCGGGTGAGGCTGGTGCAGCTCGGCACACCGGCATCCAGCAGGAAGGCCTGCAGCATCGACGGTACGAAGTGCAGGGTGCTGACCTGGTGCTGGTTGATCAGCGCCACCAGCCTGGCCGGGTCACGGTGGTCGCCAGGAGCAGCGACCACAAGGCGCGCACCGGTCATCAGCGGCCAGAAGAACTCCCACACCGACACGTCGAAGCTGAACGGGGTCTTCTGCAGTACCGTGTCGCTGGCGTCCAGGGCGTAGGCCTGCTGCATCCAGCACAGGCGGTTGGTGAGTGCGCTGTGGCGGTTGCCGGCGCCCTTGGGATTGCCGGTGGAGCCAGAGGTGTAGATGACGTAGGCCAGGTTCTCCGGGTGCAGGGCAATGTCCGGGTTGCTCTGAGCGTGCTCGCACAGGTCCAGTGTGTCCAGGGCCAGCAGCGGTAGGCCTTCGGGCACCGGCAGCTGTGCCAGCAGGCGCTGCTGGGTCAGCAGCAGGGCGATGCCGCTGTCGTCGAACAGGTAACCCAGGCGCTCGCGCGGGTATTCCGGGTCCAGCGGCACGTAGGCGCCACCGGCCTTGAGGGTCGCCAGCAGGGCGACGACCATCTCGATGCTGCGTTCCATGGCGATGCCGACCAGCACGTCGGGGCCGACACCG
>NZ_JANIAH010000028.1:0-552 GCF_028682105.1 Pseudomonas sp. 8209
GCCTGCGCAGTTCGCCAGCCAGCGCTGCCTCCATGAACTGATCGAAGCCCAGGCTGCGCGTGCGCCGGGCTCCATCGCGCTGACCCTGGGTGACGCCCAGCTCAGCTACCGCGAACTCAACGAACGCGCCAACCAGATGGCCCATGCGTTGATTGCCCAGGGCATCGGGCCAGAGGTGCTGGTGGGCCTGGCCTGCGAGCGCAGCCTGGAGATGGTGGTCGGCCTGCTGGCGATCCTCAAGGCCGGCGGCGCCTATGTGCCACTGGACCCGGCGTACCCCGAGGACCGCCTGGCCTACATGATGGAGGACAGCGGCCTGAGCGTGGTGCTGGCCCAGTCGCACCTGGGTTTGCCAACGCCGGCCGGGGTGCGCACGTTGCTGCTGGACGATAACTTCACTGGTTATGCCGCCAGCAACCCAGGCCTGACGCTTGACCCGGCCAACCTGGCCTATGTGATCTACACCTCCGGCTCCACCGGCAAGCCCAAGGGCGCGTTGCTCGCGCACCACAACGTGCTACGCCTGTTTGCCGCCACCGAACACTGGTTCGC
>NZ_JANIAH010000029.1:0-549 GCF_028682105.1 Pseudomonas sp. 8209
TGGCGCCAGTGCGATCAACCTGGGCTACCTGACCCACCCGCGCCCCTCGGGCGGCCAGCCGCGTGGTGAGGGTTTCGAACTGCGCACCGACCGGCATGGCGCCGTGCGCGCGGCGGCGGGCCTGCTGCTGACCACCGAGCCCCGGCATCACGAAGCCAAGCACCACAAGGACCTGCCCGAAACCGCCGAACGCCTGGCCACCGCCAGCGAGCAGCAGGACGGCTTCGGCCAGCAGGCGCGCGAGGTGCAGGCGCAGGATTCGGGCGATCAGGACGAGGTGGCCAAGGCCCTGCATGCGCAGCACCAGGGCATTGTCGGCAGCGGCCCGACCAACCAGAGCGCCAACGAGTTTCCCGAGTTCAGCGAACCGCACCTGGTGCTGGCCAGCCCGGCGGGCATCGCCCTGACCACGCCACGCTCGACGCATGTCGCGACCGGTGAACATCTGGCGTTGAGCAGCACCGGGCATACGAGTCTCTCGATCGGCAAGCGCCTCTTGGCCAGTGCCAGCCAGGGCATGCGGTTGTTCGTGCAGAACATGGGCTGGCG
>NZ_JANIAH010000003.1:0-549019 GCF_028682105.1 Pseudomonas sp. 8209
ATTAAATTCCGAAACCCCTATCTGCATCTGCAGGTAGGGGTTTTGTCTTTAGAGTAGAAGCATCAAGAATTCGCCGGCACGTCGCAATGTACGGGCCAGCACACAGAATTTCTTGACGACCATAGAGCATTGGAACCACCTGATCCCATCCCGAACTCAGCAGTGAAACGATGCATCGCCGATGGTAGTGTGGGGTTTCCCCATGTGAGAGTAGGTCATCGTCAAGATTCAATTCCAGAACCCCTGTCTGCGTTGCAGACAGGGGTTTTGTCTTTTCAGGGGCTAGGGTAGCGGGTTGTTCCTGCCACCCTCTGCACCGGCCAGGCCGGCCCCTGCACACAATGGGCTGCAGGAGCCGACCTTCAGTCTATGCAGTGCGCCGAGTCCGGCCACTGCGCCGCGCCAGCAACTTGCGCCACCAGATATACACCCCTGTCACCGACAGCACCGCGATCACTACCCCCAGCACCGCGATCATCACCTGGCCTGTAGTGCCGAGGATCCTGCCGCCATGTATGGGTAGTTGCAGCCGGTAGAAGCGTTCCCCGAGGGTGCCCTGGCCAGCGATCTCCTGTCCCAGCAGGCGCCCGTCGGTGCCATGGAAGAACAACCACGACTTGCCCTGGGCATCGGTGTCGTGCTGTCCGAAACCGGCGCCATAGAAGTTGTACTCGAAGCTGTAGTACAACTCGCCGATCGGCGCCGTCAGCCCCAGCCGCTGGCCCTCCTGCTGCGCCAGCTGATGGGCTTGATGCCATGTCAGCTGGGTCTGCCCCAGTTCTTCTCTGGGCAGCCTGCCACGGGCCTCATAGACGCTTGGTTCCACCGGCGAGAACAGCGACACTGCCGGCTTGAACACCTGGCTGGGCAGGTTCATCGCCACACTGCTGACGGCCACCGGCAACAGCAGCAGCCACAGCCACAAGCCCCCAGCCCTGTGGATATCCATGTTCAGTCGATACGCATGCCCGCCCTTGATCTTCCAGGCCGTGCTCCATTTGCGCCAGAACGGACGACCACGGGGCAGGGTCAGCAGCAGGGCGATGAAGCAGTCGAGCACCCACAGGATCGCCACCACGCCCATCAGCCACAGCCCCCAGTTGCCCGGCAGGGTCAGGTTGTAGTGCAGCTCGAGGACGAACGGCATGAAGTTCTCCCGCGAGAAACAGCACTCGCCCCAGTAGCGCTGACCCAGCGTCTGGCCGCTGACCGGGTCGAGGTAGAACACCGTGTTTTTCTCGGCATACGGCTTGTCGGTGGCCGGGTCGTTGCGCGGCACCATCGCCAGCAACGCCGAATGGCCGGGCTCGTCGGGGTATTCCATGTACCACACCTGCAGGCGCGGGTGTTCGGCCTGCACCTTGTCCACCAGGTTGCCGGGGTCCTGGCGGGGGCCTTGCGCCGGGGCTTCATAGAACGAAGGGTTCAGCCATTCGTCGATCTCGTGGTTGAACGCCAGCACGCTCCCGGTGAGCCCTGCCAGGGCAAGGAACAGCGCGGTGGCCAGGCCGATATAGCGGTGCAGCAATACGTAGAGGTGGCGCATATAAAAGGATTCCAGATCAGGTCGCCAGATGCGACAAAGCCAGCGCCTGGAATCAGGCACTGGCTTTGCGGCTCACGGGGGTGTGGTCAGAACTGATAGCTGACCGTGGCGCTGACATTGCGCTCTTCACCCATGTAGCAGTAGTTCAGGCTCGCGCACGAGGCGATGTAGCTCTCGTTGGTGAGGTTGTTGGCATTGAGCCGCACATCCACGCCCTTGAGCCCGACCTTGCCCAGGTCGTAGCCAACCGACGCATCGAACAGGGTGTACGACGGTACCTTCATGGTGTTTTCCGCATCCACCCAGCTGTAGCCCACGTAACGCACGCCACCGCCTACGCGCACACCGTCCAGCACCCCCTGGCGGAAGTTGTAGTCCGCCCACAGCGAGGCCATGTGCTTTGGCGCCTGGGTTGGCGAGTTGCCCTTGTTGTCGAGTGTGCTGCCAGCCAGGGTGCTCGGCATCGTCTTGCTGTACTCGATGTCGGTGAAGGTGTAGCTGCCCAGCACCTTGAGGTTTTCGCTCAACTGCATGTGCGCTTCCAGCTCCAGGCCTTGGGAGCGTACCTGCCCGACCGGGTAGTAGAAGTCGTCCTGCGGCTGTTTGGTGGCCAGGTTCTCCTGCTCGATGCGGAACACCGAGGCGGTGAACAGGTTGTCGGTGCCCGGCGGCTGGTACTTGATACCGGCCTCCCACTGGGTGCCTTCGGTCGGTGCCAGCGGGTTGCCGGCGGCATCGGCGTAGGAGTTGGGGTTGAACGACTCCGAATAGCTCAGGTAAGGCGCAATACCGTTGTCGAACAGGTACAGCACGCCCGCGCGGCCGGTGAGCTTGGTGCGGTCATCGCTGATCTTGGTGCCCAGTGGGCGGGTAGGCTCGGCGATACGATTCTCATCCGAGGTCTTCACCCAGTCCTGCCGCAGCCCCAGCGAGAAGCGCCACTTGTCCAGCTCGATCAGGTCCTGGGCGTAGATGCCGGTCTGCTGCAGGCGCCGGGTGTAGCTGGTCGGTGCGTAATAGGTGATCTGCGAATTGCCGTACTGCGGGTTGAACGCATCGATCGACGCCAGGCCGCCGCTGCTCCAGTCCACAACGGTCTTGCGTCGCTGGTAGTCCAGGCCCACCAGTGTGGTGTGCTTGGCCGCGCCGGTGAAGTATTCGGCCTGCAGCATGTTGTCGATGATGTAGGAGTGCAGTTTCTCGTCGGCACCGGTGTAGTAGCGGTTCAGCTTGTTGCTGGTGGGCGACTCGTAGCCCCAGGCGTACACCTGGTCCATCTTCACCGTCGAGTCCAGGTAGCGGAAGTTCTGGCGTGCGGTGAACACGTCGTTGAAGCGATGCTCGAACTGGTAGCCGAACGACTGCTGATTGCGCTCGTAGCTGTCGATGCCCGGCTCGCCCTCGAAGAAGTGCTCCGAGATACGCTGGCCGTTGCGTTTGTGCAGCGCGCCATCGGCGGGCACGCCGGCGTGGTAGCCGCCTTCCGGATCGTTCTGCAGGTAGGCCTGCAAGGTCAGCGAGGTGTCCTCGGTGAAGTCGATGCTCAGGGTCGGCGCCAGCGCATAGCGCTTTTCTTCGTTGTGATCGAACTGGGTGTCGGACTGATGCGTCAGGCCGGTCAGGCGGTAGGCGATACGCTTGTCGTCGTCCAGCGGGCCGCTGAAGTCGAAGCCCACCCCACGCTGGCCCTGGGTGCCGACGGTAGCCTGCACCTGGCGGAAGGTCTCGTACAGTGGCTTCTTGGTGGTCAGTGCCACCAGGCCACCTGGCGAACTGCGGCCATACAGCACCGACGACGGACCTTTGAGAATATCCACGCGCTCGAGGAAGTACGGGTCGATCTGCATGGTGCTGAAGGTGCCGCTGTCACCCATCGACTTCAGGCCGTCGATGTAGATGTTGTCCACCGAGCCATCGTTGAAGCCGCGCATGGCCACATAGTCATAGCGGTGGGTCGCGCCATACGGGTTGGTCAGCACGCCCGGGGTGTAGCGCATGGTCTGCGAGACCGTCTGTGCGCCCTGGTCGTCCATCTGCTGGCGGGTTACCACAGACACCGACTGCGACGTCTCCAGCAGCGCGGTACTGGTCTTGGTCGCGATCTGGCTGTGGGTGGCGTTGTAGCCCTCCATGCTGCCCAGCGCGTTGCCCAGGGCAAAGCCACGCACGTCGGTGGTAGGCAATGCCAGTGCGGCGTCCTGCGGGGCCGCATGCAGCACATAACTGGTGCCATCCTGGCTCACCGCCTCCAGCCCCGTGCCATTGAGCAACTGGCGCAGCGCCTGGTCGGTGGCGTAGCTGCCCTGCAGGCCGGGCGACTGCGCGCCCTGGGTCATCTGCGGGGTGCTCGACAGCGTGATGCCGGCCTGGCGTGCGAACTGGTTCAGCACCTCGTCCAGCGAGCCGGCGGGGATGTTGTACTGCTGGCTGGCGCTGCCCGCAGGTTCGGCCATCACTACCATCGGCACGCTGGCCAGGCCCAGCGCGGTACCGAACAGTGCGGCGCGCACCGCCTTGCCCAGGCGTGAATCTAAGAGAGGTTGAAACTCATTACTGTCAGTGAGCCGCGGCTGGGCCAGGGTATCGCGCATGAAGAGCATCCGTAGGGTCGGTAAGGGCAGAAGGGAGTCGCTTACTGTCCTAGCCGGACGTGCCGACAAAACCCGCCAAAAAAATCAGCGCATCACGCCTGGCGTTCCAGGCGTACCCACCAGCGCGTGCGATAGCTGACATGCACCGGCAGGGTCTGCGGCAGCAGGTGCAGCAGCTTGTCGGTGTCTTCCAGGCGGAACACCCCGGACAGGCGCAGGTTGGCGATATCGTCGGAGCAGCTCAGGTAGCCGTGGCGGTAGCGCGCCACCTCGTCGATGAAGTCCCCCAGGCGCATGTTGCGCGTGACGATCAGGCCATCGGCCCAGGCACCGGGGTCCATGTTTTGCTGCGCCACGGGTGTGGCGCCCTGGGCATTCACCAGAAAGGCTTCGCCAGCAGCCACCCATTGCAGCCCGGCGGGGCCGGGGTGATGGATCGCCACCTTGCCCTGGCTGACCGTGACGCGGGTGCAGTCGCGCTCCTGACGCACCACGAAGCGCCCATCGAAGCCTTCGAGCAGCGCATCGCGGCTCTGCACCAGCAACGGCCGCCCAGCCGGGCCGAGCGGGTGTTCGGCGCAGGTCAGCATCAACTCCCCGTGCTTGAGGCGCACCAGGCGTTGGCGGCTGTCGAAGGCCAGGTCCGCCGCGGTATGGGTATTGAGATTGAGCAGGCTGCCATCGGGCAGGCGGACGCTGCGCCGCTCGCCGGTGGCCGTGGCGAAATCCGAGGTCCACGGGTCGAGCAGGCCAATGTCCTTGCTGACCCAGACCGCTGAGCCAAGCATCACCACGCCGCCCAGCAGCTTCAGGGCCTGGCGCCGGTGCAGCCGCTGCTGGCTGTTCTCCAGGGTCTGCAGGGCGACGACACCGGCGCCCGGCACCGCACGCAGGTTCATTTCCTGCTGCAGGCTGTGCACCCGCTGCCAGGCCAGTTCGTGCTCGTGGCTGGCGCTGCGCCACTGCTCGCACTGGGCCTGCAACTGCGGGCTGGCGCCGTTCTCGCGCACCCGCAGCATCCAGTGAATGGCCTGCTTGACCACGCGCGGGCTAGGGTTCATAGCGCAGCAGGTAGCAGTGATAGAGGGCGTCGGCCACATACCGCTCCACCGAGCGCAGCGAGATACCCATCTGCTCGGCGATCTGCTTGTGGCTCAACCCTTCGCACTGGGCCAGCAGGAACGCGGTGCGCACCTTGGGCCTGAGGCCGTCGAGCAGGCACGCAATGCGTTCCAGCAGCTCCAGCAGCAGCTCGCGGGTCTCCGCTGATGGCACCTCGGCCTCGGGCAGCTGCGCCAGGGCTTCGAGGTAGGCACGCTGCAGCTCTTCGCGGCGCCAGTGATCGATCACCAGCCCCCGTGCGATGGTACGCAGGAATGCGCGTGGTGCATTCAGCTCCAGTTGTTCGCGCCGCTGCAGCAGGCGCACGAAGGTGTCCTGGGCCAGGTCCGCGGCATCGGCCGCATTGCCCAGGCGGCAGCGCAGCCAGGTGTTCAGCCAGCTGTGGTGTTGCTGATAGAGCCTGTGCACAGAGTCGTGGGAGGACATGAAGGCGCGCTGCAACCAAGGTCATAAATGATAATTAGTCTCATTGTTATGGGGCCTTGCGCAATTTGCAACCACTGACCGACCCGGCGGCGCGTTCAGCCCTGCGGCTGGCTGGCCAGGTACTGCCTGATGGCCTGCATGCCCTTGTCCAGGTGCTGGGTCAGAAGCTGTACAGCTTCGTCCACCTGGCCGGCCTGGGCTGCGTCCACCAGCGCGATGTGATCGTCCTGGGTCAGCTTGCCCAGCCCCATCGACGACAGATGAAACCGCAGGAAGCGCGCCTCTTCGCTCAACTCGTTGTCGATCAGGCGCAGCAACTTCTGATTGGGCGCCTTGCGGTACAGGGCCATGTGCAACAGGCGGTTGAGCTGGCCCATCTCGGCGTGCCGGGTCTCGTTCTGCAGTTGCTCGATGTAGCCCCGGGCCAGGGCGATGTCCTCGGCGTCCAGCAGCGGGATCGACTGGCGCAGCGCCTCGCTCTCCAGGATCACCCGTAGCCCGTAGGAGTCCATCGCATCTTCGCTGATCAGCGGGGCCACCACCGCGCCCTTGTGCGCAACCACCTGCAGCAGCGACTGCGCCTCCAGCTGACGCAGGGCCTCGCGCACCGGCATGCGGCTGACCCCGAACAGCGTCGCCAGCTCCTGTTGGCGCAACGCCATGCCGGGTGCCAGGCGCCCGTCGAGGATGGCGCTGCGCAGGCGCTCTTCGATCACGCTGCGCGCCAGGTGAGCAGGCACCTGCTCGTCACCCAGAATGCTCAGGAGTTTGATTTTTTCGGCCACGCTGACTGCCCTGCTAGCAAAGATTGGATCCAATGACCCTAGTGATGACGGTTGCGCCTGTCAAATTCAGGCCGGCGCGGGCCTGCGGGCGTTCGCGGCGGCTATCCTGAATGAAGTCGCAGCGCTTTGGAAGC
This sequence comes from Pseudomonas sp. 8209, assembly GCF_028682105.1. NCBI lineage: Bacteria > Pseudomonadati > Pseudomonadota > Gammaproteobacteria > Pseudomonadales > Pseudomonadaceae > Pseudomonas > Pseudomonas sp. 8209. The sequence goes on from NZ_JANIAH010000003.1 coordinate 6,605, forward strand.
TTGCCGCCGTGCGCCATTGTCTTTTGCCCGCCCAGCCTGCACCATCGCGATTCCACGATCTGCATGGACCGCCGGCCTTGGCGATACGTTGGGCTTTGCCTCTGACCCCGCGCCGGGCTGGCCTGGCGCTGTTGCTCGGCTGCGTATTGCTGGGCAACCTGCGCGCGGACTGGGACTTTTCCCAGATCAGCCGCAAGGCCCAGGCCCTGTACGGCCCCCTTGGTGCCGGCCAGCAGCGTATCGATGCCTGGCAGCAATTGCTTGCCACCCAGCGCCAGGGCAGCGAAGCCGAGCGCCTGCAGGTGGTCAACCAGTTCTTCAATCGCCAGTTGCGCTACGTCGAAGACCCCGAACTGTGGCAGCAGGCCGACTACTGGTCCACCCCGGTCCAGTCACTGATCAAGGGCGCCGGCGACTGCGAAGACTACGCCATCGCCAAGTATTTCAGCCTGCGCCGCCTGGGTATCCCCAGCGAGAAACTGCGCATTACCTACGTCAAGGCGCTGCGCCAGAATCGCGCGCACATGGTCCTGACCTACTATTCCACTCCAGAGGCGATGCCGCTGGTGCTCGACAGCCTGATCGACACCATCGAGCCGGCCAGCCAGCGCACCGACCTGCTGCCGGTGTATGCCTTCAATGGCGAGGGCCTGTGGCTGACCGGGGCGGGTGGCAATCGCAAGGTCGGCGACAGCAAGCGCCTGTCGCGCTGGCAGGATCTGTTGAAGAAGATGCAGGCCGAGGGGTTTCCCACCGAGCCGGCTTACTGAGGATTGCGGATGTCACTGTTCAAGCAATTGTTGCTCGCCATCTGCCTGTTTCTGGTGGTCGCCTTCAGCGGCAGCTTCATGGTCGGCCTGGAAAGCTCGCGCAGCCAGTACGTCAATCAGCTGCGCGCGCATGCGCAGGACGCCGCCACCGCGCTGGCGCTGTCGCTCACGCCGAACATCGACGACCCGGCAATGGTCGAGCTGATGGTCAGCTCCATCTTCGACAGCGGCTACTACGCCAGCATCCGCGTGATCGACCTGGGCCCCAATGCCCTGCTGGTGGAGCGTCACGCCGAGCCGGACAGCAGCGGTGTGCCGGCCTGGTTCATCCGCCTGATCAACCTGGAGCCGGCCGGCGGCGATGCCATCGTCAGCCGCGGCTGGCAGCAGGCGGCGCGGGTCGAGGTGGTCAGCCACCCGATGTTCGCCCTGGCCAAGCTGTGGCGCAGCGCGCTCGGCAGCCTGGCCTGGCTGCTGGCCTGCGGGGTGGTCAGTGCACTGCTGGGGGCGCTGCTGCTGCGCCGTCAGCTGCGACCGCTGGACTACCTGGTGGCGCAGTCCCAGGCCATTGCGCGTCGCGAGTTCCTCAGTGCTCCGCGCCTGCCGCGCACCCCGGAGCTGCGCCGGGTGGTGCAGGCCATGAACCAGATGGTCGAGAAACTCAAGGCGCTGTTTCTCGAGGAGGCCCAGCGCAGTGAAGCCCTGCGCGCCGAGGCCTGGCAGGACAGCCTGACCGGCCTGGGCAACCGGCGCTTCTTCGAGATGCAGCTGTCTGCCCGGCTCAGCGCCCAGGACGATAGCCCCGGCTACCTGACGCTGGTGCACGTGCAGGACCTGGCCGGGCTCAACCTGCGCCTGGGCGGCCAGCGCACCGATGCCCTGCTGCAGGCTCTTGCGCAGCAGGTGCAGCGGGTGTGCGCGCACTATCCCAAAACCCTCGACCTGATCGCCCGTAGCCGTGGCGGCGAGTTCGCCGTGCTGGCACCGGGGCTGGTGCATGACGAGGCCGTGCACCTGGCCCAGGAACTGGAGCAGACCCTGCACAGCCTGTACAACACCGGTGCTTCCGACCGTAACCCGGTGGCCTGGATCGGCCTGGCCCCCTACAGCCCGGGCGACGCCCCGCAGGCCCTGCTCGAGCGCTGCGACGAAGCCCTGGCCCAGGCGCAGAGCCAGCAGCTGCCGACGTGGGTCTGCCTGCCCGCGCACGCCCCGGCGCTGCTGGACCACGACTGGCATGCCCTGCTGCAGCACGCCCTCGACCAGCGCCGTTTCGAGCTGTTCTTCCAGCCGGTGGTGGCGACGCACGAGCTGGGCCGCGTATTGCAGTACAAGGTGCTGTCGCGCCTGCCCGACGGGCATGGGCAAACCCTGCCCGCCGGGCGCTTCCTGCCCTGGCTCGAGCGTTTCGGCTGGTCGATCCGGCATGACCTGCTGATGCTCGAACAGGTGCTGGCCCACCTGCAGCGCCATGACCAGGCGCTGGCGCTGAACCTGTCGGCGGCCACCCTGGCCGACCCCCAGGCGTTGCAGGCGGTGTACGGGCTGCTGGGGCGTCATGCGGCGCTGGGCCCGCGCCTGACCCTGGAGATCGGCGAAGAGCAGTTGCCCGACCAGGCCGCGCTCGAGCAGCTGGCACGGCAACTGGGCGCGTTGGGCTTCAAGCTGAGCCTGCAGCACTTTGGCGGGCGCTTCAGCATGATCGGCAACCTGGCGCACCTGGGCCTGGCGTACCTCAAGGTCGACGGCAGCTTCATCCGCGCCATCGATCAGGAGCCGCACAAGCGCCTGTTCATCGAGGCGATCCAGCGCGCAGCGCACAGCATCGACCTGCCATTGATTGCCGAGCGGGTGGAAACCGAAGGCGAACTGGAGGTGCTGCGCGACATGGGGATTTTCGGGGTGCAGGGGCGCTTGATCGGCGAGCCCCGGCCCTGGGCGCCGTAGTGGCTTCTTCGCCGGCCAGGCCGGCGCCTGCAGGCGGCGGTGAACCCCGCAGGCGCCGACGTGGCCGGCGAAGCTGCTAGATCAACGGCCGCTCCTCATCGATCAGCTTGTTCAACCCCCCCATGGTCTGGCGCGCGCTCGAACGGCTGAGCAGCTTGGCCTGTGCGCTCGCCGGCAGGTCGGTGATGCTGATCACGCCCTTGCTGGTCAGTACCTCGATCAAGTCCTCCAGCACCCGGATCATGTCCAGGTCGCTCTGCTGCAGCTTCTTGGCAAACCAGGCCTGAGCCTCCGGCGAATCGTTGGGCAGCGCTTCGTTCTCCTCGGCAAAGGGCGTCGACTCCAACCGCACGATCTGCCCACGGGTGTCGCGTTGCACATAGAACATGGCTTTTCCCCCTGATGACATCTGCTTGATGGCCTCAGCAGCATAGGCCACGCGAGGCGGACAACCCTCTCTATGCTTATTCTCTAAAGGTATTTAAATTATTTTTCTTATGCATTTATATTTATTTCCACGCGCAGTTACCGACCCGACACGTGGGAGTGAAAAGATATGTCAGCGGCCCCTGGCGCCTTGTCGTACACCGACAGCGCCCAACCCCAAGCCTTCGAGATTCGTCCGTTTGCCGGTGCCGTGGGCGCCGAGATCATCGGCCTGGACCTGAGCCGTCCGGTCAACGCTGGCGATTTTGCGCGCATCCACCGCGCGCACCTGGACCACCATGTGGTGGTGTTCCGCGACCAGCGCATCACCCCCCAGCAGCAGATCGACTTCAGCCGCCGTTTCGGCGTGTTGCAGATCCACGTGCTCAAGCAGTTCCTGCTCGGCGGCCACCCCGAGATCCTGATCGTCTCCAACATCATCGAGAACGGCCAGAACATCGGCCTGGGCGATGCCGGCAAGTTCTGGCACTCGGACCTCTCCTACAAGGAACTGCCCAGCCTGGGCTCGATGCTGCATGCCCAGGAACTGCCCAGCGAGGGCGGCGATACCCTGTTCGCCGACATGCACAAGGCCTGGGACCAGTTGCCCGCCCACCTGCGCGCCGCCGTCGAAGGCCGCAGCGCCGCGCACTCCTACACCGCGCGCTACAGCGAAACCAAGTTCGAAGGCAACTGGCGCCCCACGCTCACCGCCGAGCAACTGGCCCAGGTGCAGGAAGTGATCCACCCGGTGGTGCGTACCCACCCGGAAAACGGGCGCAAGGCGCTGTTCGTCAGCGAGGGCTTCACCACCCGCATCGTCGGCCTGCCCGAGGACGAAAGCCGCCAGATCCTGGCCGAGCTGTACGCCCACAGCGTGCTCGAACACAACATCTACCGCCACCAGTGGCAACCCCACGACCTGGTGTTCTGGGACAACCGCTCGCTGATCCACCTGGCCGCCGGCTGCCCCGCGCACCTGCGCCGCAAGCTGTACCGCACCACCATCCAGGGCGACGCCCCGTTCTGACCCGTCTTCAGGAGTACCGCATGCGCAACTCAATCAGCCGCCTGGCGGCCAGCATCGGCCTGGGCGTCAGCCTGCTCGCCGGCAGCCTTGTCGCCCCCGCCACGGCCCAGGCCGAAGGTGAAATCCGCATCGCCGAACAGTTCGGCATCGTCTACCTGCTGCTCAACGTGGTGCGCGACCAGCACCTGATCGAGAAGCACGGCAAGGCCCAGGGCATCGACATCAAGGTCGACTGGACCCAGCTCTCGGGCGGCGCCGCGATCAACGACGCGCTGCTGTCCGGCTCGGTGGACATCGCCGGTGCCGGCGTCGGCCCGCTGCTGACCATCTGGGACCGCACCTACGGCCGCCAGAACGTCAAGGCCGTGGCCTCGCTGGGCAACTTCCCGTACTACCTGGTCAGCAGCAACCCCAACGTCAAGACCATCGCCGACTTCACCGAAAAGGACCGCATCGCCCTGCCGGCGGTTGGCGTCTCGGTGCAGTCGCGCTTCCTGCAGTACGCCGCCGCCCAGCAGTGGGGCGACAAGGACTACGCGCGCCTGGACAAGTACACCCTGGCGGTCCCGCACCCCGACGCCACCGCCGCGCTGCTGGCCGGCGGCACCGAGCTCAATGCGCACTTCTCCAACCCGCCGTTCCAGGACCAGGCGCTGGCCAACAAGAGCGTGCACGTGGTGCTCGACACCTACGACCTGCTCGGGCCCAACTCGCCCACCGTGCTGTTCGCCACCGAAAAATTCCGCAACGACAACCCCAAAACCTACCAGGCCTTCGTCGACGCCCTGGCCGAGGCGGCCGACTTCGCCCAGCACGACAAGGGCGCGGCGGCCGATACCTACATTCGCGTGACCAAGGCCAAGATCGACCGCGAGGCATTGCTCAAGATCATCGACAACCCGCAATACGAATTCAGCGTCACGCCGAAGAACACCTACAAGCTGGCCGACTTCATGTACCGCATCGGCGCGATCAAGCACAAACCCGAATCGTGGAAGGACTACTTCTTCCAGGACGCCAAGCCACTGCAGGGGAGCTGAGCGCATGACCGCCCGCTTGCCAGGCCACACGGCCAGCAACCTGAGCCCCGTGAGCGCACCGGCGCTGCTGCAGGTGGACAACCTCAGCCTCGAATACCGCACCGCCCAGCGCGTGGTGCGGGCCACCCACCAGGTCAGCTTCGAAGTGGACAAGGCTGACCGTTTCGTCCTGCTCGGCCCCTCAGGTTGCGGCAAGTCGACCTTGCTCAAGGCCGTGGCCGGCTTCATCGAGCCCCGTGAGGGCGCGATCCGCCTGCAGGGCCAGCCGGTGCACGGGCCGGGCCCGGACCGCATCGTGGTGTTCCAGGAGTTCGACCAGCTGCCGCCGTGGAAAACCGTCAGGCAGAACGTGATGTTCCCGCTGCTGGCCTCCGGCACGCTCAAGCGCGCCGAGGCCGAACAGCGCGCCCTGCATTACCTGGACAAGGTCGGCCTGGCGGCATTTGCCGATGCATACCCGCACACCCTCTCCGGCGGCATGAAGGCGCGCGTGGCCATCGCCCGGGCGCTGGCCATGCAGCCCAAGATCCTGCTCATGGACGAACCCTTTGCCGCCCTCGACGCGTTGACCCGGCGCAAGATGCAGGAAGAACTGCTGCTGTTGTGGGAGGAGGTGCGCTTCACCCTGCTGTTCGTCACCCACTCCATCGAGGAGGCGCTGGTGGTGGGCAACCGCATCCTGCTGTTGTCGCCGCACCCGGGGCGCGTGCGCGCCGAGATCCACAGTCACCAGTACGACCTGCACAGCCTGGGCGCTGCTGACTTCCAGGCCAGCGCGCGGCGCATCCATCGTCTGCTGTTCGACGATGATGCCGCCGCCGAGCAGGACGCCGCCCTGGATTTCACCGACATCCGCATCGCCTACTGACCGGGAGCCCCACCGATGACCACCTCTGCACCGGCTCCGCGTCAGGAGTACGAAGTCACCCTTGAACCCCTGCTCAGCGTACCGCTGGAACGCGAGCTGCCCCTGGGCCAGCGCCTGTGGCAACAGGGCTGGCTGCGCAAGAGCCTGATCCTGATCCTGCTGGCGTTGGCCTGGGAAGCCGTGGCGCGCTATCAGGGCAACGACCTGTTGCTGCCCAGCTTCCTGCAAACCGCCGCGGCGCTTTACGACGGCCTGCTCAGCGGCGAACTGCCGGCCAAGGTCGGGGTGTCGCTGGTGGTGCTGCTCAAGGGCTACCTGCTGGGCATCGTGCTGGCCTTCGGGCTCACCAGCCTGGCCGTGTCGACCCAGATCGGCCGCGACCTGCTCAGCAGCCTGACCTCGATGTTCAACCCGCTGCCGGCCATTGCCCTGCTGCCGCTGGCGCTGCTGTGGTTCGGCCTGGGCGACAACAGCCTGATCTTCGTGCTGGTGCACTCGGTGCTGTGGGCGCTGGCGCTCAACACCTATGCCGGCTTCATGGGTGTGTCCGAAACCCTGCGCATGGCCGGGCGCAACTACGGGCTGCGCGGCTTGCGTCTGGTGGTGCACATCCTGATTCCGGCGGCGCTGCCGTCGATCCTGTCGGGGCTCAAGATCGGCTGGGCGTTCGCCTGGCGCACCCTGATCGCCGCCGAACTGGTGTTCGGTGCCACCAGCGGCAAGGGCGGGCTGGGCTGGTACATCTTCCAGAACCGCAACGAGCTGTACACCGACAAGGTGTTCGCCGGCCTGGCCGTGGTGATCCTCATCGGCCTGCTGGTCGAGAGCCTGGTGTTCAATACCCTCGAGCGCGTCACAGTACGGCGCTGGGGCATGCAGCGCTGAGCGCATCGGGGCGACAAAAGTGCGCGTCCTTGTCTAGGCTTGCCTCACAGGGTGGCATGGGCCACCCACCGGTCAGTCAGGGATGAACCGTTGTCTGCTGCCAGCACCATCTACCCACTGCTCGCGCGGCTGTTGCCCAGGGCGATCGCCCCCGATCCGGGCGGGCAGACCCAGCGCCACACGGCCGGCATCGGCATGCCGGCCCAGCGTGCGGTGCTCGGCAGGGGCTTCTGCCTGGTCAACCGCCTGGACGAAGCCGTCGACCTGCAGGTGGTGTATGCCGACCTGCGCCAGCAGGCGCTGGATGGCAGCGTGGTGGCGCTCAACGACCTCGGCTGGGTATGGCTCAACGGCAAGTACTGGCGTGCCGAACCGGCCCTGGCCGGGCGCCTGCTGCGCATGGCGGCGCTGCAGGGCAGTGCGGTGGCCTGGTACAACCTGGGCCAGCAGCACTATTTCGGCAAGGGCGTGACCATCGCCTACGCCAGCGCCGCCGAGTGCTACCGGCAGGCCTTCGAGCGCGGCCTGGACGAAGCCGCCGCGGCGCTGGGCGACCTCTACGAAGAAGAGATCTGCGATACCCACCTGCAAACCTGGCAGGTCGATCCGCAGCGCGCCTACGACTGGTTCATGCAGGGCGCCCAGCGCGGCGATGGGCGCTGCCGGTTCGAGATCGGCTACCGCCTCCTGCATGGCCAGCAGGTGCGGGCCGATGCCAGGCTCGCCGTGTACTGGCTGGAGCTGGCGGCCGCAGCGGGGGTGATGCCGGCGGCCGAGGAACTGGCCATGCATTTCAGCGTGGCCGGCAACCCCATGCGCTATCTGTTCTGGCGTGACCGGGCGATCAGCCTGGGCAGCCCGCGGGCGCTGACCCTGAAACACGAAGACCAGTACCGGCGCTGACCTCGGCCGACGGATGCCGCATTGCCGCTATTGACGTCCGGGGCGTTGATCGAAGAATATTGATAGTTAGCAAACTATGAATCTCGACACCTTGCCCATGAATCTTGATGCACTGCAACTGAACATCAGCAGCGGCATGGTCGCGGCCAGCCGTCACTGGCGGCGCATCTGCCAGGCCACGCTGGTCGGCTACGGCATCTCCGAAGCCTGTGCGGTACCACTGCTGATGATCGTGCGCCTGGGCGATGGCGTGCACCAGGTGGCGGTGGCCCAGGCCGCAGGGCTTGAAAGCCCGTCGCTGGTGCGCCTGCTCGACCAGCTGTGCAGCGCCGGTTTCGTATGCCGCAGCGAAGCCCCCGGTGACCGCCGCGCCAAGGCCCTGAGCCTGACCCCGCGCGGGCGCGAGCTGGCCGAGGCGATCGAGGCCGAGCTGGTGCGCCTGCGCCGCCAGGTGCTGCACGACATCCCGCCCGCCGACCTCGAAGCGGCGCTGCGTGTGGTGCGCGCCTTCGAAGACGCCGCGCAGCGCTCGTCGGGCGTGCCTTCATGAAGGACTTCTTCAGCTCCATGCCGCCGGCGCGGGACTGGTTCTACGGCGTGCGCACCTTCGCCGCGTCGATGATCGCCCTGTACATCGCCCTGCTCATGCAACTGCCGCGCCCCTACTGGGCGATGGCCACGGTCTACATCGTCTCCAGCCCGTTCGTCGGGCCCACCAGCTCCAAGGCCCTGTACCGAGCCCTGGGTACACTGCTGGGCGCGGCGGGGGCGGTGTTCCTGGTGCCGCTGCTGGTTCAGACCCCGGTGCTGCTCACCTGCGCCATCGCCCTGTGGACCGGCACCCTGCTGTTTCTCTCGCTGCACCTGCGCACCGCCAACAGCTACGCGCTGATGCTGGCCGGCTACACCCTGCCGATGATCGCCCTGCCGGTGGTGGACAACCCGCTGGCGGTGTTCGACATCGCCTCCTCGCGGGCCCAGGAAATCTGCCTGGGCATCGTCTGCGCGGCGGTGGTCGGGGCGATCTTCTGGCCGCGCCGGCTCACCCCGGTGGTGGTCGGCGCCACCGGCAACTGGTTCGCCGAGGCGATCCGCTACTGCGACACCTTTCTCGCCCGCCAGGCCACGCCCGAAACCGTGGGCGGGCTGCGCGCCTCGATGGTCACCACCTTCAACTCGCTGGAGATGATGATCGGCCAGCTGTCCCACGAGGGCGCGCGGCCGCAGACGGTCAAGAATGCCCGCGAGCTGCGCGGGCGCATGATCCACCTGTTCCCGGTGATCGACGCCCTCGACGACGCGCTGCTGGCCCTCGAAGGCCGCGCCCCGGCCCAGGCGGCGCAACTGCAAGGCTTGCTGGAGCAGGCCCGCAGCTGGTTGCAGGCCAGCGCCGAAGACGCCTCGGTGGCGCGCTGGACGGCCCTGCGCGAGCAGCTCGAACGCCTGCAACCGAGTGTCGCCGCCCTCGACGAGCGCCCCGGCCTGCTGCTGTCCAATGCCCTCTACCGGCTGGGCGAATGGATCGACCTGTGGCAGGACTGCTGCAGCCTGCAGCACGCCATCCGCGACGAAGACCTGTCGCCCTGGCGCGCGGTGTACCGGCACTGGCGCCTGGGCCGCCTGACGCCGTTCTTCGACCGTGGGCTGATGCTCTACTCGGTGTTCTCCACCTTCACCGCGATCCTCGCCGCCACCGCGCTGTGGATACTGCTCGGCTGGCCCGACGGCGCCAGCGCCGTGATCCTCGCGGCGGTGGCGTGCAGTTTCTTCGCGGCCATGGACGATCCCGCGCCGCAGATCTACCGGTTCTTCTTCTGGACCACCCTGTCGGTGGTGTTCGCCAGCCTCTACCTGTTCCTGGTGCTGCCCAACCTGCATGACTTCCCGATGCTGGTACTGGCGTTCGCCGTGCCGTTCATCTGCGTCGGCACCCTCACGGTGCAGCCGCGCTTCTACCTGGGCACCTTGCTCACCATCGTCAACACCGCCTCGTTCATCAGCATCCAGGGCGCCTACGACGCGGACTTCCTGACCTTTGCCAACGCCAACCTGGCCGGCCCGGTGGGGTTGCTGTTCGCCTTCATCTGGACCCTGGTGGTGCGCCCGTTCGGCGTGGAGCTGGCGGCCAAGCGCCTGACCCGCTTCAGCTGGCACGACATCGTCGGCATGACCCGCCCGGCCAGCCTGGCCGAACACCGGCGCCTCGGCGTGCAGATGCTCGACCGCCTGATGCAGCACCTGCCGCGCCTGACCCAGACCGGCCAGGACACCAACAGCGCGCTGCGCGACCTGCGCGTGGGGCTCAACCTGCTCGACCTGCTGGCCTACATGCCACGGGCCACGCCGCCGGCACAGGCGGCGCTGGCGCAGGTGATCGCTGAGGTGGGTGCGCACTTTCAGGCGTGCCTCAAGGCCCGCCGCCGCCTGCATGCGCCGGCCGACCTGCTGCGCAGCATGGAGCGTGCGCGGCATGCCCTGAACCTTGAGGCCATGGCCGACTGCGGGGAAACCCGCGTGCACCTGCTGCATGCCCTGAGCGGCCTGCGCCTGGCGCTGCTGCCGGGGGTGGAGGTGGTGCTGGAACCGTCCGACGATCAACCGCAACTGCCCTACGGCATCGATGGAGCCCCCCTGTGATCGGTGAACTGGATATCAGCGGGGTATTTCTGCCCACGCTGCTGGTGATGATGGTGTTCACCTATGTGCTGTTCCTGGGGGTGCACGCGGTACTCACGCGCCTGCACTTCTACCGCCTGGTCTGGCACCGGGCGCTGTTCAACGTTGCTCTCTACGCCGTGCTGCTGGGCACGGTCGACCACTTTTGCCGAAGCCTGATGCTGCCATGAAAAAACCCTTACTGACCCTGGGCCGCGTGGTCCTGACCCTGCTGGTGGTATCGCTGGCAACCGTGCTGGTGTGGCAGATGGTGCTGTACTACATGTTCGCCCCCTGGACCCGCGACGGCCACATCCGCGCCGACGTGATCCAGATCGCCCCCGATGTGTCCGGGCTGATCCAGCAGGTGTCGGTACGCGACAACCAGGTGGTCAAGCGCGGCGACGTGCTGTTCAGCATCGACCAGGACCGCTTCCACCTGGCCCTGCGCCAGGCCCAGGCGACCCTGGCCGAACGCCGTGAAACCCTGGCCCAGGCGCAGCGCGAGGCGCGCCGCAACCGTGGCCTGGGCAACCTGGTGGCGCAGGAGCAGCTCGAAGAAAGCCAGTCGCGCCAGGCCCGCGCGCAATCGGCCCTGGCCGAGGCGCAGGTGGCGGTGGACGCGGCGCAGCTGAACCTCGACCGCTCGCTGGTACGCAGCCCGGTCGACGGCTACCTCAACGACCGCGCCCCGCGCGCCCACGAGTTCGTCAGCGCCGGGCGCCCGGTGCTGTCGGTGGTCGACAGCAACTCCTACCACGTCGATGGCTATTTCGAAGAGACCAAGCTGGGCGGCATCCATATCGGCCAGGCCGTGGATATCCGCGTGATGGGCGACGACGCGCGCCTGCGCGGTCGCGTGCAGAGCATCGCCGCAGGCATCGAGGACCGTGACCGCAGCAGTGGCGCCAACCTGCTGCCCAACGTCAACCCGGCCTTCAGCTGGGTGCGCCTGGCACAGCGCATACCGGTGCGCATCGCATTCGACGAGGTGCCGGAAAACTTTCGCATGATCGCCGGGCGTACTGCCACGGTGTCGATCATCGAGGATGCCGCCCGATGAAACGCTTTGCGCTGCTGGGCGCAGGGTTGCTGCTGTCGGCCTGCCAGATGGTCGGGCCCGACTACAGCGTGCCCAAGGAGGCGGCGGTCAATCGCGGCGACCTGCAGGGCGCGCTGCGCAGCGACGCCGACAGCGTGGTCTCGGCGCCGGTGCCCGCCAACTGGTGGCACCTCTACCAGGACCCGCGCCTCGACGCGCTGGTCAACCAGGCGCTGGCCGCCAACACCGAACTGCGCGTGGCCGCGGCGAACATCGCGCGGGCGCGGGCACAGGTCGAGGAGGCCGAGGCCCAGGGCGGGTTCAATGGCGGGGTCAAGCTGGGTGCGCAGCGCCTGCAGGAGTCCGGCGAAGCCTTTCTGCAACCCGACAAGGTGCCGGTGGCCAACATCGGCGAGGCGATCCTCAGCGCCTCGTACCAGTTCGACCTGTGGGGCACGCTCAAGCGCGGCGTCGAGGCCGCCCAGGCCCACGCCGACGCCACCCAGGCTGCCGCCGACACCGCCCGCATCACCCTGGTGGCGGATGTGGTGCGGGCCTACACCCAGGTGTGCGCGGCCAACGAGGAATACCACATCGCACGGGCCTCGCTGGACCTGCAGGAGCAGAGCGTGACCCTCACCCAGCGCCTGCGCGATGCCGGGCGCGGTGACGAAACCCAGGTGACGCGCACCGAGACCCAGTTCAAGTCGCTGCGCGCCGAACTGCCGCGTTACCAGGCCATGCGCGAGGCGGGCCTGTACACCTTGTCGATGCTGCTGGCCAAGCCGGTCGAGCAACTGCCGGCGGGTACCGCGCACTGCGCCGAGCTGCCGCACATCGCGCAACGTGTGCCGGTGGGCGATGGCGCCGCGCTGCTCAAGCGCCGCCCCGACATCCGCCAGGCCGAACGCAGCCTGGCGGCGGCCACTGCCGGCATCGGCGTGGCCACCGGGCAGCTGTACCCGGACATCAGCATCGGCGCGCAGGTGGGCACCATCGGCATCCTCGAGAACCTGGGCAAGCCGGCGACCAACCGCTGGGGCTTTGGTCCGCTGCTGACCTGGACCGTGCCCACCAATGGTTCGCGGGCACGCATTCGCCAGGCCGAGGCCTCGACCCAGGCGGCGCTGGCGCATTTCGACGGGGTGGTGCTCAACGCCATCCGCGAGACCCAGACCAGCCTGGCGCAGTACAGCGCGCTGCTTGACCGGCGCGACGCGCTGGCCGAGGCCGAGCGCTCGGCGCAACTGGCGGCCGACCAGACCCACCGGTTCTTCAAGGCCGGGCGTGAATCGTTCCTGGCCGACCTGCAGGCCACGCGCACCTACACCGACATGCGTGCGCAGCTGGCGGCGGCCAATACCCAGGTCGCGATGGGGCAGATCGGCTTGTTCCTGGCGCTGGGCGGCGGCTGGTAGCAACCGCTATCTTGCAAGGCCATTCTGGCCCGCTCCCACATGGGCAGCGGTGATCCTTGTGGGAGCGGGCTTGACCCGCGATTGGGCCGCAAAGCGGCCCCCACCCACCCTCGAGCGACGCCATCGGCATCGGAACGTCTGCATGTACCGCAACTGCAGCGACTAAACTCCAGCGGTCGGGACCGGCGGTGAAATTAAACGCCAACCCGACTGACCTCGAACGACCTGTGCGCTGTCTACCCCATTCAACCCGGCCTGACGCCCAGAAGGAGTGACCCATGGAAGCACCTACCCACAGCTTTAGCGCCCTGTTCAAGCAGCTTGGCCTGCCCGATGATCCCAAAGGCATCGACCAGTTCATCACCAGCCACTCGCCGCTCAAGGGCGACATCAAGCTGGTGGATGCGCCGTTCTGGACGCCGGCACAGCGCGAATTCCTCAAGGAGGCGATTCTGGAGGATGCCGACTGGGCCGTTCAGTTCGACCAGCTCAACGAGGCGCTGCGCAATCCCCGCAAATAAGCGCTGAGCGGCACCTGTACCTGCAGTTGGCGTTGCTATGCTCAGAAAAACAATAAGGGGATGGCGCCAATGAAAGATCCCTACGCACCCGGCTTCTGGGCGGCCGTGACCGCCCTGGGCCTGCTGAGCACCGGCTACTTCTACGGCGTTCGCCAGCTCTACCAGTTGGTGGAGGCCATGCACTTCATGTACGCGGCCGCCGCCGTGATTGCGGCGCTGGCCCTCACGGCCCTGGCCTGGAGCAGCTGGCAGCAGCTCAAGGTGCGCAAGCGCCAGCTCGAGCAGGGCCGCACCCTGGTGGCCATCTGGAACACCAAGGTTGCCCTGCGCCGGGTCGAAACCGTATTCGACCGCTACTTCTGGGGCAGCTACTGGCAGCCGGGGCGCACTTTTCAGGAAGTGATGGGCGAGCTTGAAGGCACCCCGCTCGAACAGAGCCTCGAAGCCCTCAAACGCCAGTGCCAGCAGCTCGACCAGCAGACCCGCGGGCGCCACCGCTACTGGCTGAACAACGCCCGCGAACTTTCCAGCGTGGCCACGGCCATGGCCCGCGAACGCTACCAGCTCGACCTGTGCGACTCGCAGCAGAGTGCCGGGCGCGGCAGCGCCGTGCTCAACCGCGACCTCGAAGTGCTGGTGTACACCTGGTCGGCGCGCCTGCGCAGCTTCGACCACCAGCTCGACGAGCTGGAGGGCGAATACCGCTGAGGTTCATTCGCCGCGGATGTACTGCTCCAGCTGCAGGATCAGGTTGGCCTGTTCGGCAATCGCCGCCTTGACCAGATCGCCAATCGACAGCAGACCGATCAGCTGGCCGTTCTCCACCACCGGCAGATGGCGCAGGTGGCTGTTGGTCATCAGGTTCATGCACACCTCCACGCTCTGGTGCGGGTCTACCGTGACCACCGGTGCGCTCATGATGTCGCGTACCGGCGTGCCCACCGACGAACGTCCCTTGAGCACCATCTTGCGGGCGTAGTCACGCTCGCTGATGATCCCGACCACCTGGCCGTCATCGACCACCGGCAAGGCGCCGACGTTCTTCTCGCCCATCACCATCAGTGCCTCGAGCACCGTCTGGTGCGACCTGATGGTGTGTACCGCATGGTGTTTTTCTTCTTTGGTATTGAGCAGCTCTTTCACGGTTTTCATGTGCAGCCTCGGCGGTGGATAAGCGGCGATGCCTATCCCCTAAGAATCGTGCACGGATGCCCACTCGGCAAGGTTGAAAACGCCATGGGGCCGATTGAAAAACGTCATGCTCCGTCGAAACCGCGCATCAGCATCAACGCCACGCCTGTCAGCAGCACCGCCGTGGCCCGTTGCAGCAGGCGCGGACGCGCCGGCTGCTGCAGCACATGACGGATGCGCTGGCCGAAATAGCAGTACAGGCAGCCGCTGGCAAACTGCAGCAGCAGGAAGGTCAGGCCGAGCACGGCGATGTCGCGGGTGTGGCTGGCAAACTGCGGGAACACCGCGCTGAACATCAGGATGCTCTTGGGGTTGGACAGCCCGGTCAGCAGGCCCCTGGCGAACAGCGCCCGGAAACCCTCCAGCGCCGGCCCGCCGCTATCGCCCAGCGCCAGCCCGGTACTGGTCCACTGCCGCCAGGCCAGGTACAGCACATACGCGACCCCCAGGGCCTGGATCAGCTGGCGCACCAGCGGGTAGCCCTGGATCAGCGCCGAAAAGCCCAGTGCAAACACCAGAATCGACAGCAGGTAGGCCACGCTGGCGCCCAGTTGCGCCGGCAGCGACTGGCGCAGGCCGGCCTTGAGGCCCAGGCTCAGCAACAGCAGGGTCATCGGCCCTGGGCTGAAGGTCATGCTGGCGCAGAACACCACGAAGTAACCGAAAGAGGAGGGCGTCAGGCCGAGGCTCATGGGGCAGTGCTCACAGTGCAAAGGCCGCAGTCTAGAGCGCGGGCCACGCTGCGGGCAGGCCAAGCAGCGGGCAATCGCGCCCTACTTTACTGGTAGGATTACCGGTAAACCTGTGGAGACCTGCATGCTGCCCGTCATCGAGTTCTGCCCCGGAACACCCAAGGTCCAGCAGATCGCCGAAGCCTGGGCGCGTGCCATCGAGGCCGGCGAGCTGCCGGCGGGCAGTCGCCTGCCGCCGGTGCGCGAACTGACCGCGCAACTGGGCGTGAGCAAGTTCACCGTGATCGAAGCGCTGGACCGCCTGCGTGCCCGCAACCTGATCACCTCCAGCCAGGGCCGCGGGCACTTTGTCGCCAGCCGTCACGCGCCGAGGGTGCCGGGGGGCGACACCGACTGGCTGCCGCAGGACCTGGCCAGCGTGCTGCGCCGCTCGCTGCTGGCCGATGACAACAGCCTGCGCCCCGGCAGCGGGCACCTGCCGCCCGACTGGCTGGAGCCCGGCAACCTGCGTCAGGCATTGCGCGCCGTGGCCCGCTCCACGCGCCTGCGCATTGGCGGCTACGGCACGCCGGCCGGTTACCTGGCGCTGCGCCAGACCCTGCAGACGCGCCTGCTCGGCCAGGGCATCGCCGCGCCGCTGGAGCAGATCGTCACCACCAGCAACACCGTGCAGGCGCTGGACATGCTGCTGCGGGTGATGCTGCGCCCGGGCGATTGCGTGGTGCTCGACAGCCCGTGCTATTTCAACTTCCACGCCAACCTGGCCCTGCACGGCGCGCGCATCGTCACCGTGCAGCGCACCGCCGAGGGCCTCGACCTGGCGCGTTTCGAACAGTTGCTGGCGCAGCACCGGCCCAGGCTGTACCTGACCACCAGCGTGCTGCACAACCCCACCGGGCACTCGTTCACTGCGGGCCAGGCGTTCGCGCTGTTGCAGCTGGCGCGACAGTACGACTGCCATGTCATCGAGGATGACCTCTACGCCGACCTGCACCCGCAGGCGCCGGCCCGCCTGGCGGCGCTGGCGGGCCTGGAGCAGGTGACGTACCTGTCCGGGTTCTCCAAGACCCTCAGCGCCAACGCCCGGGTCAGCTATGTGGTGGCCGCGCCGCAACTGGCCGCCAGCCTCACCCACATGAAGCTGATGAGCGGCGGCATTACCTCCGAACTGCTGGAGCAGGTGGTCGAACAGTTGCTTACCGATGGCAGCTACGACAAGCACCGCAAGCGCCTGCAACTGCGCCTGCAGGAGGCGGCCGGGCGCGTCGAGCAGCGCCTGCGGGCGCTGGGCTGCGAGCCGCTGCTGGGGTATGCCGGCGGCCTGTTCATCTGGGTGCGGCTGCCCCCCGGTTGCGACGCCCAGGCCCTGGCCCGTGCAGGCCTGGCGCGGGATGTGCTGTTGGGGCCGGGCAGCCTGTTCGGCCCCGAGCCCGGCCTGTTGCAGTGCATGCGCTTCAACGTCGCCTGCAGCGACGACCCGCAGCTATGGTCGGAGCTGGCGGTACTATTGGACAGTTTTGCCGACCCGGCATCTGCGTTATAACGAACCCCCAAAAACGTCGGCACAGTGTGTAGCCGGCGGCCACCTTCAAGGAGTCACCATGTTGCCAAGGCGGCCCACCGTCCTCACCTTCCTGTTGCTTGGCGCGGGCTCCGCGAGCGCCGACAGTGTCGACCTGGCGCCGCTGGAAGTCACCTCCACCCGCGTGACCTCCGAATGGTTGCAGACCCCGGCCGCCGTCAGCTCGGTGAGCGTCGCCGACAAGCCCGGCGAACAGATGCTGACCCTCGACAGCCTGCTGATGGCGGTGCCCGGTGCGGTGCCGCAAAGCCGCTACAACATGGCCCAGGGCATGCGCCTGTCGATTCGCGGCTTTGGTGCCCGCTCCAGCTTCGGCATGCGCGGCATCCGCGTACTGGTCGACGGCGTGCCGTTGACCATGCCCGATGGCCAGACCGAGATGGACGGTGTCGACTTGAGCCTGGTGGAAAACATCGAAGTGATCCGCGGCTCGGCTTCCACCCTGTACGGCAACGGTGCCGGCGGCGTACTGGCGATCACCACCCGCGAGCCCTCGCTGGAGCCGCGCACCCTCGTGGACGTGGGTGGTGGTGCCGACGGCTATCGCCGCGTGCGTGCCGAAACCAGTGGCACCTCCGGCAACCTTGGCGGGTTGCTGGCGCTCAACGTCACCAACATGGACGGCTACCGCGATCACGCCGCCTCCGAAGCGCGCAACCTCACCGGCAAGCTGCGCTGGCAGGCCGATGCCGGCGTGCTGGGGGTAACCTTCCAGGCCCTCGACAACCGCTCCGAAGACCCTGGCGCCCTGACCCTCGCGCAGGTGCGCGACAAGCGCAGCCAGGCGCGCCCGCAGAGCCTGCTGTTCGACTCCGACGAACAGATGAACCAGCAACGCCTGGCGGTCAACTGGACCAGCCAGCTGAGCGACACCGACAGCTACCAGCTGCGTACCTGGCTGGGCCGGCGTGACTTCGGCAACCGCCTGCCGCTGCGCGCGGGCGGGCAGACCACCTACGAACGCCTGTTTGCCGGTGTCGGCGGGCAGTACACGCACCTGGCCAACTGGTTCGGCCTGGGTCATCAGCTCACCACCGGCATCGACATCGAGCAGCAGCGCGACGACCGCGAGCGGCACAACAACGAAGTCGGTGGTCACACCGGCAACCTCACCCTGCGCCAACGCGAAAAGGCCGGTGGCTATGGGCTGTACGTGCAGGACAGCATCGACCTCACCGAGCGTCTGCAACTGACCCTGGGCGGACGCTATGACGCCACGCGCCAGTCGGTCGACGACCGCTTCCCGAGCGACGGCGACGCCTCCGATGCGCAGCGTTTCGAAGACTTCAACTACAGTGCCGGCCTGAGCTACCGCCTTACCGAGCACACCATGGCGTATGCGCGGGTGGCCACCTCGTTCGAGACCCCCACCCTCAACGAACTGAGCAACCCGACCGCAGGCGGCTTCAACACCGGGCTGCAACCGGCGCGGGCGCTGACCCGCGAGCTGGGTGTGAAGGGCGAGTGGGACGACCTGCGCCTGGAGGCGGTGGTGTACAGCATCCTGCTCAAGGACGAACTGGTGGCGCAGAGCACCGACCGCGGCAACACCTACAGCAACGCCGGCAAATCGCGGCGTGACGGCTTCGAGTTGAGTGGCGAATACCGGCCTGTGGATAACTGGCGCCTGTCGATGGCCTACAGCTACAACGACTACCACTACACCCGTTTCGAGGGCTATGACGACAACCGTCTGCCGGGCATTCCCCGGCAGACCTTGTTCACCGAGGTGGGCTACGAGTCGGATGCGTTCTATGCACGGGTCAACATGAACGCCTATGGTCCGCAGTATGCGGACAACGCCAATGAGGCGCGGGTGGCGGGCAATGCCTTGTTCAACCTGCGCGTGGGCACGGTACTCAAGCTTCAGGGCCAGGAGCTGGAGCCGTACGTGGGTGTGGATAACCTGACTGACCGGCGTTACTACGACAACCTGCGCATCAACGACACAGGCGCCCGTTACTACGAGCCGGGCCCAGGTCGGACCTTGTACGCGGGCATTCGCGCGAGCTTCTGAAGGCCTGACGCCGGACGAACAAGGCTGGCAACGCCGATCCTGCAGGCCATGGCGCGTTGCAATCGATGCAGGAGCCGGCCTTGCCGGCGAAGCGCCGCGCGGGCGGCGCTCGATCTGATCGATCGCCGCAGAAGCAGCGGCTGGCACCTTGTGAGGGCACATCTGGTGCCATCCCCTGCAAAACCTTGAACCCCATCACGTTTCCCACACCCCGTTGCAACTTTCTCGCGATATCCCCGTCAGAGCGGTGCGGAAGAGGTTGTAGGACAAATCACCGTCCCTCCCAGCAGGCTTGAACATTCAGCCGCGCACAACGCTCCGCCCCCCGATAACACTCCCCCAAGAATTCCGGCCCACAAGGATGTGCCATGCTGCCGATCGCCCATTGCCGGGCGTTGACGACACGTGTTGCCCACTGCTTCGTCAGCACCTCGCGCCCCACTCCCGCTGCCGCACTGCTGCTGGCCCTCGCTGCCTGGGCCGCCGGTGCCGGCACCGCCGCACACGCCGCCGACCCGAATGCCGAGCTGCTGCGCCAGCGCGACCGCGAGCGGGTGCAGCGCGAGCAGCTCGAAGCACGCCCCGACGTGCGCCTCGAAGCACCGCTGGCCGATGAAGGCGACGGCCGCCTGCCCGCCAATGAAACCCCGTGCTTCCCCATCCGCCAACTGCGCCTGGTGGGCGATGCGGCCGAGCGCTTCCAGTGGGCGCTGCGCGCCGCCAACCCCAAGGATGACCCGGCCACCGGGCGCTGCCTGGGCAGCGCGGGCATCAACCTGACCATGAAGCGCATCCAGAACGCGATCATCGAAAAAGGCTACGTCACCACCCGCGTGCTGGCCCAGGCCCAGGACCTCAACAGCGGCGAACTGACCCTGACCCTGATTCCCGGGCGTATCCGCGACATCCGCTTCGCCGAAGGCACCAGCTCGCGCGCCAATGCCTGGAACGCGCTGCCGGCGCACTCGGGCGACCTGCTCAACCTGCGCGACATCGAACAGGCCCTGGAGAACTTCAAGCGCGTACCCACCGCCGAAGCCGACATCCAGATCGCCCCGGCCCAGGCCCGCGACGCCGGCCCCGGCGAGAGCGACATCGTGATCGCCTGGCGCCAGGCCTTCCCGGCGCGGCTCAGCCTGTCTGTGGATAACTCCGGCAGCAAGACCACCGGCAAGTACCAGGGCAACCTGGCGTTGTCGCTGGACAACATCCTCTCGCTCAACGACCTGTTCTACGCCAGCGCCACCCACGACCTGGGCGGCGGCGAGTCGGGCAATCGCGGCTCCAAGGGCAACACGCTGCACTACTCGCTGCCGTTCGGCTACTGGCTGCTGGGCTTCACCACCAGCGAGTACGACTACCACCAGCAGGTGGCCGGCGAGAACGAGACCTACCAGTACCGCGGCGAAACCCGCAACAACGAGCTGCGCCTGTCGCGCCTGCTGTACCGCGATGCGGTACGCAAGACCACGGCCTGGGGCAGCCTGTGGACGCGTACCTCGGAAAACTTCATCGACGACACTGAAATCCAGCTGCAGCGCCGGCGCATGGCCGGCTGGGAAGCGGGCCTGAGCCACCGCGAATTCATCGGCGCCTCCACCCTCGACCTGAGCGCGGGCTACCGCCGCGGCACCGGTGCCCACGGCGCACTGCAGGCGCCAGAAGAACTCACCGGCGAAGGCACCTCGCGCTCCAAAATCATCAGTGCCGATGCCCAGCTGCAGGTGCCCTTCATCGCCTACAACCAGCGTATGCGCTACATCGGTGGCTGGCGCGCGCAGTGGAACCGCTCGGCGCTGGTGCCGCAGGACCGCTTCTCCATCGGCGGGCGCTACACCGTGCGCGGCTTCGACGGCGAGAACATCCTCTCGGCCGAACGCGGCTGGACCCTGCGCAACGAGATCGGCCTGGCCCTGGGCGATACCGGCCAGGAGCTGTACACCGGCGTCGACTACGGCGAAGTCAGCGGCCACTCCAGCGAGTACCTGGTGGGCAAGCGCCTGGCCGGTGCCGTGGTAGGGGTGCGCGGCGGCTACAAGGCGCTGTCGTATGACTGGTCCTGGGGTACGCCGCTGAAGAAGCCCGACGGTTTCGAAACGGCCAACATCACCAGTGCCTTCACTGTCTCTTTGTCGTTCTGAGGCCCGCCATGCGTATCGATCGCTTCGACATCATCGCCCCCGGGCTCTTCGACGAGCCCTGGAACGAGGCCACCGTGCTGGGCTCGGCCACCTGGCTGTGGATGCACTCCACAGCTCACCGCGACGCACCGCTGCACAGCCTGGCCACCCTGTTGCTGCCGGCGCTCAAGCACCGCCAGTTCGTGCTCGGCAGCGAGGCCGGCAAGCCGGTGTTCTACCTGTCCTGGCTCAACCTCGACGGCGCCGCCGAGCAGCGCTACATCCAGCGCTCGCCTGTCGAGATGGCCGATGCCGACTGGAACAGCGGCGAACGCCTGTGGATAAACGACTTCGTCGCCCCGTTCGGGCATGCGGCAACGCTGGCGCGCCTGGTGCAGCGCCAGCTGTTCCCCAACCGCTGCATGCGCGCCCTCGACCACCAAGGCGAAGTGCGCGGCCTGCGGGTCAAGACGCACCTGGGGATCGGCGTGATTCCCGAACAGGCCAAGGCCTGGTTTGCCGCTCACCCGCTGGAACTCACAGCGTAACCCTGACTTCTGGCGGTCTGGCACCGCAAATGGAATTGCAATGAACAAGCATCTCTACCGTATCGTTTTCAACAAGGCTCGCGGGCTGCTGATGGTGGTTGCCGAGAACGTCGCCAGCCAGGGCAAGGCGCCGGGCACCACCACCGGGCCCGTGGCCGGCTCGGCCGGCACACTGGCCGAACTGGGCCGCCTGCGTTTCGCAATGATGCTCGCCCTCGGCCTGGTGGCGCTGGACGCTGCACCTTCCTGGGCTGCCGGGGTGGTCGCCGATGGGCGTGCGCCAGCAGCCCAGCGCCCGAACGTGGGCCAGAGTGCCAACGGCACGCCGCAGGTGAACATCACCGCCCCCAGCGCCGCCGGCGTGTCGCGCAATACCTACAGCCAGTTCGACGTGGACAAGCGCGGGGTCATCCTCAACAACGGCGTCAAGGCCAGCCAGACCCAGCTGGGTGGCTGGATCCAGGGCAACGGCAACCTGAGCAAGGGCAGTGCGCGGGTGATCCTCAACGAGGTCAACGCCAGCAACCCCAGCCAGTTGCGCGGCTATGTGGAAGTGGCCGGTCAACGCGCCCAGGTGGTGATCGCCAACCCGGCCGGCGTCACCTGCGACGGCTGCGGGTTCATCAACGCTAACCGCGCCACCCTGACCACCGGCCAGGCGCAGCTTGAGAACGGCCGCATCACCGGCTACCAGGTCAAGGGCGGTACCCTCAGCATCCAGGGCAAGGGCCTGGACAGCGCCGACGCCGACTACACCGACCTGATCGCGCAGAGCGTGCAGGTCAACGCCGGCATCTGGGCCAAGGACCTGAAAGTCACCGCCGGGCGCAACCAGGTCAACGCCGACAATACCCGCGCAACCCGGCTGGCAGGCAGCGACGAGGAGGCCCCCGCAGTCGCCATCGACGTGGCCAAGCTCGGCGGCATGTACGCCGGCAAGATCATGCTGGTGGGCACCGAGGGCGGTGTGGGCGTGCGCAACGCCGGCACGATCGGTGCCGGCGCCGGCGAAGTGGTGATCAGCGCCGACGGCAAGCTGCTCAACAGCGGTACCCTCAGCAGTGCCGGCGCCACCCGCGTCGCCGCCAAGGGCGGGGTCGACAACAGCGGCACGGTCTATGCCAAGGGCGACCTGCAGCTGAGCAGCGCCGGCGACCTGAACAACAGCGGCACCCTGGCCAGCCAGGCCAATGTCGAACTCAAGGCGACCGGCGCGCAGTCGACCATCACCAGCAGCAAGGGCTCGGCACTGGCTGCCGGGCTGGACGAGAGCGGCAAGCTGGGCAAGGCCGGCAACCTGACCCTCACCGCGCAGCGCGTGCAGGCCCACGGCGAACACCTGGCCGGCGGCGACCTGCAGGTCAGTGCAGGCGACGTCGACCTGAGCGCCAGCCGTAACGTGGCCGGCAACATCACCCTCACCGGCGGCGACATCAACCTCGCCAACGCCAGCGTCGATGCCAGCAAGACCCTCAGTGCCACCGCCCGCCAGACCCTGCGCAGCGACGCCGCCAAGGTGGTGGCGGGCAACCTGCAAGTACGCGCCGGCGAGCTGTCGAACGTGGGCGGCGAGCTGACCCAGAGCGGCAAGGGCAGCACCTCGATCAAGGTCGACGGCACCCTCGACAACCGCAGTGGCCGCATCGCCAGCAACGCGACCCATGCCACGCTCAGCGCCGCCACCGTGGTCAACACCCAGGGCCGCGTCGAGCATGCCGGCGCCGGCACCCTGCAGTTGTCTGCCACGACGCTCGACAGCGCGCAGGGCACGCTGGTCAGCACCGGCACCCTGCAGCTCAAGGCCGGCCAGGTACAGCTCGACGCCGGCGTGGCTCAGGGCAAGGACGTATCGATCGAGGCCGACACCCTGTCCAACCGCGGCGGCAAGGTCCTGGCCACCCAGGGAGGCAGCCTTGCGGTCACCACCCAGGGCCTGCTCGATAACACCGGCGGCACCCTTGCGGCCAGCGGCAACGGCGTGTTCAACGCCGGCACGCTGGACAACCGCAGCGGCACCGTGAGCGCCGGCGGCACACTGTTTGCGGGCGCTGGCGAGCTGTTCAACACCGCCGGCACCTTCGCCGCGATCCGCCAGATGACGCTGACTGCGGCGCACCTGAACAACAGCGGCGGTACGGTCGGCTCGGTACAGGGCGCCCTGCTGCTGACTGCACGCGACAGCCAGCTGGGCAACGTGGGCGGGCGCCTGGAAGCGGCGGGCGACATCGTGGTGAACGCTCAGGGTATCGACAACAGTGGCGGCGTGATCAGCGGCCTGGCACTCAACCTGAACAGCAATGGCCAACTGCTGCAGAACGCCCAGGGCACCCTGGATGCGCGCAGCACCCTGGACCTGCGCAGCGGGCGCCTGGAAAACGCCGGCGGGCTGATCCAGTCCCAGGGCAGGCTGTACATCGATACCGGCGAACAGGCACTGGTCAACCTCGACGATGGCAGCGGCAAGGGCATCATCAGCCAGGGTGCGCTGGAGATTCACAGCGCGCATCTGAGCAACGCCGGCGGTTACATTTCGGCCAAGGGCGCGATGCAACTGCTGGCCACCGACGTGACCAACGCCGGCGGGCGCATCGTCGGCGCCGACAGTGTGCAGGTGCAGGGCCTGCGGCTGAACAACCAGGCCGGGCAGATCCAGGCGCTGGGCGCCATCGACGTGGCCTCGGCCGAACGTGTGGACAACCAGGGCGGCCTGATCCGCTCCGCCGGTTTGCTGCATGTGTCGACCGGCACCCTCGCCAACAACGCCACACAGGCCGACAACCAGGGCCTGCAAGGGCACGCCCTGCGCCTTGAGTCCGACGTGCTGGGCAACCAGGCCGGTGTGATTCGCGCCGACACCACGCTGGACATCGGCGTCAGCCAACTGCTGGACAACGCGGGCGGGCTGATCAGCTCCAGCCAGCACCTGAACATTACCGACCGTGACCCCGCTGCGCGCCGCCAGAGCATCAGCAACCTCGACGGGCGCCTGCTGGCCGGCCAGTCGCTGAGCCTGAACGCCGCCTACTACAGTGGCAACGGTCAGGCCGTGAGCCTGGGCGACCTGACCCTGCGCCTGCTCGCAGGCCTTGAACTCAGTGGCCTGCTGCAGGCCAATGGCACCCTCGACGTGCAGACCGGCGGTGCGCTGAACAACAGCGGCAAGCTGCTGGCCGGCCGCTCCATGCTGCTCGACGCCAGTACCCTGGACAACCGCGCCGAGGGTGAAATCAGTGCCGACCAGGTGCGCATCACTGCCCACCAGAGCCTGACCAACCGTGGCCTGATCGACGGCCAGAAGGTACGCCTGCAAACCGGCGTGCTGTACAACCTGGGCACCGGTCGCATCTACGGCGACCAGCTGGGCATCGCTGCCGGCACCCTGGTCAACGCCAACGAGGGCGACCGCTCCGGTGCCATCGCCGCCCGTGCGCGCCTGGACATCGGCGCCACGCAGATCGACAACAGCGAAGCGGCGCTGATCTTCAGTGCCGGCGACATGGCCATCGGCGCCACGCTGGATGACGCCGACCACGCCAGCGGCCGCGCCGCGCTGCTGACCAACGCCAGTGCCACCATCGAGTCGCTGGGGCACATGGCGCTGGACGTGCAGACCCTGCGCAACCTCAACAACCACTTCAGCACCCGCGACGTGGAAATCAGCCGCCAGAGCTTCCAGGAATTCCAGCTGGCCGGCTCGCCCAACCGCTACCAGGCCGACCAGGTCACGTTCCGCCACAACGAAGTGCAGTACCTGATCACCCCCGAGGGCCAGAAGGACAACTGGAACCGCTACGACGTGACCCGCGTGGTGCGCGAAACCCAGATCGCCACCTCGGCGCCGGGGCAGATCCTGGCCGGCGGCAACCTGGTCATCAACGCCGGCGAAGTGCTCAACGACAAGAGCCGGATCATCGCCGGCGGCCTGCTGCACGGCGCCATCGGCAGCCTGGTGAACACCGAGTTCAAGGGCCGGCAGGTCACCACCGACAGCGGCACGGTGACCAACTTCTACCGTATCCAGCGCAAGGGCCGCGACCGCCAGGGCGCCCGCGTGGCCGGTTATGTGCCCGCGCCGCTGATCCAGGAAATCTCGCTGCAGCCCACCGTATGGCAGGAGCTGGCCGCCGTCACCGGCAGCGGCACCCAGCTCGGCGGCCATGCCAGCCAGCTGAGCGACCAGCAGGCCGCCGGCGCCGGCGCGGTGGACAGCGCCGCCGCCAATGCCTACCAGGTGGCGCCGATCATCGAGGTGGCGGCGCAGGCCGGGCTCAATGCCGAAGGCGTCGGCGAGCAGATCCGCACCGGCGGCCCGGTGCTGACCCTGCCGAGCAACAGCCTGTTCGACAGCAACCCGCAGGCGGTGCGCAATTATCTGGTGGAAACCGACCCGCGCTTTGCCGGCTACCGCAACTGGCTGTCGTCCGACTACATGCTGCAACAGCTGCACCTGGACCCGGGGCAGACCCTGCAACGCCTGGGCGACGGCTTCTACGAACAGAAGCTGATTCGCGAACAGGTCGCCCAGCTCACTGGCCGGCGCTTCATCGACGGCTATGCCAATGACGAGGAACAGTACCGCGCGCTGCTCGACAACGCGGTTACCGTGGCCAATACCTGGCAACTGGTGCCGGGTGTGGCGCTGAGCGCCGAGCAGATGGCCCAGCTGACCAGCGACATCGTGTGGCTGGTGGAAAAACAGGTGACCGTGGCCGGCGGCGAAACCCGCAGGGTGCTGGTGCCGCAGGTGTACGTGCGGGTGCAGCAGGGCGACCTCAACGGCGCGGGTGCGTTGATGGCCGGCCAGCAGCTCAAGCTCGACGTGAATGACACCCTGAGCAACAGCGGCAGCCTCGGCGGGCGTAGCATCCTGGCGCTGACCGCGCAGAATGTGGAGAACCTCGGCGGGCGCATCCAGGCCGACAAGGTATCGGTGCAGGCACGCGAGAACCTCGACAACCTCGGCGGCCTGATCGGCGCCGTGGACAGCCTGGCGATCAGCGCCGGCAACGACCTCAACGTCATCTCCAGCACCCATGACAGCAGCAGCGAGCAGGGCACGCGCAGCAACCTGTCGCGGGTGGCCGGGCTGTTCGTCAGCGGCGCCGGCGGCACGCTCACGGCCTCGGCCGGCAACGACATCAACCTGGCCGGTGCCCAGGTGGTCAACGCCGGTGCCAACGGCAGCACGCAACTGGTGGCCGGCAACAACCTGAACCTGACCACTGTCACCGAGTCGCACCAGCAGTCGATCACCTGGAACAGCAGCAACTGGCGCAAGGACGCCAGCCGCACCGAGGTGGGCAGCAATGTGCAGGGCACCGGCGACGTCAGCCTCAAGGCCGGTCAGGACATCAACCTGCGCGCCAGCCAGGCCAGCAGCGAGCAGGGCATGGTGATGGCCGACGCCGGCCGCGACGTGAACCTGATGGCCGGGCAGAACTACCAGTTCGCCGACGAGGCGCACAAGGTCACTGGCGGCAACGGCATGTTCTCCAAGACCACCAGAACCACCCGTGACACGCTCAGCGAAACCACCGCCCAGGGCTCGACCCTCAGCGGCGAGCACACCTACGTGCAGGGCGGGCGCGACATCAACCTGCAGGGCGCCAACGTGGTGTCCAGCCAGCAGACCATCCTGGTGGCGGGCAACGACGTCAACATCGCGGCGGCCAGCGACAGCCGCAGCGAGCGCCACGACAAGACCGAGAAGACCAGCGGCCTGTTCAGCGGTGGTGGCATCGCCGTGACCGTCGGCACCCAGGAGCAGCGGGTCAAGGACATGACCACCAGCACCACCGCGGTGGCCAGCACCGTCGGCTCCACCGAAGGCGACGTGCTGATCGAGGCCGGCAAAAGCTATCGCCAGGTCGGCAGCCAGGTCATGGCGCCCAAGGGCGACGTGGATATCCGTGCCGAGAAGATCGCCATCGTCGAGGCGCGCAACACCAGCGAGCGTGAGCGTCAGACCCTGTTCAAGCAGACCGGCGTGTCGCTGACCCTGACCAACCCGGTGATCAGCGCCATCCAGACCACCCAGCAGATGAAGCAGGCCTCGGACAAGACCGAAGACGGGCGCATGAAGGCGCTGGCCGCGGCCACTGCGGCACTGGCGGCCAACAACGCGGCCACCGCGGTGGCCACCGATCCGGGTTCGGCGGGCGGGATCAACCTGAGCCTGTCGCTGGGCACCAAGAAGAACCAGAGCACCACCGAGCAGCACAGCGATACCGCTGCCGGCTCGACCATCGTCGCCGGCAACGACGTGCGCCTGATCGCCACCGGCGCCGACGAGGACAGCACCCTCACCGTGCGCGGCAGCCAGATCAAGGCCGGCAACAATGCCAGCCTGCTGGCCGACGGCGACATCAACCTGCTGGCCGCCACCAACACCAGCACCCAGCAGACGGACAGTACCGGCAGCAGTGCCAGCGTCGGTATCGGCCTGTCGCTGGGCGGCACACGCAACGGCTTCACCCTCGACCTAGGGGTGTCGGGCAATCGCGGCGAAGCCGATGGCGAGGACCTCACCCACACCAACACCCATATCGATGCCGGCAACCAGCTGGTCATGGTTTCGGGCGGCGACACCAACCTCAAGGGCGCGGTGGTCAGCGGCAAGCAGGTGGTGATGGACGTGGGCGGCAACCTCAACATCGAGAGCCTGCAGGACACCAGCACCTACACCGTGGACGAGAAGAGCCTGGGCGTGGGTATCAGCCTGTGCATTCCGCCGTTCTGCTATGGCATGAGCTCGGTCAGTGGTGCCAGCGGCAGCTTCGGCGCCACCGACATCGACTCCAGGTACGCCAGCGTCACCGAGCAGTCGGGGATCAAGGCCGGCGACGGCGGCTTCGATATCTACGTGGCCGGCAACACCGACCTGGTGGGCGCAGTGATCGCCAGCAGCGACAAGGCCGTGCAGGACGGCAGCAACCGCCTGGTCACCGCCAGCCTGACCAGCCGCGACATCAGGAACGAGGCCGAGTACAAGGGCAGCAGCCTGAGCCTAGGCGGCGGTTACCGCGAGGTCGGCAAGGACCAGCAGGGCAACGCCACCAGCGGCGCCACGCAGACCCCTGGCACCGACCTTGCCAAAAACGAGAACGACATCGGTGTGAGCATGCCGATCGCCATCAGTGCCAGCGATAGCGCCAGCAGCGTGACCCGCAGCGGTATCAGTGGTGGCAGTATCGTCATCACCGATGCGGCCGAGCAGCACAAACGCACCGGCAAGAGCGTGGACGAGGCCATAGCCAGCCTCAACCGCGACGTGTCCAGCGACCGCGATGGCAGCAATGCGCTGAAGCCGATCTTCAACGAGGAGCAGATTCGCGCCGGATTCGAGATCGTCGGCGCGTTCGCCAACGAGGCGGGCACCCTGCTCAACAACAAGGCCAAGGAAGTCGACGCCAAGCGCAACCAGGCCAAGGAGGCCGAAGCCAAGGCCGCCAACCCGGAACTGGGCGACGGCGAGCGTACTGCCTTGCTGCTGGCGGCCAGCGACCTGCGCCATCAGGCCGACGGCATTGCCGAAAACTGGGGCGCCGGCGGCACCTACCGGCAGATCACCACCGCGCTGGTGGGTGCGGCCAGCGGCAACATCAGCGCCGGCAACACGGCGTTCATGCAGGGCCTGGTGGTCAACTACGTGCAGCAGCAGGGCGCGGGCTATATCGGCGAGCTGGTGGCCAACGGCAGCCTTATCGAAGGCTCGCCGGTACACGCGGCGCTGCACGGCATCCTCGCCTGCGCGGGCGCGGCGGCCAGCAGCCAGAGTTGTGGCAGCGGTGCGGCCGGGGCGGCGGCATCGAGCGTGCTCACCGGGTTGTTCTCCGAAGCCAGCCCCAACGAGTCCGAGGCGCAGCGTGAAGCCAAGCGCAACCTGATCACCAGCCTGGTCACCGGGCTGGCCGCCAGCACCGGCCTGGATGCCGCCACCGCCAACACCGCCGCTGGCGCCGCCACCGACAACAACTGGCTGGCCACCCAGCAACTGGTGCAGGCCAAGAAGGAGCTCAAGGAAGCCGAGGGCCTGGCGGACGAGCTCAAGGTCATTGCCAAGTGGGGCTTCATCAGCAAGAAGCAGGACCTGCTGACCCAGGTTGGCGTGGGGCGTGGCCTGGTCGAGGCCGGCATCAACGATATCGAGGGGCTGGCGCAGTTCATCGCGCACCCTATCGATGGCCTCAAGGGCATCAAGGAACTGATTTCCAACCAGGAGGCGCGCGACAAGCTGGGCGCCGATGTGGTGGATGAACTCAACGCCAAGATCGACCGCGTGACCCTGGCGCTGGAGGTGGGCGGTGACGAGCACGCCATGCAACTGGGGCGTGACCTGGGCGAGATCGTGTGGCAGGCCGGCAGCATTGCCACCGGCGTGGGCGGCGCGGCCAAGGCCGGCGTGACGCTGGCCAAGACCGGCATCAAGATGGGCCGGGCGGGTCTGGAAAAAATGGCCGCCAAGGCCGAAGTGCTGGTCAAGGAAGCGCCGGTGGCCAAGGTCGAGCTGCCCCCTGCCGGCAAGCCGGCGGCGGGTGCGGGCACCGTGGCCACCGTCGAGCGCCTGGACGAACTGCCCGTGAAGCAGTTCAACCCCTATGACAACCCGCGCTACAAGGAGATGACGCCCACCGAGCAGCAGGCGTACCTCAAGGAATACAACAAGCAGTTGCAGGCCCAGCAGGACGCCATCAACAACATGACCGCCGACGAGTTCAAGTTCGCCCGCGAGGCGTTCGACAGCACCGGGCGCAACCCCGACGCGGTGGCGCTGCAGCGCAAGTTCGGCCGCGAATTCGAGCGTAGCGTGGCCGAGAACATCCAGAAGGGCCTGGTCAACAACGGTGTCGACCCCAAGGTTGCGGCGCAGATGGCCAAGGCACGGGCCAAGGAAATCAAGTCGAACCTGGCCGCACTGCACGAGCCCGACATGGTGGCTGGCGGGTGGGTAAAACCCGACCCTGTTAGAATGGGCAATTCGAACGTCAACTCGTCGATCGGCGCCAGCTGGTCGAGCCGGCTGCCGCTGCTGGACGAGACCGTGCGCAAGGCGGTGGAGGCGGGCAACGGCAGTGCCAAATTGAACATCAGGTTAGAGCTAGCCAGGGGAGCCAGTCAGTGATGAAGGACGCATTTCTCGAGATGTTTATCGAGGCCATGGGCGAGCCTGCCCATCAGCGGCCCGTGCCGGCCGAAAGCATCGCGCAGTACCGTGGCCGCCTGCCGGACAAACTGCTGGAGTATTGGCAGGAGCAGGGGTGGGGCAGCTATGCCGACGGCCTGTTCTGGCTGGTCAACCCGCACGACTACCAGCACCTGCTGGACATGTGGCTGCAAGGCACCGAGTTCGAGAAGCTGGACACCTACCATGTGATCGGCCGCACGGCCTTTGGCGACCTCTATGCATGGGGCGAAACCTATGGCCGCAAGCTGATCGTGCTGTGTGCGTACAACCGCGTGTACGCCATGAGCAGCGAAAAGAACGTGCCCTGCAGCAACCCGGACCTGGAGCTGCAGTCGTTCCTGTCGATGGTCGAGCGCGAGGACTTCGACATGGAGGACGCCGATGGCGAGTTCCTGTTCGAGCGTGCGCTGCAGGCCCTGGGCCCGCTGGGCGAGCAGGAGCTGTACGGCTTCGAGCCCGCGCTGGTGATGGGCGGCAAGGCGGTGCTGGGCAACCTGCGCAAGCTGCAGCTGGATGTGCACCTGACGATTCTTCGCCAGTTCGGTCGCTGAGCGCATGACCCTGCTCGATGACTGGATAGCTTGCCGCGAAGGTCGCGTCGTGCTCGACAGCTCGCATTTTCTCGGCTTGTTCAAGGAGCATGGCAGCGACGCGGAGCTGGCGCAGATCTTTGCCGGCTTTGCCCAGGCCGATGCCTTGCAGGCGCGGGCGCAGCAGGTGCTGGCGGCAGGTTCGCTGGACAGCAGCCTGTACCTGTTGCCGCAGCGCGGCTGCGATGAAGGCCGGCTCAAGGCCGCGGCGCTGGCCTGGTGGAACGAACAGGCACGGTACTGCCTGTCCACCCAGGGGCCGTGGCCGGAGCAGGCCCACTGGCAGCCTGTGGTCGAGGTGGTAAGCCGCGAGGTGGCGTTGAAGGCGTTGCAGAGCGATGCGCCGAATGCCTGGGTGTTCGAGCATTTCGCCGACACGGTCATCGAGGACGTGCGTGACAGCCAACTGCCGATGTACGCGCTGCTCGAAGCGTTGTACGGGATTGCCGCTGACTATTACCTGGCGTGGTACATCGCGGCGCCGCTGCTGGCGCTGGAGGTGGATTTTGCGCGTTATTTCGAGCTGTGGCGGCTGGGGGGCATGAGCGTGGTGCTGCAGGACCGGCTGCTGGTGGCCGGTTGACAGGTATCAGCAGAGCCGGCATCGACGGCGAACAGGCCCGCACCGCCTGCCAAAACCTCCGGCACTGCCTGTAGACTCTCCAGCGCCCCGCACCTGTGCGGTTGATCGATCAAGCGTTGAGAGGATAGAGAATGAGTCTCTGGGATGACCTGAAAAAGAAAGCCGTCGACGCCAACCCCGAACTTGCCGCCAAGGCGGCCCAGGCGCTGACCAAGGCCAGGGAACTGGCCGTGGAGGCCGGCCAGAAGGCCGCGCCGGTGCTCAAGGAGGCCAGCGAAAAGGCCGCCGCCTACGCCCAGGAGAAAACCCCGATCCTCAAGGCCCAGGCGCTCAAGGCCATCGATGATGCCAAGGTGCGCCGCGCCGAGCTCAAGGAGCGCGCCAGGCACGACAAGGCCGCGCGCGAGGAAATGGTGCGCACCATGTATGACATCAGCCTGTCGCCCGACGACCCCAACTTCATCGACGAGCCGTTCAACCACTACGATCGCCAGTTGCATTTCTTCGTGGTCACCGGCGAGATTCTCGACACCCAGAAGCGCAACCAGACCCACCTCAGCGCCAGCCACTCGCACCATTCCGGCGGCGGCTACATGATCGACGGCTACGGCTCCATCGGCGGCAGTTCGTCGTCGATGCATGTGAGCAGCCACAACATCCAGGAGCATGAGTTCTGGGTGAAGCTGCGCGATGGCAGGGAAGCGTGTTTCCAGTTCGCCGACAGCGCCGTGCGCATCCGCACCGGGCAGACAGTGAGCATGCTGTTCGCGCGCCCTGCCGACACCCAGACCGGGCAGATGGTGGCGCTGTACAACCACAGCTCGCAGGAAAACCATGTGATCGCCGGGCCGGCCGCGATCAACCAGATATTCAACCTGTATACCGTCGAGCCCGGGCTGTTCAACGGCAATGACGTGACCACCCGGCGCAACCGCCTGCTGCAGGAGCTGGATCGGCGGCTGGGGCAGTTGGCCAGGTACTCGGCATTGCATGGCAACAGCCAGGGGCAGCTGATAGAGAGCGAGCGCACGGTCTGAGCCCGGCCTGCCCCTTTTGCGCGCCCATGAAAAAAGGCCCGGGTTTTCACCTGGGCCTTTTGTCGTAGATGGCGCACTCGGCGGGATTCGAACCCACGACCCCTGCCTTCGGAGGGCAGTACTCTATCCAGCTGAGCTACGAGTGCAACGCGGGCGCCATGATACCCATCTGCACCCTTGCCGTCCATCGCCAGTAATGTTGTGTTCGATTCCGAACACTCGCTGGCGCAAAAGTGACGTTGATCTGAAATTTCAGGGTCTGCTAGGCTTTTTGTTCTTTTTTTCGAACACCCTATTGTCCTTTGTTCCCGTTGATCCTAGGATTCGTTTGAGATTTCAAACGCTCTCCTTTTTCTACAAATCAATAATTCGCCCTGTGTTCGCACGGTGCAGTTAAGGAAGCCCGACATGCAGCTCAAAGACGCCCAGTTGTTCCGCCAGCAAGCCTTCGTCAACGGAGAGTGGCTGGACGCGGACAACGGTCAGACGATCCAGGTGACCAACCCGGCCACCGGTGAAGTGCTCGGCACCGTGCCTAAAATGGGCGCCGCCGAAACCCGTCGCGCCATCGAGGCCGCCGACAAGGCTCTGCCGGCCTGGCGCGCACTGACCGCCAAGGAGCGTGCTGGCAAGCTGCGCCGCTGGTTCGAACTGATGATCGAGCACCAGGACGACCTGGCCCGCC
Organism: Pseudomonas sp. 8209; assembly: GCF_028682105.1. Classification (NCBI taxonomy): domain Bacteria; kingdom Pseudomonadati; phylum Pseudomonadota; class Gammaproteobacteria; order Pseudomonadales; family Pseudomonadaceae; genus Pseudomonas; species Pseudomonas sp. 8209. The sequence continues at coordinate 40,339 of NZ_JANIAH010000003.1, forward strand.
TGATGACCTCCGAGCAGGGCAAGCCACTGGCCGAAGCCAAGGGCGAAATCGCCTATGCCGCCTCGTTCATCGAGTGGTTCGCCGAAGAAGCCAAGCGTGTCTATGGCGACACCATCCCGGGCCACCAGCCCGACAAGCGCCTGATCGTGATCAAGCAGCCGATCGGCGTTACCGCGGCCATCACCCCGTGGAACTTCCCGGCTGCGATGATCACCCGCAAGGCCGGCCCGGCCCTGGCCGCTGGCTGCACCATGGTGCTCAAGCCCGCTTCGCAGACCCCGTACTCGGCCCTGGCCCTGGTCGAGCTGGCCACCCGTGCCGGCATCCCGGCTGGCGTGCTGAGCGTGGTCACCGGCAGCGCCGGCGACATCGGCAGCGAACTGACCGGCAACCCGATCGTGCGCAAGCTGTCCTTCACCGGCTCGACCGAAATCGGTCGCCAGCTGATGGCCGAATGCGCCAAGGACATCAAGAAGGTTTCCCTGGAGCTGGGCGGCAACGCTCCGTTCATCGTGTTCGACGACGCCGACCTGGACAAGGCCGTCGAGGGCGCGATCATCTCCAAGTACCGCAACAACGGCCAGACCTGCGTCTGCGCCAACCGTATCTACGTGCAGGACGGCGTCTACGACGTGTTCGCAGAGAAGCTCAAGGCGGCAGTCGCCAAGCTCAAGATCGGCAACGGCCTGGAAGACGGCACCACCACCGGCCCGCTGATCGACGGCAAGGCCGTGGCCAAGGTGCAGGAGCACATCGCTGACGCGGTGAGCAAGGGCGCCAAGGTACTGAGCGGCGGCAAGCTGATCGAAGGCAACTTCTTCGAGCCGACCATCCTCGTCGACGTGCCGAAAAGCGCCGCCGTGGCCAAGGAAGAAACCTTCGGCCCACTGGCTCCGCTGTTCCGCTTCAAGGACGAGGCCGAAGTCATCGCCATGTCCAACGACACCGAATTCGGCCTGGCCTCGTACTTCTATGCCCGTGACATGAGCCGTGTGTTCCGTGTCGCCGAAGCCCTGGAATACGGCATGGTCGGCATCAACACCGGCCTGATCTCCAACGAGGTCGCGCCGTTCGGTGGTATCAAGGCCTCGGGCCTGGGCCGCGAAGGCTCCAAGTACGGCATCGAGGACTACCTCGAAATCAAATACCTGTGCATCAGCGTCTGATCGCAGCGTAAGGCTTTACCTCTGCCAGCGGGGCGCGAGAGCGCCGTCCCGCTGGCCTTTTTTACACCGTGACATCCGGCCGCCTGGGCCCCTGCAGCAGTCGATCAACGCATGCTGCTGCAGTCGAATACCGGCCGCCCCGATCGAATCGCGCCACCTGCGTGTGGCGAAATGAGGACATTATGAGCAAGACCAACGAATCCCTGATGCAACGCCGTGTAGCCGCCGTCCCACGTGGCGTCGGCCAGATCCACCCGATCTTCGCCGAGTCGGCCAGGAACGCCACCGTGACTGACGTCGAAGGCCGCGAGTTCATCGACTTCGCCGGCGGTATCGCGGTACTCAACACCGGTCACGTGCATCCGAAAATCATCGCTGCCGTTGAAGCTCAACTGCACAAGCTGACCCACACCTGCTTCCAGGTACTGGCCTACGAGCCGTATGTCGAAGTGTGCGAAAAGATCAACGCGCTGATCCCGGGTGATTTCGCCAAGAAAACCCTGCTGGTCACCACCGGTTCCGAAGCCGTTGAAAACGCCATCAAGATCGCCCGTGCCGCCACCGGCCGTGCCGGCGTGATCGCCTTCACCGGCGCCTACCACGGTCGCACCATGATGACCCTGGGCCTGACCGGCAAGGTCGTACCGTACTCGGCCGGCATGGGCCTGATGCCAGGCGGCATCTTCCGCGCCATCTACCCGAACGAACTGCACGGTGTGAGCATCGACGACTCGATCGCTTCGATCGAACGCATCTTCAAGAACGACGCCGAAGCCAAGGATATCGCTGCGATCATCCTGGAGCCGGTCCAGGGCGAAGGCGGTTTCTACGTCGCGCCTAAAGAGTTCATGAAGCGTCTGCGCGCCCTGTGCGACCAGCACGGCATCCTGCTGATCGCCGACGAAGTACAGACCGGCGCTGGCCGTACCGGTACCTTCTTCGCCATGGAACAGATGGGCGTCGCGCCTGACCTGACCACCTTCGCCAAATCCATCGCTGGCGGCTTCCCGCTGGCCGGTGTGTGCGGCAAGGCCGAGTACATGGACGCCATCGCTCCAGGCGGCCTGGGCGGCACCTACGCCGGTAGCCCGATCGCCTGCGCCGCGGCCCTGGCCGTGATGGAAGTGTTCGAAGAAGAAAAACTGCTGGACCGCAGCAAGGCAGTCGGCGAGCGTCTGGTCACTGGCCTGCGCAAGATCCAGGACAAGCACCCGATCATCGGTGACGTGCGTGCCCTGGGCTCGATGATCGCGGTCGAGGTGTTCGACAAGGCCGGTTCCCACACCCCTAACCCGACTGCCGTTGCAGCCGTCGTGGCCAAGGCGCGTGACAAGGGCCTGATCCTGCTGTCGTGCGGTACCTACGGCAACGTGCTGCGTATCCTGGTTCCGCTGACCTCGCCTGACGAGCAGCTGGACAAGGGTCTGGCCATCATCGAAGAGTGCTTCGCCGAACTGGCGTAAGTGTGACGCGATAGGAAAAAACCCGCCTCGGCGGGTTTTTTTTCGCCCAAAGCCCGACAAGGGCGCTAAGGTTTGCACAGGAGCTACCTTGGAAGACGCCCTGGATGGCGTGCATCGAGATGTCAGGAGAAGCCCGATGACCGTTTCAAACCCACCCACCGCACCCTGTGTGCTGATTGCCGAAGGCGACCCGTGGGTGCGTGACATGCTCAAGGACATGCTGCTCAGCGTGCGCTGCGATGCCCGCCTGCACGTCTGTGCCAATGGCCACGAGGCGCTGTCCGCGCTGGCCAGCCAACCCGATCTGATCATCGCCGCCCGCGAGCTGCCCGGCATCGACGGCCTGGACCTGCTGCGCAGCGTGCGCGCCAAGCGCCGCAGCTTGCCGTTCATCCTGATCAGCAGTCGCAGCGATGTGGCCAGCGTGCGCGAGGCGCTGCCGCTGGCGCCCACGGCGTACCTGAGCAAGCCGCTCAATGCCGAGCTGCTGCGCCAGCGCCTGGAGGAGCAACTGCTTGGTGCCGGCGAGGCGGTGGCCTGCCCGGTGCCGGCATTGCGCCCGGGCATCACCTTGTCGCGGTTTCTCGAAGACCACCGCAGCACCGCCGATGGCGGGCCGTTGCTGGCTGATGTGAAGCAGGCGATCAAGCACGCACTCAACCCCGAGGGGCTCAACCTCAAGGCACTGGAAGAAGAGATCCGCAACGACCCGCAGATCACCGCGGTGCTGATCGCTGCGGCCAACAGCGCGGCGCTGCATCGTGACGGTGCGGTGCAGACCCTGCTGCAGGCGTTGAACAAGCTGGGCACCACCCAGAGCATGAACCTGATAATGGGCCTGGCACTCAAGCGCAGCGCCAGGCTCAGCGACCCGTTGCTGTCACGCCATGCCGAGCATTTCTGGGGCCTGTCGCTGCACACGGCCGAGTATGCCGCCAGCCTGGCGCGGTCGATGGAGCTGGACCAGGAGCGTTGCTACTGTGCCGGCTTGCTGCATTGCCTGGGCGACCTGGCGTTGCTGCGCTGCCTGCAGGAGTGGAGCCTGGCCGGGGGCGAGCTGGACGAGGACGCGGTGCAGTTGTCGTTGAACGAGTATGGCGCTGCGTACGGCTCGGCGCTGCGTACCCGCTGGCGCTTGCCGCTGGAGCTGCGCGAACTGATTGCCTCGGTGTATCAGTTGGGGGGCGGGGTGTACTCGCGGGAGAACCTGATCTTGAACCTGGCCGGGCAGCTGGCGCGGCTGCCGGCCGAGCAGGGCCTGGAGCAGTTGGCCGAGAGCAAGACGGCGCGCCTGCTGAGGGTGGGGTTGGCGCAGCTGGAGCTGCTGCGCAAGGCCTGAGACCGCAATCGCGGGTCAAACCCGCTCCCACAAGGGCCCTGGTAAACCTGTGGGAGCGGGCTTGGCCCGCGATGGGGCCGGCTCAGGCGCCGGATGTTTCAGCCCCTGACAATCTGGTTCTTGCCCTGCCGCTTGGCCTGATACATCGCCGCATCCGCCCGTGCGAACAGGCTGTCGAGCACTTCATCCTCCTCATCGATGCCGGTCAGCCCCTGGCTCACCGTCACCCCGAACACCTGTTCGTCCTGGCTGAAGCTAAGGCGCTGGATCTCGCGCTGCAGACGCTGCGCCACCTGCAGCGCCAGCTCCGGCGTGCACCCGGGAAACACCGCCGCGAACTCTTCGCCGCCAATGCGCCCGAACAGGTCGCCACGGCGCAGCACCGCCTTGCCGCTGTCGGCGATGCGTTGCAGCACCTGATCACCCGTCTGGTGCCCGTAGGTGTCGTTGACCTGCTTGAAGTCATCGATGTCCAGCAGCAGGAACGCCATCGGCGCCTGCTCCTGGCGTGCCTTTGCGAAGGTGTGGTGCGCGCATTCGAAAAAGTGCCGGCGGTTGCTGCTCTGGGTCAGCACGTCGGTGGTGGCCAGGCGCTGCAACTCGCCTTCGAGCTGCTTCTTTTCGGTGATGTCCTCGGCCATGCCGACCACGATCACGCCCTGTGCGCTATCGGCCTGCTGGTTGATGAAGCACTTGTCGCTGAGCCAGCGCACCTGCCCGTCGGCGGCGATGATGCGGTACTCGCGGTCTTCCACCGCGCCCTTGACCAGCACCTCGGCCAGGCTGCGTTCGGCGTACTCCAGGTCGTCGGGGTAGATGCTGTCGCGCCACTCGTTGTGATCGGCCAGCAGCAGACCGGCCGAGCGCCCGAAAATCCGCTCGTAGGCCGGGCTCACGTACAGCACGCGCCGGGTTTCCCAATCCATGGCCCAGAGCACCGCGTTGACACTGTCCAGCAGCGAGCTGAACAGCTGCTCGCGCTCGCTCAGGCGCGCGACTTCACCCTGGGCATGCAGCAGGGCCAGCAAGGTGTGCGCGGGATGCGACGGTGGGCTGAACGACGGGGACGGCGGGTTCTTGTTGACCATGTGCACGAAGCGTCTCGAAAAGCGGAATCGAAAGGCGAAGGGCGTGCGGCCTGACACGGCCCGCCACGCGGGCGATATGCCAGTCAGAGTGAAAATCGAAGGGAGAGTTCCTCAGGCGCGCCCCAGGACGGGGCGCGCCGATCAACGGCGTCAGGCCAGGGCAGGGCGCAGCGAATAGGTCTTGAGCTGTGCGGCGAAGTCGCGCAGCGACTGGATACCGCTGGCCTCGGCCTCGTGTACCCAGTCCTTCATCGCGGCCAGCATGTCGTGGCCGTTGGCACTGGTGCGTGCCCAGATCTGCTGCAGGGCCAGGCGCTTCTCGTAGATGGTCTTGAGTGCCTGGCTGTGCGCCAGCATCGACTCGATGCGCTGGTGGTGGCGGTCTTCGAGCAGGCTCGGCTCGCGCGAAAGCAGGCGCTTGGCGCGGCGGAACTGGTGGCGCACCGAGTCGTCCACGCGCATCAGCTCCTGCTTGACCAACGGCGCGATCACCAGCTTGCGGTACTGCGCCATGATCTGGAAGCGGTTGTTGAGGATCGCCATGGCGGTGTCCATGTCGAGCTGGCCCTTGCCCTCGACGCGGTGCGCGATGGGTGCCACGCGCTGCACCTTGGCCAGGCGCAGCCAGGTGAACAGCTTGATCCACGCCCAGCCCATGTCGAACTCCCAGCGCCTGACCGAAAGCTTGGCCGAGTTGGGGTAGGTGTGGTGGTTGTTGTGCAGCTCTTCGCCGCCGATGATGATGCCCCACGGCACCAGGTTGGTGGCGGCATCGCGGCATTCGAAGTTGCGGTAGCCCACCGCGTGACCCAGGCCGTTGACCACGCCGGCGGCCCAGAACGGAATCCACATCATCTGCACTGCCCAGATGGTGATGCCGATGGTGCCGAACAGCAGCACGTCGATCAGCGCCATCAGCGCGATGCCGCCCAGCTTGTAGCGCGAGTACAGGTTGCGTTCGATCCAGTCCTCGGGGCAGTTCTTGCCGTAGATGCGCAGGGTCTCGGGGTTCTGCGCTTCTTCGCGGTACAGCTCGGCACCCTTGCGCAGCACCGTGGACAGGCCCTTGATGACCGGGCTGTGCGGGTCGTCGACGGTTTCGCACTTGGCGTGGTGCTTGCGGTGGATGGCGGTCCATTCGCGGGTGTTCTGCGCCGTGGTCAGCCACAGCCAGAAGCGGAAGAAGTGCTTGAGCCCGGCATTGAGCTCCAGGGAGCGGTGCGCGGAATAGCGGTGCAGATAAACCGTGACCGCGACGATCGTCACGTGGGTCATCAGCAGGGTGACGGCCAGCAGTTGCCAGGCTGACAGGTCGAGAAAACCGTTGTACCACATAGGCGGGTGGGCCCTCGTAAAGCGAAAGAAACAGCGCAAAGTATTATCCCTACCCTACTAAATAAAACCAGTCGGCGTTTTAGATAGGAGGTCACGGGATATTTCTACCCCTATAATGGCCATCATTTTGCCCTGGGTTCCAGCGACTCTATGTCTGTATCCGTTCGAGACGCCCTGCGTATGTCCGCGCTGTATCTGGTGCTGTCGGTCATGTGGTTGGTGCTGTCTGATCAAATACTGAGCAATCTTTTCGATGATCCCGCCCAGCTGGCACGCTGGGAACTGATCAACGCCTACGCGTGGATGGGCTGCAGCGCTGCGCTGATCTTCGTGTCGCGCTGGCGCCTGCTCAATTTCATCGGCGTGGGCGCGCGCCTGCGCCGCGAGGACCGCGAGCGCCTGCGCATGGCCGCAGCGGTGTTCGACAGCACCCTCGAAGGGGTGCTGGTGAGCGACCGCGACGGCCTGATCGTGCACGTCAACCGGGCGTTCATGCAGATCACCGGCTACCAGAAGGACGAGGTGCTGGGCCAGCGCCCAAGCAAGTTCAAGTCGGGCCGCCACGACACCGCGTTCTACCAGCAGATATTCGCCACCCTGGCCGAGAAGGGCGAATGGAGCGGCGAAATCTGGAACCGGCGCAAGAACGGCGAGATCTACCCGCAGTGGCAGACCATCTGCGCCATTCACGACGACAGCGGCCAGCTGACCCACTACGTGGCGGTGTTCAGCGACATCAGCGCGATCAAGCACACCGAGCGCGAGCTGGCGCACCTGGTGCACCACGACCCGCTCACCGACCTGCCCAACCGCCTGCTGTTCAACGACCGGGTCAAGCAGACCCTGGCTGCGGCCCAGGCCAACAAGCGCGGCTGTGCCCTGTTGCTGCTGGACCTGGACCACTTCCAGAGCATCAACGACAGCCTCGGCCACAACACCGGCGACCAGTTGCTCAAGGCCGTGAGCGAACGCCTGCTGGCCCAGCTGGGCACCGGCATGACCCTGGCGCGGCTGGGCGGCGACGAGTTTGCCGTGCTATCCGAGAACTGCGCCCAGGTCGGCCAGGCCGCTGCCCTGGCGCAAGGCATCATCGATTGCCTCAAGGAGCCGTTCGAGCTCGACCACCATCGCCTGTTCACCAGCGTCAGCATCGGCATCAGCCTGTTCCCCAGCGATGCGCTGAGCGCCGAGCAATTGCTGCGCAACGCCGACTCGGCACTGTTCAAGGCCAAGGGCAATGGCCGCTCGGGGTACGCCCTGTACACCGAGGAGCTGACCGCCCATGCCCAGCAGCGGGTCGAGACGGCCGGCGAGCTGCGCCGTGCCCTGGAGCAGCAGGAGCTGCGGGTGTACTACCAGCCGGTGCACGACCTGCTCACCGGTGCCATGATCGGCGTCGAGGCACTGGTGCGCTGGCAGCACCCCGAGCGCGGGCTGGTGCCGCCGGGCGAGTTCATCCCGATTGCCGAACGCACCGGGCTGATTGCCGAGATCGACACCTGGGTGATGCGCCAGGCCTGCCAGCAGATGGTGCAGTGGCAGGCCGAGGGCAAGGCCCTGAGGTTTGTCGCGGTCAACGTGTCCAGCCGCCTGTTCGGCAAGCGCAGCCTGTACCAACTGGTGGCCCAGGTGCTGCACGACACCGGGCTGGACCCGGCGCGGCTGGAGGTCGAGGTGACCGAAAGCGCGGTGATGGAAGACCCCGAGGTGGCGCTGGAGCAGTTGCACCGCCTGCGCGAGCTGGGCCTGCAACTGGCCATCGACGATTTCGGTACCGGTTACTCCTCGCTGCTGCGGCTCAAGCGCCTGCCGGTGCAGAAGCTCAAGATCGACCAGGGCTTCGTGGCGGGCCTGCCCCATGACGATGATGACGTCGCCATCGTGCGGGTGATCATCGCCCTGGCGCGCAGCATGGGCATGCAGATCCAGGCCGAGGGCATCGAAGAGGCCGAGCAGGCGCGCTTCCTGCTGGAGCAGCAGTGCGACATGGGCCAGGGCTACTGGTACGGTCGACCGGTGCCTGCGCAGCAACTGCGCTGGTCCTGAGGGCCCTTTCGCGGGGCAAGCCCGCTCCCACAGGGGCCGGTGGAGAACCGTGTGGGAGCGGGCTTGACCCGCGATGGGCTGCAAAGCAGCCCGCCTCTGCACTTTTTAGTTATATAAAAATTCTTAAATAGTATTTTTAAGAATATTCCACCCTCTCTAAGATTGCCCTCAAGCCAGGCGCAGTCGTCCCCTTCAGATGCAGCTGCACGGCACCCCTTATTTCCAGGAGCACGAGCATGAGCGCATCTCTGCGTAGCGTTGACGGACAGGACGAAGCCACCATTCTGCGCGAGATCCAGAGCGCATTGCGCGACCTGCGTTTCGGCGCGGTGGAAATCACCGTGCACAACGCCCAGGTCGTGCAGATCGAACGCAAGGAAAAATTCCGCCTGCAGAATCCAGGCAACAAGCCCAGCTGATTCAGCCCTCTAATTAGAAAAAAATACGCCAATCGGGAGCTTCACCATGTCCATCCGCCGTTATGCCCTGGCCGCACTGGCCAGTGCCGTGTTTGCCGGTTCCGCCATCGCCAAGGACTACGAGCTGTTGAACGTGTCCTATGACCCCACCCGCGAGCTGTATCAGCAGTACAACGCCGAATTCATCAAGCACTGGCAGCAGGCGCACCCGGACGACAAGGTCAAGATCCAGCAGTCCCACGGTGGCTCGGGCAAGCAGGGCCGTGCGGTGATCGACGGCCTGCGCGCCGACGTGGTGACCCTGGCCCTGGCCGGCGACATCGACGAAATCGCCAAGCTCGGCAAGACGCTGCCGGAGAACTGGCAGACCCGCCTGCCCGACGCCAGCACCCCGTACACCTCGACCATCGTGTTCCTGGTGCGCAAGGGCAACCCCAAGGGCATCAAGGACTGGGGCGACCTGATCAAGAAGGACGTGTCGGTGATCACGCCCAACCCGAAAACTTCCGGTGGCGCGCGCTGGAACTTCCTCGCCGCCTGGGCCTACGGCCTGAAGGCCGGCGGCAGCGAAGCCAAGGCCCAGGAATACGTGCAGGAGCTGTTCAAGCACGTGCCGGTACTGGACACCGGCGCCCGCGGCTCGACCATCACCTTCGTCAACAATGGTCAGGGCGACGTGCTGCTGGCCTGGGAAAACGAAGCCTTCCTGGCCCTCAAGGAAGACGGTGGCGCCGACAAGTTCGACATCGTCGTGCCGTCGCTGTCGATCCTGGCCGAGCCGCCGGTGGCGGTGGTGGACAAGAACGCCGAGAAAAAGGGCAATACCGCGATCGCCACCGAATACCTCAAGTACCTGTACAGCCCGGCCGGCCAGAAGATCGCCGCCGAGAACTTCTACCGCCCGCGTGACGAGAAGGTCGCTGCCGAATACGCCAAGCAGTTCCCTAAACTCGAACTGGTGACTATCGACAAAGACTTCGGTGGCTGGAAAACTGCGCAGCCCAAGTTCTTCAACGATGGTGGTGTGTTCGACCAGATCTACACGGCGCAGTGATGCGTGGCCGTTAGGATAATCGCCATTCAGTAGCCAGCATGGGCCCGGGATTCGTCTCGGGCTTCGTGCGTTAAACCAGGGACTTCTATGTCGCGTCGTATCTCCCCCGTCATACCCGGCTTCGGGCTGACGCTGGGCTACACCTTGGTGTACCTCAGCCTGATAGTGCTCATACCGCTGGCGGCCATGTTCATCCATGCCGCCCAGCTCACCTGGGACCAGTTCTGGACCATCGTCACCGCACCCCGGGTGCTGGCCGCGCTCAAGCTCAGCTTCAGCACCGCGTTCTATGCGGCGCTGATCAACGGCGTGATCGGCACGCTGCTGGCCTGGGTGCTGGTGCGCTACACCTTCCCAGGGCGCAAGGTCATCGATGCGATGATCGACCTGCCGTTCGCCCTGCCCACCGCCGTGGCCGGCATCGCCCTGACCGCGCTGTATGCGCCGTCCGGTCTGGTGGGCCAGTTCGCCACCGACCTGGGCTTCAAGATCGCCTACACGCCGCTGGGCATCACCCTGGCGCTGACCTTCGTGACCCTGCCGTTCGTGGTGCGCACGGTGCAGCCGGTGCTGGCCGACATCCCGCGCGAGGTCGAAGAGGCCGCCGCGTGCCTGGGGGCCAAGCCGCTGCAGGTGTTCCGCTACGTGCTGGCGCCGGCGCTGCTGCCGGCCTGGCTGACCGGCTTCGCGCTGGCCTTCGCACGGGGTGTGGGCGAGTACGGTTCGGTGATCTTCATCGCCGGCAACATGCCGATGAAGACCGAGATCCTGCCGTTGTTGATCATGGTCAAGCTCGACCAGTACGACTACACCGGCGCCACCGCCATCGGCGTGATGATGCTGGTGGTTTCCTTCATCCTGCTGCTGCTGATCAACCTGTTGCAGCGGCGCATCGAAACCCCGTGAAGGAGGCCTGACCCATGTCTGCATCATCTGTTGGTGTGGCCGCTTCGGCCAACGCTGCCCGCCGTGGCAGCGCGATTTCACGGCGCGTGCTGATCGGCCTCGGCTGGCTGATCTTCGCGCTGTTTCTGCTGCTGCCGCTGTTCATCGTGGTGTCCCAGGGCCTGAAGATGGGCCTGGGCACCTTCTTCGAGGCGATCTTCGAGCCCGACGCGCTGTCGGCGCTCAAGCTCACCCTGATCGCGGTGGCCATCTCGGTGCCGCTGAACCTGGTGTTCGGGGTCAGCGCGGCGTGGTGCGTGAGCAAGTACAGCTTCCCCGGCAAGAGCATCCTGGTGACCCTGATCGACCTGCCGTTCTCGGTGTCGCCGGTGATCGCCGGTCTTGTCTACGTGCTGATGTTCGGTGCCCAGGGCTTCTTCGGCCCGTGGCTGCAGGACCATGACATCCAGATCGTGTTCGCCCTGCCCGGCATCGTGCTGGCGACCATCTTCGTCACCGTGCCGTTCGTGGCGCGCGAGCTGATCCCGCTGATGCAGGAGCAGGGCACCCAGGAAGAGGAGGCTGCACGCCTGCTCGGGGCCAACGGCTGGCAGATGTTCTGGCATGTCACCGTACCCAACATCAAATGGGGCCTGATCTATGGCGTGGTGCTGTGCACGGCGCGCGCGATGGGCGAGTTCGGTGCGGTGTCGGTGGTGTCCGGGCATATTCGCGGGGTGACCAACACCTTGCCGCTGCATGTCGAGATCCTCTACAACGAATACAACCATGTCGCGGCCTTCAGCGTGGCCAGCCTGCTGCTGATCCTGGCGCTCTTCATCCTGCTGCTCAAGCAGTGGAGCGAGTCCCGCATTAACCGCCTGCGCCACAGCGCCGCGGAGGAATAATTCATGTCGATCGAAGTTCGTAACGTCAGCAAGCGCTTCAACGCTTTCCAGGCCCTGGACAGCATCAACCTGGATATCCACAGCGGCGAGCTGGTGGCCCTGCTGGGCCCGTCCGGCTGCGGCAAGACCACCCTGCTGCGCATCATCGCCGGTCTCGAGACGCCGGACCAGGGCAGCATCGTGTTTCATGGCGAGGACGTGTCGGGGCACGACGTGCGTGATCGCAACGTCGGCTTCGTGTTCCAGCACTACGCGCTGTTTCGCCACATGAGCGTGTTCGACAACGTCGCCTTCGGCCTGCGCATGAAGCCCAAGGGCGAGCGCCCGAACGAGACGCGCATTGCCGAGAAGGTCCACGAGCTGCTGAACATGGTGCAGTTGGACTGGCTCAGCGACCGCTACCCCGAGCAACTGTCCGGTGGCCAGCGCCAGCGTATCGCCCTGGCGCGGGCGCTGGCGGTAGAGCCCAAGGTGCTGCTGCTGGACGAGCCGTTCGGTGCGCTGGACGCCAAGGTGCGCAAGGAGCTGCGTCGCTGGCTGGCGCGGTTGCACGAAGACATCAACCTGACCTCGGTGTTCGTGACCCACGACCAGGAAGAAGCCATGGAAGTGGCCGACCGTATCGTGGTGATGAACAAGGGCGTGATCGAGCAGATCGGCTCGCCGGGCGAGGTATACGAGAACCCGGCCAGCGACTTCGTCTACCACTTTCTGGGCGACTCCAACCGCCTGCACCTGAGCGAGGACCAGCACGTGCTGTTCCGTCCGCACGAAGTGTCGCTGTCGCGGCAGGAGGTGGAAGGCCACCACGCAGCTGAAGTGCGTGACATCCGCCCGTTGGGCGCGACCACGCGGGTGACGCTGAAGGTGGAAGGGCAGAGCGAGCTGATCGAGGCCGAGGTGGTCAAGGACCACGACAGCCTGACCGGGTTGGCCCGTGGCGAGACGTTGTTCTTCAAGCCGAAGGTGTGGCAGAAGGTCGGCAATATCTGAGGCCTTACGGGCCTCATCGCGGGTCAAGCCCGCTCCCACAGGGATACCACTGATCCAAGGGGCAGTGGAGTACCTGTGGGAGCGGGCTTGACCCGCGACGGGCCGCGAAGCGGCCCGCCTCACCACACCCCGATCTTCACCACGCTGTCCGCCTGCGGCTCCCCGTAGCGGAACCGCTCCCCCCGCCGCTCGATCTCCGCATGGCTGATCGTGGTGCGGCGCTTGAGCCCGCGCAGCCACTGCAACAGGTACCCCTGATGCACCTCGCGCACGCCGGCATGCGCCGGATCATCGCCCAGGTCGTGCCGCTCCTGCGGGTCTTCCTGCAGGTCGAACAGCTGCGCCCTGAAGCCGTCATACGCGATGTACTTGAAGCGCTCGCTGCGCACCATGGTCATGCGGCAACGGTCGATCGGCTGCCCCAGCCGCTCCCGCGCCGGGGTCTGGAACGCATAGTCGTACTCGGCAATCGCGTATTCGCGCCATCCCTGCGCCGTACCGTGCAGCAACGGTACCAGTGACCGCCCCTCCAGCCGATGCTCGGCCCCCGGCAATCCCAGTGCGTCCAGAAACGTCGGCAGCGCATCGATGGTCTCCACCAGCCGCGCATCCACCGTGCCGCGGGTGGCATCTGCCGCCCCACGCGGGTCACGCACGATCAACGGCACTCCCACCGCCTGCTCCAGCAGAAACTCCTTCTCCCCCAGCCCGTGGTCGCCCAGAAAATCACCGTGGTCGCTGGTGAACACGATCAGCGTGTCGTCCCAGCGCCCGGTGCGTCGAAGCACTTCGAACAGCCGTCCGAGCTGGTCGTCCACCTGCCTGATAAGCCCCATGTAGGTGGGGATCACCTTCAGGCGCACCTCCTCGCGGGAGAAGTTCACGCTCTCCTGATGCTGGCGGAACGCGCCATACACCGGGTGATCGCTGCGCCCGCCCGGCACCGCTGGCAGCACCTGCGCCGCGCCATACAGCGCGTGGTACGGCGCCGGTGCGATGTACGGCCAGTGCGGCTTGATGTACGACAGGTGCAGGCACCACGGCTGCTCGCCCTGTTCGGTGATGAAGTCGATGGCGCGGTCGGTGGTGTACACCGTCTCCGAATGCTGCTCGGGCAGGCGCGTGGGGCGGTCGGCGTGGCGCATGTGCCAGCCGCTGAGCACCTCGCCATCTTCGCCCTGCGCTGCATTGGCCCAGTCGTGCCAGGGGTTGTCGCCGCCATAGCCGTGTTCGCGCAGGTAACGGGTGTATGGGGCGCTCTCGCGCTTGTCGGCGAACTGCGGGTCGTCGGGGTAGATACCGTCATGGCGCACATAGGCTTCGAAACCCACTTCATCGAGCTGCCTGGCCATGTCGGCGTCGATGCCCAGCTGCTGCTGCGCCTGAAGGTTCGGCGTGGCGTGGGTCTTGCCCACCAGCGCGGTGCGGATGCCGGCCGGGCGCAGGTAGTCGCCCAGGGTCAGCTCCTCCAGCGGCAGCGGCACGCTGTTCCAGGCCACCTGGTGGCTGCTCACATAGCGCCCGGTGTATGCCGACATGCGCGACGGCCCGCAGATGGTGCCTTGGGTGTAGGCGCGGCTGAAGCGCACCCCGGCAGCGGCCAGGCGGTCGATGTTGGGCGTGTGCAGGTGCGGGTGGCCGTAGCACGACAGATAATCGCGACGCAGCTGGTCGCACATGATGTACAGCACGTTGCGCACGGGGGCAGGTTGGGTCATGGCGCTCACCGGTTGAAAGTCTGGTGGGTGATTTCGCCCTGCACGCCACGCGACCACAAGCGCATTTGCCGAATACCTTCGATGCGCCCGGCGCAACACCTCAGATGGCCAGGCGCTCCAGGTTGCACAGGTCCTGGTCGGCCTGATCGGTGGCGACGATCTGCGCGATCATTGCCTCGGCCAGCGGCGACAGGCGCTGGCGCGCACGGCTGACGATGCCGTAGCGGGTGTACAGCTCCTCGCAGTCGTCGTGCAGACCGTCGATGTTCAGGCGCACCAGTTGCTGGGCGGCGCTGTGCAGCGCATCGCTGTTGGCGCTGCAGATGCCGATCGCGTCGGAGTTCAGCACCACCCCCAGCAGGCTGTAGCCGTTCTCGCACTCGACGCTGGCGGTGAAGTCCGGGCGCCCGCTCAGGTCGCTGATCACCTTGCGCAGGTTGGGCGGGCGCAGGGTCACCGCCAGGGGGTAGGCCAGCAGTTGCTCGGCGCTGACGTTCGGCAGTTGCGCCAGCGGGTGCGCGGCGCGGCAGCAGAAGTGCCAGCGGCGCGGGCGCAGGCGCACGGTGTGGTAGGCCGGGTCGGCCTCGAAGCGGCGGGTGTCGGCCACGAAGAACTCGAACTCCTCGGCCAGCAGGCGCTTGTCCAGGTTCTGCCAGTCATCCACCTGAAAGCGCACCCGTGCCCTGGGGTAGCGCCCGATGAACGTGCCGATGGCACGCGGCACCAGCCCGGCGGCCGGCGCCGGGCCGCAGCCAAAGCGCAGCTCGCCGGCCTCCAGGCCGTTGAACTGGCTGATCTCGTTGCTCAACTGATGCGCGCCGCTGACCAGCCGGCGTGCATGTTCGAGCACCACCAGGCCCTGCTTGGTCGGCGCCAGCTCCTTGCTCGACCGGTCCACCAGCAGGCACCCGGCGCTGTGTTCCAGGGCCTGGATGCTGCGGCTGAAGGCCGATTGCGAAAGGCTCACCGCGTTCGCCGCCGCCACGAAGCTGCGGTGCTCGGCAAGCGCGATCAGGTGGCGAAGCTGGCGTAGGTCGATATGCATTTTTCACATGAAAAGTATCGGGCAAATGCATTTGCTCTGCCTCGGCTGCACTCCTTATAAAGGCAATCTCTTATGCAGTAAACATATGTGAAATCATAAATAAATAACTTTAAGGAATATCAATTCCTTGCCCAGGAGCCGCCCATGCGCCCGTCTTCCCCCGCCGCACCCTTGTCTTCCCGACGGCTCAAGCGCCTGCCGCTGGCCTTGCTGCTGGCCGGCAGCGCGCATTGGCTGCCGGCCCAGGCGGCCACCGAGGCGACGCCCGAGGTCAGGCCCGACAGCCAGCTCAAGGCCGTCACCGTGACTGCGCGCCGACGTGAAGAGAGCGCCCAGGACGTGCCCACGCCGATGAGCGTGCTCGACGGCCAGGCCCTGGAAAGCCAGCGCGTGTACCGCATCCAGGACCTTCAGCAGTTGGTGCCCAGCGTCAACGTGGCCTACATGCATGCGCGCCAGTCCAGCGTGTCGATCCGCGGCCTGGGCAACAACCCGGCCAGCGACGGCCTGGAAGGCAGCGTGGGGCTGTACCTGGACAACGTCTACCTCGGCCGCCCCGGCATGGCGGTGTTCGACCTCATGGACATCGAGCAGCTCGAAGTGCTGCGCGGCCCCCAGGGCACCCTGTTCGGCAAGAACACCACTGCGGGGGTCATCAACATCAGCACCCGTGCGCCCAGCTTCACCCCCGAGCGCAGCATCGAGGCCTCGGTGGGCGAGGACGGCTACTTCCAGACCAAGGGCACGCTTTCCGGCCCGCTCACCGAGACCCTGGCCGGTCGCTTCTCGGCCTACCGCACGCGCAGCGACGGCGACATCAGCAACGAGCACGACGGCCACACCCTCAACGGCGGCGCGCGCCAGGGCTTTCGCGGGCAACTGCTGTACAAGCCCAGCGAGCAGTTCAACCTGCGCTGGATCGGCGACTACAACGAGGAAGACTCCAGCGCCGGCACCCGCGTGCTGTACAGCACCGGGCCGACCATCAACGGCGTCAACCGCTATGAAAGCCGTGCGGCGGCGGCCGGCGCCACGCTGGTCGACGGCCGCCACCGCAAGGTCAACCTGGACGACGACCAGAAGGTCACGGTGTTCCAGGGCGGCACCTCGCTGGAGGCCAACTGGACCCTGGACAACGACTTCACCCTGACCTCCATCAGCAGCTACCGCTGGTGGGACTTCACCCCGCGCAACGACGACGGCCTGGATGTGCCGGCGACCTACAACGCCGGGGTGTCGGTGCAAGACAAGCAGTACTCCCAGGAATTTCGCCTGGCCTCGACCACGGGCGGCTTCTTCGACTACGTACTGGGCGCGTACTACTTCGGCTCCAACCTGGACAACAAGTCCTTCGCCTTCTACGGCCCCCAGGCCGACGTGTGGAACGGCACGCCGACCGGTGCGCTGGCCAACGTCAGCTCTGTGGGCAAGGGGCACATCAAGACCGACAGCTTCGCCCTGTTCGGTCAGGGCACCTGGCACCTCACCCCGCGCCTGGACTTCACCGCCGGGATACGCGGCACCTACGAAGAGAAAAGCGCCTGGGTCAACCGCAGCGCCCCGGTGGGCGGCGCTGCGGTCAGCGGGGCGGCGGCAGCGGTACGCCAGGGACGGGCCGGTGCGTATGACTCGGGCGACCTCAACCAGTACAGCACCAGCCCCTCGGGCCTGCTCAACCTCAGTTACCGCTTCACCGACGACCTGCTGGGCTACGCCACGCTGTCCCACGGCGAGAAGTCCGGCGGGGTCAACCTGGCGGTGGGCACCGCACCGGTGGCTGGCGCCGACTCGTTGCTGATCGGCACCGAGCGCGCCAACAACGCCGAACTGGGCTTCAAGAGCACCCTGTGGGACCGCCGCCTGCAACTGAACGCCAACCTGTTCTGGACCCAGGTCGACGGCTACCAGACCAACGCCTACGACGACGCCAACCGCGTGCAGTACCTGACCAACGCAGGCTCGGTGCGCTCACGCGGGGTCGAGTTCGACAGCACCCTGGTGCCGCTGCGCGGCCTTACGCTGAACCTCAACGGCTCGTTCAACGACGTGCGCTACCTCGCCTACAAGGACGCCCCGTGCGCGCCGGAGGTGGCTCTGCAACCGGGTGCCCCGGCCGCCTGCGACCTCAGCGGGCATCAGGTGGTCGGCGCCTCCAAATGGATCGCCAACGCCAACGGCCAGTACCAGTGGGACCTGGACAACGGCCTGCAGCCCTATGTCACCGCCAGCTATGCGTTCCGCTCCAGGGCGGTGGGCACGGTCGAGGACTCGGACTTCGCGCAGATCCCCAGCTACGCCGTGGTCAACCTCAGTACCGGCCTGCGCGGCGATGCCGGGGGCGGGCAGTGGGACGTGTCGCTATGGCTGAAGAACGCCTTCGACAAGACCTACTACACCACCCTGTGGAGCGCCGCCAACGGCGGCTACGAAGGGCTGCTCGGCACCCCGCGGACCCTGGGCGTGACCGGTCGCTATGATTTCTGAGGGGTTTTTCGATGCCTTTGGCGAATATTTTCGATGCCGCAAAGGCATTGCCAGATCAGCAATGCCCTCCAGCCCTTGATTGGCGCGGGCTAGAGCGGTTCAGCGGTTTTGTATATGCGATCAGGTTCTATCCATAACTTCAAAGATTACTTTAAGAGATAAGCAGCACGCGTCGATCATCCACCTCAGCGAAGGCCGGCCAGACCGGGCGGCCTCCGATGCACATGCACCGAACCTCCCAGGAGTTGATCAATGGGTAATGTCCAGACCGCCGCCAGTGCTCTCGATGTGCTTTGGCGCCAGGCGCCGGGCGGCGAGCTGGTCGACCTCGGTCGGCCGCACCGGTTGCCGCTGGCGCAACAGCGCTTGCAGCGCACCCCGCGTAGTGCCTTGAAGGGCCGCGAGAAGGTGCTGCTCGGGGTTTTCGCGCTGGTGCTGCATGGTGCCGTGGCCTACTGGGTCAGCCAGGCACCGGCCCCGGTGTTGCCGGTGGTTCCACCGGAAATCCCGCCGATGACCATCGAGTTTTCCCAGCCGGCGCCACCGGTTGTCGAGCCGCCGCCCCCGGCGCCGGCCGAGCCTGTGGTGGAGCCGCCACCGCCGGTGGTCGACGAGTTGGCCGTCAAGCCGCCACCGCCCAAGCCGGTACCCAAGCCCAAGCCAAAGCCGGTGCCCAAGCCCGTGCCCAAGCCTGCGCCCAAACCGGTCGAGCCGCCGCCGGCACCGCCACAACCTGCCGCCCCGCCTGCGCCACCTGCCCCGGCGCCGGTGACCCCGGCTTCGGCCAGCGCGGCGTACCTGAAGAACCCGGCGCCGGAATACCCGTCGCTGGCCCAGCGTCGCGGCTGGGAAGGCACCGTGCTGCTGCGGGTGCATGTGTTGCCCAGCGGCAAGCCTGGCGAGATCCAGTTGCAGAAGAGCAGTGGTCGCCAGCAGCTCGACGACGCCGCGCTGGCGGCGGTAAAGCGCTGGAGCTTCGTGCCGGCCAAGCAGGGCGACGTGGCCCAGGCGGGCTGGGTCAGCGTACCGATCGATTTCAAGATTCGCTAAAAATTTCGCGCTAACAGAGAGAAACCATCATGAGTGTATTGGCATCCCCCCTTGAATCCATCGAAAGCGCGGTGATCTGGCTGCTGGTGGTGTTTTCCGTCGCGACCTGGGGCCTGGCCCTGGTCAAGGGCTTGCAGTTCGCCCGTCTTAAGAACCAGGACAAGCGCTTCCACAAGCAGTTCTGGGCGGCCTCAAGCCTTGATTCGGCCGCCGAACTCACCCAGACACAGCCCGGCGCTGCCGCCCGCGTGGCCCAGGCCGGCTACGCCGCCATCGCGGTGGGCGAGCCCGGCCAGGCCAATGACCTGAGCCAGGCGATCAACCACCAGGACCGCCTCGAACGCGCCCTGCGCCAGCAGATCGTGCGTGAGCGCCGCTCGCTGGAAACCGGCCTGGCGGTGGTGGCCAGTATCGGCAGCACGTCGCCGTTCATCGGCCTGTTCGGTACCGTGTGGGGCATCATGGAAGCGCTCAAGGGCATCAGTGCGGCGGGCTCGGCGAGCCTGGAAACCGTGGCCGGGCCGATTGGTGCGGCGCTGGTGGCCACGGGTGTGGGGATCGCGGTCGCGGTGCCGGCGGTGCTGGTTTACAACTACTTCCTGCGTCGCCTGAAACTCACGGCGGCCGACCTCGACGACTTTGCCCACGACTTCTACAGCCTGGCGCAGAAGAGTGCCTTCCGCGTGCTGGTGCACCCTGCGCTTCACAAAGCTGCAACAGTGAGCGGCCAACCTGTGAAAGAGGCGTCCTGACATGGCCTTTTCTACCCAGGACAGTGACGAGGTACTCAGCGAGATCAACGTGACGCCGCTGGTGGACGTGATGCTGGTGCTGCTGGTGGTGTTCATCGTGACCGCGCCGTTGTTGACCAACGCGATCCCGATCAGCCTGCCCAAGACCGAGGCCGTGGCCCCGGTGGAGCAGAAGGACCCGCTGGTGGTGAGCATCGATGGGGGCGGCAAGTTGTTCATCAACAAGGACGAGATCCAGCCGGACTTGCTGGAGACCAGCTTGCAGGCGGCCAAGGCCAAGGACCCGGAGGTACGCGTGCAACTGCAGGCGGACGACGGTGTGAATTATGGGGAAGTGGCGCGCGCCATGGCCTCGATCGAGCGGGCGGGTATCACCAAGCTTTCGGTGATCACCGCGCGTTGAACACGATGCAACGGTAAGGGCAACGCATTCGGGGGCCGTATCCTGGCAGGGGACGGCCCCTTTTTTTATGCCCGTTCCGAAGGCGCCGATACCAGCGCCCACAGGGTTGCACACAGTATTCGGAAAGCAGTTTTGGTTATTAATAAATAGCTTCTTATTCCTTTACGAATATAACCCCCGCCCTATACTTGCCCTCATGCAATGCAAACCCAGCAGGAGGCATCTCATGCGCAATGAGTCGATTCGTTACCTGATTGTGCCGGGCTGGCAAGGATCGCCAGACGATCACTGGCAAACCCACTGGCAGAACAGCCTGCCCAACAGTGCCCGCGTCGAACAGGCCGACTGGATCACCCCGCGTCGTGAAGACTGGGTTGCCGCGCTCGAACATGCCATCGCCGCCGACACCTCGCCGGTGATCCTGATCGCCCACAGCCTGGGCTGCATCACCGTCGCGCATTGGGCCGCCCACGCCAGCGAAACCCTGCTGCAGCAGGTACGTGGCGCACTGCTGGTGGCCCCGGCCGACGTCGAACGCCCGGCCTGTGCACCGGCCCTGCGCAACTTCGCGCCGATTCCGCAGAACCTGCTGCCGTTTCCCAGCCAGGTGGTCACCTCCGACAACGATCCGGCGGTCAGTGCGCCACGGGCGATGCAACTGGCCCGCGCCTGGGGCGCAGAAGCCGGTGTGCTCGGCGGCGCCGGGCATATCAACGTCAAGTCTGGACACCGGCGCTGGGAGCAGGGCTTTGCCTACCTCTATCGCCTGCAGAGCCGCCTGGAACAGCACGCACTGCGTCGCGCCTGACCCCGGGCGCTACCCTCTTTTTCATCAAGACGTCCGCGCCGTGAGTCGCTCGGGCGGGAGTTTGCCATGAGCCTTCACGACACCTACGGCCAGCCACTGCTGACCTTCCCCGAGAGCGACAAGAGCCCGTTGAGCATCCGCGCCAAGGCGCTGGTGTTCGTCGACCCGCGCTCGCGCCAGCTGCGCGAAGAGCTGGAGCTGCTGGCGCCGCTGGCCTTGCCCGTGCTGATCCGCGGCGAAAGCGGCACCGGCAAGGAGCTGCTGGCCCGGCAGATCCACCGCGCCAGCGACCGCGGCGGGCTGTTCGTCTCGGTCAACTGCGGCGCCATCAGCCCCACCTACGCCGACGCCGAACTGTTCGGCTACAGCGCCGGCGCCCACAGTGGTACCGCCAGCAGCCGCGCCGGCTGGTTCGGCTCGGCCAACGGCGGCACGCTGTACCTGGATGAAATCGCCGACCTGCCGCTGCCGATCCAGGTCAAGCTGCTGGCCGCCCTGGAAAACCGCGAAGTCACCCGCGTTGGCGCCCAGCAACCCAACCCGGTGGACGTGCGCCTGGTGGCCGCCTCCAGCATCGACCTGGCCCAGGCTGTGGCCGCCGGCAAGTTCCACGACCGTCTCTACCACTACCTGCACGAAGGCCGCCTCGAGCTGCCCGCGTTGCGCGAGCGGGTGGGCGATATCCTGCCGCTGGCCGAGTACTTCGTGGGCATCTACAGCCCGCGCCTGAACCTGGCCGTGCCGCCGCTGCTCAGCGAGGCCGCGCAGCGGGTGCTGGAACTGCACAGCTGGCCGGGCAACACCCGCGAACTGGAAAACGTCATTCACTTCGCCCTGCTGGTCAGCAGCGGGGAGGAAATACTGCCCGAGCATCTGAACCTGCCCACTCCGCTGCAGGCGCTGGCCACGCAGCTCGACCAGCTCTGCCGCCTGGGCCAGCCGGGTGAGCGCAGTGCGTTGCAGGCCTTGCTGCAGCAGGTGTCGTTGCGTCTGGCGCAATCGGCCGCCTGAGGTCATGCGGGGCGCGCAACAAAAAATGGAATAAGCAGCTAAGCAAAAGATATTGTTAAGGAATAAAAAATCTCGGTATTGTCGCCTCCACGCCAGCTAGCACAATACTGGCACCCTCTCTTTCGCCGTCGACGATGGCTGTGATTCGAATAAGGACTGCGCATGAAAAAGGCTTTGTTGTTGACTGCATTGGCAGCCGCTCTGTCGGTTGCAGGCTTCGCCCACGCCGGACAGAAGCTGGTGGTTGCCGCCACCCCGGTGCCCCACGCCGAGATCCTCGAGCTGATCAAGCCAACCCTGGCCAAGGAAGGCGTGGACCTGGAAATCAAGGTGTTCACCGACTACGTGCAGCCCAACGTGCAGGTCGATCAGAAGCGTCTGGACGCCAACTACTTCCAGACCCTGCCCTACCTCAAGAGCTTCAACGAAGGTAAAGGCACCCACCTGGAAACCGTGATCGGCGTACACGTCGAACCGTTCGGTGGCTACTCGAAGAAGGTCAAGAGCCTGGCCGAGCTCAAGGACGGCGCCACCATCGCCATCCCCAACGAAGGCTCCAACAGTGGCCGTGCGCTGATCCTGCTGCAGAAGGCCGGGCTGATCGAACTCAAAGATCCGAAAAACGCCCTGGCCACGCCCAAGGACATCGCCAAGAACCCGCACAACTTCAAGTTCAAGGAGCTTGAGTCGGCCCTGCTGCCACGCGTGCTGGACCAGGTTGACCTGGACATGATCAACACCAACTATGCGCTGGAAGCCGGCCTGAACCCGGCCAAGGATGCCCTGGTGATCGAGGGTTCCGACTCGCCTTACGTGAACTTCCTGGTGGCGCGCCCCGACAACAAGGACAGCGACGCCATCCAGAAGCTGGCCAAGGCCCTGACCAGCCCTGAAGTGAAAGCCTTCATCGAGCAGAAATACAAAGGCGCGGTACTGCCGGCGTTCTGATTCGCCCGCTGTAGACCGCACGATGCAAAACGCCGACTCCGGTTACCGGGTCGGCGTTTTTTTTGAATGGGGTTTCAGCGTGGTGTGTTGACCGCGCGGCGCAGGGCCGTCAGCCATTTGATCAGTTCGCTGGGGTCGAGGGTCGGCTGGTCGCTGTTCATGGTGTTGTTTTCCTTGTGGGTTGAACGGCCCACGGGGCCGCGCACGACAGCTGTTTGATGGCGCGCGCGCGGGAAAGATCCCGCCTGCCACGAGGAAATTTGCGGTTAGTTTTTTGCGTGATATCAATATGCAATAAAGATATTTAAATAAATATTTTTATAGCTTTAGAGTATTACCAAAGTGCTTACCGGCACGCCCAACCCTAGCCGCCACCGCCCGTCTACCCTCGGGCCGGTTCGAGACCACCCCCATGCAGCGCACCCTGTTTCGGACGCCGAGGCCACGCCGATGAGCTTCGACGTCGCATTCATCCTCAGCACATTGCCCGCGTTTCTCAAGGCCGTCGGGGTCACCCTGCAGGTCGGCCTGATCGCCATCGCCACCTCGCTGGTGGTGGCCGTGATCAACACCGCGATCCTGGTCTACCGCACGCCCTACCTGCAGCGTGCCGTGGGCCTGTACGTGGAGCTGGCACGCAACACGCCGCTGCTGATCCAGCTGTTTTTCGTGTACTTCGCGCTGCCCAGCCTGGGCCTGAAGATTTCCGGCTTCGCCGCCGCGATCATCACCATGACGTTTCTCGGCGGGGCCTACCTGACCGAGGTGCTGCGCGCCGGTGTCGAGGCGGTGCCCGCCGCACAGCTGGAGTCCGGGCGCTCCATCGGGTTGTCCGAAGGCCAGCTGCTGCGCCACGTGATCCTGCCCCAGGCCGGCATCCTCAGCCTGCCGGCGCTGTTCGCCAACTTCATCTTCCTGCTCAAGGAAACCACCGTGGTGTCGGCGGTGGCGGTGCCCGAGATTCTCTACACCACCAAGAGCTACATCGCCCTTTACTACAAGACCTACGAAATGCTCGCGGTGCTGACGCTGATCTGCGTGCTGCTGTTCTTGCCGTTGTCGCTGCTGCTGAGCCGCCTGGAAAGGAGGTTGCAACATGGCCAGTTCGGGTCTTGAACTGCTGCTGGTGTCGCTGCCGCAACTGGCCCAGGGCGCCGCGCAAACCCTGTCGATCTCGGCCCTGGGCATCGCCTTCAGCACCCTGGGCGGGGTGCTCTACGGCGTGCTCGCCACCCTCGGCAAGCGCAGCGTGAACCTGGTGCTGCGGGTGTACCTGGAGCTGTTTCGGGCGATACCGGTACTGGTGTGGCTGTACCTGCTGTTCTTCGGCCTGCCGATCTTCTTTGCCGTGAGCATTCCCAGCTTCTGGTGCGCGGTGCTGGTGCTGTCGCTGTGGGGTGCCAGCGAGGTGGGCGAGGTGGTGCGCGGTGCACTGCATTCGCTGCCGCGCGGGCAACGCGAGGCGGGGCTGTCGATCGGCCTGGATGGCTGGCAGCTGTATGGCTACGTGCTGCTGCCCCAGGCACTCAAGCGCATGACCCCGCCGACCATCAACATCTACACGCGCATCATCAAGACCAGTTCGCTGGCAGTGCTGATCGGCGTGGTGGACGTGATCAAGGTGGGCCAGCAGATCATCGAGCGCACCTATGAGTCGGTGCTGATCTACGGCGCGCTGTTCCTGTTCTTCTTTTTCATCTGCTACCCGCTGTCGGCCGCCTCGCGGGCGCTGGAGCGGCGCTGGACACACGCATGAGCGCATTGATCGAGTTCAAGGGTTTCAACAAGTTCTTCGGTGAGCACCATGTGCTCAAGGGCATCGACCTGCAGGTGCGCAGCGGCGAAGTGGTGGTGATCCTGGGCCCCAGCGGCTGCGGCAAGAGCACCCTGCTGCGCTGCCTCAATGGCCTGGAAGTGGCCCACGGCGGCAGCCTGACACTGGCCGGTAAAGAGTTGCTGAGCAAGGCCACCGACTGGCGCCAGGTGCGCCAGCAGGTGGGCATGGTATTCCAGAGCTACCACCTGTTCGGCCACATGAGCGTGATGGAAAACCTGCTGCTCGGGCCGCTCAAGGTGCAGAAGCGCGAACGCCTCGAGGCCCAGGCCCAGGCCGAAGCACTGCTGGCGCGGGTGGGCCTGCTGGACAAGCGCGACGCCTATCCGCGCCAGCTTTCCGGTGGCCAGCAGCAGCGTATCGCCATTGTGCGTTCGCTGTGCATGAACCCGCAGGTGATGCTGTTCGACGAGGTGACCGCCGCCCTCGACCCGGAGATGGTCAAGGAAGTGCTGCAGGTGATCCAGGGCCTGGCCCGCGACGGCATGACCCTGTTGATCGTGACCCATGAAATGGCCTTCGCTCGCGCGGTGGCCGACCGCATCGTGTTCATGGAGGCCGGCAGGATCCTTGAACAGAGCCCCCCCGAGAGCTTCTTTACGAACCCGCAGACCGCACGCGCGCAGCAGTTCCTGGAGAAATTCTCCTTTGTCGAAAGCCTGCCCAAGACACCACACAAGGAACTGTCATGAAGACTGCCCACGCTTCAAAACTGCTGCTGTCGCTGTTCACCCTGGCCGTACTGGCCGGTTGCAACAAATCCGAAGCGCCGAGCAAGCCTGCCGCCAATGCCGCAGCGCCGGCCACCAGCTACCTGGAAACCATCAAGGCCCGCGACAAACTGATCGTCGGCGTGTTCACCGACAAGCCGCCATTCGGCTATGTGGATGAAAGCGGGCGCTATGTGGGTTTTGACACCGACATCGGTCGCGAGCTGGCCAAGTCGCTGCTGGGCGACGAGAACAAGGTCGAGTTCGTGGCCGTGGAGCCGGCCAGCCGCATTCCCTTCCTGCAGAGCGACAAGGTCGACCTGATTCTGGCCAACATGACCGTGACCCCGGAGCGCAAGGAAGCGGTGGAGTTCACCAACCCCAACCTGCGCGTGGCGGTACAGGCGCTGGTGCCCGAGGGCAGCGAGGTGAAGAAGCTCGACGACCTGGCGGCCAAGACCACCATCGTCACCACCGGCACCACGGCGGACATCTGGCTGACCAAGAACCACCCGGACTGGAAACTGCTCAAGTTCGAGAAGAACTCCGAGTCGTTGCAGGCGTTGGCCAATGGCCGTGGCGATGCGTATGCGCAGGACAACCTGATCCTGTTCAGCTGGTCCAAGCAGAACCCGGGCTACCGCGTGCTGGACGAGAAGCTGGGCGAGGAAGCGCCGATTGCGCCGGCGGTGAAGAAGGGCAACATCGAGCTGCGTGACTGGGTCAACAGCGAGCTGGCGCGTCTGGGCGAGCAGAAGTACCTGCTCAAGCTGTATGACCAGTACGTGCGCAAGGAGCTTAGCGACGACACCAAGCCGGAGAGCGTGATCGTCGAGGGCGGCAAATGGCAGGGCTGAGGCCCTGACACCGCGTCGCTCTTATCGCGGGTCAAGCCCGCTCCCACAAGGACCGTCGCTGTCTGTGTGGGAGCGGGCTTGACCCGCGACGGGCCGCCCCGCGGCCCTGCCTTCTCTCCGGCCACCGCCCTTGCCCCCCCCCCCCGCGTCTGCCCCAACGCCTTCTCCAGCACGATGCAGTTGCTCTGCACATCCTGCTCCAGCGCCGCGATCAAACGCGATGCAGGCGACAGCATCCACCCCTCGCAACGTCGCCGCTGTGCTCAATTGCCCCCAGGACAAGCGGCACGCGGAACCCTGATCTACGCTAACAGTCGCATCTAGCAACTGCCCAGAACCCACGCAAGGAGCCCGCATGACGGTGTCGCCACCCAACCTGATCGTCTGCCTGGGGCTTGCGCTGCTGCTTGGCTGCGGCGAGAAGAAAGCCGCCGCACCCGACCTGCCCAGGGTGGCGGTGCAACAGGTCAAGGCCGGCGACTTTGCAGCCTCCGTGACCCTCACCGGCGATGTTCAGGCACGGGTGCAGGCCGACCTGTCGTTTCGCGTGGGCGGCAAGATCATCGAGCGCAACGTCGACGTGGGCGATCACGTCAGCGCCAATCAGGTGCTGGCGCGCCTGGACCCCAAGGACCTGCAAACCAATGTCGACTCGGCCAAGGCCGAGGTCTTCGCCGAACAGGCTCGCGTGACCCAGACTTCCGCCGCCTTCGTGCGCCAGCAGAAGCTGCTGCCCAAGGGCTACACCAGCCAGAGCGAATACGACGCGGCCCAGGCCGCCCTGCGCAGCAGCCAGAGCGCGCTCAAGGCCGCCCAGGCGCAACTGGCCAACGCCCGCGAACAACTGAGCTACACCGCGCTGATCGCCGAGGCGCCCGGGGTGATCACCGCGCGCCAGGCCGAGGTGGGGCAGGTGGTGCAGGCCACCGTGCCGATCTTCACCCTGGCCCGCGACGGCGAGCGCGACGCGGTGTTCAACGTCTACGAATCGCTGCTGATGGCGCCACCCACCCAGCAGGCGATCATCGTCAGCCTGCTCGACGACCCCAAGGTGCAAGCCAAGGGGCACGTGCGTGAAATCACCCCGACGGTCTCGGCGCAAAGCGGCACGGTGCAGGTCAAGGTGGGCCTGAGCGAGGTGCCGCCAGCCATGCAGCTGGGCTCGGTGGTGAGTGCCACCGCCAGGGCCGAGGGCACCCCGAGCATCGAGCTGCCGTGGTCGGCGCTGACCAAGGATGTGCATGACCCGGCGGTGTGGCTGGTGGGCCAGGACAACAAGGTCAACCTGCGCAAGGTCAAGGTGCTGCGCTACCTCACCGGCAAGGTGGTGGTGGGCGACGGCCTCAAGGGCGGCGAAACCGTGGTGATTGCGGGTGGGCAGCTGCTGCACCCAGACATGCAGGTGGAAGTGGCAGACCCAGCCGATATCGGGGTGACGCAATGAGAACCCTGTGGCTGATGTTCGCTTGTGTGTTGCTGGCTGCCTGCGCCGATGACGAGCCGCCGCCCGAGCCGGTGCGCCCGGTGCTGTCCCAGGTGGTGCAGGCGCAGGACCAGGCGCGCCTGGGGCGCTTTGCCGGCTCCATCCAGGCGCGCTACGAAAGCACCCTGGGCTTTCGCGTGGGCGGGCGCATCGCCCGGCGCTGGGTGGATGTGGGCGCCACGGTGAAGGCCGGCGACACCCTGGCCACCCTCGACCCCACTGACCAGCAGAACCAGTTGCGTGCCGCCGAAGGCGACCTGGCCAAGGTGCAGGCGCAGTGGATCAACGCCCAGGCCAACGCCCGTCGTCAGCAGCAGCTGTTCGACCGGGGCGTGGGGGCCCAGGCCCAGCTGGACATCGCCCAGACCGACCTGAAGACTACCGGCGCCTCGCTCGAACAGGCCAAGGCGGCGGTCAACCAGGCCCGCGACCAGCTCGGCTACAGCACCTTGCAGGCCGACCACCCCGCCGTGGTCACTGCCTGGCAGGCCGAGGCCGGGCAGGTGGTCACCGCCGGCCAGGGCGTGGTCACGCTGGCGCGCCCGGACGTCAAGGAGGCGGTGATCGACCTGCCCGCAGGCCTGGCCGACGAACTGTCGGGCGAGGTGAAGTTCCTGGTGGCCGCGCAGCTCGACCCCAGTGTGAACACCAGTGCCGTGCTGCGCGAGATCGAGCCCCAGGCCGACGCGGCCACGCGTACCCGGCGCGCGCGCCTGACCCTGGCCGACACCCCCGAGGCCTTTCGCCTGGGCACGGCCATCAGCGTCACCCTGAGCTCGGCGATCCAACCGCGCAGCGAGCTGCCGTTGAGCGCCCTGCAGGAGGTCGACGGGCACACCCGGGTATGGGTCGTCGACCCGCAGCAGCATACGGTTTCATTGCGTGACGTGAAGGTCAGCGAGCGGCTGGACAACAGCGTGGTGCTCAGTGCCGGCCTGCAGCCGGGCGAGCGTGTGGTCACGGCGGGGGTCAACAGCCTCAAGCCTGGCCAGAAGGTAAAAATCGATGAGGAAGGCCCGCGATGAAAGGAAGCTTCAACCTGTCGGAATGGGCACTCAAGCACCAATCCTTTGTCTGGTACCTGATGTTCGTCGCGTTGCTGATGGGGGTGTTTTCCTATTTCAACCTGGGCCGTGAGGAGGACCCCTCGTTCACCATCAAGACCATGGTCATCCAGACCCGCTGGCCCGGCGCCACCCAGGACGAGACCCTGCTGCAGGTCACCGACCGCATCGAGAAGAAACTCGAGGAACTGGACTCGCTCGACTACGTGAAAAGCTACACCCGGCCCGGCGAGTCGACGGTGTTCGTCAACCTGCTCGATACCACCAAGGCTGGCGACATCCCGCAGATCTGGTACCAGGTGCGCAAGAAGATCCAGGACATCCGCGGCGAGTTCCCCCAGGGCATCCAGGGCCCCGGCTTCAACGACGAGTTCGGCGATGTGTTCGGCTCGGTATATGCGTTCACCGCCGATGGCATCTCGATGCGCCAGCTGCGCGATTACGTCGAGCAGGTACGTGCAGAAATCCGCGAGGTGCCGGGGCTGGGCAAGGTCGAGATGATCGGCCAGCAGGACGAGGTGCTGTACCTGAACTTCTCCACCCGCAAGCTGGCGGCCCTGGGCATCGACCAGCGCCAGGTGGTGCAGGCGTTGCAGGCGCAGAACGCGGTGACCCCGGCCGGGGTGATGGAGGCCGGCCCCGAGCGCATCTCGGTGCGCACCACTGGCCAGTTCGCCTCGGAGAAAGACCTGGAGCAGGTCAACCTGCGCCTGGACGACCGCTTCTATCGCCTGGCCGATATTGCCGAGATCAGCCGCGGCTACGCCGACCCGCCCACGCCGATGTTCCGCTACGACGGCAAGCCTGCCATCGGCCTGGCCATCGGCATGAAGAAGGGCGGCAACATCCAGGCCTTCGGCAAGCAGCTGCACGAGCGCATGGAGGCCGCCACCGCCGACCTGCCGGTGGGCGTGGGCGTGCACACCGTGTCGGACCAGGCGGTGGTGGTCGAGGAGGCCGTGGGCGGCTTTACCAGTGCGCTGTTCGAGGCGGTGGTGATCGTGCTGGTGGTCAGTTTCATCAGCCTCGGGGTGCGTGCCGGGCTGGTGGTGGCCTGCTCGATCCCGCTGGTGCTGGCCATGGTGTTCGTGTTCATGGAGTACAGCGGCATTACCATGCAGCGGATCTCCCTCGGCGCGCTGATCATCGCGCTGGGCCTGCTGGTGGATGATGCGATGATCACCGTGGAGGTGATGGTCACGCGGCTGGAGAAGGGCGAGAGCAAGGAGCAGGCGGCCACGTTCGCCTACACCTCCACCGCCTTCCCGATGCTCACCGGCACCCTGGTGACGGTGGCGGGTTTCGTGCCCATCGGCCTGAACGCCAGCTCTGCGGGCGAGTACACCTTCACCCTGTTTGCGGTGATCGCCGTGGCGCTGCTGGTGTCGTGGGTGGTGGCGGTGCTGTTCGCGCCGGTGCTGGGGGTGCACCTGCTCAGCGCCAAGGTCAAGGCCCACGACGCCGAGCCCGGGCGTATCGGTCGCGGTTTCAACCATGGCCTGCTGTGGTGCATGCGCCACCGCTGGATCACCATCATCGGCACCGTGGTGCTGTTCGCCCTGGCGGTGTTCAGCATGCGCTTCGTGCAGAACCAGTTCTTCCCGTCCTCGGACCGCCCGGAGATCCTGGTGGACCTCAACCTGCCGCAGAACGCCTCCATCGACGAGACGCGCAAGGCGGTGGACAAGCTGGAGGCGACCCTCAAGGACGACCCGGACATCGTGCGCTGGAGTACCTACATCGGTCAGGGCGCGATCCGTTTCTACCTGCCGCTGGACCAGCAGCTGGAGAACCCGTACTACGCCCAGCTGGTGATCGTGAGCAAGGGCCTGGAGTCGCGCGAGGCGCTCACGGCGCGCCTGAAGGAGCGCCTGCGCAAGGACTTCGTCGGCATCGGCAGCTACGTGCAGTCGCTGGAGATGGGCCCGCCGGTGGGGCGGCCGATCCAGTACCGGGTCAGCGGCAAGGACATCGACCAGGTGCGCAAGCATGCGATCGAACTGGCGGCGCTGCTCGATGGCAACTCCCATGTGGGCGAGATCATTTACGACTGGAACGAGCCGGGCAAGGTGCTGCGCATCGACATTGCCCAGGACAAGGCGCGCCAGCTTGGGCTGTCGTCCGAGGACGTGGCCAACCTGATGAACGGCATCGTCAGCGGCTCGCCGGTGACCCAGGTGAACGATGACATCTACCTGATCGACGTGATCGGGCGCGCGGTGGACAGCGAGCGTGACTCGCCGCAGACCCTGCAGAACCTGCAGATCGTCACGCCCAGCGGCACCTCGATTCCTTTGTTGGCGTTTGCCACGGTGCGTTACGAGCTGGAGCAGCCGCTGGTGTGGCGGCGTGACCGCAAGCCGACCATCACGGTCAAGGCGGCGGTGCGTGACGAGATCCAGCCGACTGACCTGGTGGCGCAGCTCAAGCCGCAGATCGACGAGTTTGCGCGTAAGTTGCCGGCCGGTTATCAGGTGGCGACGGGGGGCACGGTGGAGGAGAGCGGCAAGGCCCAGGGGCCGATTGCCAAGGTGGTGCCGTTGATGCTGTTTCTGATGGCGACGTTCCTGATGATTCAGCTGCACAGTGTGCAGAAGCTGTTCCTGGTGGCGAGCGTGGCGCCGCTGGGGTTGATTGGCGTGGTGCTGGCGCTGATCCCCACGGGTACGCCGATGGGGTTCGTGGCGATACTGGGCATTCTGGCGCTGGCGGGGATCATCATCCGCAACTCGGTGATCCTGGTGACGCAGATCGATGCGTACGAGGCCGATGGGTATGCGCCGTGGGATGCGGTGGTGGAGGCCACGGACCATCGTCGCCGGCCGATTCTGCTGACGGCGGCGGCGGCGAGCCTGGGCATGATTCCGATTGCGCGGGAAGTGTTCTGGGGGCCGATGGCCTACGCGATGATTGGCGGCATCATTGTCGCCACGTTGCTGACCTTGCTGTTTTTGCCGGCGCTGTATGTGGCCTGGTACAAGATCAAGGAGCCGCAGCGCGAGTGATGGCCCGTTCGCTGGCCGGCCTGCCCCTGTAGGAGCCGGCCTTGCCGGCGAAAGCCGTTGCACGGTTCAAAGCCAGATGGCATCCCAGTGCGGATAGTCCCCGATGTTTTGCACGAGCCCGGCCCGTAGAGGATTGGCCACGATGTAACGTGCCACTGCCTAGACATCCTCATCCTTGCGCAGCGCGCGATCGTGAAAGCCGTGTTGCCAAAGACGACCTTTTCGATGGAATGTCTTGTTCACCAGGCAGGTACTGCGGGATTTGATCCTGCGCATCAGCGACGCCAAAGTGCCGTGTTGCAGTTCGATCAGCCAATGCAGGTGATCTGGCATTAGCACCCAGGCCAGTGACTTGGCCAGGCGCTGGTGCTGGGCGTACTGCAGTTGCTCGACCATCAGGCGGGCGATTTGGAAGTCGCTGAAAACCGGGTGCCGGTTCTCGACCACACTGGTGAGCAGGTACAGCCTGCCGGGTTCGGAGAACCGGCCGCGCCGCAGGAGGTGAGCGTTTGAACGATCCATGTCAGTTTCCTTGAAAGGTAGAGATTTCAAGGTAGCTGTGGCGTTGTTGGTGAGACGTATGGCTTTGGTTCTTAATGTGTTCGGCCTGGCCTCTTCGCCGGCAAGGCCGGCTCCTACAGGTAGGGCGTCGTCTGTAGGAGCCGGCGTTGCCGGCGAAGCAGTCGACGCTGCTCAACGCCTGGCCGTTTCATCCTGGCTGTGTGGGCAGTTATCGAAGGTGCAGAGTAGTTGGCTATTGATGTGTTCTGGCTGGCCTCTTCGCCGGCAAGGCCGGCTCCTACGGGTAGGGCGTCGTCTGTAGGAGCCGGCGTTGCCGGCGAAGCAGCCGACGCTGCTCAACGCCTGGCCGTTTCATCCTGGCTGTGCGGGCAGCTGTCGAAGGTGTAGGTAGTTGGTTATTGATGTGTTCGGCCTGGCCTCTTCGCCGGCAAGGCCGGCTCCTACAGGTAGGGCGTCGTTTGTAGGAGCCGGCGTTGCCGGCGAAGCAGCCGACGCTGTCCAACGCCTGGCCGTTTCATCCTGGCTGTGCGGGCAGCTGTCGAAGGTGCAGGTAGTTGGTTATTGATGTGTTCTGGCTGGCCTCTTCGCCGGCAAGGCCGGCTCCTACGGGTAGGGCGTCGTCTGTAGGAGCCGGCCTTGCCGGCGAAGCGATCATCGCTTGTTCAACCCCCGCGCCAACCGGTCCCCGCCCAGCTGGATCAACGCCACCAGCACCACCAGCATCACGATCACCGTCAGCATGATCTGGCTGTCGAAGCGCTGGTACCCGTACCGGTACGCGATGTCCCCCAACCCTCCGGCACCAATCGCACCAGCCATCGCCGACGAATTGATCATGGTCACCAGGGTGATGGTGAAGCCGCCCACGATGCCCGGCAGCGCCTCGGGCAACAGCACATGCCAGACGATGTGCCAGCGCCGGCACCCCATCGCCTGCGCCGCCTCGATCAGCCCGTGATCCACCTCGCGCAGGCTCACCTCGGCAATGCGCGCAAAAAACGGTGTGGCCGCAATCGTCAGCGGCACCACCGCCGCCCACACGCCATACGTGGTGCCCACGATCAGCCGCGTGAACGGGATCAACGCCACCATCAGGATCAGAAACGGTATCGAGCGAAACAAGTTGACGAACGCCCCCAGCACGCGGTTAACCAGCGGCGCCTCGTAGATGCCGCCCTTGCCGCTGGTTACCAGGATCACCGCCAGCGGAATGCCCGCCAGCAACGCGATCAGCGACGACACGCCCACCATCAGCAGGGTGTCGAGCACCCCCTGCAACAATCGATCAAACCACATAGCCCAGCACCTCCACCTGCGCCGCCCACTGGCGCGCCCGTTCGATCACCTGCGCATGCCCGTGCGCCGAGTTGGCCACCGAGACCACCAACTGCCCCAGCGCACGTTCCTGGATCGGTTCGATACCGCCCTGCAGCAGGCTCACCTGGCCGCCCAGCAACGCGAACAGCGTCGACAGTTCCGGTGCCTCGCGGTCGCGCCCGCTGACGCGCAGGCGCAGAACCAGCGCGGCCTGCGCATTCGGCGCCTCGGGCAGCAGGCGGGCCTGCAGGTGCTGCGGCAAGGCTGGCTGCAGAGGGGCCAGCAAGGTCTTGCTGACCGCGTGCTGCGGGTCGCCGAACACCTGCCACACCGCCCCCTGCTCGACGATGCGCCCGCGCTCGAGCACCACCACGCGATGGCAGATATCGCGGATCACCGCCATCTCGTGGGTAATCAGGATGATGGTCAGGCCCAGGCGCTGGTTGATGTCGCGCAGCAGCGCCAGGATCGAGCCGGTGGTCTCCGGGTCCAGCGCCGAAGTGGCCTCGTCGCACAGCAGAATCTGCGGGTCGTGCACCAGCGCGCGGGCAATCCCCACGCGCTGCTTCTGCCCGCCCGACAACTGCGCCGGGTACACCCCGTGCTTGTCCTGCAGGCCCACCAGCTCCAGCAGCTCGGCCACCTTGCGCTGGCGCTGGGCCTTGGGCACGCCGGCCACCTTAAGCGGCAGCTCGACGTTCTGCCACACGGTCTTGGCCGACATCAGGTTGAAGTGCTGGAAGATCATGCCGATACGTCGGCGCAACGCCACCAGGTGGTCCTCGTTGTGCTCGCCGATGTCGACCTGGTCGATCAGCACCCGGCCGCTGCTGGGTTGCTCCAGGCGGTTGAGGGTGCGGATCAGCGACGACTTGCCGGCGCCGCTGCGGCCGATGATGCCGAAGATCTCGCCGCGCTGGATGTTCAGGTCGATGTCCGCCAGCGCCGCCGTGGCCTGCCCGGGGTAGGTCTTGTTGACGCCGATCAGGCGCACTTGCGCGCTGCTCAACTCAGGGTGCAGCGCGTGCCGTGGCGCGGGCTGTGCAGGTGGGCTGGGGTGCGCCGTCTGGCGGGCGGTGGCAGCACTCATCTCAGCTCTCCCAGCCCGGCTGGTAGAGCTTGCCGTAGGCTTTGTCGAGGGCTGCGCGCACCACCGGCGAGTGCTGGTAGATATCCACGAACCTGGCCAGGCGCGGGTCGTCCTTGCTCTGCGGGCGGATCACGAACTGGATCACGTATTCCTTGTGCTCCACGCCGTCGAACATCAGTGCCGAACCTGCATCGAAGGTGTTGGCCAGGCGGATGTAGTGCGGGTAGCCCTGCACCAGGTCGGCGTCGTCATAGGCACGTACCAGTTGCACGGCCTCGACCTGCAGGATTTTGAGCTTTTTCGGGTTGGCGACGATGTCGTCCTCGGTGGCCTTGTAGCCCACCCCCGGCTTGAGCGTGATCAGGCCGGCCTTGGCCAGCAGTTGCAGGCCGCGTCCGCCGTTGATCGGGTCGTTGGCGATGGCGGCGGTGGCGCCCTGGGGCAGCTCGTCGAAGCTTTTGTACTTTTTCGAGTACAGCCCGACATTGTTGATGATGCCCGGTGCATACGGCACCAGCGTCGAGCCCGCCGCGGCGTTGGCGTTTTCCAGGAACGGGATGTGCTGGAAGTAGTTCACGTCGAGGTCGCCGGCGGCGAGGCTGACGTTGGGCGCGATCCAGTCGCTGAACTCCACCAGTTCCACCTTGAGGCCCTGCTTCTTGGCCTCGTCCACGGCCGCTTCCAGGGCCGGGGCGAAGGCTGCGGTGGTGCCGACCTTGAGCGGTGCATCGTTGGCATGGGCGCCACCGATCAGGCCGAGGGCCAGGGCCAGGGCCGCGACAGGGCGGGCCAGAAATGTCTTAAGCATGCGGTTGCGCTCCAGTCGGGTTGAGGGTGCGATAGCCCGCGCCGGTGTGGTCGGCGGGCAGGTGCGGGCCGGCGGCGAAGAGTTTTTCGCGCAGGCTGCCGTCGGTGTAGGCGGTCTTGTACGAACCGCGACGTTGCAGCTCGGGGATCACCAGGTCGATGAAGTCCTCATAGCTTTCCGGGGTGACGGTGCGGGCCAGGTTGAAGCCGTCCAGGCCGGTCTCCTCGACCCAGCGCTCCAGTTCGTCGGCAACCTGGGTCGGCGAGCCGACCAGGGTGATGTAGCGCCCGCCCAGGGCGTGCTGGTCGAGCAGCTTGCGCCGGGTCCAGTCGTTGTTCTGCAGGTGCTTGGTGGCGGACTGGATGGCGTTGCTCTTGACGTACTGGATCGGCTCGTCCAGGTCGTATTCGGCAAAGTCGATGCCGGTGGAGCTGGCAAAGTGCGCCACGCCGGCCTCGGGGCTGGCATGGCGCAGGTACTCGGCGTGCTTGGCGCGGGCCTGCTCCTCGGTGCGGGCCACGATCACGGTGAGGCCCATGAACACCTTCACCGCGTCGCCATCACGCCCGGCCGCCGTGGCCGCGGCGCGCACCTTGTCGACCTGGGCGCGGGTCGCGGCCTTGTTCTGGCCACTGATGAACACGCATTCGGCATGCTGCCCGGCAAACGCCAGGCCACGCTCGGAGGCGCCGGCCTGGAACAGCACCGGGGTGCGCTGTGGCGACGGTTCGCACAGGTGATAACCCTCCACCCGGTAGAATTCGCCGTGGTGCTGCACCTTGTGCACCTTGGCCGGGTCGGCGTACACGCGCTGTTCGCGGTCATTGCGCACGGCGTCGTTTTCCCAGCTGCCTTCGAGCAGCTTGTACAGCACCTGCAGGTATTCGTCGGCCTGGTCGTAGCGCCGGTCGTGCTCGGGCTGCGCGTCCAGGCCCATGGCCTTGGCCGCGCTGTCGAGGTAGCCGGTGACGATGTTCCAGCCCACCCGACCATTGCTCAGGTGGTCGAGGGTCGAGAGCCTGCGCGCGAACAGGTACGGCGGCTCGTAGGTGAGGTTGGCGGTGAGGCCGAAACCCAGGTGGCGGGTGACCGCGGCCATCGCCGAAACCAGCAGCAGCGGGTCGTTGACCGGCAGCTGGATGGACTCCTTGAGTGGCACATCGACCGACTGCTGGTACACGTCGTACACCCCGACGATGTCGGCGATGAACAGGCCGTCGAACAGCCCGCGCTCGAGCAACCGCGCCAGGTCGGTCCAGTACTCGAGGGTCTTGTACCGGGTCGAGGTGTCGCGCGGGTGCGTCCACAGGCCGTGGTTGATATGCCCCACGCAGTTCATGTTGAACGCGTTGAGCAGGATCTTCTTTTTCGCCATCAGATAGTGCCCCGCAACGGTGGGTTTTCATCGTTGAGGTAGAAGTTGCCGATGGCGTGGTACTTCCAGCGCACCGGGTCGTGCAGGGTGTGCACGCGGGCGTTGCGCCAGTGGCGGTCCAGGCCGTGTTCGGCCAGGGTGGCCTGGCTGCCGGCCAGTTCGAACAGCGTGCTGCCGGCGGCCAGGGAGATCTCGGTACTGATGGCGCGCGCCTCGGCCACGGCGATGGAGGCCGCCGCGACGGTGTCGGCATCGGTCTCGGCCTGGGCTCGGTCGAGGTATTCGCCGGCGCGTTCGAGCAAGGCTTCGGTGGCATGCAGGCGGATCGCCAGGTGACCGAAGGACTTGAGCGTCAACGGGTCGTCGACTGCCTTGTCGATACCCGAGTCGATCCATGGCCGGGTGCGCGTGCGCACAAAATGCAGGGCATCTTCATAGGCGGCGCGGGCGATGCCGGTGTCGATGGCGGCGTGCAGAATCTGCGCCAGCGGGCCGACCGGGGTCGGGCGCTCGAAGGCGCTCTGGAACGGCACCACATCGTCGGCCTCGACACGCACGTTGTCGAACACCACCGAGCCACTGCCGGTGGTGCGCTGGCCGAAGCCGCTCCAGTCGTCGATCACGTCGAGCCCGGCGCTGTCGGCGGGCACGAAGGCCAACTGTTGCACGCCCTGTTCGTCGATCACCGAGGTGGGGATGCGCTGCGCGTACAGCGCGCCAGTGGCGTAGAACTTGCGGCCGTTGATGCGGTAGCCGTCACCGTCACGGGTGAGGGCGGTGGTGCGGTCGTGGGCGGTCTTGGTGCCCAGTTCGGCCAGGGCGTTGCCGAAGCGCCTGCCGGCCAGCACCTCGGCGTAAAGGCGCGCCTGTTGCGGCGGGCTGCCGTTCACGCGCAGCACTTCAAGGGCGTAGAAATGGTTCTGCGGGATCTGCCCCAGCGAGGCGTCGGCCTGGGCGATACGGGCGATGACCTTGGCCAGGGTGACGTTGGACACGCCTGCGCCACCGAAGGCTTTCGGCACGCTGATGCCCCACAGGCCCGAGCGCGAGAACAGTGCCAGTTCCGGGTGCGGCAGGCGGCGTTCGCGGTCGCGCTCGATGCTGTCGCGGCGCAGTTGTTCGGCAATCTGTTCGGCAGTTTCCAACGCCTGGGCATCAGAAGAGATGACCGCCACGAGATCGTGCGGTTGCGGCAATAGGCTCATGAGAGGGCTCCAGTGGTCTGGTCAGATCCAGGAATGCCGGGCAGGCAGGGTCGCGTTGAGGTGGTAGGCGCCCACGGCGTGGTACTTCCAGCGCACCGGGTCGTGAAGGGTGTGCACGCGGGCGTTGCGCCAGTGCCGGTCGAGGTTGAACTCGGCCAGGGTGGCGCGGCTGCCCGACAGCTCGAACAGCTTCTCGCTGGCCTGCAGGGCAATCTCGGTGGTCAGCACCTTGGCTTCGGCCACGGCAATCGAGGCACGTGCGGCAGCGGCGGCGTCGATGGGCGCGGCGTTGACCTCGTCGAGCACGCGCGCGGCGCGGCCGAGCAGCGCCTGGGCGGCATGCAGTTCGAGGGTCAGGCGGCCGATGTCGGCAATCACATAGGGGTCGTCACTGGCGCGATCGACCTTGGCGTCGACCCACGGCCGCGCGCGTTCGCGCACGAAGCTGATCGCATCGGCCACTGCGGCCTCGGCGATGCCGGCGTCGATGGCGGCCTGCACCAGCTGCGAGGCGGCGCCCTGGATGTTGGGGCTGTCGGCCTGGCGCCAGTTGTCGAGCACCAACTCCGCGTCCACCGGCACTTCGTTGAGCAGCACCGTGCCGCTGGCGGTGGTGCGCTGGCCGAAGCCGGACCAGTCGTCGACGATACGCAGGCCCGGGCTGCCACGGCGCACGAAGGCCATGACCTGGCGCCCGTCGTCGTTCAGCGCCTTGACTGCCACCCAGTGGGCGAACAGCGCGCCGGTGGAATAGAACTTCTGCCCGGTGAGCAGAAAGTGATCGCCCTGGCGCACGGCGCGGGCCTTGAGTTCGAGGGTGTTCTTGCTGCCGCGCTCGGGGCCGGCATTGCCGATGCGCCAGCCGTCGAGCACCGACTTGAACAGCAGGTGCTTCTGGCGTTCGTTGCCGGTGTTCTTGACCTGCTGGAGGATGCCGAACTGGTTCTGCGGGATCTGCCCCAGGGCCGGGTCGGCCGCACTGATGATGCGGAACACCTCGGCGATGGTGGCGAAGGAAACGTCCGGCCCGCCGTGCTCGCGCGGGATGCTGATGCTGCCCAGGCCGCTGCGGGTGAACTGCTCGATCTCGGCCCACGGCAGCTTGCGCTGCTGGTCGCGGCGGGCGGCCTGCAGGCGCGCGGCGGCGGCCAGTTCATGGGCGGCCTCCAGGGCCTCTGCGTCATTGCGCAGGACCTTGGCCGGCAGCAGTAATGGGGCGTTGTCCAGATCGCTGTGGACTGCGTCGTGTACCAAGCTGGACATCAGTACCGCTCCTTGGCTGCACTCAATGCCCTGGCGTTGCGCACTGGGGTGATTGTGTTCCTGACCATACCTACCTCACGTATTGGAAACGTCGCCGTGATCGATATGGGCGACAGAAATGCGCTGGTCCGGTGGTCCGGTCTATATACCCTAAGCGTGTATAAAAATTAAATAAACTAACCTTTAGGAATATGCATAGAAGTGCCTCCGCGGCCCTTGGCCGAACACCCGCAGGCGCACGGCCGGGGCCCACTGCGAGCAGTTGCCGACCTTGTCCAGAATGCAGTAGCTGGCGTCCAGGTGCTCGTCGTTGCCGGCTTCCAGCAGCACTTGGGTCGGGATCAGGCCCTGTATCGGGCAGCCGATACCGTCGCCGGGCAGTGGCGCCAGGTCGATGCGCAGGTCGGCCCAGCGCAGGGTGATCGCATCGCCTTCGGCCATGTGCCGGTACGGCGCGATGTTGAACGGTACACCCTGCCCGCAGCGGCTCAGATCCAGCCCTTGGCGCAGCAGCCGGCCAGGCAGGCGCAAGGGCGTCAGGTGCGGGTTCTCCGGGGTGGTCACGTAGCCGCCGGGGCAGTTCAGCTTGACCGCTACCTGCAATGGCGCGGAGCGTCGCGGGTGCTGGCCGGGCTGGAGCAGGCGGTAGTGCAGGGTGTTGAGCCCCGGGTAGAGCATCTGCCTGGGCACGGCGAGGGCGATCGAGGTGCCGGGCTCGCCGGCGCGCAGTAGATGCGCGGCCACGTAGCGGTTGCCCCAGAACAGCTCCAGCAGGTCGCCGGCCTGCAGGGTCGGTGCGGTCTGGATGCTGGCTTGCAGGTGGCTGGCGGTGTGCACGCCAATGCCATGGGGCGCGATATGGAGCAGGGCGGGGGGCGGCAGTTCAGATCCTTTGGCTGCGCGGTGCATGGTCCGTTTCCTTGTGCGGGTGGTGGCACGAGGCTTTGGTTATTGGCTGGATCGGCAGGTGAGTCAAGGTGCCCGATGGCCGTGACCGGGCAGTCGGCAGCGCTTCAGAGCGGTCCTACCCGAAGCGGCATGGGGGCTGTGGATAAACTCGGATTTGTCTGTGCTCGGGCGGCAGATAAAAATACAGGGTTGACATTAGGTTATTCTTGAATGATCGTGTGTCCACGATTCATGGACTGTGGACAAAAATCTGGCCATGCTTAAAAGTCAGGATTTACTGTTGATGTTCAAGATCGCCAGCCTTCATGCGCAGGATGCTCTGTCGGGCTCCTCGAGTATTGCCTGGGGGGGGTTGTCTTCCATTGATCTTCTCGACGAAGACTGTGTGCAGGAGCCACAGGCCATTTCGACTCCGCCGCGTGATGAATTGTGGAGCGACATATCGGTCACGATCAAACGCATCATCGATGCAGAGTCATTCGGCTGGGCCGGGTGGCAGGCTGTTGACGATACTGTCTCAGTGAAATCAGAGGTGAGTTGGGCGGACCGCTATACCGTCAGGGCACTCTCTGGTGCGCTGGGGCTCAGCAAGAGCGAAATCTCGAATTCGTTGGCTCGGTGCCGAGAGGCCGGGCTGGTAAAAAACGATTATGAAACGTCGTTGCCCAAGGTTAACCGACTTGCTTTGCTGCGCATCACCGAGCATGCCCTCAAGTACTTCTTTCCAGCCAGAATCGGGACGCTGGTGCGGGGTATTCCCACAGGCTTTTCCGCTCCGGTGCTTTCCAGGCATCTCAAAAGCGCTGGCAGTGTCATCTATGTATGGCCCGACCCGCAGGGGACCGAACGGGGGCAGGCTGTCGAGCCGCTGTACAAGAGTGTGCCTGCAGCGGTGAAAGCTGACCGAACGCTTTACCACTATATGGCGCTGGTGGACTCCATCAGGATGGGTGGGCCACGCGAAGTCGAAGTTGCCGTTCAGCTTCTCAAAAAAGGTATGAGTCTTTGAATTCCGCCTCTGAACATAACTACGCGATGTTGAGTGCTGTTGCTGAAGGCTTGGGCGATGAGCTCTTGAAGGAGGTCGCTTTCGTGGGCGGCTCTACCACCTGGCTGCTGTGCACAGATGACATCGTGTTGGACGATATCCGCAGTACAGATGACGTTGACCTGGTCATTGAACTCGGCGGAATTGCCGATTGGGAAAGGCTGACCGAGCGCTTGGCGATTCAGGGTTTCAAGATCACAGCAGAGCGGAGCGATGTGACTTGCCGGTTCGTGTTCAATGACGTGACAGTCGACGTTATGCCGTCTGTCGAGGCGGTTCTGGGTTATGAAAACCGTTGGTTTGTAGACGGCCTGGCGAACGCCGATATCGTCACTCTTCCCAGCGGAATCGCAATAAAAATATTCAAGCCGGCATATTTTGTCGCCACAAAACTTGAAGCCTTCAAAGGCCGTGGCAACGGTGATGCTTTCCACAAGGACGTCGAAGATATCGTTCTTGTGGTGGATGGTCGCGAGCGGTTGCTGGAGGAGGTGGCCCAGGCAGATCACGTGTTGCGCGCGTATATTGCGTCCGGCATTGCCGCGTTGCTGGGCATTGCTTCATTTGAGTATGTCATCGAAAGCCTGCACTCAGTTCGTGCGAACCCAGGCCGCGGAAAGCTGATTCATGACCGCCTGAAGCAGCTGAGCAACGTCGCGTGATCTTCTTTTCTCGGACTGTGAAAGGACAGGCCAGAGAGGATAACCGTGATGCGCTGGGCGCTTTGTTTGATGGGGTTCGTGGTGTTTTCGTCATAGCCGATGGTACGTCCAGGCCCGGAAGTGGCGACTTGGCGCGCACACTGACCAATCATCTGATCAATGATTACCAGAACAGGCTGGCGCAGGGTTTTTCTGATTCGAGCCGTGAGTCCGTTGCATTGCTGCTCCGGGGGCTGATGCAAGACGCACACGCTTCACTTTATTCCAATGGGTTTGAAGGATCGGCCAGTTACCTGGTCGCTGTCGTTGTTGCAGGTTTTCTTGCCGTTGCCTATGAGGGTGACTGCTGCGCTGGCGTAGTGATGTCTGGCGGCACTGTCAGTTGGCTCACTGCGCCTCACTGCCTTGCTAACTGGCGGCGAGATCGCAGCCACCGGCAACTGGCAACGGACTCGGGCAGACATCACATAAGCCGCTGTTTCAAACCGAGAAAACAGCCTGACCCGGAAATCGTCACCAGGGCGATGGGAAAAGGTGAAAAGCTGGTGTTGGCAACGGATGGATTCTGGGCTGATCTGAGTGACATGGTTCAGGCTCGATTGCTTGAGGCCGATTGGACCGCCGCTCCCGAGGTTGATGACGATGCAAGCTGGATCGTCGTGCAAATGCCTGCCTGAAGCTTCGAGCAGAGTTCGGTGATTTAGGCGTGGCCCTGCGCGCCGAGAAACTTGCCCAGAAACTGGCGTGTGCGTTCTTCCTTCGGCGCGGCGAACAGGGCCTTGGCCTCGCCCTGTTCGACGATCACGCCCTTGTCGAAAAAGATCACCCGGTTGGCCACGTCGCGGGCGAAGTTCATTTCGTGGGTGACGATGATCATGGTGCGGTTTTCCTGGGCCAGGCCGCGAATGGTCGCCAGCACCTCGCCCACCAGCTCGGGGTCCAGCGCCGAGGTGGGTTCGTCGAACAGGATCACCTGCGGCTCCATGGCCAATGCCCGGGCAATGGCCACGCGCTGTTGCTGGCCACCGGACAGGCGCCGCGGGTAGGCATCCTCCTTGCCCGCCAGGCCGACCTTGGCCAGCAGCGCACGGCCCAGGGCCAGGGCCTTTTCGCGGGGGGCCTTCTTGACCACCAGCGGCCCCTCGATGACGTTCTCCAGGGCGGTGCGGTGCGGGAACAGGTTGAAGTTCTGGAACACGAAACCGACCTGCTGGCGCAGGTGGCGAATCAACGTGGCCTGCTTGGCCAGCGGACGGTCGCCGTCGATCTCGATGTCGGCCACACGAATGCGTCCGCTGCTGGGGGTCTCCAGCAGGTTCAGGCAGCGCAGGAAGGTGGTCTTGCCCGAGCCGCTGGGGCCGATGATGGCGATCACTTCACCGGCCTCGACCGTCAGGCTGATGTCGTCGAGCACGGTCAGGCCGTTGAACTGCTTGCTCAGGCGGGTGACTTCGATCATGCCTCAGGGCTCCAGGTCATGGCGGTTGACCCGCGCTTCCAGACGGTTCTGCAGGTGGGCCAGCGCGCTGGCCAGCACCCAGTAGATCAGGGCGGCGGCCAGGTACATGGTGAAGATCTCGAAGGTGCGTGCGGTAATCAGCTGGGCCTGGCGGAACAGCTCCGGCACCTGGATGGTGGCGGCCAGCGCGGTGTCCTTGACCAGCGAGATGAAACTGTTGCCCAGCGGCGGCAGGGCGGTGCGCGCGGCCTGCGGCAGGATCGCGCGGCGCATCGCCTGGCCGCGGGTCATGCCGATGCTGGCGGCGGCCTCCCACTGGCCGCGGTCGATGGAGCTGATCGCGGCGCGCAGGATTTCACAGGCATAGGCGGCCATGTTCAGGGAAAACCCGATCAGCGCCGCGGGCAGCGGGTCCAGCTCGATGCCCAGCTGCGGCAGGCCGTAATAGATCATGAACAGCTGCACCAGCAGCGGCGTGCCGCGAAAGAACGACACATAGACCCGCGCCGTCCAGCTCAGCAGCTTGATCGCAGACAGGCGCATCAGCGCCAGGCCGAAGCCGATCAACAGGCCGAAGAACATCCCGCCCAGGCTCAGGAACACCGTGAAGTAGGCGCCCTTGAGCAGAAAGGGCGCGCTGTCCAGGGCCAGTTGCAGGCTCTCTTCGATCATTGCGTCACGTCAGCACTGAAATACTTCTCGGAAAGCTTTTTCAGCGTGCCGTCGGCGCGCAGTTTGTCGAGGGCCTTGTTGATCGCGTCGAGCAGTTCCGGCTCGCCCTTGCGCAGGGCCACGCCGGCTTCCTGGCGCGAGAAGGCGTCGCCGGCGGCGATGGTGTCCTTGGCTTTTCTGGCGTATTCCAGTGCCGCCAGGCGGTCGATCAGGATGGCGTCGATGCGGCCCACGCGCAGGTCCTGGAACTTGCTCGGGTCATCGTCGTAGGTCTTGATGATGGCCTTGGGCACGTTGTCCTTGAGCCATTGCTCGTAGTTGGTGCCCAGGCCCACGCCCACCTTCTTGCCGGCCAGGTCCTGTGCGGTCTTGATGGTGTCCTTGTTCTTGGTCAGCACCAGGGCCTGGATGCCGGAAACGGTGTAGGGCTCGGAGAAGTCGTATTTCTTCTTGCGCTCGTCGGAGATGGTCACCTGGTTGACCACGATGTCCAGACGCTT
This sequence comes from Pseudomonas sp. 8209, assembly GCF_028682105.1. Classification (NCBI taxonomy): domain Bacteria; kingdom Pseudomonadati; phylum Pseudomonadota; class Gammaproteobacteria; order Pseudomonadales; family Pseudomonadaceae; genus Pseudomonas; species Pseudomonas sp. 8209. Next base: position 85,037 of record NZ_JANIAH010000003.1, read on the forward strand.
GGATTCAAGGGCGGCGAGGATGCCGTCCCACTTGGTCGGCTGCAGCCTGGCCTTGACCCCCAGCTCCTTGGCCAGGGCCTCGGACAGCTCGACCTCGAAGCCGGTCAGCTTGCCGTCGGTGTCGACGAAGCTGAATGGCGGGTAGGTGCCCTCCAGGCCGACACTGATGCTGCCGCTGTCCTTGATCTTCTGCAATTGCTCGCCGGCGACCGCCTGGCCAAGCAGGCCCAGGCCAAGTACCAGGGCAGCCCCTGTGCCCAGCAACTGTTTACCGAATACGGAAATCGTCATGACTGGCCCCGCTGATATCAATTAAGCCGTTATTGGTTGACTGCTCCAGACCTCAGGGTAGGCGAATAATGCAGGTGCCCCACCGGTATGCAGAAAAATCAGCGGGCCTTCGTCGAAACGCTGGCGCGCGATGCCATCGAGCAGCCCGGCCATGGCCTTGCCGGTGTACACCGGGTCCAGCAGCAGGCCCTCGTGGCTGGCCAGCAGGCGGATGGCGGCCAGGGTGCCGGCATTCGGTTCGCCGTAGCGCGGCGCGAAGTACTCGTCCCACAGTTCGACCTTGAAGGCGTCAGGCAGGTCGATGCCCAGCAGCTCGGCGGTGCGTTCGGCCAGGCCCTGTACCTTGGGACGCTGGGCCTCGTCGCTGCGCGACACGGTCACGCCGATCAGCGGCAGTTGCGGCAGCGCTTCGGCCAGCGCCAGGCCCAGGCCGCTGTGGGTGCCCGCACTGCCGGAGGCCAGCACCACCCCGGCGAAGGTCTGCCCGCTGCGGGTGATCTGCTCGGCCAGCTCCAGCCCGGCGCGCACATAGCCCAGGGCGCCACGCGCATTGGAACCGCCAATCGGCACGATGTAGGGCTTGCGTCCGCTGGCATGCAGGCGCACGGCCAGCGCCTGCAACTGGTCATCGGCATCGTCGAGGTTATCCACAAGCTCGACCCTGGCGTCGAACAGCTCCAGCAGCAGGCGGTTGCCGTTGTGCTGGTAGGCGGGGGAATCGGTGCCGATGGGGTTTTCCAGCAGGGCCACGCAGCCCAGGCCCAGTTGCGCGGCCAGTGCTGCAGTCTGGCGCACGTGGTTGGACTGGATGGCGCCGGCGGTGATCAGCGTATCGGCACCGCTGGCCAGCGCGTCGGCGGCCAGGTACTCGAGCTTGCGCAGCTTGTTGCCGCCCAGGGCCAGCGGGGTGAGGTCGTCGCGCTTGATGTAGATGTCGCGCCCGGCCCAGGCCGACAGGCGTTCGAGCCGGTGCAGCGGGGTGGGTGCATCGAGCAAGGGCAGGCGTTTGAAGCGTTCGAGCTGGTGTTCGATCATGGCATCGGGCTGACTGGGGAAACTTCGACTATAGGCAGCCGTGGGCGTCTCTTCCACTGGGCCGGCTTATGCCGGATTTATAGCCAAAGTGCATAAAGGGATATTTTTTCCGCCGTGGCCATTTGCCGTAAAGTGATCCGCAACAAGGCGGCCACCCCCTCCACAAGCCGCCGCCGCGTCAGGAGAGACAACCGTGAGCGACAACGCGCAAACAGGCCATTGGCAGTTGCAAACCCTCGTCAGCCAGCTGCGTTCAGCCCGTGACCAATGGCGCAGCCGCAATGGCCGCAGCAGTGGCGAGCAGGGCGGGCGCGAGCTGCCCTCGCGCGAGGCGATGCGCCAGATTCTCGAGCAGCTGTGCGGCGCGCTGTTCCCCATGCGCCTGGGCCCGGTGGACCTGCGCGAAGAGAGCGAAGACTTCTATGTGGGCAACACCCTGGACGCGGCGCTGACCGCATTGCTGGCCCAGGCGCGCCTTGAGCTGCGCTACGCCGCGCGCCAGGGCAAGGCCGAGTCGCTGGAGATTGACGCCCAGGCGCTGCGCCTGATCCAGGATTTCGCCGCCGCCCTGCCGGGCCTGCGCACGTTGCTCGATACCGATGTACTGGCGGCCTATCACGGCGACCCGGCGGCGCGCAGCGTGGACGAGGTGCTGCTGTGCTACCCCGGCGTGCTGGCAGTGATCCACCACCGCCTGGCGCATTACCTGTACCGCGCCGGGCTGCCGCTGCTGGCGCGCATCAGTTCGGAGCTCGCGCATTCGGCCACCGGCATCGACATTCACCCCGGCGCGCAGATCGGCCCGAGCTTCTTCATCGACCATGGCACCGGTGTGGTGATCGGCGAGACGGCGATCATTGGCGAGCGGGTGCGTATCTACCAGGCGGTGACCCTGGGCGCCAAGCGGTTCCCGGCGGACGAGTCGGGGCAGTTGCAGAAGGGCCAGCCGCGCCACCCGATCGTCGAGGACGACGTGGTGATTTACGCCGGCGCGACTATTCTGGGGCGTATCACCATCGGCAAGGGCTCGACCATCGGCGGCAATGTGTGGCTGACCCGCAGTGTGGCGGCAGGCAGCAACCTGACCCAGGCCAATCTGCAGCATGATGATGGGACGCAGAAGTAGATCTTCAGTGTTTTTGAAGGCCTCATCGCGGGCCGAGCCCGCTCCCACAACGATCACCGCTGTTGTTGTGGGAGCGGGCTTGACCCGCGATGGGTCGCACCGTAACCCCCATCCATGTTTAACTTGAACGCTCGTTCAACTTAAACGGTGGTCCGCTGCCGGTGTTCAACAGGAGGAAACCCTTTGCTGAACCCGTACAACTCAACCCTCACACACCCCCGCGAGGTGCACACGCAATGAGTGCACCGTCTTCGAATACCCCCAGCACTATCCGCATGAACCCCCCGGTGTTCTATTTTGCCGCCAGCTTCATCCTGCTGTTCGGCCTGGCCGTGATCAGCAACCCGCAGGTGGCCGGTGAATGGCTGCTGGCGGCGCAGAACTGGGCCGCCAACACCGTGGGCTGGTACTACATGCTGGCGATGACCCTGTACCTGGTCTTCGTGGTGGTCACCGCCTTGTCCGGCTACGGCAAGATCAAGCTCGGTGCCGACCACGACGAACCCGAGTTCAGCTACCTGTCGTGGGCCGGCATGCTGTTCGCCGCCGGCATCAGCATCACGCTGTTCTTCTTCTGCGTCTCCGAACCCCTGACCCACCTGCTGCAGCCGCCCCAGGGCGAAGCCGGCACCGCCGAGGCCGGGCGCCAGGCGATGCAGCTGCTGTTTCTGCACTGGGGCCTGCACGGTTGGGGCGTGTTCGCCTTCGTGGGCATGGCGCTGGCCTATTTCGCCTACCGCCACAACCTGCCGCTGGCGCTGCGTTCGGCGCTGTACCCGCTGATCGGCAAGCGCATCAACGGCCCCATCGGCTACGCGGTGGACGGCTTCGGCATCATCGCCACGGTGTTCGGCCTGGGCGCCGACATGGGCTTTGGCGTGCTGCACCTTAACTCGGGCCTGGACTACCTGTTCGGCATCCCGCACACCCAGTGGGTGCAGGTGATCCTGATCAGCCTGATGATGGGTGCAGCGGTGGTGGTGGCCATCGCCGGGGTCGACAAGGGCGTGCGGGTGATGTCCGACATCAACATGGTGCTGGCCTGCGCACTGCTGCTGTTCGTACTGTTCGCCGGGCCTACCCAGCACCTGTTCAACACCCTGATCCAGAACCTGGGCGACTACCTGGGCGCGTTGCCGCGCAAGAGCTTCGACGTGTACGCCTACAACGAACCGAGCGACTGGCTGGGCGGCTGGACGGTGTTCTACTGGGCCTGGTGGATTGCCTGGGCGCCGTTCGTCGGGTTGTTCATCGCACGGATTTCCCGCGGGCGCACCATCCGCGAGTTCGTGTTCGGCGTGCTTCTGATTCCGCTGGGCTTCACCCTGGCGTGGATGTCCATCTTCGGTAACAGCGCGATCCTGCAGGTGCTCAATGGCGCTACGGCGCTGGGGCAGTCGGCGCTGGAAAACCCCTCGATGAGCCTGTACCTGCTGCTGGAAACCTACCCGTGGAGCAAGGTGGTGATCGCGGTCACGGTGTTCATCAGCTTCGTGTTCTTCGTCACTTCGGCCGACTCGGGCACGGTGGTGCTCTCGACCCTGTCGGCCCGTGACGGCAGCCCGGACGAGGACGGCCCCAACTGGCTGCGGGTGTTCTGGGGTGCGATGACGGCGCTGGTGACCAGCGGGCTGCTGTTTGCCGGCAGCATCGACTCGCTCAAGTCGGCGGTGGTGCTGACCTCGCTGCCGTTCTCGGTGATCCTGCTGGCGATGATGTGGGGCCTGCACAAGGCGTTCTACCTGGAGTCGCAGCGTCAGATCGCGCAGATGCACTCGCTGGCACCGTTCGCCAACTCGCGGCGCGGGCGTGGCGGCTGGCGGCATCGCCTGAGCCAGGCGGTGCACTTCCCCTCGCGGGACGAGGTGTACCGGTTCATGGATGACGTGGTGCGCCCGGCGATTGCCGAGGTGACCGACGTGTTTGCCGAGAAGGGCCTGAATGTCATCACCCAGGAAGACCCGAGCCACGACAACGTGAGCCTGAAGATCGGCCATGGCGAAGAGCAGCCGTTCATCTACCAGGTGCAGATGCGCGGCTACTTCACGCCATCGTTCGCACTGGCAGGGCTGGGCACGCAGGAGTTGAAGAACCGGCGCTACTACCGCGCCGAGGTGCACCTGAGCGAAGGCAGCCAGGATTACGACCTGGTGGGCTACAGCAAGGAGCAGATCATCAACGACATCCTCGACCAGTACGAGCGTCACCTGCAGTTTTTGCATATGGTGCGTTAGGGCTGCCGGCCCCTTCGCCGGCAAGGCCGGCTCCTATCAGGAGCCGGATTTGCCGGCGAATGCCCCCCTCTTGCCAGCTACGCCCAACGGGGTGTTTTCATACCTTGATTCGTACCACGTAGTACGTAATCAATGGCCGCGGCGCACCGCCTCAAAACGGCTTGTCGCCCAGAATAGTCGCCCGATGCATTACCCGCCGCTGCGGTCGGTAATCGTCCACCGCGTAATGCTGCGTTACGCGGTTGTCCCAGAACGCCACGTCGTTTTCCTGCCAACGCCAGCGGATGGTGAACTCCGGGCGCGTGGCGTGGGCGAACAGCAGTTTCAGGATCGCCTCGCTCTCGGCCTCGCCCAGTTCGTTGATGCGGGTAGTGAAGCCTTCGCTCACGAACAGCGATTTGCGCCCGCTCACCGGGTGCGTGCGGATCACCGGGTGCGACAGCGGCGGGTTGTTGCGCCGCGCCGCTTCCCAGCGCGCCAGGTCTTCGGCGGTGTTGCCAAAGCGCTCCAGCGGAAACGACTTGGTGAAGTCGTGGGTGGCGGTCAGCCCGTCGAGCAGCTGGCGCAGCGGCGCCGACAGTGCCTCATAGGCGGCAATGCCGCTGGCCCACAGGGTGTCGCCACCATAGGCCGGCAACTGCTTGGCGCTGAGCACCGCACCCAGCGCCGGGGTGGGCAGAAAGGTCACGTCGGTATGCCAGATGGCGTTGTCGCGTACATCGGTGACGGCCGTGTCGAGCACCAGCACCTGTGGCGTTTCGGGCACGTTGGGGTAGATGGGGTGAATGTGCAGGTCGCCGAAACGCGCGGCAAAACTGGCCTGCTGCTGCGGGGTCAGCGGCTGCTCGCGAAAGAACAGCACCTGGTGCTGGAGCAGCGCCTGCTCCACGGCGTCACGGTGTTCACGGCTGATCTCGCGGGTCAGGTCGATGCCGCTGATCTGGGCGCCGAGCGCGGGGCTCAGCGGGGTAATGGTCAGGCTCATGTCGGTCTCTTTGTGCAAGTCTCAATGGCTCTGGCCATGCCAGGGCACCAGCTTGCGCTGCAGGGCGCGCAAGCTCATTTCCAATGCGAAGGCGATCAGGGCAATCACCAGAATGCCCAGCACCACCACGTCGGTCACCAGGAACTGCGCGGCTGACTGCACCATGAAGCCCAGCCCGCTGGTGGCGGCAATCAGTTCGGCGGCCACCAGGGTCGACCAGCCCACGCCCAGGCCGATGCGCACGCCGGTAAGAATGTCGGGCAGTGCGCTGGGCAGGATCACGTGGCGAATCAGTTGTGCCCGGGTGGCCCCCAGCGACTGCGCGGCGCGCAGCCTGGCCGGGTCGACGGTGCGCACGCCGGTGGCAGTGGCGATGGCGATCGGGGCGAATATCGCCAGGTAGATCAGCAGCACCTTGGACAACTCGCCGATGCCGCACCAGATCACGATCAACGGCAGGTAGGCCAGCGGCGGGATCGGCCGGTAGAACTCGATCAGCGGGTCGAAGATGCCGCGGGCAATACGGTTGTGGCCGATGGCGATGCCGATCGGGATTGCGGTCAGGATCGCCGCGCCCAGGGCCAGGCCGATACGCTGCAGGCTCGCGCCCAGGTGCTGCCACAGGGTCGATTCCATGTAGCCCTGGGTCATCAGTAGCCAGGCCTTGCCCAGCACCGCCTCGGGCGAGGGCAGAAACAGCGGCTCGATCCATTCGGCGGCGGTCACCGCCCACCAGGCCAGCAGCAGCGTGGCCAGGGTCAGTACGCTGATCCAGCGTGTGCTCAGGCTGCGCCGCACCTTCACGGGCACCGCTGCAGCAGCGGCAGGTTTGGCCGTTACCGGCAGGTCGAGGCTGCTCATGCGAGCTCCTTGCGCGGTGTGGCGCTGCGTTGGGAGAACACCCGCGACAGTACGTGCTCGCGGGTTTCGATGAAGCGTGGGTCGGACTTGATCGCGCGTGCCGATTCGCCTGCGGCGTAGCGCTGGCCGAAGTCCAGTTGCAGGCGCTCGACGATCTGCCCCGGGTTGGGCGCCAGCAGCACCAGTTCGGTGGCCAGGAACACCGCCTCCTCGATGTCGTGGGTAATCAGGAACACCGGTTTGGCGGTGCGTTGCCACACCTGCAGCAGCAGTTCCTGCATCTGTTCGCGGGTGAATGCATCCAGGGCGCCGAACGGCTCGTCCATCAGCAGGATGCGCGGGTCGGCAGCCAGTGCACGGGCCAGGCCCACACGCTGCTTCTGCCCGCCCGACAACTGCCAGATACGCCGGCTGCCGAAGTCGGCCAGGTCCACCAGGGCGAGCATTTCGCGGGCCCTGGCTTCACGTTGTGCACGGGGTACGCCGGCCAGTTCCAGGCCGAAGCCGACGTTGGCCAGTACGTCCTGCCAGGGCAGCAGGGCGTCGTCCTGGAACACCACGCCACGGTCGGCGCCGGGGCCCTGCACCGCTTGGCCATCGAGGGTGATGCGCCCGGCGCTGGGGGTGACGAAGCCGGCGATCAGGTTGAGCAGCGAAGTCTTGCCGCTGCCGGAAGGGCCCAGGGCCACCAGCAGCTGCTGCGGGCCCAGGCTCAGTGAGATGTCGGCCAGTACGGGTTCGGCAGCGCCGGGGTACTGTGCGCTGATGCGCTCCAGTTGTAGCAGGGCCATGAAGAGGCTCCGGTGTCAGTTGGTGATGAACTGGGCGCTGACATAGGGCGCGTAGTCCGGCAGTACCGCGTCGACCTTGCCTTGTTCCTTGAGGAAGGTGGCGGTGTCGGTGATGGCCTTGGTGGTCGGTGCGCCCAGGGCCGCGACCTGGTCGGCGGCCAGCGGGAACACGTTGCCCTGCAGCAGGCCCGGAATGTCCGCGGCCTTGGCGCCGGAAAGCTTGACCAGCTTGTCGACGTTGGCCTTGTCGGCCAGCCAGGCTTGCGGGTTTTTGCGGTAGTCGGCGTAGGCGTCGAGGGTGACCTTGGCGAAGGCCTTGACGATCTCGGGGTGCTTGGCGGCGAAGTCCTTGCGCACGATCCAGGCGTCGAAGGTCGGTGCGCCTTTTTCGGCCAGCTCGCCGGAGGTGATCAGCACCTTGCCGTTTTCCTTGGCCACGCCCAGGGCTGGGTCCCATACGTAGGTGGCGTCGATGTCGCCGCGCTTCCAGGCGGCGATGATCGCCGGTGGCGCGAGGTTGAGGATCTGCACCTTGGACGGGTCGATGTTCCACTGTTTGAGTGCGGCCAGCAGGCTGTAGTGGCCGGTGGACACGAACGGTACGGCGATCTTCTTGCCGATCAGGTCCTGCGGCGAGTTGATGCCGCTGCCCTCGCGAGCCACCAGTGCCTCGGCGGCGCCGATCTGGGTGGCGATCAGGAAGGTTTCCACCGGCAGCTTGCGGGTGGCGGCGGCGGCCAGGGGGCTGGATCCCAGGTAGCCGATCTGTACGTCACCGGAGGCGACGGCGGTGATCACGTCGGCGCCGCTGTCGAACTTGCGCCAGTCGATGCTGGCCTTGCTGGTCTTTTCATAGTTGCCATCGACCTGGGCCACCTTGGCCGGATCGACGGTGGTCTGGTAGGCCACGGTCAGGTCGGCGGCCTGGACGAAGAAGGCGGCACCGGCCAGGGCCAGGGCGGTGAACAGGCGCAGCGGGGCAGGCAGGGTCATGGAAAACTCCTCGTCAGGCGGGTAGGCGGTGTGGATGACGAGAAGACTAGTTGATCTAAGAATTCCGAAATAAATAACTTTTTGGCATTAGCTTAGGAGTCATTGGCTGGATGACCCGGGTCAAGGTGGTCGCTGCCAGGGTGGTGAACAATCGCGGGCTGCCGGGGCAATGAGGAAGATGATCGGTATAAAAAATATCTTTTTAAGAAGATATGGGAATTAGCTTATGGGCTATCCTGCAAAACGCTGAAATAATCGGACTATATTCCGTAATAATCTGAAAAATTCACAAAATTGTCTTTTTTGATTTATAGGATTGTCATTATCCTTCGCACCCAAGGCCGGCGCCTTAGACCAAAGTAGTGAAACGACTGGTTACGATTGACTTATCAGTCACGCTTTGGTGCTAATCGCCAATCGTCTTTGGAGCGGAACGACAGAGTCTGCCCATCAAGCGACACACAAAAATTAGAATCGAAAGGAGTGATGCATGAACAAGTCCAGCCTGGCACTTGCCGTGGCCGTAGGGGTACTGGCCCAGCAAGCGGGTGCAGCCGGTTTTGTGGAAGACAGCAAGGCGAGCATCACTGCGCGCAACTTCTACATCAACCAAGACAACCGTGATGGCACCGCCAAACCTTCCAAGCAGGAAGAATGGGGCCAAGGTTTCATCTTCAACTTCAGCTCGGGCTTCACCGAAGGTACTGTCGGCTTTGGTGTCGACGCCATCGGCCTGGCCGGTTTCCGTCTGGACTCGGGTAAAGGCACCCACTACAACCCAACCAGCTCTGCCAAGGGCGGCCTGGTGTTCCCAACCGACGGCGACGGCCGTGCGGTCAACGAATTCAGCAGCGTGGGCCTGACCGGCAAGGTCAAGATCTCGAAAACCGTCGCTCAGCTGGGCACCCTGCAGCCAAAACTGCCGGTCGTGACCTACAACGACGGTCGTCTGCTGCCGCAGACTTTCGAAGGTGGCCAGATCACCTCGAACGAAATCGACAACCTGACCCTGATCGGCGGCAAGCTGGAACATGCCAAGGGCCGTAACTCGACCAACAACGAGTCGTTGAGCATCGCCGGCTCCAACGCCGCCAGCGGAGGCAAGCGCAGCAACGGCTTCTACTACGCCGGTGCCGACTACAAGGTCACCAAGGACCTGTTGGCGCAGTACTACTACGGCAACCTGGACGACTTCTACAAGCAGCACTTCCTGGGCCTGACCCACACCCTGGCACTGCCAGTGGGTAGCCTGAAGTCCGACCTGCGCTACTTCTACAGTGATTCGGACGGCAAGAACGGCAGCACCGAAGGCCGCCTGGCCGGCTACCGTGCCTCCGGCTACCAGAACAACGGTGAAGTCGACAACCGTACCTGGAGCGCCAAGTTCACCTACAGCCTGCAAGGCCATGCCTTGAGTGCCGGCTACCAGCGCGTCAACGGTACCAGCGACTTCCCGTTCCTGAACCAGGGCGACGGTGCGACCAGCTACCTGATCACCGACGTGCAGATCGGCAAGTTCCAGCGTGCCGGCGAGCGCACCTGGCTGGCGCAGTACGCCTATGACTTCGCTGCCATCGGCGTGCCTGGCCTGACCACCTCCGTAATCTACCTCAAGGGCGACAACGTCAACGCGCCGGGCAGTGACCGTTCCGAGTGGGAACGTGACTTCACCCTGGGCTATGTCGTACCGGAAGGTACCCTCAAGGGTCTGGGCCTGGCCTGGCGTAACGCCTCGCTGCGTTCCGACGCGGTCAACCAGCGCGACCAGGACGAAAACCGTCTGATCCTCAGCTACACCTACAGCTTCCTGTAAGGCCTGGCTGAACGAAAAGCCCCGCCGTGTGCGGGGTTTTTTTTGCCCGTGAATTGATAGGCTTTTCAGTTATAAATAAATCGATATTTATTCTTTTTAACCTTATGCACAGGCAGGCTACAGTGAGGTCATAAACAACCCAGCCAAGGAGCCGCACCATGAGCCTCAGACTCGGCGATATCGCCCCCGATTTCGAACAGGATTCCAGCGCGGGCAAGATCCGCTTCCACGAGTGGCTGGGCGACAGCTGGGGCGTGCTGTTCTCGCACCCCGCCGACTTCACCCCGGTGTGCACCACGGAACTGGGCTTTACCGCCAAGCTCAAGGACCAGTTCGCCGAGCGCGGGGTCAAGGCCATCGCGCTGTCGGTCGACCCGGTGGACTCGCACCACCGCTGGATCGAAGACATCAATGAAACCCAGAACACCCTCGTCAACTTCCCGATCCTGGCCGACGCCGACCGCAAGGTGTCGGACCTGTACGACCTGATCCACCCCAACGCCAGCGACACCCTGACGGTACGCTCCCTGTTCGTGATCGACCCGAACAAGAAGATCCGCCTGACCATCACCTACCCGGCCAGCACCGGCCGCAACTTCAACGAGATTTTGCGGGTGATCGATTCGTTGCAGCTCACCGACAACCACAAGGTCGCCACCCCGGCCAACTGGCAGGACGGTGACGAGGTGGTGATCGTGCCGTCGCTCAAGGACGAAGAGGAAATCAAGCGGCGCTTTCCGAAGGGCTACCGGGCGGTCAAGCCGTACCTGCGCCTGACCCCGCAGCCTAACCGTTGAATGTTTTGATGTAGCCACAGCAGGGCATTTCGGGGCCGTTTCGACGGCCCTTTTTTTATGTCCGCGCGGGCCTCTTTCGCCGGCAAGGCCGGCTCCTGCAAGGTTGCACTGCCCCCTGTAGGAGCCGGCCTTGCCGGCGAAGCTCTTATAGTTCCATATAGAATAAACAAATGAAAAAATATGATTTATTGGTATATATGCCGAGCTGTTATGGTCACTCCACTCCAGCGAGATCCAATCTCGCGGCCCTCTAGAACACGATCAAGGAAGTGCTCCAATGCTGGTTGTTTCTCTCGGCGGTAGTCCCAGTCTGCGTTCGCGCTCCGGCGTCCTGCTCGACCGCGCGCGGCAATGGCTGAACAGCCAGGGCGTGGAAGTGGTGAGCTTCCAGGTGCGCGATTTCCCCGCCGAAGACCTGCTGCACGCACGTTTCGACAGCCCCACGGTGCAGCACTTCCTGCAACTGGTAGCCCAGGCCGACGGCCTGGTGGTTGCCACCCCGGTATACAAGGCGTCTTTCGCCGGTGCGCTGAAGACCCTGCTCGACCTGCTGCCCGAGCGTGCGCTGGAACACAAGGTGGTTCTGCCCATCGCCACCGGTGGCAGCATCGCCCACATGCTGGCGGTGGACTACGCGCTCAAGCCGGTGCTCTCGGCGCTCAAGGCCCAGGAGACCCTGCAGGGGATCTTCGCCGACGACAGCCAGATCGCCTACGGCGAAGGCAGCGCCGCCGCCCAATTGGCGCCGGTGCTTGAGCAGCGTCTCAACGAATCGCTGGAGCTGTTTCACAGCGCCCTGGCGCGCCGCCCCAAGCCGGTGGCCCCGGGCCTGCTCAACGAACGTCTGCTCAGTGCTCGCTGGAGCATCTGAAGCGCTACACCGGCTTTACCGTCTTACCCCACCTTACTCGCCCGCCAACGGGCAAGCAGGTGCAGCCTGAACCCCCACAGCAAAAAGGAGAGCGCTATGCGCACTGTCGTTTTGCGTCGCGGTCTGGTCGCTCTGTTTGCTGCGGCTGTGTCCTTCGGCGCCATCACTCAAGCCCAGGCCGAGAGCCTGCGCATCGGTTACCAGAAGTACGGCACCCTGGTGCTGCTCAAGGCCAAGGGCTCCCTTGAAAAGCGCCTGGCCGCCCAGGGCGTGCAGGTGCAGTGGACTGAATTCCCCGGCGGCCCGCAGCTGCTCGAGGGCCTCAACGTGGGCTCCATCGACTTTGGCGTGACCGGCGAAACCCCGCCCGTGTTTGCCCAGGCCGCCGGTGCCGACCTGCTCTACGTGGCCTACGAGCCGCCGGCCCCCACCAGCGAGGCGATCCTGGTACCCAAGGGTTCGCCGATCCAGTCGGTGAAGGAACTCAAGGGCAAGAAGGTCGCCCTGAACAAGGGCTCCAACGTGCATTACCTGCTGGTGCGCGCCCTGGAAGACGCCGGCCTCAAGTACACCGACATCACGCCGGTATTCCTGCCGCCAGCCGATGCCCGCGCCGCGTTCGAGCGTGGCAGCGTCGACGCCTGGGTCATCTGGGACCCGTACCAGGCCGCCGCCGAGCAGCAGTTGCAGGCACGCACCCTGCGCGATGGCAGTGGCATCGTCGACAACCACCAGTTCTATCTGGCCACCCGGCCCTATGCGCAGCAGCACCCTGAGGTGATCGCCGCGCTGGTGGACGAGGTGCGCGCGGTGGGCGAGTGGTCCAAGGCCAACCCGCAGGAGGTCACCGACCAGGTGGCGCCGCTGCTGGGCCTGCCGGCCGACATCACCCTGACCTCGGTCAAGCGCCAGGGCTACGGTGCGCATTTCCTGACCCCGGACGTGGTCACCGCCCAGCAGAAGATCGCCGACACCTTCCATACCCTGAAGCTGATTCCCAAGCCGCTGAGCATCAAGGATGTGATCTGGACGCCACCGGCCAAGGTCGCCACCGCGCCTTGACGTTCGACCGCACCGGGGCGCCGCCCCGGCTTGCGCCACCCCTTAGGAGACAACTCCAATGAGCCTCAATGTTTTCTGGTTTCTGCCAACCCACGGCGACGGTCATTACCTTGGCACCGCCGAAGGTGCTCGCGCTGTCGATCATGGTTACCTGCAACAGATCGCCCAGGCCGCCGACCGTCTGGGCTTCGGTGGCGTGCTGATCCCTACCGGCCGCTCGTGCGAAGACTCGTGGCTGGTGGCCGCGTCGCTGATTCCGGTGACCCAGCGCCTGAAGTTCCTGGTGGCCCTGCGCCCGGGAATCATCTCGCCGACCGTGGCGGCACGCCAGGCCGCGACCCTCGACCGCCTGTCCAATGGCCGTGCGCTGTTCAACCTGGTGACCGGTGGCGACCCGGAAGAGCTGTCCGGCGACGGCCTGTTCCTCAGTCACGAAGAGCGCTACCAGGCCTCGGTGGAATTCACCCGCATCTGGCGCCGCGTGCTGGAAGGCGAAACCGTCGACTACGATGGCCAGCACATCAAGGTAAAAGGCGCCAAGCTGCTCTACCCGCCGGTGCAACAGCCACGCCCGCCGCTGTACTTCGGTGGCTCGTCGGAAGCGGCGCAAGACCTCGCCGCCGAACAGGTCGAGCTGTACCTGACCTGGGGCGAGCCACCGGCCGCCGTGGCCGAGAAAATCGAACAGGTGCGCGCCAAGGCCGCCCAGCAGGGCCGTAGCGTTCGTTTCGGTATCCGCCTGCACGTGATCGTGCGCGAGACCAACGCCGAGGCCTGGCAAGCGGCCGAGCGTCTGATCTCGCACCTGGACGACGACACCATTGCCCGTGCCCAGGCCTCGCTGGCGCGCTTCGACTCGGTGGGCCAGCAACGCATGGCTGCGCTGCATGGCGGCAACCGCGACAACCTGGAGGTCAGCCCCAACCTGTGGGCCGGGGTCGGCCTGGTGCGTGGCGGTGCCGGCACCGCGCTGGTCGGCGATGGCCCGACCGTGGCCGCACGGGTCAAGGAATACGCCGACCTGGGTATCGACACCTTCATCTTTTCCGGTTACCCGCATTTGGAAGAGTCCTACCGCGTGGCCGAACTGCTGTTCCCGCACCTGGACATCCAGCGCCCCCAGGCCCCGGCCGGTGCCAACTACGTAAGCCCGTTCGGTGAGATGGTCGCCAACGACATCCTGCCCAAAGCCGCGGCCAAGGCGTGAGGATCGAAGCATGAAACGATCCTCCATTCCCTTGTCGCATCGCCTGGCGCCGTGGGCCCTGCCCGTGCTGCTGCTGGCGGTGTGGCAGCTGGCGGTCAGCGCCGGCTGGCTGTCGACGCGCATCCTGCCAGCGCCGAGCGCGGTGCTCAGTGCCGGCGTGGAGCTGGTGCGCAGCGGCGAAATCTGGACCCACCTGGCCATCAGCGGCTGGCGCGCCGCGGTCGGCTTCGTGATCGGCGGCAGCATCGGCCTGGCGCTGGGCTTCATCACCGGCCTGTCGAAGTGGGGCGAACGCCTGCTCGACAGCTCGGTGCAGATGATCCGCAACGTGCCGCACCTGGCGCTGATCCCGCTGGTGATCCTGTGGTTCGGCATCGACGAGTCGGCAAAGATCTTTCTGGTGGCCCTGGGCACCCTGTTCCCGATCTACCTGAACACCTACCACGGCATCCGCAACGTCGACCCGGCGCTGGTGGAGATGGCCCGCAGCTATGGCCTGAGCGGTTTTGCGCTGTTTCGCCAGGTGATCCTGCCCGGTGCGCTGCCCTCGATCCTGGTGGGCGTGCGCTTCGCGCTGGGCTTCATGTGGCTGACCCTGATCGTGGCCGAAACCATCTCGGCCAACGCCGGCATCGGCTACCTGGCGATGAACGCCCGCGAATTTCTGCAAACCGACGTGGTGGTGCTGGCGATCGTGCTGTACGCCGTGCTCGGCAAGCTCGCCGACCTGGCCGCCCGTGGCCTGGAGCGTGTATGGCTGCGCTGGCACCCGGCCTATCAAGTCAGCAAGGGAGACGGCGCATGACCGTGCTCAAGGAACAACCGCCACGGCTGCTGCGCGGAATACCGCTGGCCGTGCACAAGCTGCAAAAGACCTTTGGCCAACGTCAGGTGCTGCGCGACATCGACTTGCACATCCCGGCGGGCCAGTTCGTTGCCATCGTCGGCCGTAGCGGCTGCGGCAAGAGCACCCTGCTGCGTCTGCTGGCCGGGCTCGACCAGCCCAGTGCCGGCGAGCTGCTGGCCGGTTCTGCGGCGCTCAGCGATGCCCGCGAGGACACCCGGCTGATGTTCCAGGAGGCGCGCCTGCTGCCCTGGAAGAAAGTCATCGACAACGTCGGCCTGGGGCTTACCGGCAACTGGCGTGAGCGTGCGTTGCAGGCGCTGGAGGCGGTGGGCCTGGCAGACCGGGCCAACGAGTGGCCGGCGGCGTTGTCCGGTGGGCAGAAGCAGCGCGTGGCCCTGGCCCGTGCGCTGATTCACCAGCCGCGCCTGCTGCTGCTGGACGAGCCGCTGGGCGCACTGGATGCGCTGACCCGGATCGAGATGCAGCAACTGATCGAGAACCTGTGGCGCAAGCACGGCTTCACCGTGTTGCTGGTGACCCATGACGTCAGCGAAGCGGTGGCGGTGGCCGATCGGGTGATCCTGATCGAGGACGGCGAGATCGGCCTGGACCTGCTGGTCGACCTGCCGCGTCCGCGGGCACGCGGCTCGCATCGCCTGGCGGCGCTGGAAACCGAAGTGCTGAACCGTGTCCTGTCGGTGCCGGGCACCCCGCCCGAGCCTGAACCTGTAGCACCTTTGCCCACGCAACTGCGTTGGGCCCATTGATCTTTCGTCTTTAAAAGGAAACCTGCACATGACCATCAAAGCGATCAACGTACGTAACCAGTTCAAAGGCACTGTGAAAGAAATCCTGGAAGGTCCTGTACTGTCGGAAATCGACGTGCAGACGGCATCGGGCATCGTCACCTCGGTGATCACCACCCGTTCGGTCAAGGAGCTGGAACTGGTGGTGGGCAGTGAGGTGATTGCGTTCGTGAAGTCGACTGAAGTGTCGATCGCCAAGCTCTGAAAAAGCTTCGCCGGCAAGGCCGGCTCCTACAGGTTTACAGCGGGCCTGTAGGAGCCGGCCTTGCCGGCGAAAGGGCCGTCAGCGTTTGGGCAGAAAGGGCGGCAGGTACAACCCCAGGTACGCATCGAACACCCGCATTCCTTCCTCCGCCATGCGCGGGGTGATCTGTCCGTGCAGCTGCACCGAACGGGCATACACCCGGTCTCCCAGCTCCATCGCCAGGGCAAACACATCCACATCGTCCGGCAACGCCGGCAGCCGGAAGTGCTCGGCAAACAGCTTGTGCATCAGGTCGCCCAGCTCGATATCGTGCTGGCGGTCGGCCTGGGTCACTTCGCTCAGCCCATGCTGCGCCAGAATCAGCTGGCGCGCCGCCGCATCCTGGTTGTAGATGCTCAGCATGCGCTGCTCCACCAGGCGCGACAGGTCGCCCCAGTGCTGCAGGCTGCCAGGCTCGATCGGCGCCTGCAGGCAGGCGCGAAAGGCGCTGTGCACATCCGCCGTCAAGGCTTCGAGCAGCGCCGGCACACTGGCGAAGAAGTGGTACACCGACGAGGGTGGGATCTGTGCGCGTTCGGCCACTGCATAGATCGACAGGCTGGCCACGCCTTCGCTGGCCAGCAGGTCGCGTGCGGCGGCCAGGATCGAGTCGATCCGGGCCTGGCTGGCAGCGCGCGGTTTGCGGGGCGTGGCTGCACGGCTCATGTCAGTTGCTGATCGCCAGGATGCTGGCCTGGTAGGCGCCCACGAACAGGTCGAAATCGACCACGTCCTCTTCGCGCTCCAGGGTGGCCTGGGCCTCCAGCGATTCACGCGCCAGGGCCTCGAAACGCTGCTGCGCCTCGCTGCTCAGCGGCGTGCCGCGCAAGTAGTCGGCATGCGCCTGGCTCTGGCGCAGGGAGAAGCGGCTGAAGCTCTCCTTGTGCTCGGTCATGCTCGCCAGCACCTGGGCCGACGGCGTCAGCGACGGGTCGCTGACCTTGGCCGCCTGCGCGGCCAGGGCCTTGGCGTGCTCGTCGCTGGCGTGGCTGCGGTCGAGCAGTTCGGCCAGCGGGGCGATACGTTGCAGCAGCTCGTCGGCCCACTGCTTGAGCGCGACCGGCTGGCCGTCACGTTGCAGTTCCAGGCCAGGCTTGCGGCCCTGCTTGACCACGCTGAGGAAGTTGCTGGTGCACTGGCCGCACTCGCCATTGTCCAGCAGCGGGCTCTGCTCCAGTGCGCAGAACAGCAGGAAGGCGTCGAGGAAGCGCGCTTCGGTGAGGTCGATGCCGGTGGGCAGGAACGGATTGATGTCCAGGCAGCGTACTTCGATGTACTGGATGCCGCGGGCCATCAGCGCCTGGATCGGCCGCTCGCCGCTGTAGGTCACGCGCTTGGGGCGGATGTTGGAGTAGTACTCGTTTTCGATCTGCAGGATGTTGGTGTTCAGCTGCACCCACTCGCCATCCTTGTGCGTGCCGATCTCGACATACGGCGCATAGGGCGTGGCGACGGCCTTGCGCAGGCTGTCGGTGTAGCTGGCCAGGTTGTTGTAGCACGGCGTCAGGCCGGCCTGGGCGTTGCTCTGGTAACCCAGGTCGCTCATGCGCAGGCTGGTGGCGTAGGGCAGGTACAGGGTGTCGGCATCGAATTGTTCGAGCTGGTGCGCGCGGCCGCGCAGGAAGCCTGCGTCCAGCGCCGGGGAGGCGCCGAACAGGTACATCAGCAGCCAGCTGTAGCGACGGAAGTTGCGGATCAGTGCGATGTACGCCGACGACTGGTAGTCGCGGTCGTCGCCCGCCTGGCCTTCGGCCTGGCGCAGCAGCGGCCAGATCTGTTCTGGCAGCGAAAAATTGTAGTGGATGCCGGCAATGCATTGCATGGTGCGCCCGTAGCGCAGGGCCAGGCCCTTGCGGTACACGTACTTGAGCTGACCGATGTTCGAGGTGCCGTACCAGGCGATCGGGATGTCTTCCTCGGCCGGCAGCGGGCAGGGCATCGACGGGCTCCACAGGTATTCGTTACCGAGCTTGCTGTAGGCGAAGCGATGGATGTTCTCGAGGCTTTCGAGGGTCTGGGCAGGGTCGGCCAGGGCAGGGGTGATGAACTCCAGCAGCGACTCGGAATAGTCGGTGGTGATCTGCTCGTGGGTCAGGGCCGCGCCCAGGGCTTCGGGGTGCGGGGTCTGGGCCAGACGACCGTCCTCGGTCACGCGCAGGCATTCACGCTCGATGCCGTGCAGGCACTGCTTGAGCAGGGAGAGGTTGTCGCCCTGGCCGAGCAGGCTCAGGCGGCGGTTGAGAAGTTCGCTCAAGATGGATTCCTTCACGCGTCAGTCGCCCCAATATGGGGGTGGAAACGACGGTCTACAAGGGTGGACAGAGGAACTGGCGTGGTCGCCTGGTTTTCGCAGGGTTCCGGCAGTGCCCGCGCACTGCCGAAAGTACCGCACATTGGGCATTTGCGGCTAGAGCACGGTGAAGGTGCCCTGGGCCCTGGCCATCAGTTTTTCGCCTTGCAGCACGTCGGCATCGACCACCAGGATGCGCCGCCCGGCCTGCAGCACGCGGGCCACGCACAGCACCTCGCCCTCGCTGACCGGACGCAGGTAGTTGATCTTGCATTCCACGGTGACGCTCTGCTTGTCGAAGCCATGGGCGCTGGAGCAGGCCAGGCCCATGGCGATGTCGACCAGGCTGAAGATCGCCCCGCCATGCAGCTTGCCGCCGCGGTTGCGCAGGTGCGGCTCAAGGGCCAGGGCCACCTCGGCAACGCCCTGGTCGAGGCGTTGCAGGCGACAGCCGAGCAGTTGGCTGAATGCGCTGCGCACCTGCTCTTCGGGCAGGTCGGTCACTTCTTCTTCAACTGCTTGGCGTTGGCGAACAGCGAGGCCATGGCGTTGTTGGCCGGGGCCGGGGTCTCCTTGGCGCGTGCCGGCTGCTGCTGGCGCGGTGCCGAGCCCGGGCGGCTGCCGCGGGCGCCGTCGATTTTCTCGCCCGGGGTGTCGCCCATGCGCATCGACAGGCCCACGCGCTTGCGCGGAATGTCCACTTCCATGACCTTGACCTTGACCACGTCGCCGGCCTTGACCGCTTCACGCGGGTCCTTGATGAACTTCTCCGACAGCGCCGAGATGTGTACCAGGCCGTCCTGGTGCACGCCGATGTCGACGAAGGCGCCGAAGTTGGTCACGTTGGTGACCACGCCTTCGAGGATCATGCCCAGTTGCAGGTCCTTGAGGTCTTCGACGCCTTCCTGGAACTCGGCGGTCTTGAACTCGGGGCGCGGGTCGCGGCCGGGCTTGTCCAGCTCTTGCAGGATGTCGGTGACGGTCGGCAGGCCGAAGGTTTCGTCGGTGAATTTTTTCGGGTCCAGGCGCTTGAGAAAGCCGCTGTCGCCGATCAGCGAGCGGATGTCGCGGTCGGTGTCGGCGGCGATGCGCTGTACCAGCGGGTAGGCTTCAGGGTGCACCGCCGAGGCGTCCAGCGGGTTGTCGCCGTTCATCACGCGCAAGAAGCCTGCGGCCTGCTCGAAGGTCTTCTCGCCCAGGCGGCTGACCTTTTTCAGCGCGGCGCGGGTCTTGAAGGCACCGTTGGCATCGCGGTGTGCCACGATGTTCTGCGCCAGGGTGCTGTTGAGGCCCGAGATGCGTGCCAGCAGCGCCACCGAGGCGGTGTTGACGTCCACGCCCACGGCGTTCACGCAGTCCTCGACCACCGCATCCAGGCCACGGGCCAGCTTGAGTTGCGACACGTCGTGCTGGTACTGGCCCACACCGATGGATTTGGGGTCGATCTTGACCAGTTCGGCCAGCGGGTCCTGCAGGCGACGGGCAATCGACACCGCGCCGCGGATCGACACGTCCAGGTCGGGGAATTCCTTGGCCGCCAGCTCGGAGGCCGAGTACACCGAGGCGCCGGCTTCGGAGACCATGATCTTGGTCATCTTCAAGGCTGGGTATTTCTTGATCAGCTCGGCGGCCAGCTTGTCGGTTTCACGGCTGGCGGTGCCGTTGCCGATGGCGATCAGCTCGACCTTGTGCCTGGCGCACAGGGCGGCGAGCACGGCGATGGTCTGGTCCCACTGGTTCTTGGGTACGTGCGGGTACACCGTGGCGGTGTCGAGCAGTTTGCCGGTGGCATCCACCACCGCCACCTTGCAGCCGGTGCGCAGGCCCGGGTCCAGGCCCAGGGTGGTGCGCGGGCCGGCCGGGGCGGCCAGCAGCAGGTCATGCAGGTTGTGGGCGAACACGTTGATCGCCTCGCTCTCGGCGTTGTCGCGCAGCTCGCCGAACAGGTCGGTTTCCAGGTGCGTGTAGAGCTTGACCTTCCAGGTCCAGCGCACCACTTCGCCCAGCCACTTGTCGGCTGGGCGGTTCTGGTTTTTCACGCCGAAGTGCTCGCCGATCATCATTTCGCAGGGGTGCAGGGTGCCGGGCAGCTCTTCGCCGACCTTGAGGCTGGCCGACAGCACGCCTTCGTTGCGCCCGCGGAAGATCGCCAGGGCGCGGTGCGAGGGCGCGCTCTTGAGCGGCTCGTCGTGTTCGAAGTAGTCGCGAAACTTTGCCCCTTCCTCTTCCTTGCCGGCCACCAGGCGAGCGCTGAGCACCGATTCCTGCTTGAGGAAGTTGCGCAGCTTGGCCAGCAGGCTGGCGTCTTCGGCGAAGCGCTCCATGAGGATGTACTTGGCGCCTTCGAGGGCCGCCTTGACGTCGGCCACGCCTTTTTCGGCGTCGACGAAGCGCGCTGCTTCGGTTTCCGGGTTCAGCTGCGGGTCGTTGAACAGGCCGTCGGCCAGCTCGCCCAGGCCGGCTTCCAGGGCGATCTGGCCCTTGGTGCGGCGCTTCTGCTTGTACGGCAGGTAAAGGTCTTCGAGGCGGGTCTTGGTGTCGGCCAGCTTGATCTCGCGGGCCAGCTCCGGGGTCAGCTTGCCCTGCTCCTCGATGCTGGCCAGGATGCTGGCGCGGCGGTCGTCGAGTTCGCGCAGGTAGCGCAGGCGCTCTTCCAGGTTGCGCAGTTGGGTGTCGTCCAGGCTGCCGGTCACTTCTTTACGGTAACGGGCGATAAAGGGCACCGTGGAGCCTTCATCAAGTAGAGCCACGGCCGCTTCGACCTGTTGCGGGCGGACACCGAGTTCCTCGGCGATGCGGCTGTTGATGCTGTCCATAAAACCACCTGACAATTCGTGAATGCAAAGGCCGCAGGCCGGCGCCACGGGGCGCGCTCGAGCAGGGCGACGCTGGATCAAAGCGGCGCATTATACCCAGCGATCCGGGCTTGCGGGGATCGCGGCGCGCCAGCCTGTCGGGGCATGCCGCTGGCGACTTGGGAAAAATCTGCTAACAATGCACACGGCACGCTCAAATGGCGCCTAAGCCATAATGCCCGCCGAGATTAAAGGAGCTACCCATGAGCAGCACTGCACAACCCGCCGAAGGCGAGAAAATCCTCATCGTCGATGACGACCCGGGCCTGAGCAGCCTGCTGGAGCGTTTCTTCACCAGCAAGGGCTACCGTGCCCGCGCCGTACCCAACACCGAACAGATGGACCGCCTGCTGGCGCGTGAAGTGTTCAACCTGATCGTGCTCGACCTGATGCTCCCCGGCGAAGACGGCCTGACCGCCTGCAAGCGCCTGCGCGGGGCAAACAACCAGGTGCCGATCATCATGCTCACCGCCAAGGGTGACGAACTCAGCCGCATCAAGGGCCTGGAACTGGGTGCCGACGACTACCTGGCCAAGCCGTTCAACCCCGACGAGCTGATGGCGCGGGTCAAGGCCGTGCTGCGTCGCCAGGCCCCGGTGGTACCGGGCGCACCAGGCAGCGAGGACGAAACCGTCACCTTCGGCGACTACGCGCTGTCGCTGGCCACCCGCGAACTCAAGCGCGGCGACGAAGTGCACATGCTCACCACCGGCGAATTCGCGGTGCTCAAGGCGCTGGTGATGCATGCCCGCGAGCCGCTGACTCGCGACAAGCTGATGAACCTGGCGCGCGGTCGCGAGTGGGACGCCCTGGAGCGCTCCATCGATGTGCAGATCTCGCGTTTGCGCCGCATGATCGAACCCGACCCTTCCAAGCCACGCTATATCCAGACCGTCTGGGGTGTGGGCTATGTCTTCGTGCCGGATGGCAATGCCGGCAAGTGAAGCCTTGTACAGGAGCAGGTCAGCATAGGCAGGGCGCCCCTCGGGTTGCCCTGTTTTTGCCTGTGCCGAAATCCGCAACGCCTGCGAGCCGCGCTCGCTCCTGCCAACCGTGTAGCCGTCGCCCATGAAAACGCCATTGTGGTTCCCCCAAAGCTTCTTCGCCCGCACGCTGTGGCTGGTGCTGGCCGTGGTGCTGTTCTCCAAGGCACTGACGCTGGTGTACCTGCTGATGAACGAGGACGTGCTGGTGGACCGCCAGTACAGCCACGGCGTCGCACTGACGCTGCGCGCCTACTGGGCGGCCGATGAGGAAAACCGCGAGAAGATTGCCGAAGCCGCCGGCTTGAAGCGGGTGGTCGGCACCGGTGTGCCCGAGGGTGAGCAGCACTGGCCCTACAGCGAGATCTACCAGCGCCAGATGCAGGCCGAACTGGGCGAGGACACCGAGGTGCGCCTGCGCATCCATGCGCCGCCGGCGCTGTGGGTACAGGCCCCGAGCCTGGGCGATGGCTGGCTGAAGGTGCCGCTGTACCCGCACCCGTTGCGCGGCCAGAAGATCTGGAACGTGCTGGGCTGGTTCCTGGCCATCGGCCTGTTGTCCACGGCTTCGGCCTGGATCTTCGTGCGCCAGCTCAACCAGCCGCTCAAGCGCCTGGTGTTCGCCGCCCGGCAACTGGGCCAGGGGCGCAGCGTGCGCCTGCCGATCAGCGACACGCCCAGCGAGATGACCGAGGTCTACCGGGCCTTCAACCAGATGGCAGAGGATGTCGAGCAGGCGGGGCGCGAGCGTGAGCTGATGCTGGCCGGGGTGTCCCATGACCTGCGCACGCCGCTGACGCGCCTGCGCCTGTCGCTGTCGCTGCTGGCCAACGAAAGCGACCTGACCGATGACATGGTGCGCGACATCGAGGACATGGACGCGATTCTCGACCAGTTCCTGGCGTTCATCCGCGATGGCCGCGACGAGCCGGTCGAGGAGGTGGACCTCAGCGACCTGGTTCGCGAGGTGGTCGCGCCGTTCAACCAGCCCGAAGAGCAGGTGCGGCTGTGCCTGGAGCCGATCCCGCCGTTTCCGCTGCGCCGGGTTTCGATCAAGCGCCTGCTCAACAACCTGATCGGCAATGCGCTGCATCACGCCGGGCAGGGCGTGGAAGTGGCGGCCTATGTCTCGGGTGACACCAGCGCGCCCTACGTGGTGCTGAGCGTGCTCGACCGCGGCGCCGGCATCGATCCGGGTGAGCTGGAGGCGATCTTCAATCCGTTCATTCGCGGTGATCGCGCCCGCAGCGGCAAGGGCACCGGCCTGGGCCTGGCTATCGTCAAGCGCATTGCCGCCCAGCACGGCGGCAATGTGGAGCTGCGCAACCGTTCCGGTGGCGGCATCGAGGCGCGGGTACGCTTGCCCCTGGGCCTGCTGCTGCCACGCGACGCGGTGTAGGGACGCAAGGGCTCAGCCCTTGCCCTTGGTGCGGGTCAGGTTCGGCCCGCCGTTCTTCTCCAGGTGTTCGATGATCATCCCGGCCACGTCCTTGCCGGTGGTGACCTCGATGCCTTCCAGGCCCGGCGAGGAGTTGACCTCCATCACCAGCGGGCCGTGATTGGAGCGCAGGATATCCACGCCGGCCACGCTCAGGCCCATGACCTTGGCAGCGCGGATGGCGGTCATGCGCTCTTCCGGGGTGACCTTGATCAGGCTGGCGGTGCCGCCCCGGTGCAGGTTGGAGCGGAACTCGCCGGGCTTGGCCTGGCGCTTCATCGAGGCGATCACCTTGTCGCCCACCACAAAGCAGCGAATGTCGGCGCCACCGGCCTCCTTGATGTACTCCTGCACCATGATGTTCTGCTTCAGGCCCATGAAGGCCTCGATCACCGACTCGGCCGCCTTGGTGGTTTCGCACAGCACCACGCCGATGCCCTGGGTGCCCTCGAGCACCTTGATCACCAGGGGGGCGCCGTTGACCATCTGGATCAGGTCGGGGATGTCGTCGGGCGAATGGGCAAAGCCGGTGACTGGCAGGCCGATGCCACGGCGCGACAGCAGTTGCAGCGAGCGCAGCTTGTCCCGCGAGCGGGCGATGGCCACCGATTCGTTGAGCGGGAACACGCCCATCATCTCGAACTGGCGCAGCACCGCGCAGCCATAGAACGTCACTGACGCGCCGATGCGCGGGATGACGGCGTCGAACCCTTCCAGCGGCTTGCCGCGATAGTGGATCTGCGGCTTGTGGCTGGCGATGTTCATGTAGGCGCGCAGGGTATCGATCACAACCATTTCATGGCCTCGTTGCGTACCGGCTTCGACCAGACGACGAGTGGAATACAGACGCGGGTTCCGCGACAGCACAGCGATCTTCATGCAACACCTGTGGAGGGGGTAATGGTGGCCGGAGAGGCCGGCTTGTCCTGTACGTATTTGAGGCCCGGGTTGACCACCAGCTGGCCGTGTACCAGGGCCTTGGAGCCGAGCAGCAGGCGATAGCGCATGGCCTTGCGGCAGGCCAGGGTGAACTCCACTTCCCACACCCGGTCGCCGAGCGCCAGGGGCGTGCGGATCACGTAGCGGGTCTGGGCATGGCCATTGGAGCTCTTGATGGTCTTCATCGTCACCAGCGGCGCTTCGCAGCGCCGGTGACGCAGTTGTACCACCGAACCCAGGTGCGCGTTGAAGCGGACCCAGGTTTCACCATCGCGTTCGAAGGTTTCCACTTCGGTGGCGTGCAGGCTGGAGGTGCTGGCGCCGGTGTCGATCTTGGCGCGCAGGCCTGCCACGCCGAGGTCGGGCAAGGCCACCCACTCGCGCAGGCCGATCACGCTCAAATGGTCAAATGTCTTCAAGATGCACAACCTGGGTAAAAGTCGGTGAACTGTAAGCACGCCGCGTATTTTTTGCATCCGCCAGTTACGGTAGTACAGTTCCATGAAACAAATGAATCGGGGAAATGCCATGGCACAAAAGCCGGAAGAGGACGACAAGGTTCGCCTGGACAAATGGTTGTGGGCGGCGCGCTTCTACAAGACCCGCGCCCTGGCCAAGGCGGCGATCGAGAGCGGCAAGGTGCATTGTCGGGGCGAGCGTTGCAAGCCGGGCAAGGAGCCGCGGGTGGGTGACGAGTTCGTGCTGCGTACCGGTTTCGACGAACGTACCGTGGTGGTTACCGCGCTGTCGGTGGTGCGCCGCGGCGCACCCGAGGCACAGGCGCTGTACGAGGAGACTGCACAGAGCCTGGCACGCCGCGAGCAGGCCGCGGCGCTGCGCAAGGCCGGCGCCCTTGGGGTAAGCACCGACGGGCGGCCCACCAAGAAGCAGCGCCGCCAGCTACATCAGTTGCACGACAGCGCCGGTTAGCCCCGCGCGCCGATCACGCTCAGGCGGCCGAGCAGCGGCAGCCGTGCCAGCCAACCGAACAAGGGCGCGGTGACACGCACCAGGCCGGCGCTGGTCCGGGCAGCAAACGGCGTATAGTAACTCCAGCCCAGCGCCAGGATGGCCATGCCCAGGCCGCCGATATAGTCGTCCTGGCCCCAGTGGGCACCCGCCACCAGGCGTGGCAGCATGAACAGCACCGCCAGTGCCCAGATCAGCACATGCTGCATCAGGCGGCGGCTGAACAGGCTCATGAACAGTGCCCACAGCAGCAGCACCGAGGCGTGGTCGCCGGGGAAGCTCTGGCTGGAACGGTCCTTGAGCTCCCAGCGCGCTTCGAGCGCCGGGTAGTAGTCGCTGAGCATGATGGCGTCACTGAACACCATCGACGGGCTATGGTGCTGCCAGCCCATCAGGCGTACCAGCTTGGAGAAAAGGGCGCGGATCACCACCAGCACCAGCAGGGTCACCAGGAAGCCGAAAAACGCCCGGCGCACCTCGACGGCCTTGAATACCCAGTCGCCGCGAATCAGCAGCATCAGCATGATGAGCCCGACCACGATGTCGAACGGGCGCAGGCTGCCCAGGGTCCAGATGCTGCGCCACAGGGTATTGTCGGCCAGTGGGCGATTGAGGGCGTGGAACAGCCATTCGTCGAGCGCCATGCAAAGGGCCTGGCCAACGGGCCATAACCAGAAACACAGTAGTGCAACGGGAATCAACGTAGCCAGACACAGGGGGCCCCAAGCCCACCTGGCTTGGAACAGGGGTGGATTGTCCATAAACTACCTCTTTTACAGCGCTATCGTTCGCACCATTCTGGTGCTCTAAACGGGGCTTTATAGGCCCTTGAAATTATTTTGTCATCTTTCAGAAAGCCAGAAACCATGTCCGATTTGCCAGATACCGACTTCACCCAACGCTTCATCTTCGACGAGCGCGACGTACGCGGCGAACTGGTTTCGCTCGAGCGCAGCTACGCCGAAGTCCTGGCCAAGCACCCCTACCCGCAGCCGGTGGCGCAACTGCTCGGTGAGCTGATGGCCGCGGCGGCGCTGCTGGTGGGGGCGCTCAAGTTCGACGGCCTGCTGATCCTGCAGGCACGCTCCGAAGGGCCGATCCCGCTGCTGATGATCGAGTGCTCCAGCGAGCGCGACATCCGTGGCCTGGCGCGCTACCACGCCGAGCAGATCGCCCCCGATGCCACCCTGGGCGACCTGATGCCCGATGGCCAGCTGGCGCTGACCATCGACCCGGCGCAGGGCCAGCGCTACCAGGGCATTGTCGACCTGGATGGCGAGAACCTCTCCGAGTGCTTCACCAACTACTTCGTGATGTCCCAGCAGGTGGGCACGCGCTTCTGGCTCAACGCCGATGGCCAGCGCGCCCGCGGCCTGCTGCTGCAGCAGTTGCCGGCCGACCGCCAGAAGGACGAGGACGACCGCGAAGACAGCTGGAAGCACGTCACGGCCCTGGCCAATACGCTGAAGGCCGAAGAGCAACTGGGCCTGGACAACGAGACCGTGCTGCACCGTCTGTACCACGAAGATGCCGTGCGCCTGTTCGATATCCAGCCGCTGCAGTTCCGCTGCAGCTGCTCGCGTGAGCGCTCGGGCAACGCGCTGGTCAGCCTCGGCCAGGACGATGCCCTGGCCCTGGCGGCCGAGCATGGCGGGGCGATCGAAATCGACTGCCAGTTCTGCAACCAGCGCTACCTGTTCGATGAAACCGAAATCGCACAATTGTTCGCCGGCGGGGGTGTTGACGCACCGTCAGATACTCGTCACTAAAACGTTTAAGCTCAGGTAAATCTCCTGTCGAACGCCGGAAACACGCCGTTCTGACAGGAGGGCCCTACTTTTTTTGGGCGTTTCTGGCATAATCCCGCCACTTTTTTTCGCTGTAGTAGTTTTAAAAGCTCTACTACAAAACGTTCGGAGCACTCGGCCGCAGGCCGGATGGGGAATCTCATGACGCAAGCCAACAACACCGTGTACACCGACCTGAGCGTCGATGAACTGGTAAAAGAAGCGCTGAACCGCGGTGAAGGCGAGCTGGCCGATACGGGCGCGCTGGTCGTGAAAACTGGTCACCGCACCGGTCGTTCGCCGGTCGACCGTTTCATCGTCGACGAGCCGTCCACCTCGTCTGCCATCGCCTGGGGCCCGATCAACCGCAAGTTCCCGGCCGACAAGTTCGATGCCCTGTGGGACCGCGTCGAGGCGTTCAACAACGCCCAGGATCATTTCGTTTCCCACGTGCACGTAGGTGCGGCCGCCGAGCACTACCTGCCGGTACGCATGACCACCCAGACTGCCTGGCAGAACCTGTTCGGCCGTTGCCTGTTCATCAACCCGGCGCAGTACAACCCGGCCGGTCGTGATGAGTGGCAAGTGCTCAATGTCGCCAACTTCGAATGCGTGCCCGAGCGTGACGGCACCAACTCCGACGGTTGCGTGATCCTCAACTTCGCCCAGAAGAAGGTACTGATCGCTGGCATGCGTTACGCCGGCGAGATGAAGAAAGCCATGTTCTCGGTGCAGAATTTCCTGCTGCCGGCTGCCGACGTGCTGCCGATGCACTGCGCCGCCAACATCGGCGAAGCAGGCGACGTGACCCTGTTCTTCGGCCTGTCGGGCACCGGCAAGACCACCCTGTCGGCCGACGAAAGCCGTTACCTGATCGGTGACGACGAGCACGGCTGGGGCGAGGGCGTGGTGTTCAACATCGAAGGCGGTTGCTATGCCAAGTGCATCGACCTGTCGGAGAAGAACGAGCCGGTCATCTGGAAAGCCATCAAGCATGGTGCCGTGCTGGAAAACGTCGTCATCGACGACGCCAAGCACGCTGACTACTCCGATGTCAGCCTGACCCAGAACAGCCGTGCGGCCTACCCGCTCGAGCACGTTGCCAAGCGTTCCGAGAAGAACCTGGGTGGCGAGCCCAACGCAGTGATCTTCCTGACCTGCGACCTGACCGGCGTACTGCCACCGGTATCGATCCTCAGCGAAGAGCAGGCGGCCTACCACTTCCTGTCCGGTTACACCGCGCTGGTGGGCTCCACCGAAATGGGTTCGGGCAGCGGCATCAAGTCGACCTTCTCCACCTGCTTCGGCGCGCCGTTCTTCCCGCGTCCGGCTGGCGAATACGCTGAACTGCTGATCAAGCGTATCCGTGGTTTCGGTTCCAAGGTGTACCTGGTCAACACCGGCTGGACCGGTGGTGGCTACGGTGTGGGCAAGCGCTTCAACATCCCGACCACCCGTGCGGTGATCGCGGCCATCCAGAGCGGCGCACTGGTCGGTGCTGAAACCGAGCACCTGGACATCATCAACCTGGACGTGCCGAAACTGGTACCGGGTGTTGAAACCGTACTGCTCAACCCGCGCAACACCTGGGCTGACAGCGCTGCCTACGACGAAGCGGCCAAGGGCCTGGCTTCGCTGTTCATCGAGAACTTCAAGAAGTTCGACGTTTCCGACGCCATCAAGGCAGCGGGTCCGCAACTGTAAGTTGCTGCTCGCCAGCTGAGAAAAAGCCGCCCGAATGGGCGGCTTTTTCGTTTGGGCTGTGATTCAGGCCAATGCGGCCAGAACATGTTCCGGGTCATTGTGAATCGCACGCAGCAGTGCCCGTGCTGGCCCTTCTGGAGCACGGCGTCCTTGCTCCCAATTGCGCAACGTACCCAGCGGTACATCGATACACTGCGCAAATCTTTCCTGGGTAAGCCCGGTTGCCTCGCGTATGGCCCTGACCTGCATGGCGTCTACCTTGAACTCGCGTGAAGGTTTGCGCTCCCCCCGATCGATTTCAGACATCTCGGTCATGCTGTCAACGAGACGACCGAAAAGATTCCTGTCCATCATTTCCACCCTTGGTTGAGGCTTCGAAGTACGGCTTTCTGTTTTTTAGTCAATGTGTCGTGGATGCCTTTGCGGTAGATAAGCAGCAAACGGATCTGGCTGGCTGACACGGCGTAGTAATAGATCACTCGAACCCCGCCGCTTTTTCCTTTGCCTTTTGCTGCCCATCGAATTTTTCGCAGCCCGCCGGTATCTTCGATCAGGTCACCTGCTTCAGGGTGCTCGGCAAGATACACCTGAAGCGACAGGTACTCGTGATCATCGAGATGGCTTGAAACGTCGCTGGTAAATACGCTTGTTTCGATGAAGAGCATGCCAACCTTTGTACGCCATTGGCGTAGTTAGAGTCTATGCCTTGCGCAGTAGCGGCGCAACCGCATGGATGTTTCGAGTAGGCGCCCATGCTATTCAGCCCTGCTACGGTTTACTGTCACCGTGCTTCTGAATTCGTTGTGGGATGCTTCCCGCCCCCTTCACTGCATACAGGTCATTCATGTCTGCCACACCCGAACGCCACCACTACCCCCACGTCCACCCCCTGCCGACCCGCTGGCAGGACAACGACGTCAACGGCCACATCGCCAGCGCCACGGTCTACGCCTTCTTCGACAGCGCCGTGCAGGCCTACCTGATCGAGCATGCCGGGCTCGACCCGCAGGACGGCGAGGTGGTGGGGTTCGTGGTCAGTTCGGGGTGCGACTTCTTTGCCTCGGCCGCCTTCCCCGAATGCCTGGAAGTCGGCCTGCGCGCGGTGCGGGTGGCCGGCAGTTCGGTGGAGTACCAACTGGCCCTGTTCAAGGTCGGTGAAGCTCAGCCCTGCGCCGCCGGGCGCATGGTGCAGGTGTTCGTCGAGCGTGCCACCGGCCAGCCCGCCAGCTTGCCGACGGCCCTGCAAGGCGCCCTGGTAGCCCTGCAAGGCTGAAACCCGGCGCGGTCAGTCGTTGATGCGGATGATGCCTTCGCGCACCGCGAACAGCACCAGGCCCGGTATGTCGTGTATCTGCAGGCGGTGCATGATCTGCGAGCGGTGCGCCTCCACCGTCTTCACGCTCAGGCCCAGGCCATCGGCAATCGAGCGGGTCGACTCGCCTCGTGCAATCAGGCGCAGGATCTCCAGCTGGCGGGTGGTCAGTTGCATGGTGCTGCTGCCGGCATGGCGCTTGCGGCTGTGCTTGACCGCCTGCCCGATCACCAGCGGCAACACCGCCGACGACAGGTACTGGCCGCCGTTCTTCAACGCCTGCAACGCCAGCTCCAGTTCCAGCACGGTGGCGGTCTTGAGCAGAAAGCCGTGGGCACCCTGCTGCAGGCACTTCATCACGAACTCCAGCTCCGAGCGCGCCGACAGCATCAGCACCATGCTTGCCGGCACGCGCAGGCACAGCTCGCGCAGGATCTCTTCGCTCTCCAGCGCATCCAGCGCCATGTCCAGCATGATGATGTCCGGCTTGAGCTGTTCGGCGAGCTCGACGGCGCTCACGCCGTCACCGGTTTCACCCACCACTGCGTAATCTTGTTTTTGTTCGAGCAGCGCGCGCAGCCCCGCTCTGAACAGGGGCGACTCGTCTGCAAGGAGTATTCGGCAAAGCATAGGTAGGCCTGTGTCGCAAGGTAAGGGGCGGTGTATGGCTCAGCTGGCACGTGGGTTGTCGCTGAACTGGGCGATCAGCGCCGGCAACCGTGTCAGCGGTTCCACCGCCTGGGCCGCACCCAGCCGTATGGCTTCCTTGGGCATGCCGAACACGATGCAACTGGCCTCGTCCTGTGCCACGGTGGCGGCGCCTTGCTCACGCATGCTCAGCAGGCCTCGGGCACCGTCATCGCCCATCCCGGTCATGATGATGCCAAGGGCATTGCCCCCGGCATGCCGGGCGGCGGAGCGAAACAGGACATCGACCGAGGGTTTGTGCCGATTGACGGCGGGACCGTCGAGCACCTCCACCAGGTAGTGCGCACCACTGCGTTTGAGCTGCATGTGCAGGCCCCCCGGGGCCAGCAGTGCCAGGCCGCTGTGGACACGGTCCAGATGCCTGGCCTCGCGCACCTCGATCTGACAGAGGCTGTTCAGGCGCCTGGCGAAGTCGGCAGTGAACCTGGCCGGCATGTGCTGCACGATCACGATGCCCGGGCAATCGCGCGGCAGCTGACGCAGGATGAATTCCAGCGCCTGGGTGCCGCCGGTCGAGCAGCCAAGTGTAACGATTCGCTCGGTGGTTTTGCTTGGGGTTGCAGGCAGTGCACTGGTTTTTTCTTTCGCCTGCGACAGAGGTAACAATACCGGGCGGGTGCGGGCTGCTTCCTCGATGCTGCGAATCAGCCCGCTGGCGAGGTTCTCCAGGCTCTGGCGCAAGCCCAGCCGGGCCTTGGTGAACACGCCGACCGCCCCGGCGGCCAGGGCCTGGAGATTGAGGTCGGTGCCGGCTTCGGTGAGGGTCGAGCAGATGATGGTCGGCGTGGGGCGCTCGGCCATGATCTGGCGCAGAAAGGTCAGGCCGTCCATGCGCGGCATCTCGATGTCCAGCACCAGCACATCGGGCCAGTCCCGGCGCATCTTCTCGATGGCATACAGCGGGTCGGCGGCCATGCCGATCACGCGGATGCGCGGGTGGTCGTTCAGGCACTGGTTGAGCACCTGGCGCACCAGCGCCGAGTCGTCGACGATGAACACCCGCACCGGCGCCGCCGCACGCTCGGTCATACGCGCTCGAACACCGAGGGGTGCACCAGCCTGAGCGGCAGCTCGAAGCCGTGGATGCTTTCGGCGTGCCCGATGAACAGCAGCCCGCCGGGGCGCAGCTGGTTGACCAGGCGCTGCACGATCAGCTGTTTCTGCGGGGTGTCGAAGTAGATCAGGATGTTGCGCAGGAATATCACGTCGAACGGCCCCAGGCCCTCGGGCAGCGGCTGCACCAGGTTGATCTCGCGCAGGCTCACCCGCGCCCGCAGGTGCGCCTGCACGCGCAGGCGCCCGTGCATGTCGCCGACCCCGCACAGGCAGTGGCGCTGCATCCAGCCATCGGGAAAGTAGCGCGCCTGGGCGATGTCGTAGATGCCTTGCTCGGCCAGCGCCAGCATGCTCTGGCTGAGGTCGCTGGCCAGGATCGACCAGTCGCTGCCGGTGGCGTGCTCGGCCACGGTCATGGCCAGGCTGTAGGGTTCCTCGCCCGACGAGCAGGCCGCGCTCCACAGCCGCAGCGGCCCCTTGCGCCGGCCCAGCCACTGGCCAAGGAATTCGAAGTGCGGGAACTCGCGAAAGAAGTAGGTCTCGTTGGTGGTCAGCAGGTCGATCACCAGGCGCCGCTCGCGGCTGTGGGTCGGGCGCTCGATCAGGTGCAGGTAGTCGCGGTAGTTGTCCAGGTGGTAGTGACGCAGGCGTTTCATCAGGCGCCCGGCCACCAGCGAGCGCTTGTTGCTGGCCAGGTGGATGCCCGAGGCGCTGCTCATCAGCGTCTGCAGGCGGCTGAACTCCTGTTCGCCCAGCACCGGCAGTTTGAAGGTCGAGGGCATTCAGGAGCCCTTCGCGGCCTGGCTGAGGTAGCGGATATCTTCCAGCGACAGCACCTGGGGCATGTTCAGGATGATCAAAAAGCCCTGCTCCTGCTGGGCCATGCCGGCAATGAAGTCGGCACGGATGCCGGTGCCGAACGGTGGCGCCGGCACCACCCCGTGCGGGTCGATGTCGAGTACCGCGTCCACCGCATCCACAACCAGGCCGATGCGCTGCACACCGTCCTCGAGGGGCAGGGCGATGATCACGATGCAGGTGCGCTTGCCGGCCTCGGTCAGTTCCATGCCGAAGCGTGCTGCCAGGTCCAGTACCGGCACCACGTTGCCGCGCAGGTTGAGCACGCCGTGAATGTAGGCGGGCATCATCGGCACGCGGGTGATCTCGGCGTACTCGATGATCTCGCGCACCAGTTCGATGGGCAGTGCATAGCCGGCCTCGCGCACGCGAAAGGTCAGGTGCTGGACACTGGTGGGCAGGTGCGGCGCGGGCGCCGCAGACTCTAGGGTGTGCATGGGGACGCCTCGGTCAAGTGAAGCTGACGAACTGGCCTTCATCGATCAGCGCCTTGTGGGTGGGCTTGTAGGCGCCGACTTGCGGTTCGCCCACCCGGGGCAGGGCACGCGCAGTGCTGCCGGCCTCGAAGCGGAAGAAGCCGATCAGCTCCTGCAACTGGCCGGCCTGGGCGTTCATCTCTTCGGCGGTGGCGGCCAGCTCTTCGGAAGCCGAGGCGTTCTGCTGGGTGATCTGGTTCATCTGGCCCATGGCGATGTTGATCTGCCCGGCGGCGCTGCTCTGCTCCTGCGAGGCGGCGGTGATTTCCTGCACCAGGTCCGAGGTCTTCTGGATGTTGGGCACGATCTCGCTGAGCAGGCTGCCGGCCTGTTCGGCCAGTTGCACGCTGCTGGAGGCCACCTGGCCGATTTCCTGCGCTGCCACCTGGCTGCGTTCGGCCAGCTTGCGCACCTCGGCGGCCACCACGGCAAAGCCCTTGCCGTGATCGCCGGCACGGGCGGCCTCGATGGCGGCGTTGAGCGCCAGCAGGTTGGTCTGGTAGGCAATGTCGTCGATGATGCCGATCTTCTCGGCGATCTGCTTCATCGCCAGCACCGTGTCGCCCACTGCGCCGCCGCCCTGCACCGCGTCGTTGGCCGCCTTGCCGGCGATGCCGTCGGTGACCTTGGCGCTTTCGGTGTTCTGCGCGATCGAGGCCGACATCTGCTCGACCGAAGCGCTGGTCTGCTCGACGCTGGCGGCTTGCTCGTTGGCCGCCTGGCTCAGCGATTGCGAGGTCGAACTGACCTGTTCGGAGGCCGACGACAGCGCATCGGCGGCGCTGCGCACATCGCCCAGGATGCTGCGCAGGCGCAGGGTCATGTTCTGCATCGAGCCCAGCAACTGCCCGGTCTCGTCCTTGTGGGTCACTACCAGGTCCTGGCTCAGATCGCCGGCGGCCATGCGGTCGGCGGCCTGCACTGCGCCTGCCAGCGGCCGGGTGATGCTGCGGGTGACCAGCACGCCGATCAGCATGCCGATCAGGGTTGCCGCGGCGACCAGGGCGATCATCTGCACCCGCGAGCGTTCGTAGATGACGCTGATCTCGGCATTCGCCTCGCCGGCGCGCGCCTGCTTGGCAGCGCTGGCCTCACCCAGCAACTGGTCGACCACGTTGGCCGCCGCGACGTTCTGCGGCATCAGCGCCAGCGCTTCAGAAGCAATCTGCAGGTCGCCCGACTGCTGGTGCACCCCCAGCAACTGGTTGGCCACGCTGATGTAGGCCTGCAGCGGCGCGTCGATTCTTTCCACCTGGGCGCGGCCTTCCTTGGTGATGAAGTGCTCGCGCGCCTTGATCAGCAGTTCGCGGGTCTTTTCCATCGCCGCGCGGGCGGTGGCGGCCGACTGGTCGCGCTCCTGGGCGGTGGTGGAGAGCAGGCTCTGGCGCACGGCGCGGTTGGCCATCAGCAGTTGGATGTTGGCTTGCTGCAAGGTGCTCAGGCCGGCAACGTCCAGCTCGTACATGCGGTCCGACAGGCCGTTGACCTGCTCCAGGTTGCGCAGGCCGATGACTCCGATGAGCGCGGTCAGCGCCACCACCAGCAGAAAGCCCAGGGTCAGGCGCACGCCTATCTTCATATTGCTGATCAACTGCATGTCTATTCTCCGGAAGGGCTTGGCAACAGGTGCGGCGTCTCGCCTTCGGCGCGTTGCTGCGACTGGCGGAACAGGCTGGGGATATCGAGTATCAGCGCCACCTGGCCAGAGCCGAGGATGGTCGAGCCGCTGATGCCACTGAGGTGTTGGAACAGTTGCCCCAAGGGCTTGATCACGGTCTGCAGTTCGCCGTGCAACTGGTCGACGATCAGCCCGGCATGCTGCCGGCCCTGGCTGACCACCACGATGTTGCGGCGCACGCAGGCGCTGCGCGGCAGGCCGAAATGCGGTTGCAGGTCGATGCACGGCAGCGGCCGCCCGCGCAGGTTCAGGTGGCCCTGCTCGGCCTGGTTGGCGGGGGCCTCCATGCATTCGGTGACCATGTCCAGCGGGATCACGAAGTGCTCCTCGCCCACGCTCACCAGAAACCCGTCGATGATCGCCAGGGTCAGCGGCAGGCGGATGCGGAAGGTGCAGCCATGGCCGGCCCTGGAGTCGATCTCGATGACCCCGCGCAACTGGTCGATGGCGCTGCGCACCACGTCCATGCCCACCCCGCGTCCGGACAGGTTGGACACCTGCTCGGCGGTGGAAAAACCCGCTTCGAAGATCAGCAGGTGGATGTCCTGTTCGCTCATCGGCGAATCGCTGTCGAGCATGCCGCGGGCGATGGCCTTCTCGCGGATCTTCGCGGTGTTCAGGCCGCGCCCGTCATCCTGGATCTCGAGCACGATCATGCCCGAGTCGTGGTAGGCGTTCAGGCGCAGCTGACCCTGCTCGGGCTTGCCGGCGGCGCGGCGCTCGGCAGGGGCCTCGATGCCGTGGTCGATGGCGTTGCGCACCAGGTGCACCAGCGGGTCGGCGATGCGGTCGATCAGGGTCTTGTCCAGCTCGGTGTCGCCGCCGCTGATGGTCAGCGCAATCTGCTTGTCCAGCGCCTGACTCACATCGCGCACCACGCGGTGGAAGCGGTTGAAGGTCTCGCCCACTTCGACCATGCGCAGTTTCAGCGCCCGCTCGCGGATCTGCTCCACATGTTGCTGCACCGCCTGCACGCTTTCGATGCAGGCGGCGTGGGCACTGCGCAGGGCCTGCATCTGGGCGCCGGCGGTGGCGATGACCAGCTCGCCGACCAGGTTGATCAGCTCGTCGAGCTTTTGCGCAGCCACCTTGACCTGGCTGCTGGAGGCAGTGCGCGGCTCGCCGGCGGGCATCGATGGCAAGGGTGTGGCGGTTGCAGGCGCCAACGTTTGCGCCGGTGCGCGGGGTTCGGCCGGCAAGGCGGTATCGGTCGGCTCCTGGGCCTGCAGGCGCAGGGTGCAGAAGTCCTGCACCAGGGCGAACACGTCTTCGAGCTGTTCGCGGCTGGCGTCGCTGTGCAGGCTCACTTCGAAGCCCAGGTAGCAGGCCTCCGGGTCGAGGCTGTCGAGCTCCGGCACGGCCCAGGTGAGGGTCTGCAGGCTGAGGATGTCGCCCAGCCGCGCCAGGTAGCGGATGAACGCCGCCGGGTCGAAGCCGTTGCTCAGCAGCTCGCTGGCAAAGCGGATCGACAGGTGCCAGGTACGCAAGCGGGGCGCACCGTGCGGGGCTGCCAGCGGGTTGTCCACAGACGCGGGCAGCTCGCCCTGATGCGCCTGCAATGCCGCCAGCAGGGCGGCCTGGCGTGGCGTGTGCGCTGGCATGCTGACCTGCTGCGGGTCGATGCTGTCGAGCATCACCCCCAGTTCGTCCATGCACTGCAGCATCAACGAGGTGAGCGGAGCGTCCAGCACCCGCGCACCGTCGCGTACCCCCATCAGCAGGTTTTCCAGCTGGTGCGCCAGCGCCACCAGTGGGTCGAGGGAGAAGATCCCCGCCGAGCCCTTCAGCGTGTGCACGGCGCGAAACAGCGCGTTGATCGCCGCGTCGTCATCGGGGCGGGTTTCCAGGCGCAGCAGGCTGTCTTCGGCTTCCTTGAGCAGGTCGCGGGCCTCTTCGAGAAAGCCCTGCAGCAGCTGGCTCCATTGCTCGGCGTCGAACATGCTCACTCCTCGCACGGCACGGGGGTACCGGCCGGGCACAATGCGGGCAGGCGCAGCAGCTCCAGCAACGCCCGGGCGTTGCCCGGCAGGGCGATCACCTCGGCGTCGTGGCCATTTGCGCAGAGGGTCTTGTGCAGGCTCAGCAGCAGTTGCACGCCGGCACTGTCGAGCTCGCCCAGGCCGCCCAGGTCCAGTTGCCAGGGCACTGGCTGAGCGGGCAACAGGGCCAGCAGCTGCTCGCGTGCGGCGCGCACCTCATAGATGGTCAGGTCGCCGTCCAGGCGTAGCCGTGCGGGGGTGTCGGCGGTGGCTGCGGCGAGTGTGAACATGCGCGTCAGCCAATCAGCTTTTCGACAGCCGCCAGCAACTGCTGGGGCTGGAACGGCTTGACGATCCAGGCCCGCGCTCCGGCGGCCTGGCCCTCGGCCTTCTTGGCCTGCTCGCTTTCGGTGGTGAGCATCATGATCGGGGTGAAGCGGTATTCGTTGCGCGCCTTGAGCGCCTTGACCAGGCCGATGCCGTCCAGGTTGGGCATGTTCACGTCGCTGATCACCAGGTTGATCTTCTGCCCGGTGAGCTTGTTAAGCGCGTCGCGCCCGTCACAGGCTTCGATCACCTGGTGGCCGGCGCTGGCCAGGCTGATTTTCACGAGTTGGCGCATCGAGGCGGAGTCGTCCACGATCAGGATGGTCTTGGCCATGTTCAGGGCTTCCGGAGTTAGAAAAAGGTCACGTCGCTGCTGGATGCCGACTGGCTGTGGCCAGCCCGTTCCTCGCTGGTGGTGAAGCGCTGGCGCAATTGCTGCAGCCAGCCTTGCGGGTCGTGCAGGCGCGGGTCGTCGTGGGCCAGGGCATCGAGCAGTTGCAGCAGGTCGGCCTGCAGGTGGTCGAGCATCTGGTCGGCGCGATCCTGGAACTGCAGGCTGACCATGATCGCGTGGATATCTGCCTGGGTGGCGCGGGCATCCTGTTGCAGCGCCCGCGAGGCGCCGTCGAGGGCGTCGAGGTTGCCGCCCAGGTCGCTGATCACCTCGTCGAGCACCTGCTCCAGCTCGCGCAGGTTGGCCTGCTCTTCGCTGCCCAGCGCGGTGGCGGCATCGATGCTGGACTG
This sequence comes from Pseudomonas sp. 8209, assembly GCF_028682105.1. Lineage (NCBI taxonomy): Bacteria > Pseudomonadati > Pseudomonadota > Gammaproteobacteria > Pseudomonadales > Pseudomonadaceae > Pseudomonas > Pseudomonas sp. 8209. The sequence continues at coordinate 123,103 of NZ_JANIAH010000003.1, forward strand.
GATCGACTGGTTGATCTCGCCCACCTTGGCGTCCATCGACTGGCCGGTCTCGGCCGACAGGCTGGAAAGCTTGCGCACCTCGTCGGCGACCACCGAGAAGCCGCGGCCGAACTCGCCGGCGCGGGCAGCCTCGATGGCGGCATTGAGCGCCAGCAGGTTGGTCTGGCTGGCAACTTCCTGCACGCGCTTGGCCATCTGCTGGAGCTGGCCGGCGTAGCTGCCCAGATGATTGATGGTGGTCAGAAATTCATGCTGGCGCTGGCTGCTGGCGGCGAAGCTTTCGGTGACCCGGCGCAGACGCTGGTTGGCCTCGCGCAGGTTCTCGCCCACGCCGCCATTGGCCAGCACGTTGTCGGCGTCGTTGAGGCTGTGTTCCAGGCGTTGGTTGATGGCGCCGAAGCGTTCGAGCAACTGGCTGATGTTGTCGCCCAGCAGGGTTCGGCTCTGTTGGAGGCTGTCGATCCAGCTGGGCGCCACCACCGGCAGCAGGGTGTGCAGTGGCGGCTGTTCGAGCACGATGGGCGCGTCGCTGACCGCAGCCACCTGTGCCACGGGGCGCGGGCGCAGCAAGGTGCTGGCAAGCAGTACCAGCGACAGCCCGGCCAGGCCCAGGGGCAGCAGGTCGAGCAGCAGGCCGCAGGCGCCGAGAGCCGTGCCGATCCATATTCCCAGGTACATCCGCATTCCGTGCGCCCACTGCGTCGCTTAAGGTGGGGCGGATCATAGCGATTGCTATTTGACGTCAAAATCGGGACGCCCCTTAAGCCGACCCGTCAGTCACAAAACAGCCGACGCAAACAGGCCCCTGCCGATGTTGATCGGACAGTCAATATAAAAGGCTGGAAAGCTGGCCGAACAACAGGCTCGAAGGTTTTCGCGCAGGGGGCGGGGCGGGGAAAGGCTTAGGTGAATGGCTTAAGCCAATGGCGTGATGGCACATGGCTTGATTGCTACGTTTGCGGGTACAACTGCGGCGCTGCCGGCGCGGGGCCGGCAGCGTCGATGGAATTCAGCGGTGACGCCAGCGTTTGTCGTGCTTGCGATGGCCGTAGTGGTGGCCGCGATCGCGGTAGTGGCGGCGGTCATCGTAGCCGCGGCCGCGATTGTTGTAGCGGCGGTCTTCGTCGTCGCTCTTGTTGCCCATGTAGTTGCCTAGTGCACCGCCCGCACCGCCGCCGGCTGCGGCGCCGATCAGGCTGCCGGTGTTGCCGCCCACGCTGCGGCCCACCACGTTGCCGCCGGCCGCACCCAGTGCGCCACCGATGGCCGCCTCGCCGCGGCTGCGCTTGTCGGCACCTACCGCGCTACCGGCTGCACCGCCCAGGCCGGCGCCGATGGCCGAACCGGTGCTGCCACCGATCGACTGGCCAACCACCGAACCCAATACCCCGCCCAATGCGCCGCCGATACCGGCTTCGGTGGAGCCACCTGCCGAGGCAACGCCACTGAGCAGGCCGAGAGACAACAGCAGAATCGAGGAGTACTTCATAAGGGAGCCTCAAAGGGATGACGAGGCGATCCTGAGGCTCTGCAACACGCGCTGGCAACGCAAATCCGACGATTGGCACGACGTGTATACAATTTTATAAGTTACTGTTTTTACAGTGAAACTTAATGCGTTTTTGCGGGTCTGAGCTTACTTGGGACGAAGGCCCTGGCAGTGATGCCAGGGCCTTTTTCTTGCCCGCAGTTATGCGCTGAACGAACTGGCCTCTTCGCTGGCAAGCCAGCTCCCACAGCGTTCTGCATGCGCCGCAAGACCCTGTGGGAGCCGGCGTTGCCGGCGAAGGGGCCTAGATGATCCTGGCCGTGGCGCTGGCCGCCTCGATCCTGATCGCCACGAACTTCGACGTCGGCGTATGGCTGCCATCGCCCACGCTTTCCAGCGGCACCAGCGGGTTCACCTCGGGGTAGTAGGCTGCCGCCTGCCCCGCCGGAATGTCGAATGCCAGCAAGGTGAAGCCCTTGACCCGGCGCTCGCGGCCATCGCCCCACAACGACACGATATCGGCCTTGTCACCGGGGTTGAAACCCAGCCGGATGATATCCGCCTCGTTGGCGAACAGCACGTCGCGCTGCCCCTTGACCCCACGGTAACGGTCATCCAACCCGTAGATGGTGGTGTTGTACTGATCGTGGGAACGCATCGACTGCATGATCAGGTCCGGCACCTGGCCGCTGGCGCGCACGCTCTCGTGCAGCAGGTCGTCGGGCAACGCATTGGCCTTGAAGTTGGCCCGCCCGCTGGATGTCTTCCACTGGCGCTGGCCGGCGCTGTTGCCCAGGTAGAAGCCACCGGGGTGCTGCAGGCGCTGGTTGAACCCCTCGAACCCTGGAATGGTGTCGGCGATCAGTTCGCGAATGCGCCCATAGTCGGCCACCAGCCAGTGCCAGTCCACCGGTTTGCTGCCCAGGGTGGCGGCAGCGATTCCGGCGATCACCGCCGGTTCCGAGCGCATCTGGCGCGACAGCGGTTTGAGCTGGCCGTTGGAGGCATGCACCATGCTGAACGAGTCTTCCACCGTCACTGCCTGCGGGCCTTCGCCCTGCAGGTCGATATCGGTGCGTCCCAGGCACGGCAGAATCAGCGCCTGCTGCCCGTGGATCAGGTGGCTGCGGTTGAGCTTGGTGCTGATCTGCACCGTCAGCTCGCAGTTGCGCAGCGCCTGTGCAGTGCGCTCGGTGTCGGGGGTGGCCTGGGCGAAGTTGCCGCCCAGCCCGATGAACACCCGCGCCTTGCCATCGAGCATGGCGCGAATCGCCTCCACCGTGTTGTGGCCGTTGTGGCGCGGCACGGCAAAGCCGAAGCGGCGCTCCAGTGCATCCAGCAGCGCCACCGGCGGGCGTTCGTTGATGCCCATGGTACGGTCGCCCTGCACGTTGCTGTGGCCGCGCACGGGGCATAGCCCGGCCCCTGGCACCCCAAGGTTGCCGCGCAGCAGCATCAGGTTGGCGATTTCCTGGATGGTCGGCACCGAGTGACGGTGCTGGGTGATGCCCATGGCCCAGCACATGATGACTTTTTCGGCCCGCGCATACATGCGTGCGGCCTGCTCGATATCGGCCAGGCCCAGGCCCGACTGTTGCACGATCTTCTCCCAGCTGCTGGCCTCGACCACTTCAAGGTAGGCCTCCACGGCCGCAGTGTGCTCGGCGATGAAGGCATGGTCGAACACCGCTGGCGCACCTGTTGCCTGCGCCTCGCGCTCCCACTGCAGGAGGAACTTGGCCATGCCGCGCAGCAGCGCCATGTCGCCGCCCAGGGCGGGGCGAAAATAGGCGGTGTTGGTCGGACGATCACCGTTGGTGAGCATCTCCAGCGGGTGCTGCGGGTGCTGGAAGCGCTCCAGGCCGCGCTCCTTGAGCGGGTTCACGCACACCACCTGGGCACCGCGCTTGACCGCCTCGCGCAGCGGTTCAAGCATGCGCGGGTGGTTGGTGCCGGGGTTCTGGCCCCACACGAAGATCGCATCGGCGTGCTCGAAATCGTCGAAGGTCACCGTACCCTTGCCGACCCCGACGCTCTGGCCCAGGGCCACGCCGCTGGCCTCGTGGCACATGTTCGAGCAGTCCGGGAAGTTGTTGGTGCCGTAGGCGCGCACGAACAGCTGGTAGAGGTAGGCCGCCTCGTTGCTGGCCCGGCCCGAGGTATAGAACTCCGCCTGGTCGGGGCTGGTAAGGCCGTTGAGGTGGCGCGCGATCAGGGCGAAGGCGTTGTCCCAGCTGATTGGCTGGTAACGGTCGTTGGAGGGGTTGTACACCATCGGCTCGGTGAGCCGGCCCTGGTACTCCAGCCAGTAGTCGCTCTGGCCCAGCAGCGAGGTGACGCTGTGGCGGGCGAAGAAGGCCGCATCGACCCGGCGCTTGGTGGCCTCCCAGTTGACCGCCTTGGCGCCGTTCTCGCAGAACTTGACCATGCCGCTTTCCGGCGAGTCGCCCCAGGCGCAGCCCGGGCAGTCGAAGCCGCCGTTCTGGTTGGTCTTGAGCAGGGCGCGGATGTTCTTCAGCGCGTTGTCGCTGCCGATCCAGGCCTGCGCCACACTGCGCAGCGCGCCCCAGCCGCCGGCGGCGCCGTGGTAGGGCTTGTAGCGGGGGACCGGCTTCTGGTCGGCTTGATGATGCAGGCTCACGGGCGACTCTCCTGCGCCGGGCTGTAGACCCTTGGCGCACTGTGGTGCGGCAGGTGGATAAGGTTGAGCTGGTGGCGGCGCGCCCATTGCAGCGCCAGGCCGGTGGGCGCAGACAGGCTCACCAGGGTCTGGATGCCGGCGCGCAGCACCTTCTGGATCAGCTCCAGGCTGCAGCGGCTGGTGACTACCGCCAGGCCGCCGTCGAGGGCGATGTGCTGACGCACCAGGGCGCCGATCAGTTTGTCCAGGGCGTTGTGCCGGCCGATGTCTTCGCGGCCCAGCAGCAGTTCGCCCTGATCGTTCATGAACAGTGCCGCGTGCACCGCGCCGCAGTGCTGGCCCAGTGGCTGGAAGGCGCTGATGCGCTGGCGCAGGCCGTCCAGCCAGTGCGGCGGCGGCAGGGGCGCGCCGGGTAGCACCTGCAGATCGGGCAGCGCCTGCTCCACCGCCTCGACGCCACACAGGCCGCAGCCGCTGGTGCCGGCCAGTTGGCGGCGCTGGTTCTTGAGGTTCCAGAAGGCGCGGCTGGCTATCTGCACCTCGGCATGGATGGCCGAGCCGCTGGCCGTGAAGCTCACGTCATAGATGTCGTCGGGGGAGGCGATGATGCCGCTGCCGATGCTGAAACCGACGATGAAGTCGTGCAGATCGGTAGGGCTCACCAGCATCACCGCCTGGCTGATGCCGTTGTAGGCGATCGCCAGGGCCACCTCTTCGGCGAGGTCGGCGCCACCCTGGCTGTTGTCGTCAAGCTGGCGGTAGTCGTAGCGGTTGCTGGCAGCGGGCGCGGCCAGGGGCGTGGACGCCCCGCAGGCCGGGGGTTTGATGGTCATCGGCAGGTACCGGCAGGCAGGTCAGCCTTAAGCCTAGGCCTGCACTCGGGTATCGTCTAATCGCTACTGCCGATGCATTGATAGAGCGCATCGATCACGCCGGATCGAGCGACAGGCGGTACTCGGCGATGCAGGCCTCGGCCAGGGCCGAGCGCGGCGCGCTGCGGCGCATGATCAGCCCCAGAGGCGCCAGCGTGGTGGCCTGGTCTATCGGTTGCAGGCGCAGGTGCCCGGTGAGTGCTTCGAGCCCGGCGTTCAGCGGCATTACCGCGCAGCACAGGCCGCCCTCCACCGCTTGCACCAGCTGATGAACGGCGTCGGTCTGCAACAGCAACTGCGGGGCCAGGCCGCGGGTATGGAAGGCGTGGTCGATGGACTGGCGAAAGTGCATGCCGGCGGTCAGCAGGCCCAGCGGCAGCTCGGCCACGGCCTCCCAGCTCAACGGCTGTTCGGCGAATGCGAAGTGACGTGGGTCGAACAGCAGGCCCATGCGTGTGTCGCCCAGGGGCAGGGCCTCGAAGCGCTCGCTGTCGAGACGCTCCAGGTACGACACGCCCAGGTCCAGGCGGTTGCTCGCCAGCTGGTCGAGAATCTGTTCGGAGCTCAACGCGCTCAGCTCGAAACGCAGCTCGGGGTGCTGGCGGTGCAGGCGCTGCAGCAGCGGCAGCGGGTCGAAGCTAGACAGCGGCACCACCCCCAGGCGCAGCGTGCCGGCCAGGTGCCCTCGACAGGCGGCGGCCTCGGCGTACAGGCCGTCGTAGGCCGAGAGTACCGAGCGCGCCCAGGCCAGCACGCGCTCGCCCTGGGCGGTGAAGCCCTCGAAACGCTGGCCGCGGTTGACCAGCGGCAGGCCCAGTTCGCGCTCCAGGTTGCGCAGGCGCATCGACAGCGTGGGCTGGGTCACGTGGCAGCGCGCGGCGGCCTGGCCGAAGTGGCGGGTTTCATCCAGGGCGATGAGGAATTTGAGTTGTTTGATATCCATCGTCGTTCCGGGGCATTGGCAGGCGAAGCATTCTATCTTGTCCTAGACTGCCTGCTCCGGTCATTGATACCTAAGGAGCACAGGATGAGCATTTTTAGTTTCGTGAAAGAAGCGGGTGAAAAACTGATCGACCTGCTCACCCCCGGCAACGCCAAGGCTGACGACCAGTTGAAGGAGCACGTGCAGAAGGTCGGCCTGGGCAACCCGAACATCCAGACCACCGTCGACGGCGACAAGGTCACGGTCAAGGGCGAGGTAGGCAGCCAGGAAGAGAAGGAGAAGATCCTGCTGGCGCTGGGCAACATTGTCGGCGTGGCGTCGGTGGACGACCAGCTCACCGTGACCGGCCCGGTCGTGGCGGCGGCGCGTTTCGTGGTGGTGAAGAAGGGCGACACGCTGAGTGCGATTTCGTTGGCGGTGTATGGCAATGCCAACCAGTACAACAAGATCTTCGAGGCCAACAAGCCGTTGCTGAGCCATCCCGACAAGATCTACCCGGGGCAGACGCTGCGTATTCCGGAATAAGGCTCCAGCTTGGTGGTGTGATCTTCGCCGGCAACGCCGGCTCCTACAGGTAAGGTGCCATGTGTAGGAGCCGGCGTTGCCGGCGAAGCGGCCTACAGCCCCTGCAACAAGTCCCGATAATCTTCCTGCGCCGCAAACTCCGCCGTATCCCGCGGCCCCTTGCGGCTGTCCGGCTGGCGCACTGCCAGCAGGTGCGCCACGCCAAAGTCGCGCGCGCTGCGCAGTATCGCCAGGGTGTCGTCGATGAACAGGCTGCGTGCCGGGTCGAACCCGGTATCCGCGTGCAATGCGCTCCAGAATTGCTGGTCTTCCTTGGGGAAGCCATAGTCATGGGAGCTGATCAGCCGCTCGAAATAGGGCGCCAGCGCCACCCGCTCCAGCTTCAACGACAACGAATCGCGATGGGCATTGGTGATCAGGATCACCCGTTTGCCGGCCTGGCGGATCGCCTGCAGAAAGGTGTCGGCGTCCGGGCGCAGCGCGATCAGGTCGGCCGTTTCCAGTTTCAGCTCGCGCACCGGCAGCTTCAGCTCGGCACTCCAGAAATCCAGGCAGTACCAGTTCAGCGAGCCGGCGTGGCGTTCGAACAGCGGCTGCATTTCCAGCTCGGCCATCGCACGGCTGATGCCATGCAGCTCGGCGTAGCGTTGGGGCAGGTGCTCCAACCAGAAGTGGTTGTCGTAGTGCAGGTCCAGCAGGGTGCCGTCCATATCCAGCAATACGGTATCGATGTCGTGCCAGGCCAGGGAGGGCATGTGAAATATTCTCGTTCGATCCAGACTCGGTGGACGGTATAGTACCCCGTTACCGCCAAGGAGCCGCCCCCTCATGCGCCAGAAACCCACTGTCCTCAGCCGCGAAATTGTTGCAAGCAGCCGCCTGTTCCGTGTCGAAGCGGTCGAGCTGCGCTTCAGCAACGGCACCGAACGTACCTATGAACGCCTGGTCGGGCGCGGTAACGGCTATGGCGCGGTGATGATCGTGGCGATGCTCGATGCCGAGCACGCGGTGCTGGTGGAGGAATACTGCGGCGGCACCGACGAGTACGAGCTGTCGCTGCCCAAGGGCCTGATCGAGCCCGGTGAAGACGTGCTGGCGGCGGCCAACCGTGAACTCAAGGAAGAAGCCGGCTTCGGCGCCCGGCAGCTGGAACACCTGACCGAGCTGTCGCTGTCGCCCGGCTACATGAGCCAGAAGATCCAGGTGGTGCTGGCCACCGACCTGTTCGAAGAGCGCCTGGAGGGCGACGAGCCCGAGCCGATGCGTGTCGACAAGGTCAACCTGCGCGAGCTCTCGGCCCTGGCCCAGCATCCGCAGTTCTCCGAAGGGCGGGCGCTGGCGGCGCTGTACCTGGTGCGTGACCTGCTGACCCAGCGCGGCGTGTTCGGCGCATGAACGACCGCGAACTGATGCAGCAGGTGGTGCAGCTGACCCGGCAGGCGGGCGCTGCCATCCTGCCGTTCTGGCGTGCGGACGTGGCCGTGCAGACCAAGCTCGATGCCTCGCCGGTGACCGCAGCCGATATCGCCGCCCACCACGTGATCGCCGCTGGCCTGCAGCGGCTGGCGCCCCATATCCCGGTGCTGTCCGAGGAAGACTGCGACATCGGCCTGGCCGAGCGCCAACAGTGGCAGCGCTGGTGGCTGGTGGACCCGCTGGACGGCACCAAGGAGTTCATCGCCGGCAGTGAAGAGTTCACCGTCAACATCGCCCTGGTCGAACAGGGTCGGGTGGTATTCGGCGTGGTCGGGGTGCCCACCACGGGGCGTTGCTACTACGGTGGCCACGGCCTGGGCGCCTGGCACGAAGACCCGCACGCGCCGGCAGCGCCGATCAGCGTGCGTGCGGCGCCGCCTGCCGGCACCCCGTTCACCGTGGTCGCCAGCCGCCGCCACAGCAGCCCCGAGCAGGAGCGCCTGCTGGCCGGCCTGAGTGCGGCGGTGGGTGAGCTGGAGCTGACCTCCGTGGGCAGCTCGCTCAAGTTCTGTCTGCTCGCCGAAGGCGCCGCCGACTGCTACCCGCGCCTGGCGCCGACCTCGCAGTGGGACACCGCCGCCGCCCAGGGCGTGCTCGAAGGCGCCGGCGGCGAAGTGCTGGGCCTGGACGGCCAGCCGTTCGCCTACCCATCCCGCGAAAGCCTGCTCAATCCTTTCTTCCTTGCCCTGCCAGCCGCAGCGCCGTGGCGCGCCAGCCTGCTGGCGCTCGCCTCAGCGGTGTAGCACGTACTGCCCGCCGAACTGCACGGCGGGCGTTTCACTGCCTTCGTTGAACACCTGGGTGTGCAGGGTCAGGCGCGCGCGGCCGTAGCGCTGGTAGGTGGCCACGAAGCGCTCCCAGACCTTGGCCTCGGGCGCCGCGCACACCGCCACGCCGGCGCCGGTGACCGGCAGCGGGTAGCTGATCTGGCCTTCCTGGATGACGATATGCCCGTCGCCGATGCCCGCCTCGCGCAGGCGCAGGTGCAGCCAGCCCCAGCCTGCCAGCACGGCCGCGCAATACAGGCTGCCGCCGAACATGGTGCTCTTGTGATTGACGTTGGCCGCCAGCGGCAATTGCAGGCGCAGCCGCTGGTGCTGCCAGTCGAGCACCTGCAGGCCCATCTCGCGGGTCAGCGGGATGTCGGCGTGCAGCACGTCCTGCAGGTAATGGCTCGGGTTCATCAGCGGTTGTCCTCGGTGTCGTCGGTGCCACTGGCATTGCTGTCGGCAAAGCTCAGGCCGTGTTTGCGCAGCTTGTCGTGCAGGGTCTTGCGCGGCACGCCGAGGGCTTCGGCCAGGCTGCGCATCGAGCTGTGCGGGCGGGTCAGTTCGGCGGCGATCAGCGAGCGTTCGAACTGCTCGACCTGGTCGCTGAGGTTGCCGCTGCCCGGCGCTGCCTGCGCCTGATCGACCGGGCCAGGGCTGTCGCCGTCCAGGGCCAGCTCCAGGCCCAGGGCGAAGCGCTCGGCGGCGTTCTGCAGCTCGCGCACGTTGCCCGGCCACGCATGGCGCAGCAGCGTCGCACGTTGCGCCGGTTGCAGCACGTGGGGGGGCAGGCCGTGGCGTTCGCTGGCGGCGTCGGCAAAGTGCTGGAACAGCATCAGCACATCGTCGCCGCGCTCGCGCAGGGGGGGGATGCGCAGCGGCGCGACGTTTAGGCGGTAATACAGGTCGGCGCGAAAGCGCCCCTGGTCGGCGGCCTGGCGCAGGTCTTCCTTGGTGGCGGCGATGATGCGGATATCCAGCGGGATCAGCTGGTTGCCGCCCAGGCGCTCGACCACCCGCTCCTGCAGCAGGCGCAGCAGCTTGACCTGTACATCCAGGCTCATGCTCTCGATTTCATCGAGAAACAGCGTGCCGCCATTGGCGAACTCGAACTTGCCGATGCGCCGCTTCTGCGCCCCGGTAAAGGCGCCGGGCTCGTGGCCGAACAGCTCGCTCTCGACCACCGATTCGGCCAGGGCACCGGCGTTGATCGCCACGAACGGGCCGTCGCGCCGGCTCGACAGGTCGTGCAGCGCGCGCGCCACCACCTCCTTGCCGGCGCCGGTCTCGCCCAGTATCAGCACATCGGCGCGGGTGCCGGCCAGCGCGCCGATCTGCTCGCGCAGCCGGGCCATCGGGGTCGACTGGCCCACCAGGCGCGTGCTCAGTTGCTGGCGGTCGCTCAGGGCCAGGCGCAGGCTGCGGTTGTCCAGCACCAGGCGGCGCAGCGCCAGGCCGCGGCGCACGCTGTCGAGCAGGGCGTCGCTGGCGAAGGGCTTTTCGAGAAAGTCGTAGGCCCCGGCGCGCATCGCCTGCACCGCCAGCGGCACGTCGCCGTGGCCGGTGATCAGCAGCACCGGCAGGTCCGGGTCCTGGGCATGCAGTTGTTCGAGCAGTTGCAGGCCGTCGATGCCAGGCATGCGGATATCGCTCACCACCACCCCGGGCCAGTCGCTTTCCAGGCGCGCGGCCAGGCCCTGGGCGTCGCTCAGGGGCAGCACGCGCAGGCCGGCGAGGTCCAGGGTCTGGCTCAGGGCCTGACGCAGGTGCGGGTCGTCATCGACCAGGACGACCTGGGTGCGGCTGTCGATCAGTGTGTCGGTCGTCATGCCGAGGAGTCCTCCGAGGTTTGAAGCGCGGCGCCGGGGGGGGCCACGCGCAGTTGCAGGGTCAGCAGCGCACCGCCTTCCGGGTGGTTGGCCAGCACCAGCTCACCGCCCAGCGCGTTGATCAGCGTATCGCAGATCGCCAGGCCCAGGCCCAGGCCCTGGGTGCGCGTCTTGGTGGTGAAGAACGGCTCGCGTGCGCGCAGCAGGGCCTGGCTGCTGAAGCCCGGGCCGTTGTCGCGAATGGTCAGGTAGACGCTGCCTTCGCGGCGTTCGGCACTTAGCCAGAGCTTGCGCGGGTTGGCCTTTTCGGTCAGCGCGTCGAGGGCGTTGGCCAGCAGGTTGCCCAGTACCTGGCGCAGGCGGGTTTCGCCGGCCTGCACCCACAGGGTGGCCTCGGGCAGGTCGCGCACCAGCTCCACCGCCATCGCCCGGCGCCGCTTGGCCAGCAGGGCCAGGGCGTCGTCCAGTGCCGGCTGCAGCGCCACGCTTTCCGGCGCATGCCGGTCACGCCGGGCGAAGGCGCGCAGGTGGGCGATGATCGAGGCCATGCGCCCGGTCAGTTCGCTGATCAGCTTGAGGTTGCTGCGCGCATCGTCGGTGCGCTGGTGGTCGAGCAGGATCTCGGCGTTCTCGGCGTAGCTGCGGATAGCCGCCAGCGGCTGGTTGAGCTCATGGCTGATGCTTGCCGACATGGTGCCCAGCACCGACAGCTTGCCGGCCTGCACCAGCTCGTCCTGGGCACGCACCAGTTCCTGCTGGGCCTGCTCGCGCTCAAGCACTTCGGTCTTGAGGCGGCTGTTGAGGCCTTCGAGGGCGGCGGTGCGTTCGGCCACGCGCAGCTCCAGCTCCTGGCGGGCGCGGGCCTCGAAGTCGAGGCGGTCCATGTAGTTGCGCCGGCGCTGCATCACCAGCCCGAGCAGCAGCATCACCACCAGCAGGGTGGCGGCGCCGATGAACAGCACCGTGCTCACCGAGCGGTCGACCAGGGTGCGCGGGGCCAGGATGCTGACCTGCCAGCCGGTCTCGGGGATGGCCTGGGTCTGGGTCAGCCAGGCATCGGGGTTGAGCCTGAGGGGCTTGGGCGTGGTGGTGGGGTAGGGCTGGATCGCCACGATCGCGTCGCGCTCGGCCTCGCTGAGCGGGCGCGTGGCGCGAAAGCGCCAGTCGGGGCGCGAGGTGAGGATCACCACGCCGTTGTGGTCGGTCACCAGCAGTTGCTCGGGGGTCTTGCCCCACAGGGTTTCGGTGTGGTCCAGGTCGATCTTGGCCACCAGTACGCCGATCACCTGGTCGCCGTCGCGCACTGCTGCGGCGAAGAAGTAGCCGCGCTTGGCCGAGGTGGTGCCCTGGCCGAAGAAACGCCCCAGCCGGCCCTGCATGGCTTCGCTGAAGTAGGGGCGGAACGAGAAGTTGCGCCCGGCAAAGTTGTCGTGCTTGTTCCAGTTGGAGGCCGCCAGGGTGTTGCCGTTGACGTCCATCAGGTACATCACCTCGGCGCCGGTCTGCGCGCAGATGTCGTCGAGCAGGCGGTTGGCGTTGGTCAGGGTCTCGAGGCGTATCGGGTCGGCCAGCACCGCACGCAATGCCGGCAGGTCACCGAGGATCTGCGGCAGGGTCTCGTAGCGGTGCAGGGTGCCCAGCAGGTTGGCCACGTACAGGTCCAGGGTCTGGCGGTTCTGGCTGGCCAGTTCCTCCTGGTAGTAGTGCTCGGCCAGACGTTGCAGCGGCCACAGCAGCGGCGCCAGGCACAGCGCCAGGAGGGCCAGGCTGCGCCAGCGCGGACGGCGGGGGAGGGTCGGGGTCATGGTCATCGCAAACCGGGCTTTGGTGGGGGGCCGCGTTGCAGCCCATCGCGGGTCAAGCCCGCTCCCACAAGGTCATTGATTATCCCGTGGGAGCGGGCTTGACCCGCGATGGCGTCGCAAAGGGCGCAGAAACGTTGGGCGCATTATGCGCTACTTCAGGCACTCGATCAGCGCTTGACGCCAGTCTGGCTGCTCCACCTGCCACTGCTGGCGCAGGCGGCTGCAGTCCAGGCGCGAGTTCAGTGGGCGCTGCGCCGGGGTCGGGTACTCGCTGGACGGGATCGGCAGCAGCTGCGCGCAGGGCCTGCCCTGAGCCTTCAGATGCTCGCCGATGGCCTGGGCGAAACCGAACCAGGAGGTCTGGCCCTGCGCGGTCATGTGGTAGGTGCCCCACGCACCCGCCTGCCCGGCCTGCCAGCGCTGGATCAACGCCAGGGTGCTGGCGGCCAGGCTACCGGCCCAGGTCGGTGCACCGATCTGGTCGGCGACCACGCGCAGCTGCGGTTTTTCCTGCAGCAGACGCTGCATGGTCAGCAGAAAATTGCGCCCGTGCAACGAGTACACCCAGCTGGTGCGCAGTGTCAGGTGCGCGCCGCCCACGGCATGGATGGCCTGCTCGCCAGCCAGCTTGCTGCGTCCGTACACGCTCAGGGGGTTGGGCGCGTCGTCTTCGGTGTAGGGCGTGGCCTTGCTGCCGTCGAACACGTAGTCGGTGGAGTAGTGCAGCAGCGGTACGCCCAGCCGTGCGGCCTCCTCGGCAAGTACGCCGGGTGCAGTGGCGTTGATGGCGAAGGCCAGCGCAGGTTCGTTTTCGGCCTGGTCGACTGCGGTATAGGCGGCGGCGTTCACCAGCAGGTCGGGGCTCAGCTCGCGTACTACCTGGCGGATGCGTTCGGGCTCGGCCAGGTCGAGCTGTTCGCGGCCCAGTACATGCACCTGGCCCAACCCGGCCAGGCGCTGCTGCAGGGCCTGGGCTAGCTGGCCATTGCGCCCGGTGATGAGGATTTTCATGGGAACAGGTCGGCGTCCTTGAGCAACTGGCCGACCTGATCCTTGGCCGACAGCTGCGGCGGTGCGTCCAGTTGCCAGTCGATGGCCAGCTGCGGGTCGTCCCAGCGAATGCAGCGCTCGGCGCTCGGGTTGTAGTAGTCGGTGGTCTTGTACAGGAACTCGGCGCTGTCGCTGAGCACCCGGAAACCGTGGGCAAACCCCTGGGGGATCCACACCTGCCGGTGGTTGGCGGCCGACAGGTGTACCGCCACCCATTGCCCGAAGGTCGGCGAGCTGCGGCGGATATCCACCGCCACGTCCAGCACCTCGCCCTGGGTCACGCGCACCAGCTTGCCCTGGGGGTTGTGCACCTGATAGTGCAGGCCGCGCAGCACGCCGCGAAGCGAGCGCGAATGATTGTCCTGCACGAACTGTGCATCGATGCCGGTTGCGGCCCTGAAGGCCTGGGCGTTGAAGCTCTCGTAGAAGAACCCGCGGTCATCGCCGAACACCCTGGGTTCGAGGATCAGCACGTCCGGTAGCGCGGTGGCGATCACTTCCATTGCTGGTCTCCGGTCAGGCCGTACAGGTACTGGCCGTAGCCGGTCTTGCCGAAGGCCTTGGCCCGTTCCAGCAGACGCTCCTGGCAGATCCAGCCCTGCTGGAAGGCGATCTCTTCAAGGCAGGCGACCTTCAGGCCCTGGCGATGCTCGATGGTCTGCACGTACTGCGAGGCCTCCAGCAGGCTGTCGTGGGTGCCGGTGTCGAGCCAGGCGAAGCCACGCCCGAAGCGCTCCACGCGCAGGTCGCCACGGCGCAGGTAGGCATTGTTGACATCGGTGATCTCAAGCTCCCCACGCGGCGAAGGCTTGATGTCGCGGGCGATGCGCACCACGTCGTTGTCGTAGAAGTACAGGCCGGTGACCGCGTAGCTGGACCTGGGCTGCGCGGGCTTTTCTTCGATCGACAAGGCGTTGCCTGCCGCGTCGAACTCGATCACGCCGAAACGCTCCGGGTCCTTGACCCAGTAGCCGAACACCGTTGCGCCGCTGGAGTGGGCGGCGGCGCGCAGCAGTTGCTCGGTGAAACGCTGGCCGTGGAATACGTTGTCGCCCAGGATCAGGCACACCGAGTCGTCACCGATGAACGATTCGCCGATCAGGAACGCCTGGGCCAGGCCGTCGGGCGAGGGCTGCTCTGCATACTCGAAGTGCACCCCGAACTGGCTGCCGTCGCCCAGCAGCTGGCGAAAGTGTGGCAGGTCGTGAGGGGTGGAGATGATCAGGATCTCGCGGATGCCGGCCAGCATCAGCACCGAGATCGGGTAGTAGATCATCGGCTTGTCGTAAACCGGCAGCAGCTGTTTGGAAATGCCCAGGGTGATGGGGTGCAGGCGCGTGCCGGAGCCGCCTGCCAGTACGATGCCTTTGGTCATGCAATCAGGTCCTTGAAATCGCTGTTGCCCAGGCGCTGGCCCTGGTAGCTGCCGTCCTGCACATGGCGGCACCATTCCAGGTTATCCAGGTACCACTGCACGGTCTTGCGCAGGCCGGTGGCGAAGGTTTCTTCAGGGCGCCAGCCCAGCTCGCGCTCGATCTTGCCGGCGTCGATGGCGTAGCGCAGGTCGTGGCCGGGGCGGTCCTGCACGAAGGTGATCAGGTCGGCATAGCGCGCCACGCCCGCCGGGTGTGCGGGGGCCAGCTCTTCGAGCAGTGCGCAGATGGCGTGCACCACCTCGAGGTTGGTCTGCTCGTTGTGCCCGCCGATGTTGTAGGTCTGGCCCACCTCACCTGCGGTGACCACCTTGAGCAGGGCGCGGGCATGGTCCTCGACGAACAGCCAGTCGCGCACCTGCTGGCCATTGCCGTACACCGGCAGCGGCTTGCCCGCCAGGGCGTTGAGGATCACCAGCGGGATGAGTTTTTCCGGGAAGTGGTACGGCCCGTAGTTGTTCGAGCAGTTGGTCAGCAGCACCGGCAGCCCGTAGGTGCGCTGCCAGGCGCGCACCAGGTGGTCGGACGCGGCCTTGCTCGCCGAGTAGGGCGAACTGGGTGCGTAGGGGGTGGTTTCGGTGAACAGGTCGTCGACCCCATGCAGGTCGCCATACACCTCGTCGGTGGACACGTGATGGAAGCGAAACGCCTCGCGCTCGGCGGCCGGCAGCGTGCCCCAGTAGGCGCGGGTGGCTTCGAGCAGGCTGTAGGTGCCGACGATGTTGGTCTGGATGAACGCCGCTGGCCCGTCGATGGAGCGGTCGACATGCGACTCGGCTGCCAGGTGCATGATCGCCTGGGGCCGGAAGCGCTCCAGCACCGCGCTCACCGTGGCCTGGTCGACGATATCGGCCTGCACGAACTCGTAGCGGGTGTTGCTGGCGATGCTGTGTAGCGACTCCAGGTTGCCGGCGTAGGTCAGCTTGTCCAGGTTGAGCACGTGGTGGTCGGTGTGCTCGATCAGGTGGCGGACCAGCGCCGAACCGATGAAGCCGGCACCGCCGGTGATGAGTATGCGCATGTCGAATGGCCTTTGGTGCAGCGGGTGGTGTTCAGGTGGCTCGTAGCTTGTCGCCAGGCGCCGGCCGGTGCAAGGGCAACGCAGCGCTGGCCGACGTCAGGCTATCGGCCGGATGCCCGCGTAGTTAATAGTGGCTGATCCTGCCGCCGATCTGCGCGCCGAGGGGCAGGTTGTCGGAAAAGTACGCGGTGAACCCGGCGTCGCTCATCGCCTGCTGCATGCGCGGGATGTCGTAGGCCACGCGGTGCAGGGTGAACTGGCCGGCGTGCCAGGTGGCGAAGGCCGCACGCGGGTCGCCGTCGCGTGGCTGGCCGACCGAGCCGGGGTTGCAGTAGACCTTGTCGCGGCCCTGCCAGAGCATCTGCACATGGGTGTGGCCCGAGGCGAAGTGCGTGCCGGGCAGCGCCTCGAAATACGCCTGCGAGGGGCGCAGGTACTCTTCGATGGGGTCGTTCCAGCCGCCGTGCACCAGCTCGATGCCGTGTTGCCGGCCGCGTGCGGGCAATGCCGCGAGCCATGCCGCGTTGGCGGCCGTGAGGATGCCCTTCTGGTAGTCCAGGCAGGCGTTGGCACTGTTGGAGCGTGGGCAGGGCGTGTTGCTCGACAGGTACCAGTCGTGGTTGCCCATCAGGCTGAAGATGCCGCGTTCGCGCAGCGCGTCGCAGCACTCGTTGATCTGGCAGTAGTACCCGGCCGTGTCGCCCAGACAGATGATCTGCGACACGCCCAGGCGCTCCAGCTCGTCGAGCACCGCCGAGAGTGCGACGAAGTTGCCGTGGATATCAGAAATGATCCCGATCATGGACCACGAGCTCCTCGATGTAGCGCACCGCGAACCCCGGTCGGATCTCGGGAGTGGGGGGCGCCTTGCGGTTCAGGAAGAAGTCCAGGCACATGGCCGCCTCGTTGTAGCCGAAGGCCCGGCGCATGGAGCTGGTGGAGGAGATACGCGGGTTGATCTCCAGCAGTTTCCAGCTGCCGTCGGCGTCGCGGCGAAACTGCAGGTTGGTCGGGCCCACGGGCCTGAAGTGTGCACACAGGCGCGCCACCACTTCATCCAGCGAAGCCTCCTGGCGCACCCAGGCCTTGGCGGTTGAACCGTCGGCGGCCAGCTTGCGCTGCAGGGTGATCGACCCGAAGCTACCGCCTTCGCCATCGCCGAACACCGCCACGGTGAACTCCTGCTCGGCGCTGCCGATGATCGGTTGGGCCATCAGCACCTCGCCCAGCAGGTGCGCATGGGGTTCGAAGTCGCTGGCGCTTTGTACCCACACCAGGCCCTTGGAGGCATAACTGCGACGAGGCTTGAGCAGGAAGGGCAGGCCCAGGGTCCGGACCAGCTCGGCGAAACTGCCCGACAGGTAGCTGGGGATTCGCGCCGGCTCGTCGGCGGC
This sequence comes from Pseudomonas sp. 8209, assembly GCF_028682105.1. NCBI lineage: Bacteria > Pseudomonadati > Pseudomonadota > Gammaproteobacteria > Pseudomonadales > Pseudomonadaceae > Pseudomonas > Pseudomonas sp. 8209. The sequence goes on from NZ_JANIAH010000003.1 coordinate 140,348, forward strand.
GGCCAGCGCCTGGTCCATTGCCCACTTGTCGCGGGACAGATCGATCAGCGCTCGGCTGTTGAGCACCACGCCACAGCCCAGTTGCGCCACCTGTTCACGGTGGTCCGAGAACCAGTGCAGGTCCTGCTCGATGCCAGGTATCACCAGGTCGACCGCGTGCTGCCTGACCACCCGTTCGAGCCACGCCGGGTAGTCGGCGCTGGCGGTCAGGGGCGCCTGCGCGAAGGCGTCGCACCAGGCCCTGCCGGCGGCATCGTCGTAGATATCGGTGCCTACCAGCACCACGGCCGGGTCGCTGGCACGCAACGACTTGAGCAGGCCGTAGCCCATGATGGCGCCCACGCCGGTAACCATGACCGTGCTCATGCCGTGCGCTCCCGGTGCTGTCGGATCATTTCGAAACCCATATGGATATTCACCTGTGGCATGAAGTCGATGGCGGCGTGCAACGCCGGGTCGAGCAGCTGCGCTGGCAGGTCGGGCACATCCGGCTTGTCGCGCAGAAAGCGCACCTGGCCCTGCTGGCCGAAGGCGGACAACGCGGCCTGGGCGATTTCGCTCAGTGCAGGGCTGTCGGGGTGGACGCAGTTGAACAGCCCGGTGGTCGTGGTGGCGGCCACACGGGTGCAGATCTGCACCAGGTCGTCCAGGTGCAGGTAGTTGCGCCGCGCGTCGTTGTTGCCGAACAGGCTGATGTCGTTACCGGCCTGGGCCTGGTCGGCGAAGGCATACAGCAGCGGCTGATGGGTGCGGCAGGCACCGGCGGCGTCATACACCTGGCTGGGGCGCAGGATGGTCAGGGCGATGCCGTGCGCGCTGCAGAACAGGCTGGCGAGCTCCTCGGAGTGGCGTTTGGATAGCGAGTAGATGCTGTAGTGAGGGTCGCCCGGGACGTGGCTGGCAAACACCGACGAAATCAGTATCAGGTGCCTGGCCCCGCTGCGTTGTGCCAGTTGGCAGGCGGCCAGCGTGCCGACCGCGTTGACCTGCTCGGCGCGGATCAGGTCGTCGATGCCGGGGCCGCCAAAGTCGGCGGCGGCCAGTACCACCACGTCGAACGGCGGCACGCTGGCTGGTACGCGGTCGGGCTGGCTCAGGTCGAAGAACACGTCGGCATCACGCCGCCCTGCGGTCTGCACCGGGCCCAGTTGCGCCAGGCCGTGGGCGATGGCCTGGCCGATCACGGAGGTGCTGCCGATGACCAGGCTGCCGAGAGGTGGACGTGGGGTGGAAGTGTCGCGGGTCATCGTGGGGCATACCTCATGTAGTGCGCGGCGCGGGGCCCGCAGTTGAACAGCAGGTCGAGAATGCTGACCGCGTGACTGAATTCGCCCCATTGCTGTGGATAGGTGGGATAGCCGTCATAGTCGAACCAGCTGAGCTCGATGGCGCTGTCGGCGAACTGGCGTTCATCAAGGTAGTCCCTGGCTGCCGGCCCGGACACATAGTGCGTGGCTCCGGCCTGCTGGCACAGATCGACCAGACGTTCGGTCTTGCCTTCGCCCAGGGTGTAGTCCCACGAGCGGGTGATGCGCGTGGTGATGCCCAGGTAGTCGCACACGGCCTGTATCAGCAGCACGTTGAGCTCGCTCAGGTTGCGGTGCTGGCGGTCCAGGTACAGCGGTTGCAGCCATGCGGCCACTTCGTGCCAGCAAGGCGCCTTGGCGTAGTTGGCCACCAGGCTCTTCCAGTGCTTGGCCTGCCAGTTGCCCGGGGCCAGCTCGACGTCGCGGATGCGCCGGTTGATGTTCTGCCCGGTCGGGATGGTCAGCCACTCCAGGCCGTTGGGGGTCTTGATGCGGTTGCGGTTGCGCCAGTCGTTCTTGGTGTACTGCATGTCGTCGTAGACGATGAACTCGTCCACGGCCGCAATCAGGTCGAAGTACCCCTTCCAGGGAATGTAGTTGGATTGGAGGATGGCAACCTGCTTCAAGCGTCTGTCCCGGGGTTGGAGGGCGAAATCGACGGCGGGTCAGAATACGTTCAATTCTTTCCCTTCGTCACTCCCCTTGCTTATCGGCAGCAGCGGTGGCGATATAAGCGACAAAAAAAATCGAGGCCTTCTCCATGTCGCTGAACACCCTCATTCACCGCGCCAGCCTGCCATGCCCCGATCTCGACCCGGCCCAGGCGGCGCAGCTGCTGCAGGCGCATTACGGGCTGCAAGGCACGCTGCAGCCGCTGGGCAGCCAGCAGGACCTGAACTTTCGCGTCGATACGCCCCACGGGCGCTTCGTGCTCAAGGTCTGTCATGGCGACTATGCGCAGCAGGAGCTTGAAGCCCAGCATGCGGCGCTGGAGCACCTGCACCGTCAGGGTGTGCCGGTACCGGCCGTTCGTCGTGCCAACGGTGGCGAGCCGCTGCTGGCACTGAAGATCGACGGCCAGCCGGTGCGCGCCCGGGTGCTCACCTACATCGAGGGCCAGACCCTGACCCGCCTGCCGTACATGGCGCCGCGCCTGATGCACGCGCTGGGGGCGTTGTGTGCACGGGTCGACCTGGCGCTGGCGGACTTCACCCACCCCGGGCTGGAGCGCACCCTGCAATGGGACCCGCGCCATGCCCAGGCGGTGATCGCCCACCTGCTCCCGGTGCTGGCCGACGGGCCGCGCAAGGTGCGGGTGCAGGCCATTGCCGAGCAGGCCCGCGTGGCGCTAGAGCCGTTGCTGGCGCAGCTGCCGATGCAGGCGGTGCACCTGGACATTACCGATGACAACGCCGTGTGGCAGCGCGATGGCGCACGCGAGTGGCAGTTGCAGGGGGTGATCGATTTCGGCGACCTGCTGCACACCTGGCGCATCGCCGACCTGTCGGTGACCTGCGCGGCGCTGCTGCATCATGTCGACGGCGACCCGCTGCGCATCCTGCCGGCCATCGCTGCCTACCATGCGTTCAACCCGCTGCACGAGGCCGAGCTGCGAGCGCTATGGCCGATGATCGTGGCGCGCGCGGCGGTGCTGGTGCTCAGTGGCGAGCAGCAGGTGGGCGTCGACCCCGGCAACACCTACAGCCGCGACAACCTGGCCCATGAGTGGCAGATCTTCGAGGTGGCAGCCGGTGTGCCGTTTGCATTGATGGAGGCGGCGATCATGCAACTAGCCGGCCTTGCGCCCGCGCCGCTGCCGGCCACGGGCATGCTGCTGCCGGGGTTGCGCGACCAGGCTGTAGCGCGGGTCGATCTTGGCGTGCTGAGCGAGCACTTCAGCGCCGGCAACTGGCAGCAGCCCGGCATCGACCAGCACCTGCTGCGTACCCATGCGGCCCCGGCCAGCACGTTGTATGCCCAGTACCGCCTGTCGCAGACCCATATCGACAACCCGCTGGAACCGCACACCTGTGCGCTGCACGTGGAGCTGCACCTGCCCGTGGACAGTGCGCTGGTGGCGCCGTTTGCCGGCACCTGGCGCCACGGCGAGCAGGGCTGGGCGTGCCTTGAAGGTGACGCCTCCAGCCTGTGGCTGCGCGGGGTGGTGCAAAGCCCCGCATCGGGCGCGGTCATCGCCCAGGGCGAGCCGCTGGGGCACGCCACCGAGCTCGAGGTGCAGCTGTGCCGCGTGGCCGGCCTGCAACCGCCGAACTTCGTCGCGCCTTCGCGTGCGCTGGCGTGGCAGGCGCTGTGCCCTTCGCCGGCTGCGCTGCTGGGCTTTGACTGCGACGCCGCGCCACTGCCCGACCCGCATGCCCTGCTGGCGCGTCGCGACGCCAGCTTCGCGCGCTCGCAGAAGCACTACTACCAGCAGCCGCCACATATCGAGCGCGGCTGGCGCAACTACCTGATCGACATGCAGGGGCGCTCGTACCTGGACATGCTCAACAACGTCGCGGTGCTGGGCCATGGGCACCCGCGCATGGTGAGCGAGTCGGCGCGCCAGTGGTCGCTGCTCAACACCAACTCGCGCTTTCACTATGCGGCCATCGCCGAGTTTTCCGAGCGCCTGCTGGCGCTGGCGCCGCCGGGGATGGACCGGGTGTTCCTGGTCAACAGCGGCACCGAGGCCAACGACCTGGCGATCCGCCTGGCATGGGCGGCCAGCGGTGGTCGCGACATGCTCAGCGTGCTGGAGGCGTACCACGGCTGGTCGGTGGCCACCGATGCCATCTCGACCTCCATCGCCGACAACCCGCAGGCATTGAGCACCCGGCCCGACTGGGTGCACCCGGTGACCGCACCGAACACCTACCGCGGCAAGTACCGTGGGCAGGACACCACCGCCGACTATGTGCGCGATGTCGACGAACGCCTGGCCGAGATCGGTGAGCGTCAGCTGGCGGGGTTCATCTGCGAGCCGGTGTACGGCAATGCCGGCGGCATTCCGTTGCCGGCGGGGTATCTGCAGCAGGTGTATGCCAGGGTGCGCGCGCGGGGCGGGGTATGCATCGCCGACGAGGTGCAGGTGGGCTATGGGCGGCTGGGCGAGTACTTCTGGGGCTTCGAGCAGCAGGGTGTGGTGCCGGACATCATCACCATGGCCAAGGGCATGGGCAACGGCCAGCCGCTGGGCGCGGTGATCACCCGGCGCGAGATCGCCGAGGCGCTGGAGGCCGAGGGTTACTTCTTCTCGTCGGCTGGTGGCAGCCCGGTGAGCTGCCGTATCGGCATGGCAGTGCTGGACGTGATGGAGGAGGAGGGCCTGTGGGACAACGCGCGCGAGGTGGGTGGGTACTTCAAGGCGCGTCTGCAGGCGCTTGTCGATAAGTATCCGCTGGCGGGTGCGGTGCATGGGTCGGGGTTCTACCTGGGCCTGGAGCTGGTGCGTGATGCCGCCAGCCTGGAACCGGCCACCGAAGAGACGGCGGCGCTGTGCGAGCGTCTGCGCGAGCTGGGCATCTTCATGCAGCCGACCGGTGACTACCTGAACATCCTCAAGATCAAGCCGCCCATGTGCACTACGCGGGCGAGCGTGGATTTCTTTGTGGACAGTGTGGAGCGGGTGTTGACGCAGGGGGTGTAGCGGCGGAGTCGGGAGGGCGCTGTCCTGCATTCGCTGGCTTGCCAGCGAAGCAGTCAACGAACCCTCCCTTGCGTCGATTAATATCGATTAATAATCGGGCGAAGCTGAGAGGTTTAATTATTTTTGGCTTTTAAAGCCGATATTTATCGGCTATAAAGTGCTCATCGTCTTCCCTTGTACCTTCCCAAGGAGGTTCCCATGAGCCGTACCGTCACCGTCGCCGCCACCCAGATGGCTTGTTCCTGGGACCGCCAGGCAAATCTCGCCACCGCCGAAAAACTGGTGCGCGAAGCCGCCGCCAAGGGCGCGCAGATCATCCTGATCCAGGAACTGTTCGAAACCCCGTACTTCTGCCAGAAGCCCAACGCCGACTACCTGCAACTGGCTACGCCCACCGAAACCAACGCCGCCATCGCGCACTTCCAGACGCTCGCCAGGGAGCTGCAGGTGGTGCTGCCCATCAGCTACTACGAGCTGGCCGGCCGCGCCCGCTTCAACAGCATCGCGATCATCGACGCCGACGGCAGCAACCTGGGCGTGTACCGCAAGAGCCACATCCCCGACGGCCCCGGCTACCACGAGAAGTACTACTTCAACCCCGGCGACACCGGCTTCAAGGTGTGGCAGACCCGCTACGCCAAGATCGGCGTGGGCATCTGCTGGGACCAGTGGTTCCCCGAGTGCGCCCGCAGCATGGCGCTGCTGGGCGCGGAGATTTTGTTCTACCCCACTGCCATCGGCAGCGAACCGCACGATGCCAATATCCTCTCCCGCGAGCACTGGCAGCGTGTGCAGCAGGGGCACGCCGGCGCCAACCTGATGCCGCTGGTGGCCAGCAACCGCATCGGCCGCGAAGAACAGGACGGCTACGCCATCACCTTCTACGGCTCGTCGTTCATCGCCAACCAGTTCGGCGAAAAGGTCGAGGAACTGGACCAGACCGAAGAGGGCGTGCTGGTGCACAGCTTTGACCTGGACAAACTGGAACACGTGCGCAGCGCCTGGGGCACCTTCCGTGACCGCCGTCCGAACCTGTATGGTGCGATCAAAACCCTCGACGGTTCACTGGAATCCTGACCATGAAGACCCTGAACACTACCCCGCGCGCCGACGGCTTCCACATGCCTGCCGAGTGGGCACCGCAAACCCAGGTATGGATGCTGTGGCCCGAGCGCCCGGACAACTGGCGCCTGGGCGGCAAGCCGGCCCAGGCCGCCCACGTGGCGGTGGCCAAGGCCATCGCGCGTTTCGAGCCGGTCACCGTGGGTGTGTCGGCCGGCCAGTACGAAAACGCCAGTGCGCAACTGGACATGCCCAACATCCGTGTGGTGGAAATCAGCAACGACGACGCCTGGGTGCGTGACACCGGCCCGACCTTCGTGATCAACGACAGCGGCGAAGTGCGCGGCGTGCACTGGGGCTTCAACAGCTGGGGCGGCTTCGAGGGCGGCCTGTACGCACCGTGGAACCGCGACGAACAGGTGGCGGCCAAGGTGCTGGAAATGGAGCGCTGCCAGCGTTACCGCACCGAGGGCTTCGTGCTCGAAGGCGGCTCGATTCACGTGGATGGCGAAGGCACCCTGATCACCACCGAGGAGTGCCTGCTCAACCACAACCGCAACCCGCACCTGAACCGCGAGCAGATCGAGGCGATCCTGCGCGATCAACTGGCGGTGGATACCATCGTGTGGCTGCCCGAGGGCCTGTACAACGACGAAACCGACGGGCATGTGGACAACTTCTGTTGTTACGTTCGCCCGGGCGAAGTGTTACTGGCCTGGACCGATGATTCGCAAGACCCCAACTACGCACGCTGCCGCGCCGCCCTGGCGGTGCTGCAAAGCCAGCGCGATGCCAGGGGCCGTGAATTCGTGGTGCACAAGATGCCGATCCCGGGCCCGTTGTACGCTACCGAAGAGGAGTGCGCCGGGGTCGATCTGGTGGCCGGCAGCCAGGAGCGCAACCCGTCGGTACGCCTGGCCGGTTCCTACGTGAACTTCCTGATCGTCAACGGCGGGATCATCGCGCCGAGCTTCGACGACCCCGCCGATGCCGAGGCCAGAGCGGTCCTGGCACGTCTGTTCCCCGATCACGAAGTGGTCATGGTGCCGGGCCGCGAGCTGTTGCTGGGCGGTGGCAACATCCATTGCCTGACCCAGCAGCAACCCGCCCCTGCCAAGCGCTGAGAGCGGCCTGGCAAATCAAGCCCGTCATCGACGGGCTTTTTTTTGCCTGTGCGATGGCCGGCGACGCAACTGGCACACCTCTTGTATTCGTTTTGCCTTGTATTTCAAGCAAGTACGACGGCGCAGTTCTGTCACAAAGTTTGATTAAGGTAGCCGCTCACACTTCTGGGGAGTACGTGTGGAAATGAATGCGACAAGTGAACCGGTTTCGCACCCGTCGGTGGTGAACCTCGAGGCGCTTGAGGCAGTGGCGCAGTGGTTGAAACACCATGGAACCCTCCGGGTCAGGAAGACCGATCCACGACGTGCACTGGTGGAACGTTATCCACAGGGGTTGATCACCGAGGCAGAGCTCGATGCGCTGCTGGGGGTGTGCTACCGCTGAAACACAAAAGGCCATGTTGGGCCCTTCGCCGGCAAGGCCGGCTCCTACAGGCCACTTGCACCCTGTAGGAGCCGGCCTTGCCGGCGAAGCACTTAGAAGTTGTAGGTACCCGTCACCACCAGGCTGCGCGGATCACCGAACTGGATCTGCCCGGCACTGGTCGCCGAACTGTAGTAGGTCTTGTCGGCAATGTTGCTCAGCGCCGCGCGCACATCCCAATCCTGCGTGCGCCAGCCCACCAGCGCGTCCCAACTGCCATACCCCGGCAGCACGATGGTGTTCCTGGTATCGGCATAACGCTGCCCCACCAGTGTCACACCCGTTTCGGCGTACCAGCCCATTTCCGGTTTCCAGGTGACGAACAGGCTGGCGTTGCGCCGCGCCACGTCGTTGATGCGGTTGCCGGCATTGCCTTCGGTGTCCTCGACGATGGTGGCGTCCTGCAGGCCGATGCCCCCGCGCACATACCAGTTGCCTCCCAGCTTGCCGGTGGCGGTCAGTTCGACCCCGCGCGAACGCTGCAGGCCGGTGAGGATGTAGCGGTCGGCGTTGTCCGGGTCGCGGCTGCGGCGGTCGTACAGCTCCAGCTCGTACACCGCCAGGGTGGTGCTCAGGCGCTCGTCCAGCCACTCGCTCTTGACCCCGATCTCCTTCTGCCGGGTATGTTCAGGCCCGGTTTCGTTGGCGTTGCCCGCCGCCCCCGGGGTGATGCCGATCAGGCCGCCGCCCACCGGCGAAAAGGTCTTGCTCCACGAGGCATAGAAAGCGTGGTCCCTGAGCGGCGTCCACACCACGCCCAGGCGCGGGCTGGTGCTGTTGCTCTGCTGCTTTTCGCTCAGGCCGCTGACCTTGCTGGTGGTGTCCACCTCGAACCGGTCATGGCGCAGGCCCACGAGCAGTTGCCACTGATCGTTCAGGCGGACCTGGTCCTGCACATACAGGCCACGGCTGTGCACGTCTGTATGGTTGTTGCTGGACACCGCCAGCACGCCGTTGTGTTGCTGGCCGCGGTCCGGGTTGAACAGGTCGACGCCCGGCACGCCCTTGCCGCTGCGCAGCAGCGAGTGACGGCGCTGCTCGCCCAGTTCGAGCCCCGTGAGCAGGGTGTGCTCCAGGCCGAAGGTCGATACGTTGCCTTCGATTTCCACGGTGTTGAACAGGTTGCGCGTGTTCAGGTCCTGCTGCCAGCGCTGGCGCCCGACCAGGCCGGTGCTGGCGTTGTAGCCGGTGAGGTAGGTGTTGTCGAAGTCGCTGTCGAGCTGGAACAGGCCCAGGGTATGGCGCAGTTGCCAGGCATCGTTGAGCTGGTAGTTCAGGCGCGAGCGCAGCGACTGCGCGGTGTCGTCGATGTAGTCGCGCTGCGGGTCGCCATAGGTGGTGCTGCGGCTGACATCCACCGGGCGACCGGTGCGCGGATCGCCGGGGATACCGCGGTCGGGCGTGCGGTTGTAGCGGCTGTATTCGTACTGCACCAGCCAGTTCAGGTCCGGGCTGAGCTGCCAGCTCATCGAGGGCGCGAACAGCTGGCGGCTGCCGTCGATGCCGTGGCGGAAGCTGTTGTTGTCGCGGTTGCCCATGTTCAGGCGCAGGCTGAGGGTGTCGCTGGGGTCGGCACTGAGGTCGGCATACAGGCTGCGCAGTTCGTCGCTGCCGCCCTGGGCCTCGATGCTGGAGTGTCGGCCGGCTTCGGGCGCCTTGCTCACGCGGTTGATGATACCGCCCTGGCTGCCGCGGCCGTACAGCACCGCCGCCGGCCCCTTGAGCACCTCGATCCGTTCGATGTTGTACAGGTCGCGCACGTACTGGCTGTCGTCGCGGATGCCGTCCAGGTAGAAGTCGTTGCTGGCGTCGAAGCCTCGGATGCGCAGGCTGTCGAAGCGGGTGTCGGCGCTGTTGCTGACGTTGGGGATGCCGCTCAGGGCCTTGCCCAGGTCATGGGTGCCGTAGTCGTGCACGCTGGCGGTCTTGATCGAATCGATGGCCTGGGGCACGTAGCGCGCCGGGGTGGAGGTGCGGGTGGCGGTGGTCACTTCCTTGACCCGGGGGTCATCCCGGTCGCTGTCGGCGGTTACCGACAGCTCGGGCAACGTGGTGCTGGCAGCACACGCCAGGCTGGAGCTGAACAGGGCGCAAAGCCCCAGAGACACAGGGGAAAGACGGCAAGGGACGGGCGTGGCACGCATCGGCAAAGGTACTTGGTGATGAAAAGGGTGCGAATGGTAATGCTTTGCATTCACAAATGTTAGCGCTATTTACGCACCTTTGTGGTGCGGTCGTATCCAGGTATTTCCACCGGGGCGCAACCGATTGCGGGCTGCCTTGTCTGCGCCGCTGAAGACGGCGTAATGGCCATATGACTTGTCGTTTTCACGAATTTTTGACATGGCCTTGTACGCACGGCTAGGATCGGACCCAACGCCTGTAGGCCCATCGGCCAAGAGTCCCAAGAAAAGGCCCGCTGCACCCTTGTTGCAGGCGGGCTTTTTGTTTGCAGACCCGTGAGCGTCAACCCACGCAGGGGGCGTGGTTCCTGGCGTTGGTCGCAGAGCGTAAAACACTCCGAAATAAGGAAAATAACATGTTGAAAACACGGATCAGTCTGATCGCGCTGGGGCTTATGGCGGCGACTCAGGCAATGGCCAACGACCAGGCCGCGTCGAACGGTTTCCAGGAAGACAGCAAGGCCAGCGTTCTGCTGCGCAACGCGTTCATCAATCGTGACAAGAAGCATGGCAGCAGTGACCAGTCCGAGTGGGGCCAGGCCTTCATCGGCAAGTTCTCGTCGGGCTTCACCCAGGGCACCGTGGGCGTGGGCGTAGACGCCTTCGGCCTGTATGCCATCCGCCTGGACGGCGGCAAGGGTCGTAACGGCGGCGCCGGTATCGACTTCTTCAAGCCAAGCGATACCGAACCGAGCAACTCCCCGCACAACCTGGCGCGTGCCGGTGCTGCGATCAAGTTCCGCGTCTCCAATACCGTACTGGCATACGGCGACCAGATGCCGACCCTGCCAGTGCTGAACTATGACGACGGCCGCCTGCTGCCAGAGAGCTTCACTGGCACATCGATCACCTCCAAGGAGATCAAGGGCCTGGAACTGAACGCCGGTCGCTACACCCAGGAAGCGCGCAAGAGCGCCGAAGGTCGCGATAGCGGTGGTCTGAAGTCGATCAACGTGTTCGGCGGCAAGTACCAGTTCACCGAGAATTTCACCGGTGCGCTGTACACCTCCGACGTCGAAGACGTACTGAAGAAGCACTACCTGGGCCTGAACTACGTCCACGCCATCTCCGACGACCAGTCGCTGACCCTGGATTTCAACGGCTACAAGTCGGACATCGACAAGAAGTACGTCAACCGTGCAGGCCTGACCGGTGACCGCAACACCATCTGGAGCCTGGCGGCCACCTACGCCTTCGGCCCGCACTCGATCACCCTGGCGCACCAGCGCAACACCGGCGACACCGGCTACCAGTACGGCTGGTACCAGAACCGCCGCGGCGTGGGTGACGGTGGTTCGACCATCTTCCTGGCCAACTCCTACTGGTCCGACTTCAACGCCGAAGACGAGCGTTCGTGGCAGATCGGCTACGGCCTGGACTTCAGCGCCTTCGGCGTACCGGGTCTGACCTACAACTTTGCATACGTAGCGGGTGACAACATCAACACCCACGGCTTCGGCGAAGGCAAAGAGCGCGAAATCTTCAACCAGTTCAAGTACGTGGTTCAGGAAGGTCCGGCCAAGGACCTGTCCGTCAAACTGCGTAGCTCGTTCCTGCGTGGCACCAACAACCTCAACGCTATCGACTACACCGCAGACGGCAACGAAGTCCGCGTATTCGTCGAGTACCCGATCAGCATCCTCTGATCGATTCGACCTTCAAACAACCCCGGCCTAGGCCGGGGTTGTTTGTTTTCGGCGTACCGCATTCGCCGGCGCCACGGGCGCATCCTGCAATTGCGGCGCGAAGCTGTCGCTGCGGGCCATCCGCCACATCCGTGCATAGAATTCGCTGTCGATCGAGCCGCTGAGCAATTCGCCGGGCTTGAGGAACACGTGCAACTGCGAAAACAGCCGGATCTCGCTGGCGCTGACGCGGCGCACCAGGTGCTTGGGCTTGAGTTCGCTGGGGTGCTCGAGGCCGGCGGCCGCGAGCATCTCGGCCAGCGCATGCAGGGTATTGCGATGAAAGCTGAACACCCGTTCGGCCTTGTCGGGCACCACCAGTGCACGCTGGCGCAACGGGTCCTGGGTGGCCACGCCGGTGGGGCACTGGTTGGTGTGGCAGCTTTGCGACTGGATGCAGCCGATGGCGAACATGAAGCCGCGCGCCGAGTTCACCCAGTCGGCGCCCAGGGCCAGCACGCCGGCGATGTCGAACGCGCTGACGATCTTGCCGGCGGCGCCGATGCGCACCTTGTGGCGCAGGTTCAGGCCCACCAGGGTGTTGTGCACGAACATCAACCCCTCGCGCATGGGCACGCCGATGTTGTCGCTGAATTCGCGTGGCGCAGCGCCGGTGCCCCCTTCCTTGCCGTCGACCACGATGAAGTCGGGCACGATCTGAGTGGCCAGCATGGCCTTGGCGATGCCCATGAACTCCCAGGGGTGGCCCAGGCAGAACTTGAAGCCCACCGGTTTGCCGCCGGACAGCTCGCGCAACTGCGCCACGAACTCGAGCAACCCCACCGGCGTGCTGAAGGCGCTGTGGGCGGCGGGCGAGATGCAGTCTTCGCCGGGCGCCACACCGCGCGTGGCGGCGATCTCGGCGCTCACCTTGTGCCCCGGCAGGATGCCACCGTGGCCGGGCTTGGCGCCCTGGCTGAGCTTGATCTCGATCATCTTCACCTGCGGGTCGCGGGCCTGTTCGGCGAAGCGCTGCGGGTCGAAGCGGCCGTGGGCGTCGCGGCAGCCGAAATAGCCGCTGCCGATTTCCCAGATCAGGTCGCCGCCATGTTCGCGGTGGTAGGGGCTGATGCTGCCCTCGCCGGTGTCGTGGGCAAAACGGCCGAGGCTGGCGCCCTTGTTCAGCGCGCCGATGGCGTTGGCGCTGAGGGCGCCGAAGCTCATGGCCGAAATGTTGAAGATCGATGCCGAGTACGGCTGGCGGCATTGCGGGCCGCCGATGGCGATGCGAAACGAGGCCGGGTCGGGGGTGTTGACCGGCAGCATCGAATGGCTGATGAACTCGAAGCCCGGGCGGTACACGTCATTGAGCGTGCCGAAGGCTTTCTCGGCGCTTTCGTTCTTGGCCCGTGCGTACACCAGCGAGCGCTGCGCGCGGGAGAAGGGCAGCTTGTCGTCGTCGCCTTCGAGCAGGTACTGGCGGATCTCGGGTCGGATGGTCTCGATCAGGTAGCGCAGGTTGCCCAGGATCGGGTAGTTGCGCCGCACTGCGTGCTGGCGCTGGCGCAGGTCGTTCAGGCCCACCAGCGAGAGCAGCGTGCCGATCAGGGTCAATGGCCAGAGCCAGGCGTGAGTGGCAAGAAACGGCAGGCTGGCCAGGCTGAACGTGAGGCACGCCGCCAGGCAGGCATAACGGCTGGGAAACGAGAGGCGCATGAATCTTCCGCTGATGGTGTTTGTTGCGCCTAGGATAGGCAAAGCACTGCGGCGGAAAACCCGTGGTTTCGGTAAAACAGTTTTATCCGCGCCGTGCTTGCCAGGCGCCGGGGCTCATGGGCCCGGCTGGTTAATGATCGCCAGGAACGCCTCGGCCGCCCGCGAACGGCCGTGCCGGCGGCTGATGGCATGCAGCGCGATGTGTGCATCGGCATCGCTCAGCGGGCGGTAGCACACGCCCTTGCGTTCCAGCGCGCTGGTGCAGGCCGGCACCACCGCCACGCCCTGGCCGGCGGCGACCAGGGCGATGATGGTGGTGGTCTGCTGGCCGCTGGGGCCGCGGTGCAACGGCAGGCCGGCGTTGGCGAACAGGGTCTCGATGGCCAGGTTGAGGCCGGTGCCGTGCTGCTCGGGGTAGAGGATCACCGGGCGCTGCTGCAACTGCGCCAGGCTGACCTGTGCCTGGTCACTGAGCGGGTCGCTGACCGGCAGCGCCAGCAGCAGGGGTTCGTGCTCCAGGGTGTCGGTGTGCAGGTTGTGCTCGGCGGGGGGCGGCAGGCGGCTCAGGCCGATGTCCAGGGTGCCGTCGCGCAGCTGCGCCCACTGGTTCATCGACGCCTGTTCGATCAGGTTCAACTGCACCTCGGGGAAGGCCTGGGCGAAGCGCTGGATGGCCTGGGTAAAGCGGTCGCTCAGGGCTACGGAGCTGGCATAGCCCAGGCTCAGGTGGCCGGCCATGCCGCTGGCGAGCCTGGCGGCCATGGTTTCGGCCAGCGCCAGTTGCTCGATCACGTTGCGTGCATAGGGCACGAAGGCCTGGCCCTGCACGGTGAGGCTGACGTTGCGGCTGCTGCGCTCGAACAGGCTGAACCCCAGCTGGGCTTCCAGCGCCGAGATCTGCCGGGTCAGCGCGGGCTGGGCCAGGTGCAGGGCCTGGGCGGCGCGGCCGAAATGCAGGGCCTGGGCCACGGCCAGGAAATAGCGCAGTTTGCGGAGGTCGAGCATGGTGCACCTTGAGGTATCGATCGGTCCGAAATCGGTATTGGCCCGGGGCGAGTGGGGCGCCGTATAAAGGGCGCCACACACTTTAACGAGTTTTGCCATGCAGGCGCCTTCTTCGGCTGCGCGGGTCGCGATGTTGTTGTGCGGCTGCGCGGCGTTCCTCCCCTTGTACGCCACCCAGGGCATCCTCGCGCAACTGGCCCGGCAGTTTGCCGTGGACATTGGCCAGGTGAGCTGGAGCCTGACCATCACCACCCTGATGGTGGCGTTGACTGCGCCCTGGGTCGGCTGGCTGGCGCGGCGCTGGTCGCCGGTGACGCTGATCGTGGTGGCGGCGTTGCTGCTGGCCACCCCGGTGCTGCTGATGGCCACGGTGGGCAGCTTTGCCGAGCTGCTGCTGTGGCGGGCGGTGCAGGGCTTGCTGATACCGGTGATCTTCGCCTGCAGCGTGGCGCTGATTGGTGAGCGGTGGCAGGGCGCGAGCGTGACCGAGGTCACCAGCCTGTACGTGACCGGCACCATCCTGGGCGGCTTTGCCGGGCGCTTCGTGGTGGCGTGGGTGACCGAGTACTGGGGCTGGCGCGAAGCGTTCGAGGTGCTGGCGCTGGTGGTGCTGCTGATGGGGCTGGGGATTCGCTGGCTGCTGGTGCTCGAACCGATGCCGGCGAGCACGCGCAGGGCCAGTGCGCCACCACGGTTTGGCTGGCCATTGTGGTCGGCGTGCGCGGTGGGGTTCTGCGTGCTGTTTTCGCAGGTGGCGTCGTTCACCTATGTGGGGCTGCACCTGAGCCGGGCGCCGTTCGGGCTGGGGGCGGCGGCGCTGGGGTCGATCTATGCGGTGTTTCTGCTGGCGCTGGTGGTCACGCCGATTGCCGGCCGCCTGGCCAGGGCTCGCCCGCCGTTGCACCTGCTGATGGTGGCGGGCGTTGTCGGCGCGGTGGGCATCGGCCTGACGCTTGTGCCCACGCTGTGGGTTATCGTGCTGGGGCTGGCGTTGAGCTCGACCGGGGTGTTCCTGGCGCAGGCGGCGGCCAACACTTTCATTGCGACCACGGCCGGCGCGAACAAGGCCGGGGCGATCGGGCGCTACCTGACCTGCTATTACCTGGGCGGGAGTGCCGGCGCGCTGTTGCCGGCGGTGCTGTGGCAGCAGTGGGGCTGGACCGGGTGCGTGGTGCTGATTCTGGGGTTTCAGGCGGTGTTCATGTTGATCGGGCGGGTGGGCTGGCGGGCCTCTTCGCCGGCAACGCCGGCTCCTACAGGGCCGCGCTGACCCTGTAGGAGCCGGCGTTGCCGGCGAAGGCGTTTGTCCAGCCGCTGCAGATCCCAACTCCGGTATATGCACAACTGCCACCGCCAATCCCCATGCTAAAACAGCCATACCCATCGGCGGACCCACCATGACAAAAACAACCACCCCGCATTTCGGCCTGCTGTGCCTGGCCAGCTACCTGCTGTCGCTGTCCTACGGCTCGACCTTTCTGCTCTCTCTGCTGGTCACTTCCCGAGGTGGCAACGAACAGGACGCCGGCAGCATCATCGCCATCGCCATGCTCAGCACCGTGATCGCCGTGCTCGGCAGCGGCCATCTCGCCGACTGGCTCGGCACCGCCCGCGCCATCGCGCAGTCGGCGCTGTGCCTGATCGGCGCCTGCCTGGGCTTTGCCCTGGTACCCGGTGTCGACTTCAGCCTGTGGCTGTGCGGCCTGCTGCTGGGCCTGGGCTGGGGTGCGTTCTACACCCTGGGCCCGATCCTGGTTGCCGCGCTGGTCGAGCCGGCCCGGCGCACCCACTGCTTCGCGCTGCTGTCAGGCAGCATGATGAGTGGCATCGGCTCCGGCCCGCTGGCCGGCAAGCTCGCCTCGCTGCTGCACCTGCCACTGGAAACCGCGTTCTACACCGCCGCCCTGGCCGCCGCTGTGGGTATGCTGGTCTTCGCCTGGCTGGCCCGCCAGCACCCGGCACAGGCAGCCAGCGCCCGCATCAGCCGCCACGCCGGCATCCAGGTGCTGCGCTCGTCGGCGCGCTGGCCGATCCTGATGGTGGGCCTGGGCGGCGCGGTGTTCGGCGGGCTGGGCAGCTTTCAGACCACCTACGCGGCCAGTCGCGGGCTGGACTATTCGCTGTTCTTCGTCGGCTTCATGCTTGCCGCCATCGGCTGCCGGCTGCTGATCGCCGGCTGGGTGGTGCGGCATGACGCCTACCGCACCTCGTGCCTGCTGACCGGGCTGATGGTGCTGGCCGTCATCGCACTGGGCTGGTGGGTGCAGGACGCCCTCAGCTACCTGCTGGCGGCGGCGTTGCTGGGGGTGGGCTACGGGCTCAACTATTCGGTGATCAACGGCCTGGCGGCCAACGAAGCGCCCACCGGCTACACGCCGCAGGCACTGCTGCTGTTCAGCCTGGGGTACTTCATCGGCGTGTTCGGCTTCCCGCTGCTGGCCGGCACCCTGATCGTGCAGGGCGGCCCGCATGCACTGCTGCTCAGCGTGCTGTGCGTGGCGCTGCTCAACTGGCTGGTGAGCGTGGGCCGGCTGCTCGGGCGCTGGCGGGCCCGAGCGTTGCCACAGGGTTACTGATCCGGGGCGATGGCGAACATCAGCTGGTTCTCCTGCACATACACCAGCGCTTCGCGGCCATTGATGTCCACCGGGCGGGCCGACACCGCCTCGTGCTCGGGCACGACCTTGGACAGCACCTTGTTCACCAGGTCGACCCGCCAGACGCAGGCCATGCCGCCACTGTTGTCGAAGTACAGCACCGGGCGGTGTTCGCTCCAGGTCGGGTTGACCAGGCTCCAGCCACTGGAGTCGGGCGCCATCACGCTCTCGTAGCCGCGCGAGTTGCCGTCGCTTTCGTAGGCCAGGCGCAACTGGTCGTTGGCCACGTTGAGGTCTTCGAGCACACGCGCCTTGGCAAAGCGCACGGTGTTGGAGCCGGCGTGATAGCCCTGGGTGGTCGGTTGCGGCGGCTGCTGGCTGCCCACGGCATACACCATCGACTGCTCCAGCTCGCCGTTGCTGCGCTGGCGGTAGTAGAACGCGCCGTCCTGCACCCCGGCATAGCGCTCGCGCTGGTCGTTGAAGCCGCTGTGGGACCAGCCGGCAAAGCGCACGTTGCGCGCGATCACATGCCAGCCGGGGTGATCGTCGGCGTATTCGAGCAGGGTACCGGAGGTGGCCAGCGTCACGTGTTTGTCCTGCACGTAGGTGGGCCCGTCAGGGTCGCCGGAGACGTACACGAACGCGTGCAGCACGCCGTCCTTGACGGTCACATCGATCAGTTGCGCCACCGAGTCCTCGCTCATGCCGATGAACGGGGCCAGGGCAAAGCGCTGCCACGGCGCGTCCTCGACCTTTGCGTACACCTCGCCCTTGGGCAGCGGTGCGAGGCTGTCGGAGGCAACCGGCGCCGGTGCCGGCACGGCGGTCAGCCGGCGGATCTGGCGGTCGTAGGCGCTCTCCAGGCACTCGGGGGTCTTGCACTGGTTGCGCACGTTCTTCAGCCAGTCGGTTTCCAGCTCGCGGAATATCTTCTGCGCCTTGAGCGGGGTGTACAGCGCATTCAGCTGGTCGTCCTTGGCCGACAGCGAGGGCGTGTTGCAAATCGCGGTTTCCAGAATCGTGTTGGCCTTGCTGCAATCGAAACCGGCGGCCGAGGCCACCGGCGCGTGCAGGGCCAGGGCCAGCAAGGCGGGCAGGGTGAGCAGGCGGGTCACGGTATGCATGGGGGTGTCCTTACAGGTCGGGCGACAGGGCGAACATCAACTGGTCGTGTTCGACGTACACGATCGCTTCACGGCCGTCGAGCTCCACCGCCAGCGGTTGCCCGGCCGTGTGTTCGGGCACGATCTTGGACAGCACCTTGCCGCTCAGGTCGACCCGCCAGATGCAGGCCATGGCGCCGCTGTTCTCGAAGTACAGCACCTGGCGGCGCTCGCTCCAGGCCAGGTTGGACAGGCTCCAACCGCCGCTCTCGGGGTCGAGCACGGTTTCGCTGGCGGGGCGCGGCAGGGCGTGTTCGTAGTTCAGGCGCAGGTCGCTGTTCTCGTCGTTCATGTTGCCCAGCACCCTTGCCTTGGCAAAGCGCAGCGTGCGCGACTGGGCGTGGAACACCGTGGTGGTGGCCTGCGGCGGCTGGCGGCTGCCCAGGGTGTAGACCATGGCCTGCTGCAGCTCGCCCTCGGTGCGCTGGCGGTAGTAGAACGCGCCGTCCTGGATGCCGGCATAGCGTTCACCCTGGTCCATCAGCTCGCTGATGCGCCAGCCGGCAAAGCGCACGTCGCGGTCGATCACATGCAGGCCGGGGCGGTTGTCGGCGTATTCGAGCAGCACGCCCGAAGACGGCTGCACCGACCAGTTGTCCTGGTTGTAGCCGGGGCCGTCGGACGAATTTGCCACGTAGAGCAGCGCGTACAGCACGCCGTCCTTGATGCCCACATCGATCAGCTGGGCCAGCGAATCGGGGTACATGTCCGGGATAGCCGCCAGCGCAAAGCGCGGCCACGGCTCGTCCTGCAGGGTACGGTAGGCGCTGCCCTGGGGCAGCGGCACCGCGTCGCGCAGGCCGGGCACGGGCGGTGGCGGCAGCGCGGTCAGGTTGCGGATCTGCAGGTCGTAGGCGCGCTCAAGGCAGGTGGCGGTCTGGCAGCGGTCGCGCACCTCGTTTACCCAACGGGTTTCCAGTTCGCGATAGATGCGCCGGGTCATCAGTGGCTTGTACAGCGCGTTGAGCTGGTCGTCCTTGGCCGACAGCGTTGGCGTGTCGCACACCGACTTTTCAATGAGGGTGCGTGCCTTGCTGCAATCGAAGCCGGCGGCGACGGCGGCCGGAGTGTGCAGGGCAAGGGCAAGCAGGGTGCTGGAAGCCAGCAGGGTGAACAGGCGGGCGGCGGGGGTCATCGGACGTCCATGTGGGCCGGGGCAGGGGGCGGATGATACGTGAGCGCCACGGGCGACGGAAAGGCACCTGCGTGTCGATGTCGACGCTTCTGCACAAATCCGGTCACGCAAGTAGACTGCCGTGTTTCAGGCCTTGCAGGAGCTTGCCATGACAGTCCGATTCCGCTGGTGGAGGTACACCGCTTTGCCCGCGCTGTTGCTGCTGCAAGGCTGCATGCCACGCTCGGTGATCGTGCACGACGGGCTCGACACCACGGTCGTCGATCAGCACACCCGGCAGCCACTGGCCGGGGTGAGCATTGTTGATGCAGGGGTGGTGGTGGCCCGCAGCGACGCGCAGGGGAGGGTACAACTGGCGCCCAGGCGCACCCTCAAGCTGGAGCCGCTGATGGGCGAGGCGAACGTGATGCTCAACCTGCTGGCCTGCAAGGACGGCTATGCGCCGCAGCCGGTGGCCGAACGCCGTGGCTGGAATGCCGACTACGCGCCCAGCCAGGTGCATCGCGAGGTCATCGGCCTGCAGCGGGGGCAAACCGGTTACCAGTGCCCGCAGTAGAGGCCGCGCCGGCAAGGGCCGGTCTTGTGGGGGCACCGGTTTCGGGCGTCGGCGGGGCTACCCGCGCAGTGCCTTCACTTCGCCCTTCTTGCCGTCCGTTTCGCGCAGGTACTCCTCCAGCGAATCGTCCATCGCCTTCAGCCACCGCGTATGGTGCGGCACCGCTGCCGTGCCGGTGATCACCGAACGGTACGACTTGTCGCGATAGCCCATGATGTCGCTCTTCTTGTCGCTCTTCCACTTGAGGAAGATGCGGTTCACGGCATCGATATCGAAGCTGGGGTAGTCGGTCTGCGCGATCAGGTGCTTGATGTAGCGGCCCTGGAATTCGTACATCGAGGCGGTGGTGTCCAGGGCCTCTTCATCGGCGCGCCAGCTGGCACTGTCGGCCTGCATGTCGGCCTTGGCCGGCAGCTTGATGCGCCCCAGCATGTAGTCGCGGGCGAACCAGGCCTGGGCGTCGAACAGGTTGAAGCTGTACCACAGGTCCTGCATGCCCAGGTAGATCAACTGCGGGTTCTGCTCCCACACCACGCCCTGGTACAGGCCGGTTGGCCACAGGCGGTTGTTGGTCTTGAGGGTCAGTTCGTCGGGCAGGAACGGGAAGTGATGCTGGTAGCCGGTGCACAGGATGATCGCATCCACGCGCTTGTTCGAGCCGTCGGCGAAGAACGCCAGGTTGCCCTCGACACGCACCAACTGCGGGCGCTCTTCCCAGCCCTTGGGCCATTTGTAGCCCATCGGCTGGGTGCGGTAGGCCGTGGTGATCGAGCGCGCGCCGTACTTGTAGCACTGCGAGCCGATGTCTTCGGCCGAGTAGCTGCTGCCGACGATGAGCAGGTCCTGGCCCTTGAACTCCATCGCCTCGCGAAAGTCGTGGGCGTGCAGGATGCGCCCGGCGAAGCGCTCGAACCCTTCGAATTCCGGTACGTGCGGCGTAGAGAAGTGCCCGCTGGCGACCACCACGTAATCGAACACCTGCTCGATGCCCTGCCCGGCGCTGTAGTCGTAGGCGCTGACGGTGAACTCGCGGGTGGTTTCATCGAAGCTGACGTTCTTGACCGCGGTGTTGAAGCGGATGTAGTCGCGCACCCCGGCCTTTTTCACGCGGCCCTGGATGTAGTCCCACAGCACTTCGCGCGGTGGGTACGAGGAGATCGGCCGGCCGAAGTGTTCGTCGAAGCTGTAGTCGGCGAATTCAAGGCATTCCTTGGGGCCGTTGGACCACAGGTAGCGGTACATGCTGCCGTGCACCGGTTCGCCGTGCTGGTCGAGGCCGGTGCGCCAGGTGTAGTTCCACATGCCGCCCCAGTCGGCCTGCTTTTCGAAGCAGACGATTTCGGGCATGGGGGCGCCCTGGGCATGGGCGGATTGGAAGGCACGCAGTTGCGCAAGGCCGGACGGGCCGGCACCGATGATGGCTACACGAAGAGTCATAGAGATTCCTGAACAGTTGAACGCTGAAAAAATGCAAAGGCTCCCCAACCCCGAGCGGCAAAAGCCGAGGGTGGTGGAATTCAGGCGCTACGGTGCAGGTGGAGGGACGGGGCGCTTGCGCATCTGGGCCAGCAGGATGTTGCCTGGCGGAATCGACAGTGCGTGGAACAGGGTCGAGAGCGGGGAAGGGGTGACTGTGTTCGGCCCGTAGCCATCAGCGCAGGGCGCAAAATGGGGGCCTGAAGGGCGAAAGATGCGTGTGATCTCGTTCATGGGGGGCTGGAATGGCCTCTTTTCGTTATGGTTTCCTTTTTATCTATAACGGATGGGGGTGGGGATATCAAGGTCGGCGACCCCACCACCCGCCAGCGCGCAAACTCAATCAAGGCGCCCGAGCAGGGGTTTGCACCAGCGCGAGGGGGTGATGCCGTAGGCGTTCTTGAAGTGCCTGGACATATGGCTCTGGTCGAAGAAACCGGCCTCTACGGCTGCGTCCGCCAGGCACCTACCGGCGAACACCGAGGCCTTGAAGCGGTCGAGGCGGCGCAGGGTCAGGTAGCGGTGGGGGCTGGTGCCGAAGTAGGCGCGAAAGTCCTTGGACAGGCTCCAGCGGTCGCGGTTGGCGCAGGCGGCCAGGTCATCCAGGGTGATGGGCTGCTCCAGGCTGTCATCCATGTACTCGCGGGCACGCCGGGCGGCGGCGTAGTCGTGGGCCTGCCTTGATGCCGGGCGCCCGCACACGGCCTGCAGCGCGCTTACCAGGCCCAGCAGCGCGTCGTCCTCTTCGAGCGGGTCTAGCCTGTCGTCCATGCTCGCGAGCATCGCGTGGGTGGCGGCCGCCAGGCGCGGGTCGCGGGAGATGCCGCCCTTGAGAAACGGCAACGGCTGGCCCCCGAGCACCTCCTGCACCAGCGCCGGGGTGAGGTAGAGCATGCGATAGCGAAACCCCGACGCCGAGCCCGCATGCCCGTCGTGCACCTCGTCCGGGTGCAGCACCAGGATCTCCCCCGGCAGGCTGTGCCGGCTGGCGCCGCGGTAGCTGAAGCTCTGCACCCCGGCCAGGGTGCGGCCGATGGCATAGGTATCGTGGCGGTGCGGGTCGAAACCGTGGGCGCTGAAGAAGGCCTCCAGGCGTTCGACCCTGGGGGACGGCGGGGCGTGTTTCACCCAGTCTTGCGGTGACGGTAGATCGAGCATTCTGCTCACCTTTCGAGCGATAGAGTCAGGCCGGCGACAACACAGGTTACAGCGTGCCGGCGTTTGCCTGAATGTGAATGTAGAAATCGTGGAACATGAAAGCGGCGCACACGGCCAGGGCGATGCCCATCAGGCGGTTGAACAGGTTGAAGTACACCTCTTTGCTGATGCGCTTGCCCAGCACGGCGCCCAGCAAGGCGTAGAGGCCCGGCGCGCCGGCAGCGCCCAGGGCGATCAGCGCCGACACGGCGGCGATGCTGGCGCCGCTGAGGTGCGCGGCGGGGAACATCACGC
This sequence comes from Pseudomonas sp. 8209, assembly GCF_028682105.1. Classification (NCBI taxonomy): domain Bacteria; kingdom Pseudomonadati; phylum Pseudomonadota; class Gammaproteobacteria; order Pseudomonadales; family Pseudomonadaceae; genus Pseudomonas; species Pseudomonas sp. 8209. Next base: position 162,822 of record NZ_JANIAH010000003.1, read on the forward strand.
TGGTGATCGGCAGCACCACCATCATGCCCTTGGGGTTGAGGGCCTGGATCAGAAAGCCGTTCCAGAAGGTCAGCGCCTTGGCGGGGGCATCGGACGATTGGGTGAGCTGGACCCTGGCGGTGTAGACCTTGAAGGCCAGGTAGCTGGTGTAGAGCCCGCCGGCCAGGGCGAGGTAGGGCAGCGCGGCCTTGGAGATGATGGCTTCGCCGGTGTAGCCGAACAGGATGAACAGCACGAACATTGCGCCGCCCACGCCGACGAAGAAGCCTGCGGTACGGCGGAACTGGCCTGTAAGGCCGGCGTTCAGGCCCATCACGTTCACCGGGCCGGGGCTGTACATCACGCTGAAGGCGTAGAGAAAGATTTCCATTGTATCCCCTGCGAGTGTGGGTAGGTGGTGTGCAGGTGACGTTAAACGGCTGGCCTGCGGCTGGCTTGTACGTTTGTGGGTGCCACCCTGCAGGAGCCGGCCTTGCCGGCGAAGAGGCCGTCCACTGCGGCGCAGGGCTGCGTTTACACACGCTTGGCCAGACACGTCTGAAGGACTGTAATATGCGGACAGATTTTGCGTGGGCGGTGCGCCTTGCTGGGGTTCAGGCAGGCCGTTAGGCTCCTGCGGTCGCTGAGCATCAGCGATCGGGTTTGGTCGCCCGTTGACAAAAAATCACGCTTCGGCGCCGCCTATGGCGGTTGTACGCGGGAGGCCTCGTGCCTGCCGGGTTTTGATCTTTTTGTCCCGGTCGACCAACTCGCGTACAGCTGCCACCCAACTTGCTTGGTCGCGAGCAGTGGCAGCTTCACTCCACAAAAAGTGATCGCCATGAAAAAAATCGTTCCTGATCCGCCGACTGCTCTGCTGGGTGAGCCCAGCGTTGATCCTCGTATCGAACACTCGCCATTCTTCCTGGTACGCGCAGACATACCCGAAGAAGACGCCCTGATGCATGCCTCGCTGTTGCTCAGAGGCATCTTCGACACCCTCCAGAAAGCCTGTTTGCACCCCGAGGACTCCACCAGCAAAGTTCTGCTGTGGGTCTCGTTGCATTCGACGGAATTAGCCAAGGTGCTGGTGGATGCGGTGCTCGACGGCATGGGCAATCGCAAGGCCACTGCGTAGAGGAAGCGACAGGGGCCGACCTGTTCAGCCCCTGTTGTGACAGACTTTCCGATCATGCACGGAGCGCAATGCCGATGATCCCATTTGAAACCCAATCCACCTCACCCGACGGCCGCTATCGCATCGAGGCTGCGCCGTGGGAAGCCGGCAACTCGCACTGGGTGTATCCGCCACGGATTATCGATGCCGTGTCGGGTGCCTGCCTGTTCGAGTTCCAGGACCCGCGCTGGTCCCTGGACCGCGCGGCATGGTTGAGTGATACGCAGGTCGAGCTGATGTTGCGCAAGTATCCAGGGCAACTTACAGGGCATGGGTTACGGGTGAGGGTTGATTGCGCGGGCCGTGTCGCGAGGTGCGGTGAGGGGGCGGGCGTTGAATTGACTGACCTTGAGACTGCACTCGAGCGCCATGCTTGTGGGTAACTGAAAAGCCATCGGCTACCAGCGATTCGAAGTGCAGGGCCCGGTCAGGCCATGGCCGGATGTTGGGTCTTTCTGGATGACGACCGGGATTTCATTGTTCGGGCGAATACCCGGCGTGGGTGCGCCTGGGTATTCGTTTCCTGTCAGGGCTGTACGCGACTGTCGAACGGTTCGAAGTCGCGCTCGGTGAACGCTTCTGTCAGCACATTCGAACTGCACAGCCATTCGATCGCTTCCACCAGCCCGTTACCCGCAACGAGGGCGGCTTCACTGTGACGCGGCAGCACATAGATGCGCTCCGGGTCGCTGGGGTGAATGATGAGTTCGTCGCCGTCGTAGGTGTCGCCAATGATGATGCACTGCAAGGCCTTTTCCTTGGGCATCAGCTCCTTGTCGTCGTCCCAGAACCAGTACTGGTTGATGCGCTCAACCCACTGGGCCTGGCTGTTTCCGCCGTGCAGCAGCTGATGGGGTGGGTAGATGCGCACGTACACGCCGCCAAGAATGCCTTCGCCGAACTGCGTGACGTACTCGCGGTAGCCGGTGGGGAAGCGGGTACCCAGCACAGCTTGTGCCTGATCCACTTCGGCGTCTGTGGACAGCACCAGCGGGCTGCCGGTAACAGTGATGTTTTCAAACATTGGGCCTGTCCTTTTGCGTGGTATCCAAGGGTGCAGGTTTTTAGCGTAACGGGGGCTTGGGGGCAAGGCTGCCACGTTCACTGGATCAGGTTATCCTGCTCCCGTTTTTCAAGTGGCGGCACAGGCCGCAAGTGCTCTGGCTTGAGCATTTCAGTGAACCAGGCGATGGAACGATTTATCTATGACCGAACAGATCATCTACGGTGTTGAAGGCGAAAGCGACGAGTTCAAGGCCGCCGTGGCCAGTGCTCAGGCGACGTTCAAGTATTTCTGGCGAGAGCTGTCGTGGGAGGCACGCAGGATCGTGAAGGGCCTGGACATGGCGGCTGTGAAAATGTCCTTCCCCATCGAGAGCGACGACCCCGAGGTACCCAGCGTCGAGAACATGTGGGTGAGCGAGATCGAGTTCGATGGGCAGTCCATCACCGGCGTGCTGATGAATGAACCAAGCTGGGCCACCTCGTTCAAGGCGTGGGAGCCTGTGACGCTGCCGTTGGCCTTGCTGAACGACTGGATGTATGTGCGCCAGGGCCATGTATACGGCGGCTTCATCGTCGATGCGATACGCGCGGCCATGCACGAAGACGAGCGCCTGGAGCACGATGAGGCCTGGGGTATGGATTTCGGTGAGCCGGGTTTGGTTGAAGTTGTCCCGGCTGCAGAAGGTCAGCAGCCTTGGCTGCTCTCCCGTGCGTTGAACCGTGCTCAAGACCAGCAGACGCTGGCGGTGCTGGAATGCACCGAGCACCCGATGGCCTTGAACATGCGCGACAAGATCGAGGAGGGTGTGAGCGCACAGCCGCAGGTGGCCCGAGACCCGGATGACGAGGGATGGCTGATGTTGCACCGCGAGGTGCTGGCGGGCAATTACACGGTGGTGGATGCGCTGTTGCGTCATGGCGCTGACCCGTTGCTGCCCAACGGCAACGGCCAGACTTCGCTGGCGTTGGCAGGCATTGCCGGTTGGCCGCGGATTCTGGCGTTGCTTGAAGGGCAGAGCGCCCACTAGCGTGGGGTGCCATTCGCCAGCAAGGCTGGCTCCAACCGACGGCGTGGTCCTTTGTAGGAGCCGGCCTTGCCGGCGAAGAGGCCCGCCAACTCGCGTACAGCTGCCACCCCATGAGCGATACGTAGGTCGAGCTGATGTTGGGCAAGTATCCAGGGCATCTGACAGGGGAAGGGTTACGGGTGAGGGTTGATTGCGCGGGGCGTGTCGCGAGATGCGGCGAGGGGGCAGGTGTTGAGTTGGCTGACCTTGAGCGTGCGCTCGAGCGCCATGCTTGTGGGTAACTGAAAAACCATTGGCGTCGGCTATTTCAGTATCACGCGATAGACGCAAAGCGCTCGATCACAGGTTGTTCGCGATGCTCGGCCTGCCACAGATCCCAGTCAGCCTGAATGGCCAGCCAGGTTCGAGCCTTGCCGATGCCGGCCCGCTCAAGCCGGACGGCGAGGTCCGGGCTGACAGGTGCATGGCCGTGAAGGATTCGAGACAGTGTTTCTCTGGCGTAACCGAGCCGACGTGCAAACTCGGCCACCTTGATATCCAGGGCGGGCAACACATCTTCGCGCAAGGTTTCGCCTGGGTGCGGGGGGGTGAACATGGCCATGTGGGGAACTCCTCAGTGGTAGTCGAGGTAATCAACCAGTTCAACGTCTGTGCCGTCGAATCGGAAAATTACCCTCCAGTTTCCGCTGATGGTCACTGACCAATACAAGGTCAAGTCGCCTTTGAGCGGGTGGAGCCTCCAACCGGGCATGTCGATGTCGCCCGCACAGGTTGCGCGATCCAGAAATGGAAGCAGGCGCGCAAGCCGCTTGGCATGGTCGGCCCGGATCCGTCGAGTCGAGCCGGTTTCGTAAAACGCCTTGGGGCCTTTGTGTTGAAAGCTCTTTATCATCGATAAAGTGTGATGTATTACATCACACTCTACAATCGCCCTGCAATATCAAGGCACAAAGAGAAATTCGCTTCAATTTGGGCTTCGGTTCAGGATGACTACCCTGTAGCCGTGTACGAGGGAGACGGCGGCCCACAGGTGAGGTGCGCCGACGTGCCTGAAATGGCCTGCGCCGGTGATACGGTTGAAGCAGCGCTTTTCGGTGCGGTAGATGCCCTGGGGTCGGCGCTTTCCTTTTATGTGGATCAGCGTATTGCCATACCGCTACCATCGCCGGCGGCACCCGGCCAGCCGGTGGTTCGCCTGCCAGCTTGGACGGCGGCTAAAGCATCGAACTGTCGGTGGCTATAGCTTCGTAGGAAGGGGCCGCTTCACACTCAGTACGTCAAAAACGAAAGAACCCGCCAAAGCGTGTTTTTCGTGGTTCCGGAAACACTGAAAATTGTCTCTGCAACCTTGTGATGGTGCGGCATCAGGAGTCGAACCCGAGACCTACTGATTACAAGTCCAAAAAATCGACCAGTGTCCATTGGGAAAACCCGCAATCCTCAATGTTTTCTGACATATGTAGGCTTATTGGGCGCGGATAAGTCGTGCCGCCGTGGACACTTTGTGGACGCTCTCCAGCGATTGCCCTTGCGCAGCATTGCAAAACCTTGCACTGGGTGAAACCAGTCATGATGCCACAAGGGCCGCGGCTGGCCTGGCCGGCGCACCTTCCGGCTTTGCACAATTTTCCAACGCAAAGCCCGTCGGCGGGAGGGGGATAAGTGATTTCCGCGCTCGATTTTTTTCTGAGTAGGGATTTTGTATGCTGGCAGCATGAAATCACCGCATCAGGAAGCAGGATGATGAGAGATTTAGGTAAGGCGGGTGAGTCGGCAGTTCAGGAATGGTGCGCTATTGGCGGAATCACCGCAAATCAGTCTTTAACTGATCGTTATGGATGGGATCTATTATTTGAGTTGGAAAGCACCAACGATGTAGCAACCGCCAGCGGTCTTCATGAATCAAACATAGAGTGCAAAGTCCAAGTCAAGGCAACCGACGGCGACGCTAAAACAAGAAAGATAGAGCTGTCCAACCTTCGGGCGATGGCGACATCAGCCCTCCCTGCTTTTTATCTATTACTGGAGTACGGTGGCAGTGATAGACCAATTGCCGGCCACCTCCTACACCTTGATAACTCACTGTGCGAAAAAATACTGAAGCGAATCCGAATCGAAACAGCGAAGCTTGGGAAACCTGAGCTCAATAGAAAAACAATGACATTAAGCTTCAAAAAGGCAAGAAAGATTGAACCCTTAAATGGCTATGGACTTAAAAAAGCGATACTAGACTATGTTGGTAAATCGCAAGGAGATTATGTTTCAAGGAAGCAGAACTCCCTGAATCAGGTTGGATACGAAGCCGGAGCGTTCAGTGTAAAGTTCAACGTGCCAGTCCAGGACATCCAAAAATTTGTGGAAATGGCTTCCGGCACAAAAGCTCAAATTGAAGTCCAAGGCATCAATTCTTTTCAAACTCGATTCGGTATCACCGAAGCACTCTCTACAATGAATAGCGAATCCGCGCTGCTAACTATCGGGGGCGTGATAGCTGATGGCTGCGGAAGGGTATCGTTCATCAACAGAGATAACGGTAAAACTGTAGCTTTCGATCTGGACGTGTATCGTGGCGGCTTAGGCGAGTGGGTTCCTAAGCAATTCAGAATGGTTCGACTAGTATCGCAGCGCTTCACTATAGACATTTCAATAGCGACAAACAAATGTAAGATCTGGTTCCACAAGAATGATACTGACCCTGCTAGCATCAGAGATCTTTACAAACAATTCAGCTTCACGGAAATGCTCACAAAACCGAACTCCGTAGATATAGTACTAATGGTAGATAAAAATGAAGTAAGGGGTACATTCGACGGAGAAGGATTCGATGGGGATCAGCGATGGGCATGTACAGTATTGAGATCCGCGCTGAGCATCCAAAATCACTACGAGAATTACGACGACATTCTCTCGTCTCCTGCGGAACTATCGGCTAAGGGTAAAAACATCGTCCACTTTGAGGATTTCTTGTCGGGATCTGATGAGGACATGAACGCAAATATCAGCTTCTCCATGAACTCAGTCACAGAAAAAATCGTGACCGCTGAATGCATAGTGCCTTTGATGATTTCTTTCGGAGGAGTGATGTTTATAAGTCTATATGTTTTCGGAGGCGATCTAAAAACCACAGGAGATAATGCATACGACTTGAAGGCGTATTGGAAGCGGTGCATATACAAAACAAACTTCATCAACTCTGGATCCGGCGCCAGATTCTGCCTCAAGGAAATAGAGAAGGCCGCGAGTAAATATGAGAGTGAGTGTATGATAATCGATCTCACCGAAAATTATATTCACCCGATAGCTAAGATGGCCAGTTCAGACACACTCTAACCAGCGCAGAAGACCGAACAGAATGGAATTGCAAAATATAATAAAGATAGTGCTAGATAATTCATTTATAACAGCATTGCTTGGCGCACTTATCGGAGGATGGTTCACTAGGAATGCAACATACAGAGCCCATGCCCTGGAAAAAAGCACAGCTCAACTCGAGAGTTTGAAGGTCGCCCGAAATTCTATAGCGCTGATTACTGTGGAGTTGAAATCCGCCTGGAACATTTACAGCAATGAATATGCAAAAGATCTTATGGAACTACCGGAAGGTGAAGCGTATGTGGCGGTATGGGCCATAGGACAAAACCCCTTTATTATCTATGACTCAATGCCGCAGTGCCTCACAGAACTATCACCTGAGCTCTCTGAGCTAGTAATTCAAATGTACATGCGCATGAAAGGGGTTGTCGCCATGGTAGAAGATAATAATAAGTATGCGGAGGCAGCCAAGCAGGCGGGAGTGCAGAAGCTTGATGCAGTAATGGCCAATTCAAATTTGGCAGGTGCGGAAATGACTGTCGAGCAGGCAAATCAGTATGTGGAGTTTCTAGAGGCCTGGGTACAATGGCAAGCAGTAAAAACCGGCATGGGAGTTCATGCCGATGTTATGAAACACTTTACCGCAGAACTTGGCGAAAGCATGGCAAAAGTGCTGTGCGGCTTGAGTAAAGAGCTAAAATCTATGGACGGCAAGATTACTTCTTACGAAAGAAAGATCAAATAAATAGTCACTGATTTCAGCTTGTTTCCCAGGAGCCGGGCGTCATTACCTACCGAACTAAAAACGCCAGCGTTACTGGGCAACGGCGTGGGGCCATGGACGTGGCTAGCAAGCTGTTCATTCATCACTTCCACTAGGTCCAATAGATCACAGAGCACCTGCAGGACGTTGACTGCATCTGACCCAACCCAGGTCTTGGGTGCCAACAGTCGCTGGCTGACAAAGGCAACGCTACTGCGCAGGCCCTGGATCTGCTCCTGCATATCGCCGCCCACCGTGGCGTTGAGCTTCTGTCCCACCACAGGTTCAGATCCCGCCCGGTCGCCTGGTGCAGATCATCCACGGCCGCCAGGCTTGCGGATCCGCCTGAGAGCAGCTTGAGCGCGCCCAGGGCCTCGATCTTCTTGATCCCACCCACTGACTCGGTCGAATGGTCGTCGACGGTCCTAGTGTGGCTCTGGAAGGTCTCGGTGTTGTCCTGGGCCTCTACATCGCGCTCAATCGCCTTGTCCTGGATCTTGCTGTCAGCTTTGCGGAGCCCGTTGCCGCCGTTCGCGCCGCCATATCTGGTCACCCTTAAGCAGGGTAGGCAGACCAACGCCTAAGCTACCATCGCCATTTCGGCCGTTCGGAGAAGCAACATTTTTGTTGCTTACGCAACATAACTGTTGCAGTGTGGCGGTGTCGAGATGGTGGGACTGCACATGAAGTACAGCGAGTTTCGACGATGGTTGCGAGCATATGGCGTTACGTTCGTGCCTGCGAAGGGAAGCCATTTCAAGGTTTACCTCGGCAACCGACAAACCATATTTCCAGACCATGGCGCTAAAGAAATCAGCGAAGGTCTGAGAAGAAAAATCATCAAAGACCTGGGCCTCGGTGATTGAAGTCGAGCCCTATGGGAGGCCCAAAGGCCATGTATGACTATCCAGTAACCGTGCACGAGGAAGACGGCGGCCCATGGGTGAGCTGCGCCGACGTCCCTGAAATGTCCAGCGCCGGTGATACGGTTGAGGAAGCCCTTTTCGACGCGGTAGATGCTCTGGAGTCGGCGCTTTCCTTTTACGTGGATCAGCGCATTGCCATACCGCTGCCGTCTCCAGCTGCACCTGGCCAGCCTGTGGTGCGGCTACCTGCTTTGACTGCGGCCAAGGCTGCACTGTGGAATACCATGATCAAGCAGAAGGTGACCAAGACCGAGTTAGCGCGCCGGCTGGGGGTGAATCGTCCCCAAGTAGATCGGTTGGTAGATTTACTGCACCGCTCCAAGATCGAACAGGTCGAGCATGCACTGCAAGTGCTTGGCCAGCGTATCGAACTGTCGGTGGTTGCAGCTTCGTAGGAAGGGCCGCTGCACGCTCAGTGCGCCAAAAACGAAAAAACCCGCCAAAAGGCGGGTTTTTCGGGGGTTTCAGAAACACTGAAAACTGTCTCTGCAACCTTGTGATGGTGCCGGCACCAGGAGTCGAACCCGGGACCTACTGATTACAAGTCAGTTGCTCTACCAACTGAGCTATACCGGCATAGGGGCGCTATTATAGCGATCGGTTTGGTTCTGTAAACCACTTCCGCTCAATCTTGCGCAAGGCCACGGTTCACGTGGCCTGCAGCCCTTCTACTACCACCCGCGATGCAGGCTTTCGGCCGTTGGTTCGGCCTTGGCCGGATCGAACAGCATCGGCTTCTGTTCATGGCAGCCACGCTTGCTGCATTTCACGTAGCGATGCGGCTGCGCCGGCAGGCCGTTGTCGCCCAGCACCTGCATCTGCGGCATGTCCCAGCCCGCAAGGCTGTCGCCGCGGCTGGCGTGCCCGCCGGCACAGCCACCCAGCAGCAGGGCAAAGGCCACCAGGGCGATGGTGTTGAAGGTGTTCATGGTCATATGTGTTTTCCCGATTGCATCATGCGGCCCGCAAGCCGTCAGTCCTTGTTCAATATTCGGTGAATCGTGCCGCCACAACCCTGGTAGCACTGGTCGTACTCGCGCCCGCAATCACTCGACAGCCCCGCGCTGTAGGGGTAGCTCGGGTAGTAGCAACTGCGCCGCGCATCCTTCTTGCTCTTGCCCTGCTGGCAGTACTGGTAACTGCGCATCTCGGACTGGTACAGGGCCTGGTTGGCGTTGTCCTGCATGCGTGCCAGTTGCCCGCAGTAGTTGCGCTGCTGCGAGCACGCGCTGATGCACTGCATGCCGTGCTGGCTCGGCGGTGGCGAATAGCGATAGGTGTAGCTCGGCCCACAGCCGCCCAGCAGGCCGGCGGCCAGCAGCAGCGCTGCGCGCCAGTGAAAGGTGATGCTCACGAGAGGGTGTTCCTTGTTCAGTCCTCGCTGAATTCCAGCAGGTCTCCCGGCTGGCACTTCAGCGCGCGACACAGCTTCTCCAGGGTCTCGATCTTGAAACCCTTGATCTTGCCGTTCTTCAGCAACGATAAGTTAGCTTCGGTAATGCCAATAATCTCGGCCAGGTCCTTGGAACGGATCTTGTTCCGGGCCATCACGACGTCGAGCCTGATGATTATCGGCATGGGGCTAGGCTAGACATAACAGTTGTGTTCATCGCTGATGGTCTTGGCGTCACGCATGAGGAGGGAGAAGGCACACAGCAATATGCCCTTCATGATCTCGTAAACCGCCGCGGATGATACACCGATCCCCACGCTGAAGCTCCTTTCGCCTGGCGGCAGGTCGATGCAGAAGGCCAGGCCCTGCAAGGTGGCGATCACCGGCCACAGCAACGGCAGGCCGATGCACAGCAGGCCCACCCACCACAGCAGCTTGATGTTGGAGGCCGTCCACGTCTGCCCGCGCGACAGGCGGATGAAGAACAGGCCGGTGAGGTACAGGGCCAATACCGACAGGCTGGCCGGGATCATGTCCAGGGTGATGACCAGTGCCTGGGCCAGGACGCTGGGCTGGAAGCCCGGCGCCACCAGCAGGGGCATCTGGTCGGCGAAGCTTTGCAGGTAGGCGGCCAGCACGTCGTGCCGGTCGAAAAGCCAGAACCAGGCATTGCAGCCAAATTCGGCCAGCGCCGTCCCCCACGCCAGCAACGCCGCAAAGGCACCGATTGCACGCAGACGCGAGCGTGCGTAGGCCACTGTTTTGCTGTTCATGGTTTTTCCTTGGTCTGGTTTGAACGGGGCGGATTATTGAGCAAAAATTATCGCAGTACAATAATTAATTGGTGTGGGATGAGGTGGTGTGGCGATTTGACTCGCAGGGGGGCGGGGTCAGCGTTGCAGCCTTCGCGGGTCAAGCCCGCTCCCACAGGGATCGCCGCCAACCTTGTGGGAGCGGGCTTGACCCGCGATTGGGCCTTACAGGCTACGCCGGATTTGGGAATTATAATTTACGGGCCTTGCAGCCAGCTTTCAGGGGCTTTCACCAAATAACGAATAATCCGCAGCAAAATTCATTAGTCATTCTCTATCGATTTGACTTCCACAATGCCCTCAGCTAATTTGTTGTGCATTATGTTGAACACTCAAGCGTTGCCGCTCCTCACCTCCCGCCTGGTTTCCCGTGAACGTCACTGGACCGGCGACCTCTAGCGCCACCCTCCCAAACCCCGGCTTTTTCGCTGACGCCCCCGTCAGCCCCTCGCGTTTTTCGTAATGCCCATGGGAGGGCACCATGCGTTCCTGGATCTATCTGTTCATCGCCATCGTGGCCGAAGTGATCGGCACCACGTCGATGAAATTCGCCGCCGATCATTCGCCGATTCTCGGTCACGCCCTCATGTACGCCATGATCGGCCTGTCCTACGGCTTCCTCGCGCTCGCCGTGAAGCGCGTGCCGCTGGGTGTGGCCTACGCCCTGTGGGAAGGCATCGGCATCGTGCTGATCACCGTGGTCAGCGTCACCTGGCTGGGTGAAAGCATCGGCCTGCTCAAGGCCCTGGGCCTGGGCGTGATGATCGCGGGTATCCTGCTGATCAAGTCCGGTACCCGCAGCGCCCGCCGTGAAACCACCGGGGAGGCCCTGCCATGCTGAGCCTGCAAGTGATCCCCTTTGCCTGGCTGGCACTGGCCATCGTGCTCGAGGTGCTCGCCAACCTGCTGCTCAAGTACTCCGATGGCCTGCGCAAGCGCTGGGTCGCGGCGGCGTCGATCGTCTGCGTGCTGGCTGCCTTCACGGCGCTGGCCCAGGCGGTCAAGGACATCCCCCTGTCGATGGCCTACGCCATCTGGGGCGGCTTCGGCATTCTTGCCACCGTGGCCATGGGCTGGGCCCTGTTCGGCCAGCGCCTGGCCGGCCGCGGCTGGCTTGGCCTGCTGCTTCTGCTGGGCGGCATGGGCCTGCTGAAACTGGCCTGATCGCAGCCCTTAGAGCCATTCGCGAAAATGCTTATGCACAAGCTGCATGCCAACTCGGCGCGTAGTGCATCGCCAGTGGCCAGCCCGTTCGTCTTTGCGCAAATGGCTGTTTTTGCTCAGGTTTAGAAGGTGAACAAAAAATGACCAGCTGTCGCCAGCCCTTGTCGGGCGGCTTTTTCAGCGATTCATCAAAATGTTGCGCACAGACTTATCCACAGGTTTGCGCGTCAGCTGCGTTCGGCCAGAAGCATCAGATTCCGAGGCGTGAGAGGGTAGGGGCAGAAGCTGCCAACGCGCACCTCGAAGCCCTGTTCGCCCAGGTACAGTGCGCGATCCAACACCAGCCATAGCTCCAGCGGGCGGCGGAACAGGTTGCGCACCTGTTCAAGGTTGCGCACCCGGGCCAGTCGCGCCCAGCCAGCCTGTTCCAGTGCCGCCCAGTCGGGCGCACCCGTTACCTGCAGCCCCTTGAGTTCGGCCAGGTCCTGGCAGTACTGGGCGAAGGGCTTGTGCAGCCAGTGGCTGGGCAGCGAAGGGGTGGGCAGGTAGCTGTCGCAGCCGCGAACCTCGCGTTGCAGCAGGTCGAAGCCCAGGCGCCGCGCCATCGACGCGTCACGCTGGCGGCGCACGCGGTTGCCGGCGGTGACGGTTTCGCTCAGCGGCAGGCCCAGGTCGTCGACCGACAGGCTCAACGTCGAAGCTTGAGCGGCTGTGGATAACGCTTGGTAGTGCGCTGCGCTGATACGGTTGTAGCAGCACGGCGCAATCGCCAGCTGACGGCAGCCGCCAGCGCTGGCCAGTTGCATCAGGCGCACGTGCAGGTCGCCGCAGGCATGCAGCGCAACGGCGGTGTGCTGGCTGCCCAGTTGGGTGGCAGCATCGGCGGCCATCACGTCCTGCAGGCGATGCTCCGCAGGCAAGCGGTGGTGCTGGCTGAGCTGTTCGCCGGCCAACACCAGCGCCGGGTCGTATTCCAGGCAGGTCAGTTGCTGCGCCGGGCCCAGCAGGCGCCGGCCCAGATGCCCCTTGCCCGCACACCAGTCCAGCCAGTGCGTGGGCTGGCGGGCAAAATCAAGGCGCCCGGCAAAGGCCTCGATCTGCTGCCATTTGCGCCCTGGCACGTCCACGTTCAGGCGCGGGTTGGCAGGGGCCAGCTCGATGGTGGATAACCCGCCCACCGCCGACAGCGCCTGGCACTGGGCGGCCAGCTGTGGATAAGGTGCGGGGGCGTGTTCAGGCGGGGTATCGGCCTCGCTCAGCGGCCGCTGGCGCAGCCAGTGGCTCAGGGCGGGGTGCTCGCGCTCCCACGGCAGGTGCAGCTGGGTAAACGGCCGCGGCCGCCACAGGCCCTGGTGCTCCAGCAAAAAGCTGTTAAGGGCCTGGAAGCGGCTATGCAGTGGCTCGCCCTGCAGTACCTCAGCGGCCCTGGCAGGCATCGACCCGCAACCAGCGCTCGAGCACCTTGAAGCCCTGCACCAGCAGGAACGAGATCAGCAGGTAGAACAGGCCGGCGGCAAAGAAGATCTCCACCGGCAGGTAGGTGCGCGCGATGATCGTGCGTGCCATGCCGGTCAGTTCCAGCAGGGTCACGGTACTGGCCAGGGCGCTGGCCTTGAGCATCAGGATCACTTCGTTGCTGTAGGCCGGCAGGCCGATGCGCGCCGCGCGCGGCAGCATGATGTAGAACAGCGCCTTGGCCCGGGACATGCCCAGCGCCCGCGCCGCCTCGATCTCCCCGCGCGGGATGGCCTGCAGCGCGCCCCGCAGGATCTCGGCGATGTAGGCGGCAGTGTGCAGGGTCATGGTCAGTACGGTGCACCAGAACGGATCGCGCAGGTACGGCCACAGGGCGCTGTTGCGCACGATCTCGAACTGCGCCATGCCGTAGTACACCAGAAACAGCTGCACCAGCAGCGGCGTGCCACGGAAGAAGAAGATGTAGCCATACGGCAGCGCGCGCACGTACCAGTGGCGCGAGGAGCGGGCGATGCCCAGCGGGATGGCCAGGATCAGCCCGGCGATGACCGCGATGGCCACCAGCTCCAGGGTCAGGGTTGCGCCCTGGGCCAGGCGTGGCAGCCACTTGATGATCACTTCCCAGTTCATTGGTTGGCCCTCGCGAAGCCGCGTGCGGCGCGTTTTTCCAGGAAGTGCATGCCGATCATCGCAAGGATGGTCAGGCCCAGGTAGATGATTGCCGCCACCATGTAGAAGGTGAACGGCTGCTTGGTGACGGTCACGGCCACCTGCGAGTGGCGCATGATCTCTTCAAGGCCGATCACCGACACCAGCGCGGTGTCCTTCATCAGGATCATGAACAGGTTGCCCAGGCCGGGCAGGGCGATGCGCCACATCTGCGGCAGGATCAGCCGCGAGAAGATCCGCGCCTTGGACAGGCCCAGGGCCAGGCCCGCTTCGCGGTGGCCTTTGGGGATGGCCAGGATCGCGCCACGGAACACTTCGGTGGCATAGGCACCGAAGCACAGGCCCAGAGCGATCACGCCGGCAGCAAAGGCGCTCAGCTCAAGGCCGGGAATATTCAGGAGGTCGCCCAGCTTGCTCATCAGGCTGACGGTGCCGAAGTAGATCAGCAACACCCACAGCAGCTCGGGCACGCCGCGCACCAGGGTCGAGTAGAAACCGCCAAGCCACTGCAGCGGCTTGTACGGCGAGGTCTTGGCCAGGGCGCCGAGCAACCCCAGCACCAGCCCCAGGCACAGGGCCGACAGCGCCAGTTGCACGGTCATCAGGGTGCCAGCCGCCAGGGCCGGACCGAATCCGTAGAGATCAATATTCATGGGCAGGCTTGTTCAGGGACGGGCACCGCCGCAGGGGCGGTGCCGGTCGGGCGAATCAATAGATGCTGAAAGGGAAGTACTTGTCGTTGATCTTCTTGTAGGTGCCGTCGGCAACGATTTCCTTGAGGGCGGCGTTCAGCCTGTCGCGCAGCTGGGTGTCACCCTTGCGCACGGCAATGCCGACCTTGTCGCTCTCGTTGACCGGGTCGCCCTTGAACTCGTAGTTCTTGCCGGCATCGGACTTGAGCCAGTCGTAGTTGGCGTACTTGTCGGCCAGGATGGCGTCCAGGCGGCCGGAGGTCAGGTCCAGGTAGGCGTTTTCCTGGCCGTCGTACAGGTTGACCTTGAAGTCGCCGTCCATGCCGCCGTTGTCGTCCAGCCAGGTTGCGGCCTGGGTGGCGCGCTGGGTGCCGATGGTCTTGCCCTTGAGCGAGGCGCGGTCGGTCTTGAAGTCGACGTTTTTCGGGGCGATGAACTGCTGCTTGTTGGAATAGTACGGGTCGGTGAAGTCAACGGCCTGCTTGCGCTCGTCGGTGATCGACAGCGACGAGATCAGGAAGTCGAACTTCTTGGCGTTCAGGGCCGGGATGATGCCGTCCCAGTCGGAGGTGACCACTTCGCATTCGACCTTCATCTTGGCGCACAGGGCGTCGCCGATGTCCTTGTCGAAGCCTACGACCTGGCCGCTGGCATCCTTGTTGTTGAAGGGCGGGTAGGCCGCTTCGATGCCCATTTTCAGCTTTTCGGCGGCCATGGCGTTGGCCGAGAACACCAGGGTGGCGGCAGCGGCCAGGAGGAATTTCTTGTAGTTCTGCATGCGTGTTGCTCCGTTAGCGGTTGCTGGACATGAATTGTTTACAACGCGCCGAGTTCGGGTTTTCGAAAACCTGCTGCGGCGATCCTTGCTCTTCCACCAGGCCCTGGTGCAGGAAGATGACTTCACTGGACACCTGCCGGGCGAAGCTCATTTCATGGGTAACCAGTAGCATGGTACGGCCTTCTTCGGCCAGCGCGCGGATCACGTTGAGCACTTCCTGGACCATTTCCGGGTCCAGCGCCGAGGTGGGCTCGTCGAACAGAATGACCTTGGGCTTCATCGCCAGGGTGCGCGCAATGGCGGCACGCTGCTGCTGGCCGCCGGAGAGTTCGGCCGGGTAGCTGTGGCGCTTGTTGTGGATGCCGACCTTGTCCAGCAGCGCCTCGGCGTGCTCGATGGCCTCGGCCTTGCTCTGGCCGAGCACCCGGCGCGGCGCCTCGATGATGTTGTCGAGCACGCTCATGTGCGGCCACAGGTTGAAGTTCTGGAACACGAAGCCGATCTCGCTGCGCAGGCGGTTGATCTGCCTGTTGTCGGCGGCGACCAGTTCGCCGTTCTTGCCGGCCTTGAGCCTGAGCTCTTCACCGGCGACCAGGATCTGGCCTTCGTGGGGGTTTTCCAGCAGGTTGATGCAGCGCAGCAAGGTGGACTTGCCGGAACCGGACGATCCCAGGATCGAAATCACGTCGCCGTCGCGGGCGGTCAGCGAAATGCCCTTGAGAATCTCCTGCGCGCCGTAGCGCTTGTGCAGGTTGCGGATTTCCAGCGCGGGCGTGGCCTGGGCCATGTGCGGTCCTCTTGAGTTCTGGTGCGTGCCTGCTGTTGTCGGCCTTCCTGGCGAGGCGCAACGCTAGCATAGCGCTCGAACGACAGCCAACAACGGCGGGTGGGGCGAAGGGCCTGTGGGCAGGTGGGTGTCGCATCGATGCAGCGGACTGTCGCGCGGATGACCGCGCACCCCATTTCCACGGGCCGTAGCCGTGATGAAAAAAGGCGCGATGGTGCCAGTTTTGGCCGATGCTGGAAAGCCGTTTTTGACCGGTTGCACAGCATCCGGGGGTTTTGCCGGCCCTGGGCTGCGGCGCAGCCCGGGTCGTTGCTCAACCGAATTTCTTCTGCTTGGAGACGATCTCCGAGGCCTGCACATAGGCGTCCTGGAACTCGTCGCTCTCCAGCCACTGCATCGCTTGGGCCTCTTCGGTGCCGTCCAGCCAGTGGCGGTAGGCGCAGAACACCTTGCAGATGTAGTCGGTGGAGTGTTCTTCCTTGTGCCCCTTGAGCACCAGGGCCAGCAGCGGGTCGACCAGGAACACGGCAATCATCGAGGCCAGGCCGGTGTCCTGTGCCTGTTTCATCTTTTCGAACAGCGCGGTGTAGCTGCCCGATTCCATGGCCTTGGTGAACACTTGCTCGACGCTGGCGCTGGCGCTCTCGCCGCTGCTCTTGACCGCCTGGCCGCTGCGTACCATGCGGTTCTCGCGGGCCTTGCTGGCGGCGCGCTTGGCGCGTTTTTGCTGTTTGCTGCTGGAAGCCATTGCGGGTAATCCTTGAAAGAAGGTGATGCGTGGCGCTATTGAACCTCACTCCCTCGGCAAACCCAAGCCTGTGTCGCCGCGTGCAGCAGGGGCGTGCCGCTAGGGCAGCCGCCCGCACAGCGCATTGCCTTCATAGCCGTGCATGATCGGCGCCAGGAACATGAACGGGCCGCAGGCATTGAGGTAGGGGTTCTTGTCGACGCTGTGGGTGGTGTACATCAGCACGCGCTCGTCGCCGAACCTGTCGTGGCCGAACGCGGCTTCGGTGTAGGTCGAGCACACCGGCAGCTTCAGCGGCACGGGCAGCACCACCAGCCACAGGCTGATGCCGCACCATTCCCGGGTGGCTTCGGAACGTTCGGTGCGGGTGATGTGCGGGGTGATATCACGGCCGAGCAGCTGGCGGTAGGTGTCGGTCTTTTCGACGCGGGTCTGGGGCGAGGCGGACTTGAAGCCGACGCAACCGTTCAGGCACACCAGCGCAAGCGCCGTCATCACAAGCCTTTTCATCCATGAACCCTGGTAGGCGCCGGCCTGGCCGGCGAAGGTGACGACCTGGGGAGCACCAAATCGCAGGCAATAAAAAACCCCAAGGAATCACTTCGCTTGGGGCTTTTCGGTATTAGTGGTGCCCAGAGACGGAATCGAACCGCCGACACGGGGATTTTCAATCCCCTGCTCTACCGACTGAGCTATCTGGGCAACGGGGCGCATTAAAAGCGTTTTTCGGATTTGCGTCAACGACTTTTTGAAAATTTATTAAATTAATTCCGTCGCTTACGAATTTCCGGGGTTATTCGGCAGGCGGCACGTAGCCTTCGGCCTTCTCGTATTCTTCGCCGGAGAAGAACTTGTCCATCTCGCCCTGGAGGTACTTGCGGTCCTCGGCGTTCATCATGTTCAGGCGCTTCTCGTTGATCAGCATGGTCTGTTCCTTCTGCCAGTCGGCCCAGGCCTTCTGCGAGATATGCTCGAAAATGTCCTGGCCCTTGGCGCCGGGATACGGCGGGCGCTCCAGGCCAGGCAGCTCTTCTTTGTACTTGCGGCACATTACGGTGCGGGTCATGACGACTCTCCTGCATTCAATACGTGGGCCGCGCGTTTGAGCAGTTTCTTGACCGGGGCAGCAAGGCCCAGGCGCGGCGGGGTGGCGAGGTTATACCAGAGCCAGTCGGCCTCGGCCACGTGGTCACCCTGGGGGGCCACCGGCACCAGCCAGGGTTGGATCGCCAGCTGGAAGTGGCTGAAGGTGTGGATCAGGCTGTCCAGCGCCACGGGCTCGCCCAGGTTCACCCCGTGCTGCTCGGCCAGGTGTTGCAGGTCGTCGAGGCTGTCCAGCTCCGGCAGGCTCCACAAACCGCCCCACAGGCCGCTGGACGGGCGCCGGTACAGCAGGATGGCGCCCTCGTTGTTGGCCAGCAGCGGCATCAGTGTGCTGCGCTGGGGCAGGGTCTTGCGCGGCTTGGGGATCGGGTAGCGGATCTCCTGGCCGAGCATGTGCGCCTCGCAGCCGCGCTCCAGCGGGCACAGCAGGCAACTGGGCTTGCTGCGCGTGCACAGGGTGGCGCCCAGGTCCATCATCGCCTGGGTGTAGTGGTTGACCCGGCTGTGGGGGGTAAAGCGCTCGGCGTTGGCCCACAGCGCCTTGGCCACCTTGGGCTCGCCCGGGTAGCCTTCCTGCGCGGTGTAGCGGGCCAGCACGCGCTTGACGTTGCCGTCCAGGATCGGCGCACGCAGGCCCATGCTGATGCTGGCGATTGCCCCGGCAGTGGACAGGCCGATGCCGGGCAGCTCGGTGAGCTTCTCGACATCGCGCGGGAATTGGCCGGCGTACTGCTCCACCACGATCTTCGCGGTCTTCTGCAGGTTGCGCGCGCGGGTGTAGTAGCCCAGCCCGGTCCACAGGTGCAGCACCTCGTCCTCCGGCGCCGCGGCCAGGGCCTCGACGCTGGGCAGGGCTTGCATGAAGCGCCCGAAGTAGTTGAGCACGGTGCTCACCTGGGTCTGTTGCAGCATGATCTCCGACACCCACACCCGGTACGGGGTGATGCCCTGTTGCCAGGGCAGGTCGTGGCGGCCGTTACGGTCGTACCATTCCAGCACGGCGCTGGAAAACTGCTCGGGATTCATCGTTTGAACAGGCCCTTGAGTGCGTCTTTGAGTTCGGGACTGACCTTGTCACCCAGCTTTTCGTTGAGCTTTTCCTGCAGCTTGTTGCCCAGCGCCTTGCCGGCCAGCTTGCCCAGGCCATCCTTGTCCACGCGGCAGGCCTTGGCACCCAGCTCCAGCGGGCCACGGCAGCGCAGCGGGAACTCCAGCCCCACGTAGCGCTCGTTGACCTGGCAGGCCGGGTCGGGCATGTCGCGCTTGTCGCCCTCGACGATCACGCCCACGCGGTAGTCCATGCCCAGCACGCGCAGGTCGAGGTCGCCGTGGCCGTTGACGGTCAGGCCCGGGATGCGCACCTTCAGGTCCGGGTTGCTGGCCACGCCGTTGCGCAGCACCAGGCTGCCCTTGAGTTCCTGGAACGGGGTGTCCTTGCCGCGTGGTTCGCCGCTCAGGGCCTTGCGGTTGAGGGTGGCGATGCCCTGGCACAGCTGCTGCTCGAGGTTGGCATTGACCAGCACACCGTTGTTGATGACGAAGCTGGCGTTGCCATTGAGGGTGTCGATCAGCGCCTTCTGGCTGTTGCCGCTGCCGGTCAGGTTGCTGCTCAGGGTCAGCAGGCCCTTGACCGGCGGGGTGTCGGTCTGGCTCTTGATGAAGTGCTCCACCGGTACGCGGTTGACCTGGGTACTCAGGCCGATCTGCGGTACCGCAGGGCGCACGTCGAGGGTGCCCTTGGTAGCGAAGTCGCCGTTGTAGAGGCCGCCCTGCAGGGTGTCCAGGGTGATCAGGCCACCCTGGCCACGGGCCTTGAGCACGGCGTTCTGGATAGGCAGCTGTTCAAGGGTGAGCACGCCGAAGCTCAGGTCTGCCTGCAGGTCGAGTACGCGCAGGCGGTCCACCGGCAGCAGCTTGTCGGTGCTCCAGGCGGTCTTGGTGGGTGCGTCCGGCAGCGGTGTGGTGCCGGCTCCGGCCAGCGCACCGGCTTCATTCTGCTGCACCTCGGCCTGGCGCGCGGCCTTGGCGCCGGTGGCGGCCTCGCTCTTGGCCGGCAGGTAGCGGTCGGCATTGAACGTGTCGGCTTTTAGCTGCACGCGCAGGGCTTGCTTGGCGAAGTCATCCACCGCCAGGCGGCCGGTGAAGGTGCTGTCGTCGAGCTTCACTGCCAGGTCTTCCAGAGCCAGGCGGGTGGGGCTGCCTTCCAGGCGGCTGACCAGCTCGAACTTGCCCAGGGTGGCGGCATCGGCCATCGGTGGCACTGCCACGCCGACGCTGTCGAGGAACGTGCGCAGGTCGAGCTGGGCGATGGACAGGCCGCCGGTGAGCTTGGGCGTGCTGTTCAGGTCACGCACGTTCAGCTCGCCCAGGGCGCGCAGCTGGTTGGCCGACAGCTTCAGGCCGTTCCATTCGGCGACGTTCGCGGCCATGTCCACCAGCAACTGGCCCTGGGCGGCGAAGGTCATGGTCTTGCCCTGCAGCGGCTCGCCGGAGGCTTCGCCACTGAGCTTCATGTCTTCGAACTGATAGCGCTTGAGCGCACGGTCGAAGCGCAGCTCGCCCTTGAGCTCGGTGCGGGCGCGCAGGGCCGGCTGGCCAGCGCTGAAGAAGGCGGTCATGGTCAGCGGAATGTTGACCCCTTCGTGAACCGCGCCGGTGCTCAGCTGGATGCTCTCGGCGCTGAAACTCTGGCCGCTTTGCGCATCGCTGTACTGCACCTTGGCGTTGTTCACGGTGAGGCTGTCGATGTCCAGCTTGACCGGGCGCTCGGCGGCGGCCGGCTTGGCCGGGGCCTCGCCTGGGGCCGGTGTGCCGGCGCTGCCTTCGGCCGGTGCAGCTGGGGTGGCGGCCGGCAGCGGCTTGCCGATGTCTTCCCAGTTGCCGTGGCCGTGCTCGTCGCGGGCCAGGGTCAGGTTAAGGCCCTCGACGCGCACGTCGCTCATCTGCACTTCACGGCGCAGCAGCGGCAGTACACGCACCGACAGGCCGAGCATCTGCAGGTCGGCGAATGGCACCTTGGGATTGTTGAGCGTGGCGATGCTCGCCTCGTGCAGTTCCAGCCCCAGCCACGGGAACAGGCTCCAGCCGATGTCGCCGTTGAGCGTCAGCTCGACGTGGGCCTTGTCGCGTGCCAGCTGGCGGATCTCGTCTTTGTAGTCGTTGGGATCGAAGAGGTGGGTCAGGGCAAAGCCCAGCGCCACAATGATCAGCAACAACCCGAGTATCACCAGCCCCAGGATTTTGCCGAACGCTTTCATGGGCGAGTCCTTGTAGTCCGATTGTAAAATTCAGCCGCAGAGTATAGCCCCGTGCAGGGCGCGCGGGCGCGGCGCGACCCGGGTTTGGACAGCAACCGGCGGGGCAGTTCCTGACACGGGGGTATCAGTTTTCGCAAAAACCACAGTATCAGCCTAATTTCAGCGAGTGCGGCGAATGGTACTCTCTCGCGCCTCCACGGTCCCGTTGCGGCCGATTGTCGCGTCAAAGGGCCGGTTGCCAGATAAACGACGTGCTGCCCCTGGCAGCCAAAGTCGCAGGCAGCAGGCCTGGTCGGTGGAGCATCCATATCACGAGGGGAACAACAATGAGCAGCACTACGGTGGGCGGCATCGCCAGTACGCCCGGCTTCCTGTCCAAGGAACGCATTGTCGCCAGGGCCGGTTTCAACCGCTGGCTGGTGCCACCGGCGGCCCTGGCCATTCACCTGTGCATCGGCATGGCCTATGGCTTTTCGGTGTTCTGGCTGCCGCTGTCGCAGGCCATCGGTATCAGTGCGCCGGTGGCGTGTGCGCCGGAGATGAGCTTCGTGGGGCGCCTGTTCACCGCCGAGTGCGACTGGCCGATCTCGATGCTGAGCTGGATCTACACGCTGTTCTTCGTGTTCCTCGGTTGTTCGGCGGCCATCTGGGGCGGCTGGCTGGAGCATGCCGGGCCGCGCAAGGCCGGGGTGGTCTCGACCCTGTGCTGGTGCGGTGGCCTGCTGATGTCGGCGCTGGGGGTGTACACCCACCAGCTGTGGCTGATGTGGCTGGGCAGTGGCGTGATCGGCGGTATCGGCCTGGGGCTGGGCTACATTTCGCCGGTATCGACGCTGATCAAGTGGTTCCCGGACAAGCGCGGCATGGCCACCGGCATGGCGATCATGGGCTTTGGCGGTGGCGCCATGGTCGGCGCGCCACTGGCGGCGGCGCTGATGAGCCACTTCGCCGGCCCTGACGGGGTGGGCGTGTGGCAGAGCTTCGTGGTGATGGCGCTGATCTACTTCGTGTTCATGCTCGGCGGCGCCCTGGCCTACCGCGTGCCGCCCACCGGCTGGAAGCCCGAAGGCTGGAGCGCGCCGCAGAAAAAGGCCGGCAACGCGATGATCACCCACCGCCACGTGCACGTCAGCGTGGCGTGGAAGACGCCGCAGTTCGCGCTGATCTGGCTGGTGCTGTGCCTTAACGTGTCGGCCGGCATCGGCATTCTGGGCATGGCCTCGCCGCTGCTGCAGGAAGTGTTCGCCGGCAAGCTACTGGGCAACGACCTGAGCTTCAGCCAGCTGGATGCCACGCAACTGGCACAGATTGCCGCCATTGCCGCGGGCTTCACCGGGTTGCTGAGCCTGTTCAACATCGGCGGGCGTTTCTTCTGGGCCTCGTTCTCCGACTACATCGGGCGCAAGAACACCTATTTTGCCTTCTTCGCCCTAGGCGTGGCGCTGTATGCGCTGATCCCGAACATGGGCCACCTGGGCAACATCGCGCTGTTCGTGGCGGCGTTCTGCATCATCCTGTCGATGTACGGTGGCGGCTTCGCCACGGTGCCGGCGTACCTGGCCGATCTGTTCGGCACGCAGATGGTGGGCGCCATTCACGGTCGCCTGCTGACCGCCTGGGCGGCAGCCGGGGTGCTGGGCCCGGTGCTGATCACCTACCTGCGCGAATATCAGCTGGAGATGGGCGTGGAGCGGGCGGCGGCGTATGACATGACCCTGTACATCCTGGCCGGGCTGCTGGCGCTGGGCTTTTTGTGCAACGCGCTGGTGCGGCCGGTGGCCGACAAGTACTTCATGACCGATGCGCAACTGGCGGCCGAACAGGCGCTGGGGCACGACAAGGGCGCCAATGGCAGCACCGTGCTGGAGTGGAAGGCCGCGCCGGGCAGCCGGCCGCTAGTGATTGCCGCGTGGCTGGTGGTGGGCATTCCGCTGGCGTGGGGGGTGTGGGTGACCCTGCAGAAGACTGCGGTGCTGTTCCATTAAAGGCATCGCGGGTCAAGCCCGCTCCTACAAGGATCTCTGCTGACCGTGTGGGAGCGGGCTTGACCCGCGATGAGGCCGGTACTGCTGACGCAAATTCCCCGCCAACTGTCTTCTTCGTTCCAAGCCACGCGTATCTAGGCCTATAATGGACACCTTTTTCGCCCAATGATTTTGCGGAGCTGGTGATGGTCGAACGTACGGCTAGCGTCGAGCGCAATACTCTGGAAACCCAGATCAAGGCCTCGATTAACCTGGATGGCAGCGGCAAGGCCCGATTCGATATCGGTGTGCCTTTCCTCGAACACATGCTCGACCAGATCGCCCGACATGGGCTGATCGATCTGGACATCGAGTGCAAGGGCGACCTGCACATCGACGATCACCATACCGTCGAAGACGTCGGTATCACCCTGGGCCAGGCATTCAACCAGGCCATCGGCGACAAGAAGGGCATCCGCCGCTACGGCCATGCCTACGTGCCGCTGGACGAGGCGCTGTCGCGCGTGGTCATCGACTTCTCCGGCCGCCCGGGCCTGGAGATGCACGTGCCCTTCACCCGCGCCACCGTGGGCGGTTTCGACGTCGACCTGTTCCAGGAATTCTTCCAGGGCTTCGTCAACCACGCCAACGTCTCGCTGCACATCGACAACCTGCGCGGGCACAACACCCACCACCAGATCGAGACCGTGTTCAAGGCCTTCGGCCGCGCACTGCGCATGGCCATCGAGCTGGACGAACGCATGGCCGGCCAGATGCCGTCGACCAAGGGCTGCCTGTAATGCAGACGGTAGCCGTTATCGACTACGGCATGGGCAACCTGCACTCGGTGGCCAAGGCCCTGGAGCACGTGGGCGCCGGCAAGGTGCTGATCACCAGCGATGCTGCGGTGATCCGCGAGGCCGACCGCGTGGTGTTCCCGGGTGTGGGCGCGATCCGCGACTGCATGGCCGAGATTCGCCGCCTGGGCTTCGACAGCCTGGTGCGTGAAGTCAGCCAGGACCGCCCCTTCCTCGGCATCTGCGTGGGCATGCAGGCCCTGCTCGACCACAGCGAAGAGAACGACGGCGTCGATTGCATCGGCCTGTTCCCGGGCAATGTGCGCTTCTTCGGCAAGGGCCTGCACGAGGACGGCGAGCACCTTAAGGTGCCGCACATGGGCTGGAACGAAGTATCCCAGGCCATCGACCACCCGCTGTGGCACGACATCCCCGACCGTGCGCGCTTCTACTTCGTGCACAGCTACTACATCACCGCCGCCAACGCGGCGCAGGTGGCGGGCAGTGGTCACTATGGCGTCGACTTTGCCGCCGCGCTGGCCGACGGCTCGCGCTTTGCCGTGCAGTTCCACCCGGAGAAGAGCCATACCCATGGCCTGCAGCTGCTGCAGAACTTCGCCGGCTGGGATGGTCGCCGGTAATGGGCAAGTCCCGCGCCAAGCGGCCGATCCTCACCCTCGCGCCTGAAGAAGAGCGCGAGGCGCTGGCCAAGCTCAAGCGTTTTCTCGAAGACCGCTTCGAGCTTGAGCTGGGTTCGTTCGAGGTGGCTGAAGTGCTGGAGCTGTTCAGCCAGGAGATTGCACCGCATTACTACAACAGGGCGATTTTCGATGTGCAGGCGCACCTCAAAGAGAGGTTCGAAAGCATTGAAAGCGACTTGTGGTCGCTCGAGAAGAACTGACTTCCCGAGCTCACTGTTTACCGAATAGACAGGTTCCCCAGATGCTGATTATTCCCGCTATCGATCTCAAGGACGGTGCTTGCGTACGTTTGCGCCAAGGCCGCATGGAAGATTCCACGGTATTTTCCGATGACCCGGTGAGCATGGCCGCCAAATGGGTCGACGGTGGCTGCCGCCGCCTGCACCTGGTCGACCTGAACGGTGCCTTCGAAGGCCAGCCGGTCAACGGCGAGGTGGTGACTGCCATTGCCAAGCGCTACCCGAACCTGCCGATCCAGATCGGCGGCGGCATCCGCTCGCTGGAAACCATCGAGCATTACGTCAAGGCCGGCGTCAGCTACGTGATCATCGGCACCAAGGCGGTCAAGCAACCCGAGTTCGTGGCCGAAGCCTGCCGTGCGTTCCCCGGCAAGGTGATCGTGGGCCTGGACGCCAAGGACGGCTTCGTGGCCACCGACGGCTGGGCCGAGGTCAGCTCGGTGCAAGTCATCGACCTGGCCAAGCGTTTCGAGGCCGATGGCGTCTCGGCGATCGTCTACACCGACATCGCCAAGGACGGCATGATGCAAGGCTGCAACGTGCCGTTCACCGCCGCTTTGGCTGCCGCCACCAAGATCCCGGTGATCGCCTCCGGTGGCATCCACAACCTGGGTGACATCAAGGCCCTGCTCGACGCCAGGGCACCGGGGATCATCGGCGCCATCACCGGCCGTGCGATCTACGAAGGCACGCTGGATGTGGCCGAGGCGCAAGCCTTCTGCGACAGCTACAAAGGCTGAGGAGAACGGCATGGCGCTGGCCAAACGCATCATCCCTTGCCTGGACGTCGACAACGGTCGAGTGGTCAAGGGCGTCAAGTTCGAGAACATCCGTGATGCCGGCGACCCGGTGGAAATCGCCCGTCGCTACGATGAGCAGGGTGCCGACGAGATCACCTTCCTCGACATCACTGCCAGCGTCGATGGCCGCGACACCACGTTGCATACCGTCGAGCGCATGGCCAGCCAGGTGTTCATTCCGCTGACCGTGGGCGGCGGCGTGCGCACTGTGCAGGATATCCGCAACCTGCTCAACGCCGGTGCCGACAAGGTCTCGATCAACACCGCAGCGGTGTTCAACCCCGAGTTCGTGGGCGAGGCCGCGCAGCATTTCGGCTCGCAGTGCATCGTGGTTGCCATCGATGCCAAGAAGGTCTCCGGCCCGGGCGAAACCCCGCGCTGGGAGATCTTCACCCACGGCGGGCGCAAGCCTACCGGGCTGGATGCGGTGGAGTGGGCGAAGAAGATGGAAGGCCTGGGCGCGGGCGAGATCCTGCTCACCAGCATGGACCAGGACGGCATGAAGAGCGGCTTCGACCTGGGCGTGACCCGCGCCATCAGCGACGCGCTGGGCATTCCGGTGATCGCCTCCGGTGGTGTGGGCAACCTGCAGCACCTGGCCGACGGCATCCTGGAAGGGCATGCCAGCGCAGTGCTGGCGGCCAGCATCTTCCACTTCGGCGAGTACACGGTGCCTGAAGCCAAGGCCTACATGGCGCAGCGCGGCATCTGCGTGCGCTGAGCGGCCGCATTCGCCGGCAAGGCCGGCTCCTACACTGCAGCGAACCTGTAGGAGCCGGCCTTGCCGGCGAAGCATTTGCTGTTAAGGTAATGCAGGCACATCGCCAGGGAATCGGGTCCATCCTATGTTCACACGCTTGCTCGTCGTGCTCGTCAGCCTCTTCTCCCTCGCTGCCACCGTCCGCGCCGCGGACCCGATGGTGCTGCTCACCGAAAACTTCCCGCCCTACAACATGGCCAGCGACGGCAAGAACTTCGCCCGCGAAGACAAGATCCAGGGCATCGCCGCCGACCTGGTTCGCGAGATGTTCAAGCGCGCCGCCATCCCCTACAGCATGACCCTGCGCTTCCCGTGGGAACGCGTGTACCAGCAGGCCCTGAACAGCCCCAATCACGGTGTGTTCGTGATGGCCCGCCAACCCGACCGCGAAAAGCTCTTCAAGTGGGTCGGGCCGCTGGGCCCTGACGACTGGATTCTGCTGGCCCGCCCCGACAGCCCCATCACTCTCGAACACCTCGGCGACGCGCGCGGCTACCGGATCGGTGCCTATAAAGGCGATGCCATCGCCCAGCACCTGAGCAGCAAGGGGCTCAAGCCGATCACCGTGCTGCGCGACCAGGACAACGCCCGCAAGCTGCTCGAAGGCCAGATCGACCTGTGGGCCACCGGCGACCCCGCCGGTCGCTACCTGGCCCGCCAGATCGGCATCACCCAGCTCAAGACCGTGCTGCGCTTCAACGGCGCCCAGCTGTACCTGGCACTCAACCGCCAGGTACCCGATGCGGTGGTGGAAAAGCTCCAGCACAGCCTGGACCAGTTGCGCGACGAAGGCTTCGTCGACGCCACCTTCGCCCGCTACCTGTAAGCGCCTAACTATGTAGTGCCGCGGCCATGCACCGGGCTGCTGTGATGGATCGTCGCTGTGAATTGCACAGCCCGATCACTCATGGAAGGTGTTAGATGCCACTGCATATCCTGCAAGACCTGCCCACGCCCGAACCCGACAATGCCCTCGCCGCCATGGTGGCCGAGCAGTTCGCCAGCCGCCCGACCCTGCGCAGCGCCAGCGTCACGCTGCTGGAGCGTTTGCTGCGCGAGTACTTCCCCGGGCTGTCCGCCGATGTGGAGGCGCTGCGTTTGTACGTGCCCGACAGCAGCGCGCAGTTCTATCAGGTACGCCCGCTGGTGGACGCTGCACTGGACAACCTGTGCACCTGGGAGCCGTTGCAGATGCATGCGGGGGGCTTGTCCGGTTTTCTGGGCCAGGCCGATGCGGTGAAACTCAAGCTGCAGGGCCATGCACTTGATGCGGACGCCCTGCGCGAAATGATCAAGGTGTTTGCCGACGGCATCGTGGCCGAGTTCCAGCGGGCCCTGATGAACTACTGGCAGGCCAGGGGCAGTGAAGGCGTTCCGCGCCTGAGCTGGCTGGCCAGAACCCTGGCCCAGGCCCTGGTGCCACACGCCGGCGGCAAACAGGCCTGGGCCGGGATGCTGGGCCAGGTGCTGCAATGGCCACGCTGGTCGCTGCGTCAGGCCCAGGGCGAGCAGGCCGTACGGGTGTACCTGGTGCAACTGCAGCTCGACGCCAGCCTGACCAGCACGCAGATGCTGCTCAGCGATCTGGTGTTGGTCCGCGGCGAGCAGGTGCTGCGCTGTACGCCCGCAGGTCAGGTCAGCGCCCACGCCTCGCTGAAGGCGTTCGGCGAGGCGTTGACCGACGAACTCGAAGGCGCCTATCGGCTGGTCGGGCTGCAGTGGCAGTTGCTGGAGGTCGAAGGCAATCCGTTCAGGGTCCAGGCCGAGGCGTTGCTCGATCAGCAACTGCGCGACGTGCAGGCGCTGCGCCTGGGCGGGCAGTCGGTGACCGAGCTCGAGGGGTTGTTTGCCACGGTGTCCGATGTGGCTGCGCGCCTGGCCGGCAACCGGGCATTCGTGCCGACGCCTGCCGACACCCAGGTGCTTGGCCAGCTGCCGGCATGGCTCAAGCAGGCTTCGGGGGCCGATTACCTGGACTACCGCATGCAATGGCTGAGCATGGCGCTGGCGCACCAGCGCAATGCCGGCAAGGCCTATGACCACGGTATCCCGACCCTGCGCGACTATGCCGCCAAGGCGCTGGGCGAGCGCATGGCGGCAGATCAACCGGGCGGGCCGACCTACGACCCCTACAAGCTGGTGCTGACCTTCCAGGTGCCCTATGGCCAGGGTGGCTTCGGCTTCGTCGAGACGGTCAGGCTGCTGCTGGTGGATGCCGCGCTGGAAAACCTGTCCGGCCTGCCCAAGGGCCCGATGAGCATTGCCCATGCCGATGGCGACGAGATCGCCGCATGGCTGAGCGCCGAGTATGTGATGACACTCATCACCGCCGTGGATGTCGGGGCCAACTACCTGGCAGTGATCGAACAGGCCATGCGCACCGATGCACGCCAGGCCGACGAGCGTCGGCAGCTGTTCGCCGACACGCTGCGCGCACAACTGCCATTGCTGGCGCTGGAATACCGGATCAGGGGCGAGCAGGGCTTCACCCGCCAGGGCCTGCGCTGCGTGGACTACGCCATGAGCACCGACCAGACCGACCGGGTCGAGGTGCGCCCGCTGACCTTCCTCAGTGGCGAAGGGGCCAGCCCCGACGTGGTCGACAACATGTTCGTGTTCGCCCTGCCCGGCAGGCCCGAGCGGGTGCTGTACCGGCCGCTGTTCGAGCCCCTGCTGCGCGAATTTGCCAGCGAGGCTGCATTGTTCAAGGCCCTCGAGGAGCCCGAGCTGCAAGCCAGCGTGCTGAACTGGATGGGACGGGACGCCCGGCGCATCTATGCCAATGGCGGCTTTGCCAACCCTCACCTGGGGATCACGGTGGATGAACCGGTGGCTGTGCCGGGGGCGAACGTGCCGCGTCTTGGCGGCGCTGCGCTGACCGGTGACCTGCTGGCGCATTTCTACACCAGTACGGTGGATGCGCTGATCACCCTGGGTGACCGGCAATCGGTATCCAACGCCGAAGATCGCTGGCTGCGCTTCAAGGAGGCGGGCTGGCTGCTGTTCAATATCGCGCTGCCCTACCTGCGTGGGCCGACAGCTGTCGCCGGATGGCTGGTGCAACTGGTCAGCAGCCTGGACAGCGACTTCAAGGCGCTGCGCGAGGGGGATGACACCACGCGCGCCCAGGCCGTGGTCGACCTGCTGTTCAACCTGAGCACGGTGTTCATGCACGGGGCCGGGGAGGTCGGCATGGCGCGCGCGACGCCGATCAAGGTGCAGCCCTCGATGCTGCAGCAAACGTTGCCGGTGCGCGGCGAGCTGCCAGTGACCGGCGTGCTGGTACCGGTGCAGCAGCCCCTGGTTCCGCAACTGCGCAGTGCCGGTGCGTTGCCGACAGCCATGGACTTCTCCTGGAGCGGCATGCGCAACGAAGCGACGCCCGAGCTGCGTGCGTTCCTGCGCCCGATGCAGGTCACGCCCGGCCAGGAGCCGACCGGCCTGATCAAGACGGGGGAGCGCCGCGGCCTGGCGCTGATCGACGGGCACGCGCATGTAAAACTCGATGACCGCTGGTACCGCGTGCTGGAGGTCGAGGGGCGCTTCTGCATCGTCGACCCCCTCGACAGCAGCCGCCGTGGCCCGTGGCTGCGGCGTAGCAGCGAAGGCAGCTGGCAACTGGACCTGCGCCTGGGGCTGCGCGGGGGCGGGCCGAAAAAGCGCATGAGCCTGCAGGAGAAGAAGGCGCAGAACAGGCTGCAGCTTCAGCAGCTCAACACCACGCTGGAGTCGGCGCAGCAGGATTGCCTCAGGCGCATTGTGGCCATGACCCCCAAGGTCAACGAGCTCAACGCCTTGCTCGACCCGATGTTCAAGGCCCAGCGCGAGTACCAGCTCGATCGCACGGCGACCCGGCTGGTAGCGATGAAGCAGGCACGCACGCGTGCGCAAGTGGCCGAGCAGGCACTCAAGGTCGAGCAGGACGCCTTCATCGAGGTGGCCAAGGACCTGCTGCGCACCACCCTCGAAGCCCGCGAAACCCTGAAACTGGCGGATTTCTACGGCCATATCACTGCGGCCGACTACAGCAAGGCGCTGAACCTGAACTTCAGGATGAACTTCCAGGCGCGCCTGCAGTTGCAGGCCCAGTACCACAGCAAGCAGTTCAAGATCTCGTTGCACGATGCCTGGATCGAGAATGCGTTCCAGGTCACCCTGGGTGATACCGCACAGCCGTTTTCCGCGTTGCTGGAGGCCAACACGCAGAACGAGACGTTCCACCTGCTGGCCCTGGAGCAGGCCGAGGCCTGCAGCGCCCTGGTCGAGGAGGTTCGCCGCGAGCCGGCGGTCAAGGCCACGGCCGACGAGATCATCCGCTATGGCGAGGCCAAGCGTGAAGAGCTCAAGGTGTTCAGCGCCCAGCGCATCCGCACGGCCTACCTGGAAATCCTCGGCTACATGAGCCTGGACACGCGTATCGCGGACGCCACCCAGCGCCCGTTCTACAAGGACTTGCTGCTGGACCCGGACATCGTCGCCGGGGTGCTTTCGCATGAGCAGCTGGGCATCGATGCCCAGGAGTTCACGCCCCAGGAGCGCATCCAGGTGCTGCGCGAGGCCTCGCACTGCTACTCGCGGGCCAAGGCGGTTGCCCAGTATGTGGGCGACCTGTTCGCGCCGGTGCCCGGCAAGGACTATCTGGCGGCGTTCGTGCAGACCCTCGACGAGCTCGATGCCAGCGCCAGGGCAGAACTGGACAGCCTGGTCACGGTGCCGGCCACCAGCACGACGCCCCGGCCGACGCGCAAGCGCAAGGTGATCGTCACGCGTACCCGCCGGGTGGTGGTGGGGCGGGTACGGGCGCCATCGCCCGGCGAGCCGGTGCCGATCGTGGATATCGAGGATGCCAACCACCGCATCGTGGCGTCCTACCGCGAGCACGGCGGCGATGACTGGAACCCGATCAAGACCGTACTGCCCGCCACGCCGGTCGGCCTCAAGCCGCGCAAGGCCCTGCGCAGCGAGGCGCGCCAGGTGCTCGATCAGGTCGCCCCGCTCAAGGCCAAGCAGCAGGGGTTGTCCGGCAGCGGGCATCAACCGGGGGATATCGTGTTCCCGCTGACCATCCTGGCCGATCGGCTGATCCGCGTGGCGGATGACTTCGAGCGCCACAGCGGCCTGCCCGATACCGAGCAGGCCACCGTTGCCCAGCTGCGCCAGGAGGCCCAGGGGCTCAGGGACGCAGCCGATGCCCTGCGCCTGAGCATGTGCAAGGCGCAGAAGCCCACCGCGCGCAACCTGCTGTATCTGTGGGAGCGCAAGCAACTGCACATCGAATTCAAGGCGCCGCGCAAGGCCCTGGCGGCCGGCGACTTCATCGACGAGTACGAAGTGCGTGTGGCGGGCGGCGACAAATGGTACGTGCACCTGCACTATCCTGCCCTGGACACGCCCACGGCAGCGTTCAGCAAGGGCCACATCAAACTGGAGGCGCAACGCACCAAAGGCTATGCCGACCTGCTCGAAGAGGCGAAAACCACCGGCAAGATGGGCGTGATCTGGCGCGCCGACCTCACCCCGGCCTTCATCAAGGGCTGGTTTCCGCTACGCCCCCTGGCGTAGGCGCCTTACTGGCCGCCGGCGCTGGCGCGATAGCGCCCGCCGGCACCGTGGGCCGCCATCGCCTGGTTGCTGCGCAGGGCAATCATCTGGTGGATCTCGACCCACTCGATGCCCTGCGCCTTCAGGCGAGGCAGCTCGCGTTCGAGCACCTCCAGGGTTTGCGGGTAGGGGTGGCCGATCAGCACGGCCGAGCCCTGCCGGCGCGCCAGCTCCACGGCGATGCGCAGTTGTCCGGCAATCGCCTCGGGGGTGCGCACGTCATCCAGGAACACATCCCGCGACAGGCTTGCCAGCCCCTGTTCCTGTGCCTTGGCCGCAGCGACCGTGGCGGCGCTGGTGCGGCTGTCGACAAAGAACAGATGGCGGCGCTGCAACTCGGCCATCAGCCAGGCCATGGGCAGCGGCTGTGCAGTCATGCGGCTGCCCATGTGGTTGTTGATGCCGCTGGCATAGGGCACCTTGGCCAGGGCTGCGCCCAGGCGTTGTTCCAGCTCCGGCAGCGGGGTATCCGGGTGCCAGGCGTAGGGGCCGGTGGCCGGGTCCATGGGCATGTGCAGGATCACCGTCTTGCCGGCCTTGTGCGCCTGGCGGGCGAACGCGGTGGCGTGCGGGGTATCGGGCATGATCGCGAGGGTGACCGGGCCGGGCAGGGCCAGGGTACGCGCATCTCGCGCAGGGCTCTGCCCCAGGTCGTCGATGATCAGCGTGAGGTAGGCCTTGGCCGGTGCCGCGTGTGCGGTACCGGCCAGGCAGAGCAGGGCGAACAGCAGATAGCGCATCACTTGCCGCTGGTGATGCTCAGGCCCTTGAGCAGGTTCAGCGCCTGGCTGAGCTGGAAGTCGTCGTCCTGCGGACGGTCCTTCTTGCTCGCGGCCTTGCCCGAAGGCCGGTCGGCGCCGCCGTTGCCGTTGCCCAGGTGACCTTGCAGGTCGGCTTCCTTGAAGTTGTCGTTGTCCTGCTCGCTGGTGATCTTGGCGCGGCGCACCTCGATGTCCGGCACGATGCCCTGGGCCTGGATCGAGCGGCCGTTGGGGGTGTAGTACAGCGCGGTGGTAATCTTCAGGGCGCGGTCGTTGTTCAGCGGCAGCACGGTCTGCACCGAGCCCTTGCCGAAACTGTCGGTGCCCATCAGCACGCCGCGCTTCTGGTCCTGCAGGGCGCCGGCGACAATCTCGGAGGCCGAGGCGCTGCCGCCGTTGATCAGCACCACCAGCGGCACGCCTTCGCTGGCATCGGCCGGGTCGGCCGAGAAGCGCAGTTCGGAGTTGGCGATGCGGCCCTTGGTGTACACGATCAGGCCCTTGGTCAGGAAGTGGTCGGCCACTTCGACGGCGGCCTGCAGCACGCCACCGGGGTTGTTGCGCAGGTCCAGCACCAGGCCGCGCAGTTTCTTGCCGTTGTCCTTGCGCAGCTTGGCCAGGGCCTTGCCTACCTCTTCGCCGGTCTTGACCTGGAACTGGGTGATGCGGATATAGCCGTAGCCGTCCTCGAGCAGCTGCGACTTGACGCTCTTGACCTGGATGACCGCGCGGGCCAGGGTCACGTCGAACGGCGTGCCGCCGTCGCGCACCAGGGTCAGGGTGATCTTCTGGCCGATCTTGCCGCGCATCTTGTCGACCGCCTCGGTCATGGTCTGGCCGCGGGTCGGCTGGCCGTCGATCTTGACGATCAGGTCGCCCGCCTCGATGCCGGCACGCGAGGCCGGGGTGTCGTCGATGGGCGATACCACCTTGACGAAGCCGTCCTCCATGCCCACTTCGATGCCCAGGCCGCCGAACTCGCCGCTGGTGCTCTCCTGCAGCTCCTGGAAGTCTTCCGGGCCCAGGTAGGCGGAGTGCGGGTCGAGGTTGCTGAGCATGCCCTTGATGGCGTTTTCGAGCAGGGTCTTGTCGTCCACCGGCTCGACATAGGCGGCCTTGATGCGGTCCATCACCTCGGCGAAGGTGCGCAGCTCTTCCAGCGGCAGCGGCGCCTGGGCAGTGACCGTGGTCGGTGCCACCGTGGCTGGCTTGGCAGGCTCGGCCGCGTGGGCCAGTGGCGCGCCGATGACCAGGGCAATGGTCAGGGCCAGCGAGGTAAGGCGAGGCGTATGCAGCATGTCGAACGAACTCCTGATCCTGGTTTTGCCCCCGGGGGAGCGTCGCTGGCACCGGTTGGCGGGGCTAGCGTGAAATGAACGATGTGCCCCTATCCCTGGGCACGGCACCATTGTGTCGGGTCGCTCGGGCGGCCTTGCTGGCGAATCGCGAAGTACAGGGCGGCGGTGTCCTGGCCGCCGCTGTTGCCGACGGTGGAGATCGCCTCGCCCGACTTGACCACGTCGCCGGCATTCTTGAGCAGGCTCTGGTTGTGCCCGTACAGGCTCAGGTAGCCGTTGCCATGGTCGAGAATGACCAGAAGTCCGGCGCCGCGCAACCAGTCGGCGAACACCACGCGCCCGCCATGCACCGCATGTACCTGGCTGCCGGCGGAGGCGCTGATCATCACCCCGTCCCACTTGGCTCGCGAGTCGTCGCCGCGGGTTTCACCAAAACGTGCCAGCAATCGACCATTGACCGGCCATGGAAGTTTGCCCCGTGCTGCAGAAAAAGCGCCGCCGAAGGTGGCGCCGTCGCTGGAAACCAGCGGCCCGGGCACTGCCCTGGGCTTTTTCGGGGTGGCGTCCTGGTTGGCGGCCAGGGCTTCGCGCTGGCGCTGCTTCTCGGCTTCCTGGGCGGCCAGCAGGGCGCGCTGACGCGCCTCTTCGGCTTCGCGCGCCTGGCGTGCCAGGGTCTGCTCGATGGTCTTGAGCACCTGGGCGAGGTCGGCCTGGTCCTGTTCGCGGGCGGCCAGCTTCTGGTCGCGTGCCTTGACGTCGCTGTTGAGCTTGGCCAGCACCTGCTGGCGCTCGGCGCGGACCTTTTCCAGGTCCTGGCGCTGGGTTTCGAGGGTGCCTTGCTGGGCCAGCAACTGGGCCTGCTGCAGGGCGATGTCCTTTTCCACATTGGCCAGCTGGCGCAGGGTCTCGTTGAAGCTGCGCAGCTGCTCCAGGCGGGCCTGGCTCAGGTAGTCGTAATAGGTGAGGGTGCGCGCGAACTTCTCGGGGTTCTGCTGGTTGAGCAGCAGCTTGAGGTATTCCTCACGACCGTTCTGGTAGGCCGAACGGGCCTGGATGGCGATCAGGCGTTGCTGTTCAACGCGGGCGCTCTGGAGTTTTTTTTTCTCTTTGTCGAGGCGCTCCAGCTCGCCTTCAGTCTTTTTTAGTTCCTGCTGCAGGGCCTCCACCTGCTTTTGCAGCTTGCCGATTTCGGTTTCGGTGCCGCGCAGGTCTTTCTGCACGCCGGACTTTTCCTGCTGCAACTGGCCAAGCAGCTTTTTCAGCTCGGCAATGTCCTGGCGCGTGGCGTCCAGTTGCTGCTGGGTTTGCGCGCGCTCGTCGGCGAATGCCGGGCCGAACAGGCAGGTCAGGGCTATGAGGATAAGTGCGCGAAGCATGGAGTAGGCGGAACCCAGGATGGAGACTGGCCTAGTATGCCCGCCATGGCGATCAAAAAAAACGACCTTCAAGCGGGATGCGATTCAGCTGCCTGTTTCAAGCTGCACGCCGCAAGAGGCGCAGCGCACGTGGCGCTGGCTCCTGCAGCTTGAACCGTGCAGCGTGGGGCGTGCAGTTCAGACGTCTACGAGAATCGAAGTACCGGTCATTTCGGCCGGTTTTTCCAGGCCCAGCAGCTTGAGCATGGTCGGCGCCACGTCCGCCAGCACGCCGCCTTCACGCACCTTGAGGTTGCGCTTGCCGACATAGATGAACGGCACCGGCTCGGTGGTGTGGGCGGTGTGGGCCTGGCCGGTGCACGCGTCTTCCATCTGCTCGACGTTGCCGTGGTCGGCGGTGATCAGCGCTTCGCCACCCACCTTGTCGAGGGCCTCGACGATGCGGCCCACGCACAGGTCCAGGGCCTCCACGGCCTTGACCGCAGCGTCGAACACGCCGCTGTGGCCGACCATGTCGCCGTTGGCGTAGTTGACCACGATCACGTCATAGCGCTGCTGTTCGATGGCCTCGACGATGCGGTCGGTGACCTCCGGCGCGCTCATTTCCGGCTGTAGGTCGTAGGTGGCGACCTTCGGTGACGGGATCAGGATGCGCTCTTCGCCTTCGAACGGTTCTTCGCGCCCGCCGGAGAAGAAGAAGGTGACGTGGGCGTACTTTTCGGTTTCGGCGATGCGCAGCTGGGTCTTGCCCTTCTTGGCCAGGTACTCGCCCAGTACGTTGTTCAGGCTGCCTGGGGCGAACGCCGCCGGGGCGGCGATCTTGGCCGAGTACTGGGTCAGGCCGATATAGGCGGCCAGCTTGGGCAGGCGTGCGCGCGGGAACTCGTTGAAGTCCGGCTCGACGAATACCCGCGACAGCTCGCGGGCGCGGTCGGCGCGAAAGTTCATGAAGATCACCGCGTCGCCGTCCTCGACCCTGACGGCCTCGCCCACGCGGGTGGCCTTGACGAACTCGTCGCTCTCGCCGCGTGCATAGGCGGCTTCAAGGCCGGCGGTGGCGGTGCTGGCGCTGAATTCGGCGGTGCTGTCGACGATCAGGTTGTAGGCGGCGCTGACGCGGTCCCAGCGGTTGTCGCGGTCCATCGCGAAGTAACGGCCGATGAGGCTGGCGATGCGGCCCTTGCCCAGGCGGGCGAAGGTGGCGTCGAGCAGTTCGATGGAAGACTGTGCGCTCTTGGGCGGGGTGTCGCGGCCGTCGAGGAAGGCGTGCAGGTAGATCTTCTCGGCGCCACGTTGCGCGGCCAGTTCGGCCATGGCCACCAGGTGGTCCTGGTGGCTGTGCACGCCACCGTCGGACAGCAGGCCGAGGATGTGCACGGCCTTGCCGGCACCGGCAGCCTTGTCCACGGCGTCGCACAGCACCGGGTTCTGGAAGAACTCGCCATCCTTGATGGCCTTGGTCACGCGGGTGAAATCCTGGTACACCACGCGCCCGGCACCCAGGTTCATGTGGCCGACTTCGGAGTTGCCCATCTGCCCGTCGGGCAGGCCCACGTCCATGCCCGAGCCCGAGATCAGGCCGTGCGGCTGGGTGGCGCGCAGGCGGTCGTAAACCGGCGTGGTGGCCGAATAGATGGCGTTGTATTCGTGGCTTTCGCTGTGACCGAAACCATCCAGGATGATCAGGACCAAGGGTTTTGGCGTGCTAGTCATCTATCCCACTCGCGCTTTTGTCAGGTGATAAAGACACGCATTTTAGGGCAAATTGGTCAGCAGTGACGAATTAACCTTGCGCGCCCGCCATTGCCGCCCGACGGGTAGCAGCCCGGCAATGAGAATTACTGTCGACAACCAGTGCCGGTGGGCTTTGGCCGGCCTTGGGTGCTGTGTATACTGCCCATCATTTTTAACGGCCCGGAACCCTCTGATGGTTGCTCACCTGATCGAATTCGCGACATCTCACTATCTGCTGGTTGGTATCTTCGTCGTTCTGCTGGTCCTGCTGATCGTCACCGAAGCGCGCAAGGGCGGCCGCAGCCTGAGCAACGGCGAACTGACCGCGCTGGTCAACGCCGACAAGGGCCTGGTCATCGATATCCGTGCCAGCAAGGAGTTCTCCGCCGGGCACATCGTCGGCGCGCTGAACATCCCGCAGGACAAGTTCGCCGCGCGTATCGGCGAGCTGGAAAAGCACAAGGCGACCAAGACCCTGATCGTGGTCGACAACCTGGGCCAGCATGCCGGCGCCGTGTGCCGCGACCTGCTCAAGGCCGGCTTCAACGCCGCCAAGCTGTCGGGCGGCGTGTCGAGCTGGAAGGCCGACAACCTGCCGCTGGTGAAGTGACATGAGCAACGTCATCGTCTACTCCAGCGACTACTGCCCTTACTGCTCGCGTGCCAAGCAGCTGCTGTCCAGCAAAGGTGTGGCCTTCGAAGAGATCAAGGTCGATGGCAAGCCCCAGCTGCGCGCAGAGATGAGCCAGAAGGCCGGCCGCACCTCGGTGCCGCAGATCTGGATCGGCAGCACCCACGTCGGCGGTTGCGACGACCTGTTTGCCCTTGAGCGCGCCGGCAAGCTCGACGCGCTGCTCAAGGCCTGAATTCCCTACAAGACCCTGCAAAGAAGGATCTGTCATGACTGAAGAACAGAACAACGGCGCTGCGGCAGCCGACGAAAGCTCCCCGCAATTCTCCCTGCAGCGCATCTATGTGCGTGACCTGTCGTTCGAAGCGCCGAAAAGCCCGGCGATCTTCCGCCAGCAGTGGGAACCGAGCGTCGCGCTGGACCTGAACACCAAGCAGAAAGGCCTGGAAGGCGATTTCCACGAGGTCGTGCTGACCCTGTCGGTCACGGTCAAGAACGGTGAAGAGGTTGCCTTCATCGCCGAAGTTCAGCAGGCGGGTATCTTCCTGATCAAGAACCTCGACCCGGCTTCGATGAGCCACACCCTGGGCGCGTTCTGCCCGAACATCCTGTTCCCGTATGCGCGTGAAGCGCTGGACAACCTGGTGACCCGTGGTTCGTTCCCGGCCCTGATGCTGTCGCCGGTGAACTTCGATGCCCTGTACGCGCAAGAGATGCAGCGCATGCAGGAAGCAGGCGAAGCGCCTTCGCTGCAGTAAGCTGACTGCGGTACGTTGAAAGCGCCCTTCGGGGCGCTTTTTTCATGCCTCAGGCAAAACCTTGCTGGCGCCAGGCTTCGTACACCGCCACGGCCACGGTGTTGGACAGGTTCAGGCTGCGGCAGCCTTCGCGCATGGGCAGGCGCAGGCGCTGGTCGCTGCCCAGCGGGTCGAGCACCTCGGGCGGCAGGCCACGGCTTTCAGGGCCGAACAGAAAGGCGTCGCCGGGGGCGAAGGCCACGTCGTGAAACGGCCGCGAGCCCTTGGTGGTGAAGGCGAACAGGCGCGGGTTGCCCAGGCTCTCGAGGCAGCTGGGCAGGTCGCTGTGGCGCTTGAGGGTGGCGTACTCGTGGTAATCCAGGCCCGCACGGCGCAGGCGCTTGTCGTCCAGTTCGAAGCCGATCGGGTCGATCAGGTGCAGCTGGCAGCCGCTGTTGGCGCACAGCCGTATAATGTTGCCGGTATTCGGTGGAATTTCCGGTTGAAAAAGGATGACGTGAAACATGCACGGCTCCGAGCATAAAGATGACGAGCATTCTACCCCCGAACCGGACCCGCGTTCGAAACTGTGGCCGCGGGTGCTGTTCTCCATGGCCCTGTTCGGCATGCTGGTGGGCCTGATGATCGGCCGCCTCACCGCGCCTGAACCACGGGTACTGGAGCGGGTGGAGGTGGTGGCCGATGGCCTGAACCTGTGGTTCAACGAAGAGCCGCAACTGCATGGCGAGGAGGTCGAGGGCACGCTGGCGTTGGTGTTCCAGGCCAGTGGGCGGAGCCAGAAGGGTCAGTTGCAGTTAGCGGGCAAGCCCGTGAGCTGGCGCCTGCAGAACAGCGACCAGGGCCTGTTGCTGAGCCTGGTGGCGGCCCGGCCGCTGCGCGGCGACTGGGCCGGCGAGCCGGTGCAGGGCCGCTGGAGGGTGCAGGTGAAACTGCACGAATAAAAGAGGGGATTCCCCGGCCTGCCTGTACCAAGGTCCCCAAAACTGGGTTGTGCTTAGATATATGCAGGGGGTGTGCCAAGTTGGCCTGGGGCAATGGAACCAGGGGTTTTGCAGGGTTTGATGCGGTTGTGAGGGGTGTTTTTGCCTTCAGGCGGTGCAGCGGGGGCAGGCATGGTGCAGCAATGGGGCAAGCCCTTTGCCGGCAAGGCCGGCTCCTACAGGTACGGCGGCGTTTGTAGGAGCCGGCCTTGCCGGCGAAGAGGCCCCTGAGTCAGGCCTCGTCGTCGCCCTCGTCGTCCCCGCCGTCGACCTTCATGCCCAGTTCCTTGATCTTGCGCGTCAGGGTGTTGCGCCCCCAGCCCAGCAGCACCGCTGCATCGCGCCGCCGCCCGGCGGTGTGCTTGAGCGCCGTCTCGATCATGATCCGCTCGAAACTCGGCACTGCGCTGTCCAGCAGGTTCGACTGGCCACGGCTCAGCGCCTGGTCGGCCCACTGGCGCAGCGCCTGCTCCCAGTTGGTCACCGGCGCCGCGTCCTGCGGCAGGTTCAGCAGCTCCGGCGGCAAGTCGCCGATATGCACCTCGCGCCCCGAGGCCATCACCGTGATCCAGCGGCAGGTGTTCTCCAGCTGGCGCACGTTGCCCGGCCACGGCAGGTTGCGCATGAACTCCTCGGTCTCCGGCTTGAGCAGCTTGGGCTCCACCGACAGCTCCTGCGCCGCACGCCCCAGAAAGTGCCGGGCCAGGGTCGGGATGTCTTCGCGGCGGTCGGCCAGGCGCGGGATGTGGATGCGGATCACGTTCAGGCGGTGGAACAGGTCTTCACGGAACTTGCCGGCCTGCACCAGGGTTTCCAGGTTCTGGTGGGTGGCGGCAATGATGCGCACGTCCACCTTCACCGGCACATGCCCGCCCACCCGGTAGAACTCGCCATCGGCCAGCACGCGCAGCAGGCGGGTCTGGGTGTCGGCCGGCATGTCGCCGATCTCGTCGAGAAACAGCGTGCCGCCGTCGGCCTGCTCGAAACGCCCGCGGCGCAGGTTGGCCGCGCCGGTGAACGCGCCCTTTTCATGGCCGAACAGCTCGGACTCCATCAGGTCCTTGGGGATCGCCGCCATGTTCAGCGCGATGAACGGCGAGGCGGCGCGTGGGCTGTGACGGTGCAGGGCGTGGGCCACCAACTCCTTGCCGGTGCCCGATTCGCCGTTGATCAGCACGGTGATGTTGGAATGGCTGAGCCGGCCGATGGCGCGAAACACCTCCTGCATGGCCGGCGCTTCGCCGATGATTTCCGGGGTGCGGGTCAGCGCCTGGGGCTCGGCCATGCCCTGCTGTTCCTGGGCGTGCTGGTTGGCGCGCTTGACCAGCGACACTGCCTCGTCCACGTCGAATGGCTTGGGCAGGTACTCGAACGCGCCGCCCTGGTACGAGGCCACGGCGCTGTCCAGGTCCGAGTGCGCGGTCATGATGATCACCGGCAGACGCGGATGCTGCTCGCGGATCTGCGCCAGCAGGTCCAGGCCGCTGGCACCGGGCATGCGAATGTCGGAGATGATCACGTCCGGCTGCTGGCGGGCCAGGCGGCTCATGACCCCATCGGCACTGTCGAAGCTCTGGGTGGTCATGCCTTCCTGTTGCAGGGCTTTTTCCAGGACCCAACGGATGGAGCGGTCGTCGTCGACGATCCAGACGGTTTCGCTTCGGCTCATGAAGAAGTGGCTCCTTGTTCCAGCGGCAGGAAGATCGAGAAGGTGGTGTGGCCAGGGTGGCTGTCACATTCGATCAGGCCCTGGTGCTGGCTGATGATGTTCTGGGTGATGGCCAGGCCCAGCCCGGTACCGTCCGGGCGACCGCTGACCATGGGATAGAAGAGGGTGTCCTGCAGTTCCGCG
Organism: Pseudomonas sp. 8209; assembly: GCF_028682105.1. Lineage (NCBI taxonomy): Bacteria > Pseudomonadati > Pseudomonadota > Gammaproteobacteria > Pseudomonadales > Pseudomonadaceae > Pseudomonas > Pseudomonas sp. 8209. Next base: position 204,144 of record NZ_JANIAH010000003.1, read on the forward strand.
GGTATGCCCGGGCCGTTGTCGATGATTTCGATGCGCGCCACCAGGCGGTGGCGGGTGTGGCCGATGGTGAACTGGCGCATGGCGCGGCTGCGCAGGGTGATGCGGCCCAGGCGCAGCTCGTTCTGCCCGCTGATGGCCTGCATGGCGTTGCGCACGATGTTGAGTACGGCCTGGATCATCTGCTCGCGGTCCACCAGCACGTCGGGCAGGCTCGGGTCGTAGTCGCGCACCAGGGTGATGCCGCCCTGGCTTTCGGCCTCCACCAGGCTGCACACGCGCTCGAGCACTTCGTGGATGTTGGTCATGGCCAGCGACGGCAGTTTGTTGGAGCCGAGCATGCGGTCGACCAGGTTACGCAGGCGGTCGGCCTCTTCGATGATGACGTTGGTGTAGTCCTTGAGGCCGTTGTCGGGCAGTTCGCGGGCCAGCAGCTGCGCGGCGCCACGGATGCCGCCCAGCGGGTTCTTGATTTCGTGGGCCATGCCGCGCACCAGCATCTTGGTGGTTTCCTGCTTGGACAGCTGCGCCTCTTCCTTGGTGATGCGCAGCAGGCGGTCGCGCGGGTGCACTTCGAGCAGCAGCAGGGTGCGGCCGTGGTTGAGGATCGGGGTGACGGCGTAGTCGACGGTCAGGGTCTGGCCGGTGAGCGCGGTGAGCATGGCTTCGCGCTTGGTGAACGGGTGCGCGTGCTCCACGGCCTGGCGCAGTGAGTTGAGCGCTTCGGTCGATTCGGTGAACAGCTCGCTGATGAACTGCCCGTGGCTGCGCTGGCCGCTGATGGCCAGGAGCATTTCCGCTGCCGGGTTCATGTACTCCAGGCGCAATTCGGCATTGAGCAGAATGGTGGCAGTGGTCAGGTTGTCCAGTAGCAGTCGGTGCAGTGCATCGCTGATGGTCATGGGGCGTCGTTGACCTCTTTTGGCACAGTACCGCCCTGATCGGGGCCAGGGTGGCGCGCGCTGGTAATCGGCTGATGCCAGGAAAATGCAAGAACCAAACCAAGGCTCCGAAAAGAAGCGCAATTCCCTGAAACCGGGCCTTGGCTGCGCAAAAAATGACTGGGTTAACAGGTTGCAGGCTGTTTTTGAACCAAAATGGGCTGTTGGTGCAGGGGTAGCGCTGCCTTGTGCACCATTGTAGAGCACTGCTGACTTCATCGCGGGTCAAGCCCGCTCCCACTGGTTTGTGGCAGCGGGCCTGACCCGAGATGAAGTCAGCGCAAAAAAAAGGCCTCCCGAATGGGAGGCCTCTCTCGTTACGCCGCGTGAGCGAGCGTCACTGGCTTAGCAGCTGTAGTACAGCTCGTATTCCAGTGGGTGTACGAAGGTGCGCACCTTGATTTCTTCTTCGCTTTTCAGGGCGATGTAGGCATCGATGAAATCGTCGGAGAACACGCCGCCCTTGGTCAGGAACGCACGGCCCTTGTCCAGCTCTTCCAGGGCTTCCTTCAGGCTGCCACAGACCTGCGGGATCTCTTTGGCCTCTTCAGGCGGCAGGTCGTACAGGTTCTTGTCGGCGGCATCGCCTGGGTGGATCTTGTTCTGGATGCCGTCCAGGCCGGCCATCAGCAGCGCAGCGAAGGCCAGGTACGGGTTGGCCGCCGGGTCCGGGAAGCGCGCTTCGATACGGCGGGCCTTGGGGCTCGACACGTAAGGAATGCGGATCGAGGCAGAACGGTTGCGTGCCGAGTAGGCCAGCATGACCGGGGCTTCGAAGCCCGGGACCAGACGCTTGTAGGAGTTGGTCGACGGGTTGGTGAAGCCGTTCAGGGCCTTGCCGTGCTTGATGATGCCGCCGATGAAGTACAGGGCGGTATCGGACAGGCCGGCATAGCCTTCGCCGGCGAAGGTGTTCTTGCCGTCTTTCCAGATCGACATGTGCACGTGCATGCCCGAGCCGTTGTCGCCGTACAGCGGTTTTGGCATGAAGGTAGCGGTGCGGCCATAGGCGTCGGCAACGTTGTGCACGACGTATTTCAGGGTCTGAACTTCGTCAGCTTTTTTCACCAGGGTGTTGAACTTGACGCCGATTTCGTTCTGACCGGCAGTCGCCACTTCGTGGTGGTGCACTTCGACGACCTGGCCCATTTCTTCCAGTGCGTTGCACATGGCAGTACGGATCTCGTGGTCGTGGTCGAACGGCGGAACCGGGAAGTAGCCGCCCTTGACGCCTGGACGGTGGCCCTTGTTGCCACCTTCCACGTCCTGGTCGGACATCCACGAGCCCTGCTCGGAGTAGATCTTGAACATCGAGCCCGAAATGTCGGACTTGAACTTCACTTCGTCGAAGATGAAGAACTCAGGCTCAGGGCCTGCGAAGACGGTGTCGCCGATGCCGGTGGAGCGCAGGAACTCTTCGGCCTGCTTGGCGATGGCGCGCGGGTCGCGGTCGTAGCCTTGCATGGTCGACGGTTCGATGATGTCGCAGACCAGGATCAGGGTCGGCTCTTCGGTGAACGGGTCGAGCACGGCGGTGGAGTCGTCCGGCATCAGGATCATGTCGGAGGCTTCGATGCCTTTCCAGCCAGCGATGGAGGAACCGTCGAACATCTTGCCGGCTTCGAAGAAGTCGTCTTCCAGCGCGTCACGGGCTGGCATGGTGACGTGGTGCTGGGTGCCCTTGGTGTCAGTGAAGCGCAGATCAATCCATTTAACGTCATGATCTTTGATGAGTTGAACCGACTTCGACATGGTGTCCTCCGGGTGGGGTAGAGCGTGCCTGTGCAGCCCTTGTAATTTGGGTGATGCCGGGCGCGAATAGTCGGCCAAGGCAACCTGCCTCACAAGGGAGCAAATTGCATGCCAGTGCCCCGAGTTGGGTTTTTCGCCCCATTCTCACGCGTTTACGGGTGCCAACGGCGCTTCAGGGGTTTTTCCTGCACTCTTAGGAGGCGTTTTTTCGTTTGAGTGACCCAAAATGGTGCGCGTGAAACCTTCTGTACAAAAGTTGCTCAAAGCTTGAGCGAATTCCGCTATAATCCGCGCCCCTTCTTTTTCGGCTGGCCACGCGCGCGCTGTTTTCATGAAACTAATCGTCAAAGTCTTTCCAGAGATCACCATCAAGAGCCGCCCGGTTCGAAAGCGCTTCATCCGTCAACTGGGCCGCAACATCCGCACCGTGCTCAAGGACCTGGATCCTGCGCTCGCGGTCGATGGTGTCTGGGACAATCTGGAGGTGGTCACCCGCCTGGACGACGAGAAAGTGCTGCGCGAAATGACCGAGCGCCTGAGCTGCATGCCGGGCATCGCGCATTTCCTCCAGGTCGATGAGTACCCGCTGGGCGACTTCGACGATATCGTCGCCAAGTGCAAGACGCATTTCGGCCACCTGCTGGCCGGCAAGCACTTTGCCGTGCGCTGCAAGCGCGGCGGCCACCATGATTTCAGCTCGATGGACGTCGACCGCTATGTCGGCAGCCAGCTGCGCCAGCAGTGCGGCGCCGCCGGCATCGACCTGCGCAACCCCGAAGTGGAAGTGCGCATCGAGATCCGCGACAAGCGCCTGTACGTGATCCACAACCAGCACAAGGGCATCGGCGGCTACCCGCTGGGCGCGCTGGAGCAGACCCTGGTGCTGATGTCCGGCGGCTTCGACTCCACCGTGGCGGCCTACCAGATGATGCGCCGCGGCCTGATGACCCACTTCTGCTTCTTCAACCTGGGCGGCCGTGCCCACGAGCTGGGCGTGATGGAAGTCGCGCACTACCTGTGGAAGAAGTACGGCAGCAGCCAGCGCGTGCTGTTCGTCAGCGTGCCGTTCGAAGAGGTGGTGGGCGAGATCCTCGGCAAGGTCGACAACAGCTACATGGGCGTGACCCTCAAGCGCATGATGCTGCGCGCCGCCACCAACATCGCCGACCGCCTGCAGATCGACGCGCTGGTCACCGGCGAGGCGATTTCCCAGGTGTCCAGCCAGACATTGCCCAACCTGGCGGTGATCGACTCGGCCACCGAGAAGCTGGTGCTGCGCCCGCTGCTGGCCAGCCACAAGCAGGACATCATCGACCAGGCCAATGAAATCGGCACCGCCGAGTTCGCCAAGCACATGCCCGAGTACTGCGGCGTGATCTCGGTGAACCCGACCACCTGTGCCAAGCGTCACCGCGTCGACCATGAAGAGAAGCAGTTCGACATGGCCGTGCTCGAGCGCGCCCTGGAACGCGCCCGCCTGGTGTCCATCGACCACGTGATCGATGAACTGGGCCAGGATATCCAGATCGAAGAAGTCAGCCAGGCACTGGCCGGGCAGGTGGTGATCGACATTCGTCACCCCGACGCCCAGGAAGACCAGCCTCTGGAACTGGACGGCATCGAGGTCAAGGCCTTGCCGTTCTACGCCCTCAACAGTCGCTTCAAGGAGCTGGACCCCACGCGCCAGTACTTGCTGTATTGCGACAAGGGAGTGATGAGTCGCCTGCATGCCCACCATCTACTGAGTGAGGGGCATGCCAATGTGCGCGTTTATCGTCCGACATAAGATGCCGGGGTTGTATGGCGGCAGTATCCGCCATCGCCCTCCCGACCGACGAGCCCGTTGAGCGCCGTTCATTCACATTCGCCGCCTAGACTGGGCGGCAACCCGAATCCTCTGATCGAGATACACAAGTGATCGAAAATCTACGCAACATCGCCATCATCGCCCACGTTGACCATGGCAAGACCACCCTGGTAGACAAACTGCTGCGTCAGTCCGGCACCCTGGAGCGCAACGAGCTCAACGACGAGCGCGTGATGGACTCCAACGACCAGGAAAAAGAGCGCGGCATTACCATTCTGGCGAAAAACACCGCCATCAACTGGAACGGCTACCACATCAACATCGTGGACACCCCGGGCCACGCCGACTTCGGTGGTGAAGTAGAGCGTGTGATGTCGATGGTCGACTCCGTGCTGCTGCTGGTTGACGCCCAGGACGGCCCTATGCCGCAAACCCGTTTCGTGACCAAGAAGGCTTTCGAAGCCGGCCTGCGTCCGATCGTGGTGATCAACAAGGTCGACCGTCCGGGCGCGCGTCCTGACTGGGTTCTGGACCAGATCTTCGACCTGTTCGACAACCTGGGTGCCACCGACGAACAGCTGGACTTCAAGGTCGTCTACGCCTCGGCCCTGAACGGCATTGCCGGTCTGGACCACACCGAAATGGCCGAAGACATGACCCCGCTGTACCAGTCGATCGTCGACAACGTGCCAGCGCCAAGCGTCGACCGCGACGGTCCGTTCCAGATGCAGATCTCGGCACTGGACTACAACAGCTTCCTGGGCGTGATCGGTGTTGGCCGCATCGCCCGTGGTCGCGTCAAGCCGAACACCCCGGTTGTGGCCATCGACGTTGACGGCAAGCGCCGCAACGGTCGTATCCTCAAGCTGATGGGTCACCACGGCCTGCACCGCGTCGACGTCGAAGAAGCCCAGGCTGGCGACATCGTCTGCATCAGCGGTTTCGACGAGCTGTTCATCTCCGACACCCTGTGCTCCCCGGACGCAGTCGAGGCGATGAAGCCGCTGACCGTCGACGAGCCGACCGTTTCGATGACCTTCCAGGTCAACGACTCGCCGTTCTGCGGTAAGGAAGGCAAGTTCGTCACCAGCCGCAACATCAAGGAGCGTCTGGACAAGGAGCTGCTGTACAACGTTGCACTGCGCGTTGAAGAAGGCGACTCGGCCGACAAGTTCAAGGTATCGGGCCGTGGTGAGCTGCACCTGTCGGTACTGATCGAAACCATGCGTCGCGAAGGCTTCGAAATGGGTGTTGGTCGTCCGGAAGTGATCATCCGCGAAGTCGACGGTGCCAAGCACGAGCCGTTCGAGAACGTCACCATCGACATCCCTGAAGATTCGCAGGGCAAGGTCATGGAAGAAATGGGCCTGCGTAAAGGCGACCTGACCAACATGGTGCCGGATGGCAAGGGCCGTGTACGTCTGGAATACAACATTCCAGCCCGTGGTCTGATCGGTTTCCGCAACCAGTTCCTGACCCTGACCAACGGTGCAGGCATCCTGACCTCGATCTTCGATCGCTACGCGCCAATGAAGTCCGGCCACATGTCCGGCCGTCAGAACGGCGTACTGGTATCGGTAGAGACCGGCAAGGCGCTGACCTACTCGCTGGAAACCCTGCAGGCGCGCGGCAAGCTGTTCGTCGAGCACGGCCAGGAGATCTACAACGGTCAGATCGTCGGTCTGAACAGCCGTGACAACGACCTGGGCGTCAACCCTACCAAGGGCAAGAAGCTCGACAACATGCGTGCTTCGGGCAAAGACGAAACCATCGCTCTGGTGCCACCTGTTCGCTTCACCCTGGAACAGGCCCTGGAATTCATCCAGGACGACGAGCTGTGCGAAGTCACGCCCAAGTCGATCCGTCTGCGTAAGAAGATCCTGGACGAAGGCGAGCGTACCCGCGCTGCCAAGAAAGCCAAGAACTGAGTTAGCTCAGGCTGAATGAAAACGCCCCCGGTCGAAAGGCCGGGGGCGTTTTTGTTTGTGCAAGGCCTGAAACTTGCGCTGGCCGAATCGCGGGTCAAGCCCGCTCCCACAGGTAAATGCACAACCTTGTGGGAGCGGGCTTGACCCGCGATGCTTTTCAGCGGGCCACGGGCTTTGGCTTGTACGCGCAGTACCCCGGCCGCGGGCCAATCCTTGGGTGGTTGCGGCAGGTGTCGGGGCGCTTGTCGTAAATGGTGCAGAACCGCGTCTTGCGGTCCAGGTACAGGCAATCGTCGTTGCTCATGCGCTGCAAGGTGAAGATCCCGGACTTCTGGTTGAAGCGCTCGACGATCCCATCCTTCTGCAGGCGCTTGGCGATGTTCTTGGGCGGCTCGCCCCGTTCGAATTCGTCCACCACGCCAATGCGGATCAGATCCGTGAGCTTGACCTCCACCGGCAGGGTGCAGCAACTGGACATGCAGCCCCCGCACATGTGGCTGGAATACCTCTGCCAGGTATCCAGGCGGTCGAGTTCGGCGGCGGCAATCAGGGTCGGTTTCATCAGGTTCGGTTTTTCAGATGGTCGGGTGGGCGCGCGATCATACCGGAGTTGGTCAAAATGTGAACAACCATTTGCCGGGTTCGTGCCAACCCGGTACCGCTTTTGCACAGAAACAAACGAACCCGCGCTACCGCGCCCGGTCGAACCGTCTAGGCTGAGAAATCCCCATCCGCATTCGTCAACTTGCCCGAGGACGTCGTATGTCTCAGGAACCACTCGCACGTGACGCACAGGTGGCTGCCTTTCGCACCGCTGTACTGGAAAAACTGACCTATGCCGTCGGCAAGGACCCCGAGCACGCCTTCGACCACGACTGGTTCGAGGCCATTGCCCTGGCCGCCCGCGACCACATGGTCGACCACTGGATGGACCACACGCGGCAGATCTACCGCAAGAGCCAGAAGCGCGTCTATTACCTCTCCCTCGAATTTCTCATCGGCCGCCTGCTGTACGACAGCCTGAGCAACCTCGGCCTGCTGGACATCGCCCGTGAAGCAATGACCGGGCTGGACGTGGACCTGGAGCGCATCCGCCTGCTCGAACCCGATGCGGCGCTGGGCAACGGAGGCCTCGGGCGCCTGGCGGCGTGCTTCATGGAGAGCATGTCGACCCTGGGCATCGCCGCCCACGGCTACGGTATCCGCTATGAGCACGGGCTGTTTCGCCAGGCCGTGGTCGACGGCTGGCAGCAGGAGCAGACCGAAAACTGGCTGGATTTCGGCAACCCCTGGGAGTTCGAGCGTGCCGAGGTGATCTACCCGATCAGTTTCGGCGGCAGCGTCGAGACCCGGCACGACGAATCCGGCCAGCCGCGCCAGGTGTGGTGGCCGGCCGAAACGGTGCGTGCGGTGGCCTACGACACGCCCGTGGTGGGCTGGCGTGGTGCCAGCGTCAATACCCTGCGCCTGTGGCGCGCACGGGCCCTGGAAGAGCTGCACCTGGAGCGTTTCAATGCCGGCGACCACCTGGGCGCGGTAGCCGAAGTGGCCCGTGCCGAGAGCATCTCGCGGGTACTGTACCCGGCCGACAGCACCGAGGCCGGCCAGGAGCTGCGCCTGCGCCAGGAGTACTTCTTCGTCTCGGCCTCGCTGCAGGACCTGCTGCGCCGCCACCTGAACATGAACCCCACGCTGCTCAACCTGCACGAAAAGGCCGCCATCCAGCTCAACGACACCCACCCCTCGATTGCCGTGGCCGAGCTGATGCGCCTGCTGGTGGACCAGCACGAACTGCCGTGGGACACCGCCTGGCAGCTCACCGTCGACACCCTGGCCTACACCAACCACACACTGCTGCCCGAGGCGCTGGAGACCTGGTCGGTGGGGCTGATGGAGCGCATGCTGCCGCGCCACATGCAGATCATCTACCTGATCAACGCCTTTCATATCGACGCGCTGCGGGCCAAGGGCATCCATGACTTCGACGTGCTGCGCGCGGTGTCGCTGATCGAGGAGGACAACGGCCGGCGGGTGCGCATGGGCAACCTGGCGTTCCTCGGGTCGCACAGCGTCAACGGCGTGTCGGGGCTGCACACCAAGCTGATGCGCAGCACCGTGTTCGCCGAACTGCACAAGCTCTACCCCGAGCGGATCAACAACAAGACCAACGGCATCACCTTCCGCCGCTGGCTGTACCAGGCCAACCCGCCGCTCACCCGCATGCTGGTGGAGGCGCTGGGGCCCGAGGTGCTGGACGACCCCGAGAAGCACCTGCGGCGCCTCGAACCGTTCGCCGACAAGCCGGCGTTTCGCAAGGCCTTCGCCCAGCAGCGCCTGCACAGCAAGAAGGCCCTGGCCAACCTGATCCAGGAGCGCCTGGGCATCACGGTCGACCCCGAGGCGATGTTCGATGTGCAGGTCAAGCGCATCCACGAATACAAGCGCCAGTTGCTCAACCTGCTGCATACCGTGGCGCTGTACCAGGCGATCCGCGCCGAGCCGGGCACGCACTGGGCGCCGCGGGTGAAGATCTTTGCCGGCAAGGCCGCCGCCAGCTATCACCAGGCCAAACTGATCATCAAGCTGGCCAACGACATCGCCAGGGTGGTCAACAACGACCCGACCGTGCGCGGGCTGCTCAAGGTGGTGTTCCTGCCCAACTACAACGTGAGCCTGGCCGAGAGCATCATCCCGGCGGCGGACCTGTCCGAGCAGATCTCCACCGCCGGCTACGAGGCCTCGGGCACCAGCAACATGAAGTTCGGCCTCAATGGCGCGCTGACCATCGGCACCCTGGACGGCGCCAACGTCGAGATGTGCGAGCAGGTGGGGGCCGAGCACATGTTCATCTTCGGCCTGACCTCCCAGCAGGTGGAGGCGCGCAAGCGCAGCGGCGATTTCGGTGCCAGCTCCGCCATCGGCGCCTCGTACCGGCTCAACGACGTGCTCCAGGCGATCCGCGGCGGGGTGTTCTCGCCGGACGACCCGGCGCGCTACGTGGGGCTGATCGATTCACTGGTGCCGTATGACCGCTTCCTGGTGTGCGCCGACTTCGATGCCTACTGGGAGGCCCAGCGCCGCGTCGAGGAGCTGTGGCACGACCCCCAGCAGTGGTGGCGCTCGGCCGTGCTCAATACCGCGCGCATGGGCTGGTTCTCGTCGGACCGCACCATTCGCGAATACGCCGGGGAGATCTGGAACGCGCTGGAGTAGGCGCCTGGCATCGGGCCCGGGGGCGTGAACCTTCGGGCCGATGTGTCGTCTGATCGGGCGAGCATGTCCTATTGCTCGCTAGCGCTTCACTCTCCCTGTAAACTGCGTGGGTTTTTTCTACCCCATCCTCCGGAGCCTTACATGTCCCGCGTTACCCTGAGTCGCTATCTGATTGAGCAGACCCGCAGCAACAGCACCCCTGCCGATCTGCGCTTCCTTATCGAAGTGGTGGCGCGTGCGTGCAAGGAAATCAGCCACAACGTGTCCAAGGGCGCCCTGGGCGGCGTGCTGGGCAGCATGGGCACTGAAAACGTGCAGGGCGAAGTCCAGAAGAAACTGGACGTGATTTCCAACGACATCCTGCTCGAAGCCAACGAGTGGGGCGGCCACCTGGCCGGCATGGCGTCCGAAGAGATGGACAATGCCTACCAGATCCCGGGCAAGTACCCCAAGGGTGCCTACCTGCTGGTATTCGACCCGCTGGACGGTTCGTCGAACATCGACGTCAACGTCTCGGTCGGCACCATCTTCTCGGTACTGCGCTGCCCCAACGAGTACCTGAGCCAGAACGAAAGCCTCAACGAACAGGCCTTCCTGCAGCCGGGCACCAAGCAGGTGGCCGCCGGTTACGCGATCTACGGCCCGCAGACCATGCTGATCCTGACCCTGGGCAACGGCGTCAAGGGTTTCACCCTGGACCGCGAGCTGGGCAGTTTCGTGCTGACCCACGAGAACATCCAGGTGCCGGAAACCACCGCCGAGTTCGCCATCAACATGTCCAACCAGCGCCATTGGGAAGCCCCGGTGACCCGCTATGTGGGCGAACTGCTGGCTGGCGAGACCGGCCCGCTGAAAAAGAACTACAACATGCGCTGGATCGCCTCGATGGTTGCCGACGTGCACCGCATCCTGACCCGTGGCGGCCTGTTCATGTACCCGCGCGATGCGCGCGAGCCATCCAAGCCGGGCAAGCTGCGCCTGATGTACGAAGCCAACCCGATGTCGTTCATCATCGAACAGGCCGGCGGTGCTTCCACCGACGGTCGCCAGCGCATCCTCGACATCCAGCCCGAGAGCCTGCACCAGCGTGTGGCGGTGTTCCTGGGTTCGAAGCAGGAAGTCGAGCGCGTCACCGGTTATCACCAGGAGTAAATCATGCTCGCACCTTGGCAGCCGTTGCTGGAGTGGTGGTTCGGCTGGGGCACCAGCCCCCAGGCCGTGGCTGACGAGAAGAGTACGCTGTGGTTCGGCAAGCACCACGACGACGAGGCGCGCGAGCGCTTCGGCGAGCTGGCCGCGCAGGCGCTGGCCGGCGAGCTGGACGAATGGCTGGCAAGCCCCCAGGGCTGGCTGGGCCTGGTGCTGCTGCTGGACCAGCTGCCCCGCATGATCCACCGCGACACGCAGCACGCCTTCGATGGCGACCGGCGTGCGCAGGTGCTGGTGATGCAGGGCCTGGACAAGGCCTGGGACTACCAGCTGCTGCCGATCCAGCGGGTGTTCATCCTGCTGGTGCTGGAGCATGCCGAGGTGCTTGACTGGCAGAACATCAGCATCGAGCGCTATCAGTTGCTGCTGGATGCGCAGCCGGACAGTGACCGGCGCCTGTTCGAAGGTTTCCTGGACTATGCCGAGCAGCACCAGCGGGTGATTGCGCGGTTTGGCCGCTTCCCGCACCGCAACCTGGTACTGGGGCGCCCGAGCACCGATGAAGAGATGGACTTTCTGCTGGAGCCGGGCTCGCGGTTCTGAGCTGAACCCAATCGCGGGTCAAGCCCGCTCCCACTAGGACTATCGCTGTCCTTGTGGGAGCGGGCTTGACCCGCGATTGTTTCACCCTAGATCCTGAAGCTGCCCACCAGCTGCTTCAACCTGTCCACTTGGCTCTGCAGGTCATTGCAGGCCCGCAGCGTCGCCTGCAAATTCTCCACCCCTTCCTGATTCAGCGTATTGATCTCGGTGATGTCGAGATTGATCGATTCCACCACGGCCGTCTGCTCTTCGGTGGCGGTGGCCACCGACTGGTTCATCCCGTCGATTTCGCCAATGCGCACGGTCACGCTGCCCAGGCGCTCGCCGGCCTGGTTGGCAATGCCCACGCTGTGCTCGCTCTGGCGCTGACTCTCGGTCATGGTGCCCACCGCCACCTGTGCGCCGGCCTGCAACTGCTCGATGATCTTCTGCACCTGTTGCGCCGAGTCCTGGGTACGGTGGGCCAGGTTGCGCACCTCGTCGGCCACCACCGCAAACCCGCGACCGGCCTCGCCGGCACGTGCCGCCTCGATGGCCGCGTTCAGTGCCAGCAGGTTGGTCTGCTGGGAAATGCCGCTGATCACCTCGAGAATCTGGCCGATGTTCACCGTGTTGGCGTTGAGCGTCTCGATATGGGTGCTGGCGTCGCTGATCTTGCTCGACAGCTGGTTCATCACCGCAATGGTCTGGTCGACCACCTGCTGGCCGTCCTCGGCCAGGTTGCGTGCTTCGCTGGAGTGCTGTGAGGCAAGGGCGGCGTTGTGGGCGATCTCATGGGCGGCGGCGCCCAGCTGGTTGATCGCTGCCGCCACGCTGCTGGTGCGGCCCGACTGCTGGTCGGCATTGTGGATCGACGCGTTCGAGGCGCTGACCACGCGCAGGGCCACTTCATTGACCCGACCGGTGGCCGAGGACACTTCGCTGATCGAGTTGTGGATACGTTCCACGAAGCGGTTGAACGAGGAGCCCAGCGCGCCGAACTCGTCATGGGCATGAATGCGCAGGCGCCGGGTCAGGTCGCCTTCGCCTTCGGCGATATCGTGCATGGCGCGGCCCATTACATGCAGCGGCTCCATCAGGACGCGGATCAGCACGCCGAGCAAGGCGATAATGATCAACACGGCGATGGCCGTGGCCACGATGGCCGAGGTACGAAACTCGCCGAGCATGGCAAAGGCGTAGTCCTGGTCGACCACCATCGCTACGTACCAGTCGGCCGAAGGCACGCCGTTGACGCGGGTGAAGCTGATGAACTGCCGGCGCCCGTCCTGCTCGACTTCCTTGAGGCCGCTACCCGGCTGCGGCGTGCCCTGCGGGTAGGCATCGGCCAGGCGCTTGAGGGTCAGCGAGCTGTCCGGGTGGATCAGGATCTTGCCCTCGGCATTGACGATGAACGCCAGGCCGTGGCCGTCGAAGTTCAGCGAGTTGATGATGCTGCTGATGGTGTCCAGGTCGGTGTCGGCACCGCTGACACCGATCAGGCGGCCAGCCTGCTGCACCGGGGTGGCAATGGTGATCACCAGCTTGCCCGAGGAGGCCGAGACGTAGGGTTCGGTAACGATGCTGCGCCCGGCCTCGCTGGCGCCCTTGTACCAGCCGCGTACCCGCGGGTCGTAGTCGGCGGCGCGGTTGCCCGTGGGCACCGATTGCATGCTGCCGTCCTGGCCGCCGAAGTAGGTCAGGGTGAAGTTGCTGGCATACACCGGCAACGCCATCAGCCGGTCCAGGCTCGGCTTGCCGGGGCCATCCACGGCCACCTGCTGGGCAAACGAATGCTGCAGCTGGATGCGGCTCTGCAGCCAGGTCTGGATGTTGCTGGTGGTAAGGCTGCCGAGCTCCTGCATCGTGGCCTCGGTGTTGCTGCGCAGCGACTGGCGCTGGCGGTAATCGTTGAACAGGATGAAACAGGTAAACGCCACCGCGACCACAAGGGCGGCGGCCAGCAGGATCTTGTGGCTGAACTTCAGGTTTTTGGTCATTGCGAGGTCTGTCTGCACAAGGCGGTCAACGGGGAGGGCGCGGCGAAACGTCGCAGCGCCCTCCTGTGTCGTCCGCGCCGGGCAAAAAATGAGGCGGATGTGCGACTAGTCGACAAATGGCAACGATAACCGTGCAGGTAATTGGGGTTGCCGGGAACCGGATAGGGGTTTTTGCTTCTAAGCTCGAGTCAGGCCCCGTGCTTGCACCCTCATGTTCAGGAGTGACCCCATGTCGTTGCGTTCCCTCGCCTTGTTGTCGTTGTGCGTGTTGCTGGCCGCATGCAGCAAGATCAACCAGGAAAACTATTCCAAGCTCCAGGCCGGCATGCCCAAGGCCGAGGTCGAGCGACTGCTGGGCAGCCCCACCGAGTGTTCCGGCGCGCTGGGCATGACCAGTTGTACCTGGGGCGACCAGAAAGCCTTCATCAGCGTGCAGTACGCCGCCGACAAGGTGCTGATGTACTCGGGGCAGGGTCTCAAATGAAACGCCTGCCCCTGCTGTTGAGCCTGTGCGCCGGCCTGCTGCTGACCGGTTGTGCGCATTCGCGCGACGACGGGCCGTTGCCGCCCAAGACCGTCGACAGCGTCGACCTCAAGCGTTACCAGGGCAAGTGGTTCGAGCTGGCGCGGTTGCCGATGTTCTTCCAGCGCAATTGCGCGCAGAGCGAAGCGCATTACAACCTCAAGCCGGACGGCACGGTGGGCGTGCTCAACCGCTGCATCACGCTCGAGGGCGAGTGGGAGGAGGCCAGTGGTACGGCGACGCCACAGGTGCAGGGCAAGACCGACAAGCTGTGGGTGGAGTTCGACAACTGGTTCTCGCGGTTGCTGCCGGGGGTGACGAAGGGCGATTACTGGGTGCTGTACGTGGACAAGGACTACCAGACGGCACTGGTGGGCAACCCGGACCGCAAGTACCTGTGGATACTGTCGCGCACGCCGACGATTCCGGCGCTGGAGCGCGAGAGCCTGCTGGCGCGGGCGCGTCAGCAGGGGTATGACACCACGCGGCTGATCTGGCGGGTTTCGGACAGGGACATCGCGCACAGTCAGTGAGGGCCTCTTCGCGGGCCAAGCCCGCTCCCACAGGATCAGCATAAACCCTGTGGGAGCGGGCTTGACCCGCGATAATCACGGCGTGGTTCTGGCTCAGCCCAGCACTTCGCGAAGCACCCCGGCAAACGCCCGCGCACTCTGTTCTTCACCCGCATGCCGCCCCTGTTGCACCACCCACTTGCCATTGACCATCACATCGCGCACCTGCCGGTCGCCGCCGGCAAACAGCCAGCGATTGAGAACCCCGTCCCCGCTCGCCGTGGCGATATACGGATCGGCCCCATCCAGCACAATCCAGTCGGCCCGCCTGCCCACCGCCAGTTCGCCAACCGGCTGCCCCAGCGCCTGCGCACCACCGGCCAGGGCCGCATCGAACAGGGTGCGCCCCACCATCGGCTGATCGGCCCCATGCAACCGGTTGCGCCGCTGGTCGCGCAGGCGTTGGCCATACTCGAGCCAGCGCAATTCCTCCACCACGCTCAGCGACACATGGCTGTCCGAGCCGATGCCCATGCGCCCGCCCTGGGCCAGGTAGTCGACCGCAGGGAAGATGCCGTCGCCCAGGTTGGCCTCGGTGGTCAGGCACAGGCCGGCCACCGCCTTGCTGCGCGCCATGGCGCTGACTTCGTCGGGCTCGGCGTGGGTGGCATGCACCAGGCACCAGCGCTGGTCGACATCGACGTTTTCATACAGCCACTGCAACGGCCGGCGGCCACTCCAGGCCAGGCAGTCGTCGACTTCCTTCTGCTGTTCGGCAATGTGGATATGCACCGGGCAGGCCTTGTCACCGGCAGCCATGACCTGGGCGATCTGCTGCGGGGTGACCGCGCGCAGGGAGTGAAAGCACAGCCCCAGGCGCTGCGCCGGTTGCTGGGCGAGCAGCGGCGCCAGTTGCGTGTGCAGGTGCAGGTACTGCTCGGTGCCGTTGATGAAGCGACGTTGCCCGTCATTGGGCGCCTGCCCGCCGAAGCCCGAGTGGCTGTACAGCACCGGCAGCAGGGTCAGGCCGATGCCGGTGTCGGCGGCGGCCTGGCTGATGCGCAGCGACAGTTCGGCCGGGTCGGCATAGGCCTTGCCCTGGGCGTCATGGTGCACGTAATGGAATTCGGCCACCGAGGTGTAGCCGGCCTTGAGCATCTCGATGTACAGCTGGCGCGCAATGATGCCCAGTTGCTCGGGGCTGATCCGGCCCACCAGTCGGTACATCAGCTCGCGCCAGGTCCAGAAGCTGTCGTTGGGGTTGCCGGCCACTTCCGCCAGGCCGGCCATGGCGCGCTGGAAGGCGTGCGAGTGCAGGTTCGGCATGCCCGGCAGCAACGGCCCGGCCAGGCGCTCGGCGCCATCTGCCGAGGCGCCTGGCTGTACGCTATTCAACAGGCCGTCGGGGCCTGTCTCGATTCGCACGTTTTCTGCCCAGCCTGTAGGCAACAAAGCACGTTCGGCAAAGAACACGGACATCGGTACGCCACCCTTTTCTGGTTATTTGTATATACATATACAGACGTTTGCCTGCCCGGTAAACTGCGGCACTCTACCGGTCATACTCATCACCAAGGATTTTTGCCGTGTCGACACCTCCTGTCTCCGCGTTGGTTGCCCACATGGGCGAGGGCCCGGCGCCGCTGTATGCGCGGGTGAAGCAGATGATCGCCCAGCAGATCCAGAACGGCAGCTGGCCGCCGCATCACCGCGTACCGTCCGAGAGCGAACTGGTCACCGAGCTGGGCTTCAGCCGCATGACCATCAACCGCGCCTTGCGCGAGCTGACCGCCGAAGGCCTGCTGGTGCGCATGCAGGGCGTCGGCACCTTCGTCGCCGAGCCCAAGAGCCGCTCGGCGCTGTTCGAGGTCAACAACATCGCCGACGAGATCGCCGCGCGCGGCCACCAGCACAGCTGCAAGGTGATCACCCTGACCGAAGAGGCGGCAGGCTCGGAGCGGGCGCTGGCGCTGGACATGCGCGAAGGGCAGCGGGTGTTCCATTCGCTGATCGTGCACTACGAAAACGGCATCCCGGTGCAGATCGAGGACCGCTTCGTCAACGCCCAGGTCGCCCCGGACTACCTCAAGCAGGACTTCACCCGCCAGACCCCCTACGCCTACCTGTCCCAGGTGGCGCCGCTGACCGAAGGCGAGCACGTGGTCGAGGCGATCCTGGCCGAACCCGAGGAATGCCGCCTGCTGCAGATCGAGCCGGGCGAGCCGTGCCTGCTGATCCGCCGGCGCACCTGGTCGGGTCGCCAGCCGGTCACGGCGGCGCGCCTGATTCACCCCGGTTCCCGTCACCGCCTGGAAGGACGCTTCAGCAAATGAGTTCGTTGACCCTGTTACGTGCCGCCGACTACCCGCGCATGCCGTGGAAGAACGGCGGCGGCAGTACCGAAGAGATCACCCGCGATGGCGGGGCCGGCCTGGAGGGCTTTGGCTGGCGCCTGTCGATTGCCGACATCGCCGAGTCGGGCGGGTTCTCCAGCTTTGCCGGGTATCAGCGCGTGATCAGCGTGCTGCAGGGCGATGGCATGCGCCTGATGGTGGATGGCCAGGCCAGCCGCGAGCTGCTGGCGTTCGATGCCTTTGCCTTCAGCGGCGAAAGTGCAGTGAGCTGCAACCTGCTGGGCGGACCGATTCGCGACTTCAACCTGATCTACGCGCCGCAGCGGTTTGCCGCGCGGCTGCAGTGGCTGCCGGGTGAAAGCCGGGTGTACAGCTCGGCCCAGACGCTGCTGGTGTTCGCGGCGCACGAGCGGGTGCGGGTCAAGGTCGCAGGGCATGCCGAGCAGTGGCTGGGTCGCTATGACTGCCTGCGGCTGGACGGCAATCACGGGTTGCTGGAGTTCGAGGTCAGTGGGCAGATCTGCCTGATCGAGCTGACCGAACGTTAAGGGCTTCGCCAGCAAGGCTGGCTCCTGCAGGTTCCATTCTTTTTTTGCGTGTGGGAGCCGGCCTTGCCGGCGAAGCGGACGACACTGTTTTTTGGTTGCCTGTACTTGTACATACAAGTAAATATATGTTTGTATTGCATCCATGGCAGTGCCATCCCGAATTCGCCTTTCGCTCGAGGAGCCCTTACGTGACGAACAAGCACAATAAATTCCGTGACGTCGAAATTCGCGCCCCGCGCGGCACCCAGCTCACTGCCAAGAGCTGGCTGACCGAAGCGCCGTTGCGCATGCTGATGAACAACCTCGACCCGCAAGTTGCCGAGAACCCCAAGGAGCTGGTGGTGTACGGCGGCATCGGCCGCGCCGCGCGCAACTGGGAGTGCTACGACAAGATCGTCGAGAGCCTCACCCACCTGAATGACGACGAGACCCTGCTGGTGCAATCCGGCAAGCCGGTCGGCGTGTTCAAGACCCACAGCAACGCCCCGCGCGTACTGATCGCCAACTCCAACCTGGTGCCGCACTGGGCCAACTGGGAACATTTCAACGAACTCGATGCCAAGGGCCTGGCCATGTACGGCCAGATGACCGCCGGCAGCTGGATCTACATCGGCAGCCAGGGCATCGTGCAGGGCACCTACGAAACCTTCGTCGAAGCCGGCCGCCAGCACTACAACGGCAGCCTCAAGGGCAAGTGGGTGCTCACCGCGGGCCTGGGCGGCATGGGCGGCGCGCAGCCACTGGCCGCGACCCTGGCCGGCGCCTGCTCGCTGAACATCGAATGCCAGCAGAGCCGCATCGACTTCCGCCTGAGCAGCCGCTACGTGGATGAACAGGCCACCGACCTGGACGACGCCCTGGCGCGCATCGCCAGATACACGGGCGAAGGCAAGGCCATCTCCATCGCCCTGCTGGGCAATGCCGCCGAAATCCTGCCCGAGCTGGTCAAGCGCGGCGTGCGCCCCGACATGGTCACCGACCAGACCAGCGCCCACGACCCGCTCAATGGCTACCTGCCGGCCGGCTGGACCTGGGAGCAGTACCGCGACCGCGCGCAGACCGAACCGGCGGCGGTGGTCAAGGCTGCCAGGCAGTCGATGGCCGTGCACGTGCAGGCCATGCTCGACTTCCAGAAGCAGGGCATCCCGACCTTCGACTACGGCAACAACATTCGTCAGATGGCCAAGGAAGAGGGTGTGACCAACGCCTTCGACTTCCCCGGCTTCGTACCTGCCTATATCCGCCCGCTGTTCTGCCGCGGCGTGGGCCCGTTCCGCTGGGCCGCGCTGTCGGGCGACGCCCAGGACATCTACAAGACCGACGCCAAGGTCAAGGAACTGATCCCCGACGACGCGCACCTGCACAACTGGCTGGACATGGCCCGCGAGCGCATCAGCTTCCAGGGCCTGCCGGCACGTATCTGCTGGGTCGGCCTGGGCCTGCGCGCCAAGCTGGGCCTGGCGTTCAACGAAATGGTGCGCAGCGGCGAGCTGTCGGCACCGATCGTGATCGGCCGCGACCACCTGGACTCCGGCTCCGTCTCCAGCCCCAACCGTGAAACCGAAGCCATGCAGGACGGCTCCGACGCCGTGTCCGACTGGCCGCTGCTCAATGCCCTGCTCAACACCGCCAGCGGCGCGACCTGGGTCTCGCTGCACCACGGCGGCGGGGTGGGCATGGGCTTCTCGCAGCACTCGGGCATGGTCATCGTGTGCGACGGCACCGACGAAGCCGCCGAGCGTATTGCCCGCGTCCTGCACAACGACCCGGCCACCGGCGTGATGCGCCATGCCGATGCCGGTTATCAGATCGCCATCGACTGCGCGAAAGAGCAGGGCCTGAACCTGCCGATGATCACGCGCTGAGCGGCGCCCTGGTCGATACTGAATTCATGACGGGCGTGAACGCCTTTCGAGACGGAGCAATAACGTGACCCAACTGACCCTGAAGCCTGGCACCCTGACCTTGGCTCAGCTGCGTGCGATCTACCAGCAACCGCTGACCCTGCAACTGGACGCCAGCGCCGACCAGCAGATCGAAGACAGCGTGGCCTGCGTCGAGCAGATCCTTGCCGAGGACCGCACCGCCTACGGCATCAACACCGGTTTCGGCCTGCTGGCCTCGACCCGCATCGCCAGCCACGACCTGGAGAACCTGCAGCGCTCGCTGGTGCTGTCCCACGCCGCCGGCGTCGGCGCGCCGCTGGGCGACGCCCTGGTGCGCCTGATCATGGTGCTCAAGGTCAACAGCCTGAGCCGTGGTTTTTCCGGCATCCGGCGCAAGGTGATCGACGCGCTGATCGCCCTGATCAACGCCGAGGTCTACCCGCACATTCCGCTCAAGGGCTCGGTGGGCGCCTCCGGCGACCTCGCACCGCTGGCGCACATGTCGCTGGTGCTGCTGGGCGAAGGCAAGGCCCGCCACAAGGGCCAATGGCTACCGGCCACCGAAGCGCTGGCGGTAGCCGGCCTCGAGCCGCTGACCCTGGCTGCCAAGGAGGGCCTGGCCCTGCTCAACGGCACCCAGGCGTCCACCGCCTATGCGCTGCGCGGGCTGTTCGAAGGCGAAGACCTGTTCGCTGCCGCCGTTGCTTGCGGCAGCCTCACCGTCGAAGCGGTGCTGGGCTCGCGCTCGCCCTTCGATGACCGCATTCATCAGGCCCGCGGCCAGCGTGGCCAGATCGACTCGGCCGCCTGCTACCGCGACCTGCTGGGCGACGGCAGCGAAGTGTCGGCCTCGCACCAGAACTGCGGCAAGGTGCAGGACCCGTACTCCCTGCGTTGCCAGCCACAGGTGATGGGCGCCTGCCTGACCCAGTTGCGCCAGGCCGCCGAGGTACTGGTGGTGGAGGCCAACGCGGTGTCCGACAACCCGCTGGTATTCGCCAAGGAGGGTGACGTGATCTCCGGTGGCAACTTCCACGCCGAGCCGGTGGCCATGGCCGCCGACAACATGGCCCTGGCCATCGCCGAAATCGGTTCGCTGAGCGAGCGGCGCATCTCGCTGATGATGGACAAGCACATGTCGCAGTTGCCGCCGTTCCTGGTGGCCAATGGCGGGGTCAACTCCGGCTTCATGATCGCCCAGGTCACCGCCGCCGCGCTGGCCAGCGAGAACAAGGCGCTGGCGCACCCGCACAGCGTCGACAGCATTCCCACCTCGGCCAACCAGGAAGACCACGTGTCGATGGCCCCGGCCGCCGGCAAGCGCCTGTGGGAAATGGCCGAGAACACCCGCGGTGTGCTGGCCGTGGAATGGCTGGCCGCCTGCCAGGGCCTGGACCTGCGCACCGGCCTCAAGACCTCGCCCAAGCTGGAGCAGGCGCGCCAGGCCCTGCGCGGCCAGGTCGCGCACTACGACAAGGACCGTTTCTTCGCCCCCGACATCGAGGCGGCCATCGCCCTGCTGGCCGCGGGCACGCTGACCGGCCTGCTGCCGGCCAAGGTGCTGCCCAGCCTCTGACGCCACCGGCTGGCCGTGCAGGCCAGCCGTCTGCCGCGCGAACCCTGGCGGGTTCGCGCTGCTTTTCGCCTACAAAAAAAACAGGAACGCGAAATGCAATCTCAAGCACAAGGTCTCAAGCGCGGGCTTACGGCCCGGCACATTCGATTCATGGCACTGGGCTCGGCCATCGGCACCGGGCTGTTCTACGGTTCGGCCGCGGCCATCCAGATGGCCGGCCCGGCGGTGTTGCTGGCCTACCTGATCGGCGGCGCGGCGGTGTTCATGGTGATGCGTGCACTGGGTGAAATGGCCGTGCACAACCCGGTGTCCGGCTCGTTCGGAAAATACGCCAGCACCTACCTGGGGCCCATGGCCGGCTTCGTGCTGGGCTGGACCTACGCCTTTGAAATGATCATCGTGTGCCTGGCCGACGTCACGGCCTTCGGCATCTACATGGGCTTCTGGTTTCCCGATGTGGCGCGCTGGGTGTGGGTGCTGGGCATCGTGTTCCTGATCGGCGGGCTCAACCTGTGCAACGTCAAGGTGTTCGGCGAGATGGAGTTCTGGCTGTCGCTGCTCAAGGTAGGCGCGATCGTGGCGATGATCCTGGCCGGTTTCGGCATCATGGCCTTCGGCCTGGCCAATGCCGAGGCGGGCAACACGGTGGGCATCGGCAACCTGTTCGATCACGGCGGTTTCATGCCCAACGGTGTCGGCGGCCTGATCGCCTCGTTCGCGGTGGTGATGTTCGCCTTCGGCGGCATCGAGATCATCGGTATCACCGCCGGTGAAGCCAAGGACCCGCAGCGCGTGATCCCCAAGGCGATCAACGCCGTGCCGCTGCGCATCCTGCTGTTCTATGTGCTCACCCTGTTCGTGCTGATGTGCCTGTACCCCTGGCCGCAGATCGGCAGCCAGGGCAGCCCGTTCGTGCAGATCTTCAGCAACCTGGGGATTGGTTCGGCGGCCACGGTGCTCAACATCGTGGTGATCTCGGCGGCGGTGTCGGCCATCAACAGCGATATCTTCGGTGCCGGGCGCATGATGTACGGCCTGGCCGAGCAGGGCCACGCGCCCAAAGGCTTCTCGAAGATCTCGCGCCACGGCGTGCCGTGGATGACCGTGCTGGTGATGGGCGCTGCGCTGCTCGGTGGCGTGGTGCTCAACTACCTGATTCCGGAAAACGTGTTCCTGCTGATCGCCTCCATTGCCACCTTTGCTACGGTATGGGTGTGGCTGATGATCCTGGTGACCCAGGTGGCCATGCGCCGCAGCATGAGCCGCGAAGAGGTCGCGCAACTGAAGTTCCCGGTACCGTTCTGGCCGTATGGGCCGGCCGCAGCCATCGCCTTCATGCTGTTCGTGTTCGGTGTGCTGGGCTACTTCCCCGACACCCAGGCGGCGTTGATCGTCGGCGTGGTGTGGGTGGTGTTCCTGGTGGTCGCCTACTGGCTGTGGTGCAAGCCGCGTGGCACGGCCACGCAGCCGGTGTCGACGCCTCAATAGTTACGGAGACTGTGCATGAAAACCCTCTGGCAGCACTGCCATGTGGCAAGCATGGCGCACGGCGCCTACTCGATCATCGAGGACGCGGCCATTGTCACCTGCGCCGGGCGCATCGAATGGATCGGCCCGCGCCAGGCGCTGGCAGGCCCTGTGCCTGACAGCACGGTCGACCTGGGCGGCGCCTGGGTCACCCCCGGGCTGATCGACTGCCACACCCACGCGGTGTTCGGCGGCAACCGCAGCGGCGAGTTCGAACAGCGCCTGCAAGGCGTGAGCTACGCCGAGATCGCCGCCCAGGGGGGTGGCATCGCCAGCACCGTGCGCGCCACCCGCGCCGCCAGCGAAGACGAGCTGTATGCCAGCGCCCTGCGCCGGGTGCAGGCCCTGATGCGCGATGGTGTGACCACCCTGGAGATCAAGTCCGGCTACGGCCTGGACCTGGACAACGAGCGCAAGATGCTCAAGGTGGCGCGCCGGCTCGGCGAAACGCTGCCGCTGACCGTGCGCAGCACCTGCCTGGCGGCGCATGCCTTGCCGCCCGAGTACGCCGAGCGCGCCGACGACTACATCACTCACATCTGCGAGCAGATGCTTCCGGCGCTGGCTGGCGAAGGGCTGGTGGACGCGGTGGATGCGTTCTGCGAATACCTGGCGTTTTCGCCGGCGCAGGTCGAGCGGGTGTTTCTCAAGGCCCGCGAGCTGGGCCTGCCGGTCAAGCTGCATGCCGAGCAGCTGTCGTCGCTGCACGGTTCGAGCCTGGCGGCGCGCTACCAGGCACTGTCGGCCGATCACCTGGAGTTCATGGACGAGGCCGATGCCATCGCCATGGCCCAGGCCGGTACGGTGGCGGTGCTGCTGCCGGGGGCGTTCTACTTCTTGCGCGAAACCCAGCTGCCGCCGATGGACGCGCTGCGCAGGCACGGCGTGAAGATCGCGATTGCCAGCGACCTCAACCCCGGCACCTCACCGGCCTTGTCGCTGCGCCTGATGCTGAACATGGCCTGCACCCTGTTTCGCATGACCCCCGAAGAAGCCCTGGCCGGTGTCACCGTGCATGCCGCCACGGCGTTGGGGCTGGGCGACAGCCATGGCTCGCTGGAGGTCGGCAAGGTGGCCGACTTCGTGGCCTGGGACATCGAACGGCCGGCAGACCTGGCCTACTGGCTGGGCGGCGACCTGCACAAGCGGGTGGTGCGCCACGGCGTTGAACTGACCGATAAAGGGGAGGCTGCATGGACAAGGTCGTGAGTTTTCACCAGGGTACGCTGCCGCTGCTGGTCAGCATTCCCCATGCCGGGCTCAGGCTGACCCCGGCGGTCGAGGCCGGGCTGGTGGACGAGGCCAGGGGCCTGCCGGACACCGACTGGCACATTCCCCGCCTGTACGCCTTTGCCCGTGAGCTGGGCGCCAGCGTGGTGGTGGGCGAGTATTCGCGCTTCGTCATCGACCTGAACCGGCCCGAGGATGACCAGCCACTGTATGCCGGCGCCACCACCGGGCTGTTCCCGGCCACGCTGTTCGAAGGGCAGTCGCTGTTCAAGGCGGGGCTGGAGCCGAGTGCGGCCGAGCGGGCGGGCTACCTGGAGGCCATCTGGCGGCCGTATCACGACACCCTCACCGGCGAGCTGGCGCGCCTGCGCGAGCAGTTCGGCTACGCGTTGCTGTGGGATGCACACTCGATCCGCTCGGTGATCCCTCACCTGTTCGACGGCACGTTGCCGGACTTCAACATCGGCACCTTCAATGGCGCGAGCTGCGACGCGGCGCTGGCCGAGCGGGTCAGGGCGGTGGCGGCCGGCGCGCAGGGCTACAGCCATGTGCTCAACGGGCGCTTCAAGGGCGGGCACATCACCCGTCACTATGGCGCCCCGGCCAACAACGTGCATGCGGTGCAGATGGAACTGGCGCAGTGCAACTACATGGAGGAGGTGGCGCCGTTCACCTACCGCGACGATCTGGCGCAGCCGACCCAGCGGGTGCTGGAGCAGATGCTGGTGGCGATGCTGGGGTGGGGGCGCGAGCGTTACCCGGCATAGGACCGCGGCGCTGCCTTCGCCGGCAAGGCCGGCTCCTGCAGACGGTTGCGAACCGGTAGGAGCCGGCCTTGCCGGCGAAGGGGCCCGAAAGCCGAACACAGGTACATGCTCAAAGCGCATTTCGGGTTTATGATGCCCAACGGCAGCCTATTTCCCCACACGGAGTGCGTAATGCAGACCTTGTACCCGCAGATCAAACCCTACGCCCGGCACGATCTGGCCGTGGAAGCACCGCATGTACTGTACGTCGATGAAAGCGGTTCCCCGGAAGGTCTGCCCGTGCTGTTCATTCATGGCGGCCCGGGCGCCGGCTGCGATGCGCAAAGCCGCTGCTATTTCGACCCCAACCTGTACCGCATCGTCACCTTCGACCAGCGCGGCTGCGGTCGCTCCACCCCGCACGCGAGCCTGGAAAACAACACCACCCAGGCCCTGATCGAAGACATCGAGCGTATCCGCGAGCACCTGAACATCGAAAAATGGGTGCTGTTCGGCGGTTCCTGGGGCTCGACCCTGGCCCTGGCCTACGCCCAGACCCACCCCGAGCGCGTGCACGGGCTGATCCTGCGCGGCATCTTCCTGTGCCGCCCGCAGGAAATCGAATGGTTCTACCAGGCAGGTGCCAGCCGACTGTTCCCCGACTACTGGCAGGATTACATCGCGCCGATCCCCGCCGACGAGCGCGACGACCTGGTCAAGGCCTTCCACAAGCGCCTTACCGGCAACGACCAGATCGCCCAGATGCATGCGGCCAAGGCCTGGTCCACCTGGGAGGGCCGCACCGCGACGCTGCGTCCCAACCCGCTGGTGGTCGACCGCTTCTCCGAGCCGCAACGCGCCCTGTCGATTGCCCGCATCGAATGCCACTACTTCATGAACAACGCGTTCCTGGAGCCCGACCAGCTGATCCGCGACATGCCGCGTATCGCCCACCTGCCGGCGGTGATCGTGCACGGTCGCTATGACGTGATCTGCCCGCTGGACAACGCCTGGGCGCTGCACCAGGCCTGGCCCAACAGCGAGCTGAAAGTGATTCGCGACGCCGGCCACGCCGCCTCCGAGCCCGGCATCACCGATGCCCTGGTGCGCGCCGCCGACCAGATGGCCCGGCG
Organism: Pseudomonas sp. 8209; assembly: GCF_028682105.1. Lineage (NCBI taxonomy): Bacteria > Pseudomonadati > Pseudomonadota > Gammaproteobacteria > Pseudomonadales > Pseudomonadaceae > Pseudomonas > Pseudomonas sp. 8209. The sequence continues at coordinate 229,548 of NZ_JANIAH010000003.1, forward strand.
CCTGCTCGACCTGCCGCTGGAAGAAGCGTGAAGGGCCTGCTGCAACGCGCACGTGGCGCGCGGGTAGAGGTCGACGGCGAGATCGTCGGGTCCATCGACCAGGGCCTGCTGGTGCTGGTCGCCGTCGAGCCCGGCGACACCCCGGCCCACGCCGACAAGCTGCTGCACAAGCTGCTCAACTACCGGGTGTTCAGCGACCCCCAGGGCAAGATGAACCTGTCGCTCAAGGACATCGACGGCGGCCTGCTGCTGGTATCGCAGTTCACCCTGGCTGCCGACACCCAGAGCGGCCTGCGCCCGAGCTTTTCCACCGCCGCGCCACCGGCACTCGGTGCCGAACTGTTCGACTACCTGCTGGCCCAGGCGAGGCTCAAGCACCCCACAGTGGCGAGCGGGCGTTTCGGTGCGGACATGCAGGTTCACCTGGTCAATGATGGCCCTGTGACATTTATGCTACAAATATGAAGGTGAAAAGGCCGCTGCTTGCATGAAAACAGCGGCTTTTCAGCATAAATAGTTGCTTGGCCCTGATGCGTTGTAACGCGGCCTGCTGGATAATCGCGCGAAATGTGGGCCTGCGTTCGCAGGCCCGTTTTACTCTGACTTGAGCATCGTCCGGAACCGTTTGGGGAATCATTGTGCCCTTTCGGAGTCCGAACAGTGCTCGCCAACCCGGCATACGTCGCTGGCCGTTGGTTCTTTGATCTGTTTTCGGCGAGGGTTGCTCGTGATTGTAAGTCCCTGTAATGCACCAAGAACTTCCGCCAATCGGCTGCGCAAGGCCTTCGTGGCAGCCTCTGCACTGGTCTGCCTGCTCAGCGCGGGCCAGCTCTGGGCGTTCAACCTCGACGACGTGGCAGCCAAGGCCAAAGACCTGGCCGGGCAGAAGTACGAAGCACCCAAGAGCAACCTGCCGGCCGTGTTCCGTGACATGAAGTACGGCGACTACCAGAAGATCCGCTTCCTGCAGGACAAGGCCGAGTGGGCCCAGGACAAGACCCCGTTCAAGCTGTCGTTCTACCACCAGGGCATGCACTTCGACACGCCGGTACGCATCAACGAAGTCACCGCCAACAAGGTGCAGGAGATCAAGTACGACCCGAGCCGCTTCGACTTCGGCGACGTGCAGTTCGACCCCAAGGCCACCGACAAGCTCGGCTACGCCGGCTTTCGCGTGCTGTACCCGATCAACAAGGCCGACAAGCAGGATGAAATCATGACCCTGCTTGGCGCCAGCTATTTCCGCGTGGTCGGCAAGGGCCATGTGTATGGCCTGTCGGCCCGTGGCCTGGCCATCGACACCGCGCTGCCGTCGGGCGAGGAGTTCCCGCGCTTCACCGAGTTCTGGGTCGAGAAGCCCAAGCCGACCGACAAGCACCTGGTGATCTACGCGCTGCTCGATTCGCCGCGCTCCACCGGCGCCTACAAGCTGACCCTGCGCCCGGGCACCGACACCATCGTCGACGTCAAGTCCAGGGTGTACCTGCGTGACCACGTCAGCCGCCTGGGCATCGCCCCGCTGACCAGCATGTTCCTGTTCGGCGGCAACCAGCCGTCCAAGGTGCCCAACTACCGCCCTGCGCTGCACGACTCCGAAGGCCTGTCGATCCATGCGGCCAACGGCGAATGGCTGTGGCGCCCGCTCAACAACCCCAAGCACCTGGCCGTGAGCAACTTCAGCGTCGAGAACCCGCGTGGGTTCGGCCTGCTGCAGCGCCAGCGCGAGTTCAGCCAGTTCGAAGACCTCGACGACAACTACCAGAAGCGCCCGAGCGCCTGGATCGAGCCGAGCGGCGACTGGGGCAAGGGCACCGTCGACCTGGTCGAGATCCCGACCGCCGACGAGACCAACGACAACATCGTGGCCTTCTGGAGCCCGGAAAAACTGCCTGAGCCCGGTGTGGCATCCGAGTTCAACTACCGCCTGCACTGGACCATCGACGAGTCCGAGTTCCACTCGCCGAACCTGGGCTGGGTCAAGCAGACCCTGCGCTCCACCGGTGACGTCAAGCAGTCCAACCTGATCCGCCAGCCCGATGGCAGCATCGCGTTCCTGGTCGACTTCGAGGGCCCGGTGCTGGCCGCCCTGCCGGAAGATGCCAACGTGCGCAGCCAGGTGACCACCGACGACAACGCCGAAGTGGTCGAGAACAACCTGCGCTACAACCCCGAGATCAAGGGCTGGCGCCTGACCCTGCGCCTGAAGGTCAAAGACCCGAGCAAGGCCACCGAAATGCGCGCCGCGCTGCTGCGCGACGTGCCGGTCGAACAGCCCAAGCCGGCCAAGCCTGCCAAGCAGGACAAGGCCGCTGCCAAGCACGCCAAGCAGGAAAAACCTGCCCAGCCGCCAGCCGCCGATGCGGCGACCACCACCGGGACACCGGCCACCACCGAACAGGTGTTGACCGAGACCTGGAGCTATCAGTTGCCTGCCGATGAGTAACTCTTCACAAAGGCCGGAATCGCTTGGCGAGTACCTGGCCCATCTGCCCCTGAGCGACGAGCAGCGCGCCGAACTGGCCAGCTGCAATTCGTTCAGCGAGCTGCACCGACGCCTGTCGGCGCAGCCGCCGGTGGGTGAAAACGGTTCGGTACAGGGCTCGGTGGGCAGCCGCCTGACCCTGGACAGCGCCGCGGAACTGGAAGAGGCCGAGATGCTCGCCCTCGACGCCAGTGGCCGGGTGTGCCTGAAGGCCACCCCGCCGATCCACCGCACCCGGGTGATCCCCGAGCCATGGCGCACCAACATCCTGGTGCGCGCCTGGCGCCGGGTCACCGGACGTACCAACGCGCCGGCGCCTGAACAGCGCGAGCTGCCCAAGGCGCGCTGGCGCTGGGTGGGTTCGATGCGCCGCTACATCCTGCTGGCGTTGATGCTCGGCCAGACCGTGGTCGCCGGCTGGTACATGAAGGGCATCCTGCCGTACCAGGGCTGGTCGTTCGTCGACCTCGACGAAATCATGCACCAGTCGTTCATGCAGACCGTCACCCAGGTGTGGCCGTATGCGCTGCAGACCAGCATCCTGATCCTGTTCGGCATTCTGTTCTGCTGGGTGTCGGCCGGTTTCTGGACCGCGCTGATGGGCTTTCTGGAACTGCTCACCGGGCGTGACAAGTACCGGATTTCGGGCAGCAGCGCCGGCAACGAGCCGATCGAGGCCGGGGCGCGCACCGCACTGGTGATGCCGATCTGCAACGAAGACGTGGCCCGGGTGTTCGCCGGCCTACGTGCGACCTTCGAGTCGGTGGCGGCCACGGGCAACCTGGACCGCTTCGACTTCTTCGTGCTCAGCGACACCAACGACACCGACATCGCCGTGGCCGAACAGCAGGCCTGGCTGGACGTATGCCGTGAGGCCAAGGGCTTCGGGCGCATCTTCTACCGTCGCCGTCGTCGCCGGGTCAAACGCAAGAGCGGCAACCTCGACGACTTCTGCCGTCGCTGGGGCGCGGACTACCGCTACATGGTGGTACTCGACGCCGACAGCGTGATGAGCGGCGAATGCCTCACCAGCCTGGTGCGGCTGATGGAAGCCAACCCCGACGCCGGGATCATCCAGACCGCGCCCAAGGCGTCGGGCATGGATACCCTGTATGCGCGCATGCAGCAGTTCGCCACCCGGGTGTACGGCCCGCTGTTCACCGCCGGCCTGCACTTCTGGCAGCTGGGCGAATCGCACTACTGGGGCCACAACGCGATCATCCGCATGAAACCCTTCATCGAGCACTGCGCCCTGGCGCCGTTGCCGGGCAAGGGCGCCTTCGCTGGTGCGATCCTGTCCCACGACTTCGTCGAAGCCGCACTGATGCGCCGTGCCGGCTGGGGCGTGTGGATCGCCTATGACCTGCCGGGCAGCTATGAAGAGTTGCCGCCCAACCTGCTCGACGAGCTCAAGCGCGATCGGCGCTGGTGCCACGGCAACCTGATGAACTTCCGCCTGTTCCTGGTCAAGGGCATGCACCCGGTGCACCGTGCGGTGTTCCTCACCGGGGTGATGTCGTACCTGTCGGCGCCGCTGTGGTTCTTCTTCCTGGTGCTGTCGACCGCGCTGCTGGCGACCAACACCCTGATGGAGCCGCAGTACTTCCTCGAACCGCGTCAGCTCTACCCGCTGTGGCCGCAGTGGCACCCGGAAAAAGCCATCGCGCTGTTCTCCACCACCATCGTGCTGCTGTTCCTGCCCAAGCTGCTGAGCATCATCCTGATCTGGGCCAAGGGCGCCAAGGAGTTCGGCGGGCGCATCAAGGTCACCCTGTCGATGCTGCTGGAGATGCTGTTCTCCATGCTGCTGGCGCCGGTACGCATGATCTTCCACACCCGCTTCGTGCTGGCCGCGTTCCTGGGCTGGGCCGCGACCTGGAACTCGCCACAGCGTGACGACGACTCCACCCCGTGGAGCGAAGCGGTGCGCCGGCATGGCCCGCAGACCCTGCTGGGCGTGGCCTGGGCGCTGCTGGTGGCGTGGCTGAACCCAAGCTTTCTGTGGTGGCTGGTGCCGATCGTGGGCTCGCTGATGCTGTCGATCCCGGTGTCGGTGATTTCCAGCCGCACCAACCTGGGCCTGCGCGCCAAGGACGAGAAGCTGTTCCTGATCCCTGAGGAATACGCCACGCCGCAGGAGCTGCTGGCCACCGACCAGTACACCCACGAAAACCGCTGGCATGCGCTGAAGGACGGGTTTGTGCGGGCCGTGGTCGACCCGCAACAGAACGCCCTGGCCTGTGCCCTGGCGACCGCGCGCCATGGCGTGGCGGAGGTGGTCGAGCGCAACCGCGCCGAGCGCATCGCCAAGGCCCTGGAAGTCGGCCCGGCCGCGCTGGATGGCGCCACGCGCCTGGCGCTGCTCAGCGACCCGGTCGCCCTGGCACGGCTGCACAGCCGCGTGTGGGCCGAAGACAACCGCGCCTGGCTGGATGTGTGGCGTGAGTCGATTGCCAACGACCCGCACTCGCCGCTGTTGCCGCTGCACCCGCAGCACGAGGGGCAGGCCGCACTCGCCGGGGCCTGATCTGCGGGCCCCTTCGCCAGCAACGCTGGCTCCTACAGGTCATCCGTGCCGTTGTAGGAGCCGGCTTTGCCGGCGATGTTTCACTCCTTTTTCTGATACCAACAACGCCCCCCATGCGTTAGCATCCCCCCCGATAATAAAACTCGAAGTTTTCCTGCTGGGGGATCTGGTGATGATGAAAAAGTATCTGTCGATGCTGATGATCGGCGTCGCGGCACTGATGACGGTGAACGCTGCACAGGCAGCCGGCGCCATCGATGACGCGGTCAAGCGCGGCACCTTGCGCGTAGGCATGGACCCTACCTACATGCCGTTCCAGATGACCAACAAGCGTGGCGAGATCATCGGCTTCGAAGTCGATATCCTCAAGGCCATGGCCAAGTCCATGGGCGTCAAGCTGGAAACCGTCTCCACCGCCTACGACGGCATCATCCCGGCCCTGATGACCGACAAGTTCGACATGATCGGCAGCGGCATGACCCTGACCCAGGAGCGCAACCTCAAGCTCAACTTCAGCGAACCCTTCATCGTGGTCGGTCAGACCCTGCTGATCCGCAAGGAGCTGGCCGGCGAGATCAAGACCTACAAGGACCTGAACAACGAGAAGTACCGCCTGACCTCCAAGCTCGGCACCACCGGTGAAATGGTCGCCAAGAAGCTGATCGGCAAGGCCAAGTACCACGGCTACGACAACGAGCAGGAAGCGGTGATGGACGTGGTCAACGGCAAGGCCGACGCCTTCGTCTACGACGCCCCGTACAACGTGGTGGCAGTGAACAAGGCCGGCGCCGGCAAGCTGCTGTTCCTCGACGAGCCGTTCACCTTCGAACCGCTGGCCTTCGGCCTGAAGAAGGGCGACTACGACAGCCTGAACTTCATCAACAACTTCCTGCACCAGATCAAGCACGACGGCACCTACGATCGAATCCACGACAAGTGGTTCAAGGACACCGCCTGGCTGAAGGACATGGAATAAGGCCGCGGCCCCACGCCCGGTTCGAAACCCGACGCGCAGGCTGGCCCTGCGCGTTCGCTTTTACGGAAGTACCCCCGTGATCAAACACAAGAAAGCCCAGTGGCCCTGGCATGGGCTGACGGCGCTGGTCCTGATCGGCCTGGCGCTGAGCCTGTATTACGCAACCTCGGTGATCTCCTACGAGTGGCGCTGGAACCGTGTGCCGCAGTACTTTGCCTATCAGGCCGAAGTTGCCCAGCGCGCCGCCGAAAACGGCGTGATCGAGGCGATCGAGCGCAAGGGCGACATGGCCCGCGTCACCTTGCGTGACGAGAGCGGCGCCGAACAGGTGCTGAACGTCGAGCAGGCCAGCCTGCAGATGGACCGTGGCGACGACGTGGCCGAGGGCGACCTGATCGGCGTGACTCACCAGTGGGCCGCCGGGCCGCTGGCCTGGGGCCTGTTCACCACCTTGTGGATCTCGGTGGCGGCGGGGGTGCTGGGGTTGGTGATCGGCCTGTTCGCCGGCCTGTGCCGGCTGTCCAGCAACCCGACCCTGCGCGACCTGTCGACGGTGTATGTGGAGCTGGTGCGCGGCACGCCGCTGCTGGTGCAGATCTTCATCTTCTACTTCTTCATCGGCACCGTGCTCAACCTGTCCCGCGAGTTTGCCGGGGTGGCGGCACTGGCGCTGTTCACCGGCGCCTATGTCGCCGAGATCGTGCGCGCCGGGGTGCAGTCGATTGCCCGCGGCCAGGGCGAGGCGGCCCGTTCGCTGGGCCTGAGCGCCGGCCAGTCGATGCGCCACGTGGTATTGCCGCAGGCGTTCAAGCGCGTGCTGCCGCCGCTGGCCGGGCAGTTCATCAGCCTGGTCAAGGACACCTCGCTGGTGTCGGTGATCGCCATCACCGAACTGACCAAGAGTGGCCGCGAGGCGATCACCACCTCGTTCTCCACGTTCGAGATCTGGTTCTGCGTCGCCGGGCTCTACCTGCTGATCAACCTGCCGCTGTCGCATTTCGCCAGCCGGCTCGAGCGGAGGCTTGCGCAAAGTGATTGAAGTCCGTGACCTGGTAAAAGTCTTCGACACCCGTGGGCAGGTGGTGCGTGCGGTGGATCACGTCAGTACCGACGTGGCCAAGGGCGAAGTGCTGGTGGTGCTGGGCCCGTCGGGCTCGGGCAAATCGACCTTCCTGCGCTGCCTCAACGGCCTGGAAACCTTCGACGAGGGCACCGTGGCCATCGACGGCCTGCAACTGGCCGACCCGAAGACCGACGTGAATGCCTATCGGCGTGAAGTCGGCATGGTGTTCCAGCACTTCAACCTGTTCCCGCACATGACCGTGCTGGAGAACCTGTGCCTGGCGCAGAAGGTGGTGCGCAAGCGTGGCAAGGCCGAGCGTGAGGCCAAGGCGCGTGCGTTGCTGGAGAAGGTGGGCATTGCGCAGAAGGCCAACGAGTTTCCCTCGCGCCTGTCTGGTGGCCAGCAGCAGCGCGTGGCGATTGCCCGTGCGCTGGCGATGGAGCCGAAGGTGATGCTGTTCGACGAGCCGACCTCGGCGCTGGACCCGGAGATGGTTGGCGAGGTGCTGGACGTGATGAAGACCCTGGCCCTGGAAGGCATGACCATGGTCTGTGTGACCCACGAAATGGGCTTTGCCCGGGAAGTGGCGGACCGCGTGCTGTTCTTCGACCATGGCAAGTTGCTGGAAGATTCGCCACCGGAGGCGTTCTTCACTGCGCCGAAGGACCCACGAGCCCAGGCGTTCCTGCGCCAGGTGCTGTAACCGCAGCGTGGCCTTCGCCAGCAAGGCTGGCTCCTGCAGGGTTTCGCCGCACCTGCAGGAGCCAGCCTTGCTGGCGAAGAGGCCGTTACAGGCTGAACCGCCCGACCAACGTCTGCAACTGCCCCCCCAGTCGCGCCAGCTCCACGCTCGACGCCGCAGTCTGCTGGCTCGCCGTGGTCGTCTGATCGGCAATATCCCTCACCGTCATCACATTGCGGTTGATCTCCTCGGCCACCGAGCTCTGCTCTTCACTGGCCGTGGCGATCTGCTGGTTCATGCCCTGGATGCTCGACACTGTCTCGGTGATCTGCCCCAGCGCCGCGCCCGCCCGCCGGCTCAGTTCGACGCTGTCGCGGCTCAGGTCGCGGCTGCTGTCGAGCAGGTGCACCACCTGCGCCGTACCACTGTGCAGGTTGCCGATCAGCTCCTCGATCTCCTCGGTGGACTGCTGGGTACGCTGGGCCAGGCCGCGCACTTCATCGGCCACCACCGCAAAACCACGCCCGGCCTCGCCCGCCCGCGCTGCCTCGATGGCGGCATTGAGCGCCAGCAGGTTGGTCTGCGACGAAACCGACTTGATCACATCCAGGATGCTGCCGATACGCTCGCTCTCCTGCGCCAGCTGCTGCATGGCCAGGATCGACTCCTCCACCTGGCTGGCCAACTGCTCGATCTGCCCGATGGCGTCGTTGACCACCTGGTTGCCTTCGCGCGCCTGGCTGTCTGCGGCAGTGGCTGCCGCCGAGGCGAACTCGGCGTTGCGCGCCACCTCCAGTACCGTGGCGGCCATCTCGTTCATCGCGGTGGCCACCTGGTCGGTCTCGTCCTTCTGGTTGCCGGTCATCAGCTGGGTGCGCTCGGCGACACTCGATAGCTCGCCCACCGCAGCGGTCAACTGGCCGGTGCCCTGGCCGATGCCACCGATCAGCTCGCGCAGGCTCAGGGCCATCTGCTGCATGCTGTTCTGCAACTGCCCCAGCTCATCCTGGCGTGATACCCGCAGGTCGCTGCGCAGGTCGCCCTTGGCGATGCATTGCGCCGCTTGCAGGGTGCGTCTGAGCGGTTCGGTGATCTGGCGCGTGATCAGCCACGCGGCCAGGCTGCCGAGTACCAGCGCCAGCAAGGCGATGACGCTGAGCATGCTGCGTGCCTCGAGGGCTTCTTCGTCGCGCAGCTGGATCTGGTGTCGGGTCAGTACGCGACTGGCATCGCGCAGCTGGTTGCCCATGGTCTCCAGCCCGCCCTGAAGCTGCTCTACCGCAATGGCGGCCTGGCGGTAGCGGTCCAGCAACTGCACATAGCTGGCGAGCGCGGCGGTAGTGGCCTGCAGGTCGCTGGGCGGCAGGTTGCGCCTCAGATCGGCCAGGCTGGCCTGGGCGGCGCCGAGCGCGCTGGCACCCACCTGCTCGAAGGCACTCAGCGGGCTGAAGGTATAGGCCGGGGCGCGGCTTTGCTGGCCGGCGGTCTCGATGTGTCGTGCAAGCGTTGCGAACAGGCGCTGCTCCGAGGCCTGCCGTTCGCTGCCCTGGCGCTCGCCCAGCAGGGTCTTCTGCTCCAGCGTGTCGATGCCGTCGAGCAGGCGCTGCTCCTGTTCACGCAGGGCGGTTTCGTGCGTATGGCGCGTGCCGACGGCCTGCTGCAAGGTGTCGAAGTCGCGCACGAACTGGCCGACCACCTGCTGATTGGCCGTGATCACCTGGCGGTCGGCCGCATCGTCGAACTGCCCCAGCATGCTCTGCAGCAGGCGCTCCAGTTCGGTCAGGGTCGCGCTGATCCTGCGCCTGCTCTCGTCGTCCGCCAGCACCCGGTAGGTGATGCGCTCGGCACGCAGGTCCTTGCTCAGGTCGTTGATCGCGGCAATCTGGGTGAGGCGCTGCGAGCTGTCGATGGATTCGTTCAGTGCATGCCAGCCGCCCAGGGTGGTCGCCAGCGTCAGCAGCAGGACGCTGGCAAATCCCAGGGCCAGCTTGAGCCTGACGCTCAGGTTGCCAAGCATCCGGTACAAAGGTGCGAACATGACGGTTCTCCAGTGAAATGAGGGATGTAGCGCCTGGATAGGGTCGGGCGCAGCTACCTGTGCTCATCGGCCACTGGAGGCCAAGCTGGACCTGCAAATGCTGTAGGAAAATTCCCATCTTGCAGGCGGAAAATTCCACCTAGAGCTGGAAGCGCCCGACCAGCGCCTGCAATTGAACCCCCAGGCGTGCCAGCTCGATGCTGGAGGCCGCGGTCTCTTCGCTGGCGGCGCTGGTCTGGTCGGACACGTCGCGCACATTGATCACGCTGCGGTTGATTTCCTCGGCCACTGCACTTTGCTGTTCCGCCGCGGCCGCAATCTGCTGGTTCATTGCCTGGATCGACGACACCGTGGTGCTGATGGTGGCCAGCGAGGTGCCGGCGCGCCGGGTCAGCTCGACGCTGCTCAGGGTCAGCTCGCGGCTGTTGTCCAGAATCCCGGCGACCTCGGAGGTGCCGCGGTGCAGGCCGGCGATCAGGCCTTCGATCTCTTCGGTGGATTGCTGGGTGCGTCGGGCCAGGCCGCGTACCTCGTCGGCGACCACGGCGAAGCCGCGCCCGGCCTCGCCGGCGCGGGCGGCCTCGATGGCCGCGTTGAGCGCCAGCAGGTTGGTCTGCTGGGCTACCGACTTGATCACGTCGAGCACGCTGCCGATCTTGTCGCTTTCGGCCTTGAGCTGGGCCATGGCTTCGCCGGAGTGGTCGACCGCCGCCGCCAGGCGCTCGATCTCGTCGATGGCCTCGCTGACCACCCGATCGCCTTCGCCGGCCTGCTGGTCGGCCAGGGTGGCGGCCTCGCTGGCCTGCTCGGCATTGCGCGCCACATCCTGCACGGTAGCGGCCATTTCATGCATGGCAGTGGCCACCTGGTCGGTTTCGACCTTCTGCGTGCTGACCCCGCTGCTGGTCTGCTCGGTCACGGCCGAGAGCTGCTCGGCGGCGCTGGCGATCTGGGTCACGCCCTCGCCGATGCCACCGACCAGCTCGCGCAGGCTCACGGTCATGCGCTGCATCGCACGCTGCAGCTCGCCCAGCTCGTCGCGTCGCTCGGCCACCAGGGTCTGGCTCAGGTCGCCGCCGGCCACCCGTTCGACCAGGCGCAGGGTCTGCTGCAGGGGCGTGGTGATCTGGCGGGTGATCACCCACGCGGCCGCGATGCCCAGCAGCAGCGCAATGGCGATCGCCAGGCCCAGGTTGTAGCGTGCCTGCAGGGCCTGCTGGTCGACCAGCTCGGTCTGCGACTGGGTCAGCTCGTCGCTCACCGCCAGCAGGCTGTCGCCCAGCTGTGCCAGGTGCTGCAGGGCCGAGTCGCTGGCGCTGCGCGCCGCGCTGAAGTCGAGCACGGCGGCGCGGTAGTCGGCCAGTGCCCCCGCGGCGGCACGCAAGGTGTCGCGATAGGTGCTCGGTAGCCTGTCGGGCAGTGCGTCAAGCTGGCTGGCCGCCTGGTCGATGGCGGCCAGTGCCGGTGCCTCGAATTCGGCGCGGCCGCTGTAGGTGTAGCCGCGCAGGTGAAAGCGGGCCTGCTGGATCTGCTGGTCCACCGTCACCAGGCTGGCGTAGGCGCTGAAGTCGGCACGCTCGCGCAGGGCCTGCCCGACAGGCGCCAGCAGCGCCACCGCGCGTTCGGCGCTGCTGCCCATGGCGTCGCGTGCCTGCTGGCGCGCCTGCACCGTGGTCTGCAGCTCGGCGAAGGTGCGCCGGTACTGGTCGAGGGTGTTTTCCTGGCGTTGTACCCGGGCAAGGTTGGCCGGCACGTTGAGGCGCCGCTGCAGGTAGGCCAGGCGCTCGGCCACGTCGTCCAGCTCCTTGTCCATCTGCTGGCCGACGGCAGGCTCAAGGTTGCGCTCGTAGACCAGCCGCTGGTTGCGCACATCCTGGATCTCCTTGTTCACCGCCCCGATGTCGGTGAGCTTGTCACTGCGGTCGGCAAGGTCTTCCAGGGTAGTCCAGCCGATCAGGGCGATGCCCAGCGTCAGCAACAGAACCAGGGCAAAGCCCAGGGCCAGTTTCAGTTGAATGCTCAGGTTGCCCAGCATCCGATTCATCGTCACAAGCATGGTGGCTCTCCAGGTACGAGGTTCAGACGCACCCGTGGGTGCGCCAATGCGAACGCATCGGCTGGAGCGCCAAGGTCTGGACCTGCAAACGCTGTAGGACTTTTCGCTATTTGTTCGACGGCCACAGGGGGCCGGACACCGGCAGCGATCAGCGCCGCTGCCGGCAGGGCGGGGGGTTACAGGCTGAAGCGGGCGACCAGGGTCTGCAGGTGGGTGCCCAGGCGCGCCAGCTCGACGCTGGAGGCGGCGGTCTCTTCGCTGGCGGCGCTGGTCTGGTCGGACACATCGCGCACCGTCATCACGCTGCGGTTGATCTCTTCGGCCACTGCGCTCTGCTGCTCGGCAGCGGCGGCGATCTGCTGGTTCATGGCCTGGATCGAGGACACGGTGCGGGTAATGGTTTCCAGCGAGGTGCCGGCGCGGCGGGTCAGCTCGACGCTGCTGCCGGTCAGGCTGCGGCTGTTGTCCATCACCGTGGCGACCTGCTGGGTGCCGTTCTGCAGGCCGGCGATCAGCTCCTCGATCTCTTCGGTCGATTGCTGTGTGCGCTGGGCCAGGCTGCGCACTTCATCGGCAACCACCGCGAAACCGCGCCCGGCCTCACCGGCACGAGCGGCCTCGATGGCGGCGTTGAGGGCCAGCAGGTTGGTCTGCTGGGCCACCGACTTGATCACGTCGAGCACGCTGCCGATCTTGGCGCTTTCGGCCTTGAGCTGACCCATGGCTTCGCTGGAGTGTTCCACCTCGGCGGCCAGGCGCTCGATCTGGTCGATGGCCTCGCCCACCACGCGGTCGCCTTCGCGGGCCTGCTGGTCGGCCATCTGCGCCGCCTCCGAGGCCTCTTCGGCGTTGCGCGCCACTTCCTGTACGGTGGCGGCCATCTCGTTCATGGCCGTGGCCACCTGGTCGGTCTCGACCTTTTGATTGTTGACCCCGGCGCTGGTCTGCTCGGTGACGGCCGAGAGCTGCTCGGCGGCGCTGGCGATCTGGGTGACACCATCGCCGATACCGCCGATCAGCTGGCGCAGGTTCACGGTCATGCGCTGCATGCTGTGCTGCAACTGGCCGAGTTCGTCGCTGCGCTCCACGCGCAGGTCGTGGCGCAGGTCGCCGCTGGCGATGCGGTCCACGGCGCCGAGGGTGTGGCGCAGGGGCACGACGATCTGGCGGGTGATGGCCCACGAGGCGAGGATGCCGAAGAACAGCGCCAGCGCCGTGGCCAGGGCCAGCATCGACTGGGCGTGCTGCGATTCGTCGTCGCGCAGTTGTGTGAGGCTGCGGCTCATCTGCTGGCTCAGGTCGATCAGCAGCGTGCCCTGTTCGGCCATGTGCTGCAGGGCCGCGTCATTGGCGGCCTGGGACTGGCTGAACTGCTCCACCGCGTTGCGGTAGGTGGCCAGCGCCTGGGTGGCGGCGGCCAGGGCATCGGCATGCTCGGCCGGCACCTTGGCCGGCAGGCTGCGGATGACGCTCAGGGCCTGGTCGATGGCCTGCAGGGCGGTCTGCTGCAGTTCGGCCTGCCCGCTGAAGATGTAGCCACGCACGTGGAAGCGGGCCTGCAGCATCAGCGCCTTGGCCTGCACGGCGCTGTTGAAGGTCTGGATATCGCCGCCGTGCAGCAGCCCGCGCTCTACCTGATCCAGCGATGCGGCGGTCTTTTCCGCGCTGCTGCTCATGGTCGCACGGCTGGCCTCGCGGGCCTGGGCCGCCTGCTTGAGGTCGGCGAAGGCGCGCTGGTACTGGGCAACCGCCTCGTTCTGGCGTTGCAGGCGGTCGCCGTTTTCGCTGGGCGGTATGTGCTGTTCCACGTTCTTGAGCTGGCGATCCAGCTCTACCAGGGCGTTCTCTACCGCGTCGGCGCTGGCGGCATCGCGTTTGTGCTCATAGGTCTGGCGGGCGATGCGCAGGTCCTGGGTGATCTGGTGAATCCTGGAAATCTCGCCCAGGGTGTCGCCGCGCTGGGTGACACCGTTGAGCCCCTGCCAGCCGGTGAGTGCGATCAGCAGGGTCAGCAGCAACACGGTGCCGAAGCCGATGCCGAGTTTGAGCGTGACGCTAAAATTGCCCAGATGGTGGGCGAACCAACGGTACATGGGGTGACTCCATTGCGGTCAGGCGGGGGCGGATGCGTGGTCTGTGGCCAATGCATCGGCCTGGGGTCACAAAACTGAAGGTGTGTGTGAAAGGCGTCGCCGTCAAGGCCGGGTCCTACGCACAGCAGCGGACGCGGTGCTAGAACAACCGCGCCAGCAGGGCGGTGACCGCCGTCTCCACGCGCAGGATGCGCTCGCCCAGCTGTACCGGGTTCAGCCCGGCCTTGCCCAGCAGCTCGACCTCATACGGGATCCAGCCACCTTCCGGGCCGATCGCCAGGGTCACCGGCTCGGTCAATGCGCGCGGGCAGGGCGGGTGGTTGCCAGGGTGGCCGACCAGGCCCAGTGTACCCTCGGCAATCGCTGGCAGGCGATCTTCGACGAAGGGCTTGAAGCGCTTCTCGATCACCACCTCGGGCAGCACGGTGTCGCGCGCCTGCTCCAGGCCCAGCACCAGTTGCTCGCGTATCGCCGCAGGCTCCAGGAAGGGGGTTTGCCAGAAGCTCTTCTCGACCCGGTAACTGTTGACCAGGATGAGCTTGCCCACGCCCATGGTGGCCACGGTCTGGAACACCCGGCGCAGCATCTTCGGGCGCGGCAGGGCCAGCACCAGGGTCAGCGGCAGCTTGGCCGGCGGCGGCTGGGTGAACTCGACCGACAGTTCGGCTTCATGGCCCTCCAGGCGCAGCACCACGGCCTGCCCCATCAGCCCCCCCAGGCGTCCCACGCGCAGGGTGTCGCCCACCGCCACGCGGTGGATCTCCTGCATGTGGGTAAAGCGCCGGTCGCCCAGCACCACACGGTCGGCCGCGACGAAGTCGGCCTCCTCGAGCAGCAGCAGGTTCACGGCTGGGTGGCTGGCGGCTGGTCGTCAGGCTCGTCGGCCTGCACCGGGGCACTGCGCTTGCGGATCAGCCCGCCGAACAGCACGCCGACTTCGAACAGCAACCACATCGGCACGGCCAGCAGGGTCTGCGAGAAGATGTCCGGCGGGGTCAGCACCATGCCGACCACGAAGCAGCCGATGATGACGTAGGGGCGGATCTTCTTCAGGTACTTCACGTCGACCACGCCGATCCACACCAGCAGGATCACCGCCACCGGGATCTCGAAGGCCACGCCGAAGGCGAAGAACAGGGTCATGACGAAGTCGAGGTAGCTGGCGATGTCGGTCATCATCGACACGCCTTCGGGCGTGGCGCTGGCGAAGAAACCGAAGATCAGCGGGAATACCAGGAAGTACGCGAAGGCCATGCCGGCATAGAACAGGAAGATGCTCGACACCAGCAACGGCACTGCGATGCGTTTTTCATGGCGGTACAGGCCGGGGGCGATGAACCCCCAGATCTGGTGCAGGATCACCGGGATCGCCAGGAACAGCGAGACGATCATGGTCAGCTTGAATGGCGTGAGGAACGGCGAGGCCACGTCGGTGGCGATCATCGTGGCGTTGGCCGGCAGGTGGGCGCGCAACGGTGCCGAGACCAGGGTGTAGATCTGCTGGGCGAAGGCGAACAGGCCGGCGAAGATCACGAAGATGACCGCGACGCAGCGCAACAGGCGCGTGCGCAGCTCGGTAAGGTGCGAGACCAGCGGCATCGGCTGGTCGTTTTCCGGGATTTCGCTCATGGGGCTCGCGGCGGCTGTGTCGGTTCGGTGGGCGGTGCTGCTTCGACGGCAGGTGCAGGTGCAGGTGTCGGTGCAGTCACAGGTTCTGGTGCAGGCGCCGGCGCAGCCTCGGTGGCGGTGGCGGCTGGCTCCGCGCCGGGGGTGTGCGCCGGATCGGGCTGTACCGATTGCGGGTTGAGGATGCGCCGGGCTTCCTGCTCCATGGAGAGGATGTGCTCGTTGTGCAGCTGGCGCCGGATATCGTCGGCACCGATCTCGCGCTCCACCTCGTTCTTGATCGCGTTGAAGCTGCGTTTCAGTCGGCCGATCCACAGCCCGGCGGTACGTGCAGCGCCCGGCAGGCGCTCGGGGCCGAGCACCAGCAGGGCCACCAGGCCGACAAGCAACAACTCACTGAAGCTGATCCCGAACATGTGTTCACTCTTTCCTGGTCGGCTCTTCGACCTTGTGCGCCTGGCCATCGAAGGTCTGCGGCTGGTTCAGCGGTGCAGCGGCGGGCGGCGGGGTTGGCTGGGCAGGCTGTACGGTGGGCTGCTCCGGCTTGTCTTCCTCTTCGTTCATGGCCTTCTTGAAGCCCTTGATCGATTCGCCCAGGTCGCTGCCCAGGTTCTTCAGTTTCTTGGTACCGAACACCAGTACAACCACCACCAGCAGGACGATCCAGTGTTTCCAGTCAAAAATACCCATGGTGCAATCCTCGATTGAATTCGTTAGGCCGACGGCTGGCGGGCGGCCTTCTCGTCGTGCCCGGACAGGCCGAAGCGGCGGTCCAGTTCGTCCAGCACGGCCTGCGGGTGCTGGCCCAGGGCGGCGAGCATGACCATGCTATGGAACCACAGGTCGGCGGTCTCGTAGATGACATCGCTGCATTCGCCACTGACGGCGGCGTCCTTGGCGGCGATGATGGTCTCGACCGATTCCTCGCCGACCTTTTCCAGGATCTTGTTCAGGCCCTTGTGGTACAGGCTGGCCACGTACGAGGTGTCGGGGGCCGCGCCCTTGCGCGATTCGAGCACTTCGGCCAGGCGGATCAGGGTGTCGCTCATGTCAGTGTCCTGCGCTGTAGATGGCATGCGGGTCTTTGAGTACCGGGTCGACGGTCTTCCACGCGCCGTTCTCGTACACGCGGTAGAAGCAGCTTTCACGGCCGGTATGGCAGGCGATGTGGCCCAGTTGCTCGACCATCAGGATGATCACGTCGGCGTCGCAGTCCAGGCGCATTTCATGCAGCTTCTGCACGTGGCCGGACTCTTCGCCCTTGCGCCACAGTTTGCCACGCGAACGCGACCAGTAGATGGCGCGCTGCTCGGCGGCAGTCAGGCTCAGGGCCTCGCGGTTCATCCAGGCCATCATCAGCACGCGCCCGGTCTTGTGGTCCTGGGCGATCGCCGGTACCAGGCCATCGCTGTTCCAGTTGATCTCGTCCAGCCAGTCTTTCATGTTCGACTCCAAAATAGGCCACGGTCCCGCACCGATGCCACCTGCTAGTGTGCCAGCCACGCAGCAGGCTGGCTATCGGCGCACGATCAGGTAAAGGCCCCCGGCCAGCATCAGCCAGGCCGGCCAGGCTGCCGGGGCGCTGAGGCTCACGGCACCTGCGGCGAGGGTTGCGCCGCCCGCCAGCAGGCCGGCACCGAGCAGGCGCAGGGCCCAGCGATCGCGCTGCTGCCAGGGTGGCGGCGGGTCGTTCAGGTGCGGTTGCGACATGCGTTCGAGCAGGTCGCGGGTCATGCCGGCCAGGTGCGGCAGTTGCTCGACCTGGCTGTGCAGGTTCTGCAGCACGTTTTTCGGGCTGACCCGCTCGCGCATCCAGCGCTCCAGAAACGGCTGGGCGGTGCTCCACAGGTCCAGGTCAGGGTACAGCTGACGGCCCAGGCCCTCGATGTTGAGCAGGGTCTTCTGCAGCAGCACCAGTTGCGGCTGCACTTCCATGTTGAAGCGTCGCGCGGTCTGGAACAGGCGCATCAGCACCTGGCCGAAGGAAATATCCTTTAACGGTTTTTCGAAGATCGGCTCGCACACGGTGCGGATCGCCGCCTCGAATTCGTTGAGCTTGGTCTGCGCCGGTACCCAGCCCGAGTCGATGTGCAACTGGGCCACGCGACGGTAGTCACGCTTGAAGAAGGCGAACAGGTTGCGTGCCAGGTAGTCCTGGTCCTCGGGGGTGAGGCTGCCCACGATGCCGCAGTCGATCGCGATGTACTGCGGGCTCCACGGCTTGACGGTGCTGACGAAGATGTTGCCCGGGTGCATGTCGGCGTGGAAGAAGCTGTCGCGAAACACCTGGGTGAAGAAGATCTCGACGCCGCGCTCGGCCAGCAGCTTCATGTCGGTGCGCTGGTCGGCCAGGGTGGCAAGGTCAGTGACCTGCACGCCATAGATGCGCTCCATCACCAGCACCTTGGGCCGGCACAGGTCCCAGTACACCTGGGGCACGTACATCATCTCCGAGCCTTCGAAGTTGCGTCGCAGCTGGCTGGCGTTGGCCGCCTCGCGCAGCAGGTCGAGCTCGTCGTAGATGGTCTTCTCGTAATCGTTGACCACCTCGACCGGGTGCAGCAGGCGGGCATCGGCCGACACCCGCTCGGCGCCGCGGGCGATCAGGAACAGCCAGGCCAGGTCCTGCGCGATGATCGGCTTGAGGCCTGGGCGCACCACCTTGACCACCACCTCCTCGCCGCTCTTGAGGCGCGCCGCGTGCACCTGGGCCACCGAGGCCGAGGCCAGCGGTTCGACGTCGAAGCGGCTGAAGATCTCGCCCACCTTGGCGCCGAGCTGCGATTCGATCAGCGCCACGGCCTTTTGCGGGTCGAAGGGCGGCACGCGGTCCTGCAACAGCATCAGCTCGTCGGCGATGTCGGCGGGCAGCAGGTCACGGCGGGTGGAGAGCAACTGGCCGAACTTGATGAAGATCGGGCCCAGGTCCTGCAGCGCCAGGCGCAGGCGCGCGCCACGGCTCAGGGGCGACGGCTTGCGCGGCAGCCAGCGCCAGGGCATGGCGAAACGCAGGGTCATCAGCCACCAGGGCAGGGGCAGGTCGAACAGCAGGTCATCGAGACGGTAGCGGATCACGACGCGCTGGATGCGCAACAGACGGCGGACGGCAAGCAGCTTCATGCGTTATCGCTGGATTCAAGGGATCGGGCAAGGCGCGCAATGCGTGCCTCGAGGCGTTCTACATCGATTTTCAGGGCATCGAGCT
The DNA here is from genome assembly GCF_028682105.1 of Pseudomonas sp. 8209. NCBI lineage: Bacteria > Pseudomonadati > Pseudomonadota > Gammaproteobacteria > Pseudomonadales > Pseudomonadaceae > Pseudomonas > Pseudomonas sp. 8209. The sequence continues at coordinate 248,296 of NZ_JANIAH010000003.1, forward strand.
CGGCGAAGCGCGCTTCGGCCTCGCGCTGGCCGACCAGGGTGCGGGCCTCTTCGGCCAGGTATTCGCCAAGGTTCTGGTTGAGGCTGGCCAGGCCCTGGCGGGTCCAGCGCGCGCGGCTGCGCAGGTGGCCGCCGATCATCTGGGTGGCGACCGGGCCGAGCCAGCGCGAGAGTTCGTACTCCCAGTCCAGCTCCAGGTCCTGCAGCACGCCGACCAGGTCGAGCAGCACCGCGCTGTCGCCTTCGAGTTCCACCTGCGGGCTGTGCAGCACCGCCGGCTTGTCCTGGCTCAGGGCCAGTTGCAGCAGGCTGCTGGCCGGCGCACGCAGGGTGCAGTCGGCCTCGGTTTCCCAGTGGCTGGCGAGCATCAGGCCTTCATCGCCGGGCAGGATGTACAACTGCAGCGCCGGCTGGCGGCAGTCGATGGCAATGATCTTGCCCTCGAGCGCAGCCAGGCGCGGCAGCGCAGTGCTGTCCATGCGCAACACACGGTTGAGACCGTGTTCGACGCTGGCGAGCAGCCCGGCCAGCAACATCAGGGCTTGATACCGCGGTGCAGGGCCACGATACCGCTGGTCATGTTGTGGTAGGTGACGCGGTCGAAACCGGCGTCGACCATCATGGCCTTGAGGGTTTCCTGGTCGGGGTGCATGCGGATCGATTCGGCGAGGTAGCGGTAGCTGTCCGCGTCGTTGGTGATCAGCTTGCCGGCCAGCGGCATGAAGGCGAACGAGTAGGCATCGTAGACCTTGGACATCAGCTTGTTGGTCGGCTTGGAGAACTCCAGCACCAGCAGGCGGCCGCCCGGCTTGAGCACGCGCAGCATCGAGCGGATCGCGTCGTCCTTGTGGGTCACGTTGCGCAGGCCGAAGGCAATGGTCACGCAGTCGAAATGGTTGTCGGGGAAGGGCAGCTTCTCGGCGTCGGCCTGGACGAACTCGATGTTGCCGGCCACGCCCTTGTCGAGCAGGCGGTCACGACCGACCTTGAGCATCGAGGCGTTGATGTCGGCCAGTACCACCTGACCGGTGGGGCCGACCAGTTGCGAGAACTTGCGCGCCAGGTCGCCGGTGCCGCCGGCGATGTCGAGCACGCGGTTGCCAGGGCGCACGCCCGACAGCTCGATGGTGAAGCGCTTCCACAGGCGGTGCATGCCGCCGGAGAGCACATCGTTCATCAGGTCGTACTTGGCGGCCACCGAGTGAAAGACTTCGGCGACTTTCTCGGCCTTCTGGCTTTCGGGGACATCCTTGTAGCCGAAGTGGGTGGTGGGTTCGGCGTGTTCGCCTTTGCGCTGGTCGTTCATATCGCTTCACCGGAAAAAATTACTGGCCATTCTAGGGCGTGCGGCTGCATTTGTCTTGGCGGGGTGTGTCGCAGGCGGAGGCAGGGGCATAATGGGAGTATGCCCTTCTAGCCAGGATTGATTGAATGACCCAGATCAGCGTCGAACGCAAACACAGCCTGGGGCGCGCAGCGGCCCGGGAAAAGGCCGAAGCCCTGGTGGACAAGCTGACCCGCGAGTACGACCTCAAGGCGCAGTGGAACGGTGACCGGGTAGAGGTCAGGCGCAGCGGTGCCAATGGCAGCATCGATATCGGCGACGACAGCATCCGGGTGGAGTTGAAGCTCGGGATGATGCTGTCGATGATGGGCGGCACGATCAAGGCCGAGATCGAGCGGGCCCTGGACAAGGCCCTGGCCTGAAACCGCTGTCGCGGGTCAAGCCGGCTCCCGCAGGTTCACTGCAGGCCCTGTGGGCGCGGGCTTGACCCGCGACAGGGGCCTTCGCTGCACAGCAAATCCTGCCCTTAGGGTGAGGATTCTAATTTTTCCCCCTACCTTTGTGCCCAAGCCCAACTTTCACGGGCGTAACTCCATTTCCGTTCAAGCGTGAGGTGCAGAGCATGGCCAAAGTGACCCTGAAGAAAATCGACGACGCCCCGGGCAAGGCCTTGGGCGAGGTGCGCGGCTACGCGCGCAAGATCTGGCTGGCAGGCCTGGGGGCCTACACCCGGGTCGGGCAGGAGGGCGCCGAGTACCTGAAGGAGCTGGTCAAGGCCGGCGAAACCGTGGAGAAAAAAGGCAAGAAACGCCTCGACCACGAACTCGATGCCGCCAACAGCGAGATCCAGTCCGCCAGGCAGGAACTGGGCAGCGTGAAGGGCAAGGTCGAAGTTCAGCTGGATAAAATCGAAAAGGCTTTCGACACACGGGTCGCCAGCGCCTTGAATCGCATCGGCATTCCGTCTAAACATGACGTGGAGGCACTTTCTGCCAAGCTCGAAGAGCTGACGCTGTTGCTCGATCGTGTCGCACGCAAACAATAAGGAGAGCGGGATGGCTGGCAAAAAGACAACTGAGAAAGAGAGCAGCTCCTGGGTCGGGGGGATCGAAAAGTATTCCCGCAAGATCTGGCTGGCTGGTTTGGGTATCTACTCCAAGATCGATCAGGACGGCAGCAAGCTTTTCGAAACCCTGGTCAAGGACGGTGAGAAAGCTGAAAAGCAGGCCAAGGGCAGCGTCAACTCGGCCAAGGCCAGTGCCAAGTCTGCGACCTCGCGCGTAGGCGACGTGAAAGACCGCGCACTGGGCAAGTGGAGCGAACTCGAAGAGGCTTTCGACAAGCGCCTGAACAGTGCCATCTCGCGCCTGGGCGTGCCCAGCCGCAATGAGGTCAAGGCACTGCACCAGCAGGTCGACACCCTGACCAAGCAGATCGAGAAACTGACCGGTGCCTCGGTCAAGTCGGTCTCGGCCAAGGCGCCGGCCAAGCCACTGGCCAAGGCAGCACCGAAAGCGGCGGCCAAGCCTGTGGCCAAAACTGCGGCGGCCAAACCAGCAGCGGCCAAGCCAGCAGCCAAGCCGGCCGCGGCGAAAACCGCAGCCGCCAAGCCTGCAGCGAAAGCGGCGGCCAAACCTGCCGCAAAACCTGCCGCCAAGCCGGCAGCAGCGAAAAAGCCAGCGGTGAAGAAAGCCCCGGCCAAGCCTGCTGCAGCCAAGCCCGCAGCGGCCAAACCGGCAGCGCCAAGTGCCAGTGCGGCACCGGCGCCAAGCCCGGCGGCCACTGCGGCGCCAGCCGCGTCGGCAGCACCAGCACCTTCGAGCCCGGCCAGCCAGGCCTGACTCGAGGTAGCTGTACAGAAAACGCCCGGCCTGTGTGCCGGGCGTTTTTATGTGCAGTGCCTGTGCTGGCCTCATCGCCGGCAAGGCCGGCTCCTACAGGTAGCGCGCCGTCTGTAGGAGCCGGCCTTGCCGGCGAAGCTCTTCAGCCTTCCAGGTACCTCAAGGCCAACTGCTCCGCCGCCAGGCGTGACTCCACCTCCAGGTGCGGCGCCACCAGCATCATCACCTGGTACACCACGATCCCGACCTCGCCCTCGCGCGCCAGAATCCGCTGGTAGTCCAGCGAGAACAGCAAGGTCATGCTGATCTGCTCCACCAGTTGCCCCAGTGCGCGGGTATCGCTGGTCACCTGCCCATGCGCCTTGAGGCTCGCCAGCAATGCCGCCAGCGTGCGCTTGAGCGCATTGAGCAGGGTGCGCATGCCCCGCGCCAGCTTGGGCAGGCGCCCGATAAGGTTGGACAGGTCCTGGAACAGAAAGCGGTACTGCGCCATGCGCTCCACGATCAGGTGCAGGAACAGCCAGTAGTCCTCGGCATCCAGGCGCACCTCCAGGGGCGGGTCGAGCAGGGGCGTCAGCTCCTCCTCGAAACGCTCGAACAGGCCCAGCACCAGCGGCTCCTTGCCGTGGAAGTGGTAGTACAGGTTGCCCGGGCTGATGCCCATCTCGTTGGCGATTTCCAGCGTCGAGACATTCGGCTCGCCCTGACGATTGAACAGGTGCAGGGCGCACTCCAGGATACGGTCGCGGGTCTTCATCCGTTCTTCTTGCTCAGCGCACCAGCACGTAGGTGCCGGGTGCGGGGTCCATGGGAGGGTAATTGGCGCTGCCCAGCGACAGGCGGGTTTCGCGCTGCGCACCGGAGCGCGCCTGTATCCAGTCGAGCCACTGCGGCCACCAGCTGCCCTCGACCTTCTGCGCATCGTGGTACCAGGCCCGCGGGTCGCTGCTCAGCCTGGGGTTCTCGACAAAATGCGCCTTGGGGTGGCCCGGTGGGTTGAGGATGCTCTGCACATGCCCGCTGTTGGCCAGCACGAAGCGCCGCTCGCCGCCCAGCAGCAGGGCCGAGCGGTACACCGCGTCCCACGGGGTGATGTGGTCGTTGCTGCCGGCCACGTGGAAGCTGTCCACCGTGACCTTGTGCAGGTCGATCGGCGTGCCGCATACCTCGAGGCCGTCGGCGTGCGTCAGCGGGTTGAATTTGAAGAAGTCCAGCAGATCGCCGTGCAGCGCGGCCGGCAGGCGGCTGTTGTCGTTGTTCCAGTACAGGATGTCGAATGCCGGGGGCGCCTTGCCCAGCAGGTAGTTGTTGACGAAGTAGTTCCAGATCAGGTCGTTGGGGCGCATCCAGGCGAACACCCGTGCCATCTCGCGGCCCTCCAGCACGCCCTGCTGGTAGGAGCGGCGCTTGGCCGCCTCCAGGGTCTGCTCGTCGGCGAACAGGCTGGCGGGGCTGTCGAACTGGCTGTCGAGCAGGCTGACCAGGTAGGTGGCGCTGTGCACCCGGCGCATCTGGCGCTTGGCCTGCAGGTGGCCCTGCAGGGCCGCGATGGTCAACCCGCCGGCACAGGCGCCGAGCAGGTTGACGTCGCGGCTGCCGGTGATCGAGCGGCACACGTTCATGGCTTCCTCGACCGCCGCCACGTAGCTCGACAGGCCCCATTCGCGATGCCGGGCGTCGGGGTTGCGCCAGCTGATCATGAAGGTCTGCAGGCCGTTCTTGAGGGCGTACTGCACAAAGCTGTTGGTCGGGCTGAGGTCGAAGATGTAGAACTTGTTGATCTGCGGCGGCACCACCAGCAGGGGCCGGGCGTACTGTTTTTCACTCATCGGGCGGTACTGGATCAGCTCCAGCAGCTCGTTGCGAAACACCACCGCGCCGGCGGTGCTGGCCAGGTTCCTGCCCACCTCGAAGGCGTCCGGGTTGACCTGGCGTGGCAGGCCGTCGTTGTGGCGCAGGTCGTCGAGCAGGTGGTTCAAGCCGCGCACCAGGCTCAGCCCGCCGGAGTTCAGCAGCTCCTTGACCGCCGCCGGGTTGAGCAGGGTGTTGCTGGGCGACATTGCATCGTTGAGCAGCGAGAACACGAAGTGCGCGCGGGCGCGGTCATCGTCGTCCAGCTGGCTCTCGTCGATCCACTGGCAGGTCTGCTGCTGCCAGGCCAGGTAGGCCTGCAGGCCGCGTCGGTACAGCGGGTTGAGCTGCCAGGCCGGGTCGTTGAAGCGGGTGTCGCGTGGCGAGGGCTGGTAGGGGGTATCGCCCAGCATCACGCGCCCCAGCTGGCCACCCAGCGCCAGCAGGTGGCGCGCAGTGTGCAGCGGGTGGCGCAGGCCGTGGCGCCCCAGCTGGTGCACCGTCGACAGCAGGTCGCGACCGCGCAGGCCACTGATGGCGCTGCGCACGTTGAGATAGGCAGCGGGGGTCGGTACCCCGGGCTTCGCGGGCTTGTCTTTCATCCAGGCAACACTCCGTCGTCAGGCCATCAACCAATGTTTCAATGCAAGAGCGACACCAACCCGAACTGGCGCTGACATGCCCCGGCGCTCCTGCCGGGGGTGCAAGCGATAGAGGTGCTCAAGCGCTCGGGGCGGGCCGTGGATGCATGACGGCGCGTTGGCGCTCCTGCTGCAGGAATTTCATGATGATCGGGGCAACGGCTTCGGCCCGGGTGATCAGGAACAAGTGACCGTCGTCGATTATGTGTAGCTGGGCATTGGGAATTCGCCAGGCCAGCAGGCGCATATTGATCAGCGGGATCAGCGGGTCGTCGTCGCCGGCCAGCACCAGGGTCGGCTGCTGGATCTTGTGCAGCCAGTGAATGCTGGTCCAGCCCATGCCGGCGAACAGCTGCCAGTAATAGCCCAGCTTGCCCGAGGAACGCACCTTGGCCGCATGCGACGCGGCCAGGTTCGGGTCGCGGCGAAAGGCCCCGCCGTAGATTTCCGGGGCGATGCGGATCACGTGGGACGGCTGTATGTAGCGCCTGGGGCTGGCCATCAGCCACAGCACCCGTGGCTTGCCCGGCACCATCACCGCACCGGCGGCGGTGGCCGCCAGCACCAGCTTCTTGCAGCGCTCGGGGTAATCGTGGGCGAACTGCTGGGCCAGCGCTCCGCCCCACGACACGCCGATGGCATTGACCTGCCCGTAGTCGAGGTAGTCGAGCATGCGCGCCGTCAGCTTGGCCAGCCCGGGAAAGCGGTAGGGCCGGCGCGGTGTCGACGAACCGCCCACGCCGGGCACGTCGAAGGCGATCACTTCAAGGTCCGGGTCCAGCGCATCGATGAACGGGAACACCAGCTCCAGGTTGGCGCCGATACCGTTGAAGATCAGCAGCGGCGTGAGGTGCGGCTTGCCGGGGCGAACGGCCGTGCGGATGGACTGGCCATCGAGCTCGACGGTTCTGAAGAGGTACGGTTGCGGCATGCGCGAGCCCTGTCGTGAGTAGCAGCGCCGCCTTGCCTGCGGCGGCGCCGGGTGTTTTCAGCGTTCGTGGACGTAGGTGCCGGGCGACGCTTCGGCGCTCGGATAGGCCTTGTTGCCCAGCTTGGCGGGTGCCGGCTTGAGTGCGCCGGAGCGCTCGGCCAGCCACGCCTGCCAGTACAGCCACCAGGAATCGGTGTGCTTGGTGGAGTTCTCCTGCCAGTCGTCGGCCTGGGCCGGCATCTCGCTGCTGGTCATGTAGCGCGACTTGGGGTTGCCCGGCGGGTTGAGGATGCTCTGGATATGCCCGCTGTTGGACAGCAGGAACTCGACCTTGCCGCCGAACAGCTGCGCCGACTTGTAGCAGGACTTCCATGGGGTGATGTGATCGTTGGTGCCGGCCACGCTGAAGATGTCGGTGGTGACCTGGCTCAGGTCGATCGGCGTGCCGCACACTTCCAGTGCACCGGGGCGCACCAGCGGGTTGTTCTTGAACATTTCGATCAGGTCGCCGTGGAAGGCGGCGGGCAGGCGCGTGGTGTCGTTGTTCCAGAACAGGATGTCGAACACCGGCGGCTCGTTGCCGAGCAGGTAGTTGTTGACCCAGTAGTTCCAGATCAGGTCGTTGGGGCGCATCCAGGCGAACACCTTGGCCATGTCGCGGCCTTCGAGCACACCGGCCTGGTAGGAATGGCGCTTGGCCGACTCCAGGGTCTGCTCGTCGACGAACAGCGCCACCTGGGTGTCGAGGGTGGTGTCGAGCACGCTCACCAGCAGGGTCAGGGCATTGACCTTCTTCTCGCCCAGTGCCGCGTAGTGGCCCACCAGCGCGGTGCAGGTGATGCCGCCGGAGCAGGCACCGAGCATGTTCAGGTCCTTGCTGCCGGTGATAGCCAGCACCACGTCGACGGCCTCCTTGAGCGCATCGATGTAGGTCGACAGGCCCCACTCGCGCTGGGACTTGTTGGGGTTGCGCCAGCTCACGATGAAGGTCTGCACCGTGGAGCGCAGGCAGAAGCGCGCCAGGCTCTTTTCCGGGCTGAGGTCGAAGACGTAGAACTTGTTGATCTGCGGCGGTACCACCAGCAGCGGCTTTTCGTGCACCTGCTCGGTGATCGGGCGGTACTGGATCAGCTCCAGCACGTCGTTGCGAAATACCACGGCGCCCTCGGTGGTGGCCAGGTTCTTGCCCACCTCGAAGGCGTCCATGTTGACCTGGCTGGGCATGCCGCCGTTGTGCACCATGTCCTTGGCCAGGTGCGACAGGCCGTCGAGCAGGCTCTTGCCACCGGTTTCGAAGAAACGCTTGACCGCTGCCGGGTTGGCCGCGCTGTTGGTGGGGGCCATGGCCTCGGTCATCAGGTTGATGACGAAGTGCGCGCGACTGATGTCCTGCTCCGACAGGTTGCTGTTGCCGATCCAGTCGTGCAGTTCCTTGCGCCAGGCCAGGTAGGTCTGCAGGTAGCGGCGGTACAGCGGGTTCTGGCTCCAGGCCGGGTCGCTGAAGCGGCGGTCGTCGCCCTCCGGCTGCAGGCCGGACTTGCCGAAGATCACGTCCTTGAGCTGCAGGCCGAAATGCGCGACGTGCTTGGCACTGTGCAGCGGTTGCTTGATGGCCTGACGCAGCACCATCCGGGCCGAAGACAGCAAATCCTTTCGGCGCAGGCCAATGATGGGGCTCAGGCCCAGGGTGTTTTCAGAGGCTTGGCGCTGCAGGTCATCGTTGTTCTTGTTACTCATCTACGACGCTCCGTTGTCCTGAGACGAGTACCGGCTGGGCTGTGGGCGTTGCACAGACGAATGCCCGGTACTACTGCTCGGGTGACCAGTGATAACGAACTGCGGTCCTGCGACCGGATGCGCGACGGTGATGAGCCCTGCGGGTTTATGCGTGTGAAGACAACCTGCTTTCGCTCGCGACCTCGGCATACCGGCCAGACCCTGCATCAACCCGCCCATGCAGGGTACTTGCCATATCCATTGGTTACCCGACTTTCATGGAATGCGCAAGCCGGCCAATCGCTGGCCGGCGCACGGGCATTCAAGCAAATAGAATTAGAAAATGCGCTCTAAAACGCCGGAGTGCCGGGCTAGAGCATCAGCTTGACGATCGACTCGGAAGGGTCGCGGGATTTGCCAGCCTTGGCCAGTTCGTCGAGGTACTCGGCCCACAGCTGGTCCTGGCGCAGGCACAGCTGTTCGAGGTATTCCCAGGTGAACAGGCCGCTGTCGTGGCCGTCGTCGAAGGTGAGCTTGAGCGCGTACTGCCCGGCGGGCTCGAGCTGGCTCAGGCCGACGCCGAGCTTGCCAAATTGTAAGATCGGATTGCCGTGGCCCTGGACCTCGGCGGAAGGGGAGTGCACGCGCAGAAATTCGGCGGGCAGGTGATACACCTCGTCGGGCCCGTAGGTCAGGCTCAGGGTCTTGGAGGCTTTGTGCAGATTGATGGCGGTAGGCAGACGGGGCATGGCTATAAGGCTCTTGGGCTTCAAGCTGCAAGCTACAAGCTGCAGGAGAAGGCGTCCAGCACCTCCGGCCTGCAGCTCGCCGCTTGCCGCTGAGCTACAGAATGTAGCGCGACAGATCTTCGTTCTGTGCCAATTCGCCCAGGTGGCTGTTGACGTACTCGGCGTCGATGCGGATCGGCGCTTCGCTGTGGGCGCTGGCCAGGTCGCCGGCGCTGAACGACACCTCTTCGAGCAGGCGCTCGAGCAGTGTGTGCAGGCGACGGGCACCGATGTTCTCGGTCTTCTCGTTGACCTGCCAGGCAATCTCGGCCAGGCGCTTGATGCCGTCGGCAGCGAACTCGATGTTCAGCCCCTCGGTCTTGAGCAGCTCGCGGTACTGCTCGGTGAGCGAGGCATGCGGTTCGCTGAGGATGCGCTCGAAGTCTTCCGGGCTCAGGGCCTTGAGTTCGACACGGATCGGCAGACGACCCTGCAGCTCGGGCACCAGGTCGCTCGGCTTGCTCAGGTGGAACGCACCGGAGGCGATGAACAGGATGTGGTCGGTCTTGACCATGCCCAGCTTGGTATTGACCGTGCAACCTTCGATCAGCGGCAGCAGGTCGCGCTGCACGCCTTCACGGGACACATCGGCGCCACCGACGTTGCCGCGCTTGGCTACCTTGTCGATCTCGTCGATGAACACGATACCGTGCTGCTCGACCGCCTCGAGGGCCTTGGCCTTGAGTTCTTCCTCGTTGACCAGGCGCCCGGCTTCCTCGTCGCGCACCAGCTTGAGCGCTTCCTTGACCTTGAGCTTGCGGCTCTTCTTCTTGCCCTTGCCCATGTTGGCGAACAGGTTCTGCAGCTGGTTGGTCATCTCTTCCATGCCCGGCGGCGCGGAAATGTCGACGCCGACCGCTTCGGCCACCTCGATCTCGATTTCCTTGTCGTCAAGCTGGCCTTCACGCAGGCGCTTGCGGAACAGCTGGCGGGTGTTGGAATCGCTGCTGTTGACCGGGTCTTCGTTGAAGCCGGTGCGGGCCGGTGGCAGCAGCGCATCGAGGATGCGCTCTTCGGCGGCGTCTTCGGCACGGTGGCGCACGCGCACGATCTCCTGCTCGCGCAGCAGCTTGATCGCGGCGTCGGCCAGGTCGCGGATGATCGATTCGACGTCACGGCCCACATAGCCCACTTCGGTGAACTTGGTGGCTTCGACCTTGATGAACGGCGCGTTGGCCAGCTTGGCCAGGCGACGGGCGATTTCGGTCTTGCCCACGCCGGTGGGGCCGATCATCAGGATGTTCTTGGGGGTGACTTCCACGCGCAGCTCTTCGGGCAGCTGCATGCGGCGCCAGCGGTTGCGCAGGGCGATGGCGACGGCGCGCTTGGCATCGTCCTGGCCGATGATGTGGCGGTTGAGTTCGTGGACGATTTCGCGGGGGGTCATGGACATAATGGTCGATGGTCCTGTGGGCAAGTGTTCAGCGTGGAAAAGCCCGACCGTCGGGGTCGGGCGCCAGAACAGCTGAATTACTCGGCCAGGTCCTGCTCCTCGATGGTCAGGTTGTGGTTGGTGAACACGCAGATGTCGCCGGCGATGTTCAGTGCGGTCTCGGCGATTTCGCGAGCCGACAGGTCGGTTTTCTGCAGCAGGGCGCGGGCGGCGGCCTGGGCGTAGGCGCCGCCGGAGCCCATGGCGATCAGGCCGTCTTCGGGTTCGACGACGTCACCGTTGCCGGTGATGATCAAGGAGGCGTCCTTGTTGGCCACAGCCAGCATGGCTTCCAGACGGCTCAGCGAGCGGTCGGTACGCCATTCCTTGGCCAGCTCGACGGCGGCGCGAATGAGGTGGCCCTGGTGTTTTTCGAGCTGGCCTTCGAAGCGCTCGAACAGGGTGAAGGCGTCGGCGGTGGCACCGGCGAAGCCGGCGATGACCTGGCCGTGGTACAGGCGACGAACCTTCTTGGCGTTGCCTTTCATCACGGTATTGCCGAGGGAAACCTGGCCGTCGCCGCCCATGACGACTTTGCCGTGGCGACGAACTGAAACGATGGTGGTCAAGGGAGAGTCTCCACGCAGCGAGGCGAAAATGCCTGATGCAGACTCATATGGGGGTGGGGGGAAAGATTTCAACCTTTGCGGCCCCTTCGCCGGCAAGGCCGGCTCCTACCGGTAGGAGCCGGCCTTGCCGGCGAAGGGTTTGACTCAGGCTTCGTGGCTGATGTGCCCGTCAACCAGGGTGTAACGCACCGCACCCGGCAGGCAGTGCCCGATGAACGGGCAGTTTTCGCCCTTGGAGCGCCATTGTTCGCCAGCCACGGTCGAGGCCTGCGGGTCGAACAGCACCAGGTCTGCCGCCGCACCCACCTGCAACTGCCCGGCCGGCAGGCGCAGGGCCGCCGCAGGGCCTGCAGACAAACGCTGCAACAAGGTTGCCAGGTCGAGCAGGCCGTCCTCGACCAGTGTCATCGCCAGCGGCAGCAGCAACTCGACGCTGCTGATGCCTGGTTCGGTGGCACCGAACGGCGCCAGCTTGGCGTCGCGCTCATGCGGCTGGTGATGGCTGGAAATCGCCTGGATCACGCCCCGCTTGACCGCATCACGCAGGCCGTCGCGGTCGGCGCGGGTGCGCAGCGGCGGTTGCACGTGGTACAGGCTGGAGAAGTCGCGCAGCGCCTCGTCGGTGAGGATCAACTGGTATAGCGCCACATCCGCCGTCACCGGCAGGCCGCGGGCCTGGGCCTGTTCGATCAGCTTGGCGCCCCGGGCGCTGGTCAGCTGGCTGAAGTGCGCACGCACGCCGGTCTGTTCCACCAGCAGCAGGTCGCGGGCCAGGGCCACGGTCTCGGCGGTTTCCGGAATGCCCGGCAGGCCGAGGAAACTGGCCATCGCGCCCTCGTGGGCGAGGCCGCCCTGGGCCAGGTCGCGGTCCTGGGAATGGAAGATCACCGTCAGGTCGAAGGTGGCCGCGTAGTCCAGCGCGCGGGCCAGGGTGCGGGTGTTGGTGAAGCTGTTCAGGCCGTTGCCGAAGGCCACGCAGCCGGCATCGCGCAGGGCGATCAGCTCGGCCAGTTGCTCGCCTTCCAGGCCCTTGCTCAAGGCGCCGATCGGGTACACCTTGCTGTGCCCGGCTTCACGGGCGCGGTCCAGGATCAGCTCGGTGACTGCCGAGGTGTCGAGCACCGGCCGGGTCTGCGGCGGGCAGCACAGGCTGGTCACGCCACCGGCGGCGGCGGCGCGGGTTTCGCTGGCGATGCTGCCCTTGCGGCTGTAGCCGGGCTCGCGCAGGGCAACGCTCAGGTCGACCAGGCCGGGCGCGGCCACCAGGCCGGTGGCGTCCAGGGTACGGGCGGGCTTGAAGCCGGCCGGGGCAGCGCCGATGGCGACGATCTTGCCGGCGTCGATGTGCAGGTCGCCGACCTGGTCCAGGCCGCTGGTTGGGTCGATGACACGGGCGCCGAGGATACTCAGGCTCACTGGGCGTTCTCCTGCTCGAATTGACGTTGCGCGGTCTGCCCGCTCATGGCCATGGACAGCACCGCCATGCGCACGGCGATGCCGTAGGTGACCTGGTTGAGGATCACCGAGTGGGCGCCGTCGGCCACGGCCGACTCGATTTCCACGCCACGGTTGATCGGCCCGGGGTGCATCACGATGGCATCGGGCTTGGCCCCGGCCAGGCGTGCGGTGGTCAGGCCGAACAGGCGGTAGAACTCGCCCTCGCTGGGCAGCAGGCCGCCGGTCATGCGCTCACGCTGCAGGCGCAGCATGATCACCACGTCGACGTCCTTCAGGCCTTGCTCCAGGTCGGTGTAGACCTTCACGCCGTACTGCTCGATGCCGATCGGCAGCAGGGTCTTGGGGCCGATCACGCGGATGTCCGGGCAACCCAGGGTTTTCAGCGCGAGCATGTTCGAGCGCGCCACCCGCGAGTGCAGGATGTCGCCGACGATGGCCACCGAGAGGTTCTCGAAGCCGCCCTTGTGGCGACGAATGGTCAGCATGTCGAGCATGCCCTGGGTGGGGTGCGCGTGGCGCCCGTCGCCACCGTTGATGATCGCCACCTCCGGGCACACGTGCTCGGCGATGAAGTGCGCGGCGCCCGAGTCGGCGTGGCGCACCACGAACATGTCGGCGGCCATGGCTTCAAGGTTGCGCAGGGTGTCGAACAGGGTCTCGCCCTTGCTGGTGGAGGAGGTCGACACGTTCAGCGTGATCACGTCGGCCGACAGCCGCTGGGCGGCCAGTTCGAAGGTGGTGCGGGTACGCGTGGAGTTCTCGAAGAACACGTTGCACACGGTCTTGCCGCGCAGCAGCGGGACTTTCTTGACCGCACGCGCGCCGACTTCGAGAAACGAGTCGGCCGTGTCGAGAATTTCGGTCAGCAGTTCGCGGGGCAAACCGTCGAGCGAGAGGAAGTGGCGCAGCTGGCCCTGGTCATTGAGCTGCAGCGGGCGCTTGGCGTCGATTGGCGTCATCGCGGGGGACTCTTAAAGGGCGGAAGCGGAAGCGAGGTCCTGGCGCTCGAGTTCGAGCGGCGCGGGGCCGGACAATTTTACCCGTTCATGGGCTTGCAGCGACAGGGTGGCGCCCACCACGTTTGGCCGGATCGGCAGTTCGCCGGCATCCAGGTCCAGCAGACACACCAGGGTCACGCTGGCCGGGCGGCCATAGTCGAACAGTTCGTTGAGGGCGGCGCGGATGGTGCGCCCGCTCATCAGCACGTCGTCCACCAGTACCAGGTGCTGGCCTTCGATCTCGAACGGCAGCTCGGACGGGCGCACCTGCGGGTGCAGGCCGTTCTGGCTGAAGTCGTCGCGGTAGAACGACACGTCGAGGGTGCCCAGCGGCGAATCGCTGCCCAGCTCGGCCAGCAGCGCCTGGGCCACCCATACGCCGCCGGTGCGGATGCCGATGAAGCGCGGTTCGGCGATGGCGCGGCGTTGCAGGTGGGCGCGAAGGTCAACGGCCATCTGCCGGATCAGTTCGGCGGGGTTGGGTAGGCTCATGCTTGCTCCTCAAGAGGCCGGGGCAGAGAGCTGGCCCGGCGTGTAACCGATGGTCGGGTTCAGGCCTGTTCGGCGTGGGCGTCGAGCCAGCCTTGCAGCAGCAGGGCGGCGGCAATCGCGTCCACCGGGTTGTCGCGGTAGCTGCCGCGTTGGCCGCCACGGGCCATGCGTTCGCCCTTGGCCTCGAAGGTGGTCAGGCGCTCGTCGTGGGTGTAGGCCGGTACGTTGAAGCGGCCGTTCAGGCGTCGGGCGAACTTCTCGGCGCGCGCGCTCATTTCGCTGGGCGTGCCGTCCATGTTCAGCGGCAGGCCGACGACTACCGCGTCGGGTTGCCATTCCTTGAACAGTTTTTCCACCTGGGCCCAGTCGGGTGCGCCGTTCTGCGCCTTCAGGGTGCACAGCTCGCGGGCCTGGCCGGTGATCACCTGGCCGACGGCGACGCCGATCTGCTTGGTGCCGTAGTCGAAGCCCAGCAGCAGTTTGAGCGCCGCCATCAGGCGTGCCCCGCCTGGCTGGTGAGCAGGCTGAGGTTGATGCCCAGGCTGGCTGCGGCGGCTTCGAGGCGTTGCTCGCAGGCCATGCCGAAGATGATCTCGGGGTCGAACGGGCAGTTGAGCCAGGCGTTGTCGGCCAGTTCCGCTTCCAGCTGCCCGGCTTCCCAGCCGGCGTAGCCCAGGGTGATCAGGCTCTGCGCCGGGCCCACGCCGTCGGCGATGGCGAACAGCACGTCCTGCGAGGTCGACAGGGCCAGCCCGTCGAGCTGGACGGTGGCCTGGAAGGTCTTGTCGTTGGTGTGCAGCACAAAACCGCGGTCGGTCTGTACCGGGCCGCCGATATGGATAGGCACGTGGATGCAGCGTGCCGGCGGTTCGGTGTCCGGGCGCAGCTGCTCGAGGATATCGGCCAGGTTCAGCTCCTGCGGGCGATTGACCACCAGCCCCATGGCACCGTTGGCATTGTGCTCGACGATGTAGGTCAGGGTGTGGGCAAAGTTCGGGTCGGCCATGTGCGGCATGGCAATCAGGAACTGATGCTTGAGGTAACTCGGGCTGAGGTTTTTCATGGGGGTTAGTGTGGCGGCGAGCGGCCACGCTGACAAGGTGCGTGTCGAGTCTGCGGGCCGATTATGCCTGTTTCTTGGCGGTGCTAATCGGCACGGGCTGCTGTGTGAGGCGCTAGTTATGTGACCCTGCGGTTGCTGATGTCGCGGCACTGCGCTGCTTTTTGAAGCGGGTACATTTTTTTCGCGGCGACCTACAACTGGTAACTGTGTCAGGTGACAGGTGGTTTGGATCAACTCATAGTCTCACCGCAAACCGAGCATTTGGCTTATCTAAAGGAGAAGTGCAATGATCACTCGGATGTCTATCAACGAAGCAATCGGAAATTTCTTTACTAGTGAGGTAACGCTTACAGGACGCGGTGACCCCGACCGCGCTTATCTGGTCTGTGTCAGTGGGACCGGAGAATACTGCGGCGAGGGTAAGACGTACGAGAATGGGTGTTTCACAATTACCTTCAAGCCACCTGGCCCAAACCCTCACCATGGCTACCAATTTACGGTTAGGCATCTTGAAGACGATGGCACAGTAGGCAACAACCTGAACTGGTCTACTGCCGTCAACAACCCACTCGAAGGTTAATGATCTGACATGGCGAGTTGAAACTCTTCTCACTGTCTAGCAGTTGAGGCATGCCTCGCAGTTATTGTAAGTGCTGGTCCTGCTTCAATTTCGCGACAACATTTTTTGTTGGCCAGCTTCGGTAGTTTTGATTACGAACACTCGTACTTACAGGTGTTATTTGAGCCGCTTGACGACGTCAGGCGAGTACACCTTCGGCGATCAGTTGCTCGACAACCGATCCCCACGGGCGAAGCGCCACGTTCGAACAATTTCCAGCCGATCGATATCCGACAGGTCCCCGGTGAACGGCGCAAACGGCGCCGCCAGCCGCACGATGCGCTGCGCCGCCTGGTCCAGCAGCGGCTGCCCGGAAGATTCGAGCACCAGCACCTCGTACAGCGAACCGTCATGGTTGATCGACACCAACAGGCGCAAACTGCCGTAGATCTGCTGGCGGCGGGCCTCGTCCGGGTAGTTGAGGTTGCCGATGCGCTCGACCTTCTTGCGCCATTCATCCTTGTACCAGGCGCCCTTGTCGCGCATGGTCGAGGCCGCGCTCAGGCGGTGGATGCGCGGGCGCTTGGCGTACAGCTGCTGTTCGTTGGCCAGCTCCGCCTCGAGGCTGGCGATCTGGCTGGACAGGTCGGCGCTGTCGAACGTCGGCGTGGCCGCCTTGGGTTGCACCTTGGGCTGCTGTTCCTTGGGGCGGGTCTCGACCTTCTGCGGCTTGGGCCTTGTGGTGGCCACCACTGCCTTGGGCGGGGCCGGCTGGGGCGCCACTTCGGGCTTCGAAGCCGGGGGCGGCGTCACCTTGTTGATCTTGCTGTCCTGGAACGGGGCGATCTCGGTGGTCTTGGGCACTGCCTTCTTGTCCAGCGTGCCGCTGCCCTGCTGGTTGTCCTGCGCCAGGTAATCGGCCTTCTTCGGCGGTGCCTCGCTCTTGAAGGTGGCCAGGGTGATTTCCATGGTGCGGCGGATTTCTTCAGGCTTGGCGAAGGTAAACCCCAGGCCCAGGATCAGCGCCAGGTGCAGCAGCGCCGCCAGGAACAGGGTAAAGCCCAGCCGGTCCGCCGCGCGGACACGGGGCGGGGCAAAATCGGCAGGAAGGTCGGCAGGAAGCGTCATCGATTATCCAGCAGCCGGGGCAGGGCCGGCGCAGCGGGGTGCCAGTCGAGAATGGACCGGCATGATACCCCACAACGCGGGCCCGCCACTTGTCGGCGGTCAGCGTGCCTTGAGCTTGCGATCAATGGCGTCCATCAACTGCGCGCCGATCTGCGTGCCGTAGGCGTTGTCGATTTCGCGGATGCAGGTGGGGCTGGTCACGTTGATTTCGGTCAGGTGCTCGCCGATCACGTCCAGGCCGACGAACAACAGGCCCTTCTCGCGCAGGGTCGGGCCCACCTGGGCGGCGATCCAACGGTCGCGCTCGGTCAGCTCGCGGGCCTCGCCACGACCGCCGGCGGCCAGGTTGCCGCGGGTTTCGCCGCTGGCCGGGATGCGCGCCAGGCAGTACGGCACCGGCTCGCCGTCGATCATCAGGATGCGCTTGTCGCCGTCCTTGATCGCCGGCAGGTAGGCCTGGGCCATGATCTGCTGGGTGCCCAGGGCGGTCAGGGTCTCGAGGATCACCGACAGGTTGGGGTCGCCCACGCGGTGGCGGAAGATCGAGGTGCCGCCCATGCCGTCCAGCGGCTTGAGGATCACGTCGCCGTGCTTGGCGGCGAATTCGCGGATGATGTCCGGGCGCCGGCTCACCAGGGTTGGCGGCGTGCACTGCGGGAACAGCGTGGCGAACAGCTTCTCGTTGCAGTCGCGCAGGCTCTGCGGACGGTTGACCACCAGCACCCCGGCGGCCTCGGCCTGCTCCAGCAGGTAGGTGCTGTAGACGAACTCCATGTCGAAGGGCGGGTCCTTGCGCATCAGGATCACGTCCAGCTCGCTCAGCGCGGCGTCGGTCTCGGCCTCCAGCTCGAACCAGTGCTCGGGGTCGGCGAACACCTTGAGCGGGCGCATGCGGGCACGGGCCACGCCTTCGCTCTGGTACAGGTCGTGCTGCTCCATGTAGAACAGCGACCAGCCACGGGCCTGGGCGGCCAGCAACATGGCCAGCGAGCTGTCCTTCTTGTAGGAGATCTGCGCGATGGGGTCCATGACAATCCCGAGGCGAACGCTCATGGGGTATTTCCTCCCGGCGGCGTGCTGCCGCAGTGGCTCGAATTGAAGTGCGTCAGGGTGGCGCCCGGCGGGCTGGCGGTCAAGGGGAAACGTCAGCCGGCAGGCATCGGCGCAGGGCGCGGCGAGGCTCGATGGAATGCACCCCCAGAGTGTGCTAAAAAGGCCTGGCACGTGGCCTGCAAGGCCCTTCCAGGCGATGGTAGAGCAATTATGGTACAGCCCGACACGGCGTTGAAGGTGATGGTGATCGATGACTCCAAGACGATTCGCAGCACTGCCGAAAAGCTGCTGGGCGAAGCCGGTTGCGAAGTCGTCACCGCAGTCGACGGTTTCGACGCCCTGGGCAAGATCGTCGACCACACCCCGGGGATCATCTTCGTCGATGTGCTGATGCCGCGCCTCGATGGCTACCAGACCTGCCTGCTGATCAAGCAGAACAGCGCGTTCAAGGACATCCCGGTGATCATGCTGTCGTCGCGCGACGGCCTGTTCGACAAGGCGCTCAGCCGCCAGGTGGGCTCTGATCAATTTCTGACCAAACCTTTCAGCAAGGAAGAACTGCTGGATGCGATCCGCGCCCATGTGCCGGGTTTCGCCGCAGAAGAACAACCCGCACCCTGACGCCGCCGCCCTCCTGGCCGCGGCGTCATGCCTTTATTGGGGAACAGCATGGCCCGAGTTCTGATCGTCGACGATTCGCCGACCGAAATGTACAAACTGACCGGAATGCTCGAAAAGCACGGGCACCAGGTGCTCAAGGCCGAGAACGGCGCCGATGGCGTGGCCCTGGCCCGCCAGGAAAAGCCCGACGCGGTGCTGATGGACATCGTGATGCCCGGCATGAACGGCTTCCAGGCGACCCGTCAGTTGAGCAAGGACGACGTCACCAAGGGCATCCCGGTGATCATCGTCACCACCAAGGACCAGGAAACCGACAAGGTCTGGGGCCAGCGCCAGGGCGCCAGCGACTACCTGACCAAGCCGGTGGACGAAGACACCCTGATCCAGGTCCTGAACAAAGTTCTCAAGGCTTGACCACGCGGCGCATGGGCGAATCGCTGACCGCCTTCGAGCTGTTGCTCGAAATCGACCGGCGCTGTCGCCTGCTGGCGGCCGACCTGCCATTGCAGGAAACCCGCCTGCAGACCTGGAGCGGCATCGGCTTTCGCATGGCCGAACACTGGTTCGTGGCGCCCATGGGCGAGGTCGCCGAGGTGCTGCAGGAACCCCGGCTCAGCCGCATTCCCGGGGTCAAGCCATGGGTGGCGGGGGTGGCCAACCTGCGCGGGCGGCTGTTGCCGGTGATGGACCTGTGCGGTTTTCTCGGCCTGGGCCTGTCGGTGGTGCGCAAGCAGCGGCGGGTGCTGGTGCTGGACCACGAGGAGCTGTTCGCCGGGCTGCTGGTGGACGAAGTGGTGGGCCTGCAGCACTTTGCCCTGCACGGCCTGGAGCTGTCGCCGCCGGCGCCGCTGCTGCCGGCTGCGGCCCCCTTCGTGCAGGGGCACTTTCAGCGCGAGCACTGCTGGGGCATTTTCAGCCCCTTCGCCCTGGCCCAGGCGCCAGGCTTTCTCGATGTGGCGTTGTAAAGGGATGCCAGACCTGTGACCAAGTTCAAGACCCGCCCCTCGGTACAAGGCTCGCGCAGCAGCGCGCAGATCGCCGCACTCTTCATCGTGCTGATCCTGTCGATCATTCTGCTGTTCGCCAACTTCGCCTACCTCAATACCCAGGCCAACTACGACAAGCAGTACATCGGCCATGCCGGCGAGCTGCGCGTGCTGTCCCAGCGTATCGCCAAGAACGCCACCGAGGCCGCTGCCGGCAAGGCCGTGGCGTTCAAGCTGCTCAACGATGCGCGCAACGATTTCGAACAGCGCTGGGGTTACCTGAAAAAAGGCGACCCGGCCACCGGCCTGCCGTCGGCCCCGGTGGCGGTACGCGGCGAGATGGATGCGGTGCAACGCGACTGGGAGAGCCTGCGCAAGAGCACCGACGCGATCCTGGCCAGCGAGCAGACCGTGCTGTCGCTGCACCAGGTGGCCGCGACCCTGGCCGAGACCGTGCCGCAGTTGCAGGTCGAGTACGAAAAGGTGGTGGAGATCCTGCTGCAAAGTGGCGCCCCCGCCAGCCAGGTGGCAGTGGCCCAGCGCCAGTCGCTGCTGGCCGAGCGCATCCTGGGCTCGGTCAACACCGTGCTGGCCGGCGACGACACCGCGGTGCAGGCCGCCGATGCCTTCGGCCGCGATGCCAGCCGCTTCGGCCAGGTGCTCGACGGCATGCTCGGCGGCGCGCCCTCGATCCAGGTCACCCGCGTCCAGGACCCGGATGCCCGTGCGCGCCTGGCCGAGATCGCCGAGCTGTTCCAGTTTGTCGCAGGCTCCGTCGACGAGATTCTTGAAACCTCGCCCGAGCTGTTTCGCGTGCGCGAAGCGGCCGGCAGCATCTTCAGCCTGTCGCAGACATTGCTCGACGAAGCCTCGCACCTGGCCAACGGCTTCGAGAACCTGGCCTCCGGGCGCACCCTGGATACCGTCGGCGGCTACGTGCTGGGCCTGCTGGCGCTGGCCTCGATCATCCTGATCGGGCTGGTGATGGTGCGCGAAACCAATCGCCAGCTCAGCGAAACCGCCGAAACCAACGAACGCAACCAGCAGGCGATCATGCGCCTGCTCAACGAGATCCAGGAACTGGCCGACGGCAACCTGACCGTCACCGCCTCGGTCACCGAGGACTTCACCGGGGCCATCGCCGACTCCATCAACTATTCCATCGACCAGTTGCGCGACCTGGTGGCGACCATCAACCTCAGCGCCGAGGAAGTCGCCAGCGCGGTGCAGGAGACCCAGACCACCGCACACCTGCTGGCCAAGGCCTCCGAGCACCAGGCCCAGCAGATCACCGATGCGTCGATTGCGGTGGGCGACATGGCCGAGTCGATCGACCGGGTGTCGGGGCACGCCTACGAGTCGGCCAAGGTGGCCGAGCGCTCGGTGGCCATTGCCAACAAGGGCAACGAGGTGGTGCACAACACCATCAACGGCATGGACAACATCCGCGAGCAGATCCAGGACACTGCCAAGCGCATCAAGCGCCTGGGCGAGTCGTCCCAGGAAATCGGCGACATCGTCAGCCTGATCGACGACATTGCCGACCAGACCAACATCCTCGCCCTCAACGCGGCGATCCAGGCGTCGATGGCCGGCGAGGCCGGGCGCGGCTTTGCGGTGGTGGCCGACGAGGTGCAGCGCCTGGCCGAGCGCTCATCCTCGGCCACGCGCCAGATCGAGGCGCTGGTGCGCGCGATCCAGGCCGACACCAACGAGGCGGTCATCTCCATGGAGCAGACCACCGCCGAAGTGGTGCGCGGGGCGCGTCTGGCGCAGGATGCCGGGGTGGCGCTGGCCGAGATCGAGGGTGTATCGCAGACCCTGGCCGAACTGATCCACAGCATTTCCGATGCCGCGCAGTTGCAGACCTCGTCGGCCGGGCAGATCTCCCACACCATGGCGGTGATCCAGCAGATCACCTCGCAGACCTCGTCCGGCTCGACCGCCACCGCCGAGAGCATCGGCAACCTGGCGCGCATGGCCAGCGAGATGCGCCGTTCGGTGTCGGGTTTCACCTTGCCGCCAACCACGGAGCCGCGCTGACCGGCGCGTGGGACTTTATGGCTACTAAAGTGCGTATCGCCGAGCGCCACGACAAGGTGGCCCTGGCCTGGGTCAAGGGCCCCATCGACGACTGCCTGGCCCAGGCCCGCCAGGCGTTGGAGCAGTTTGCCGGCGACGCTGGCGACAGCCAGGTGCTGGAGCGTTTCGACGCGCCGCTGCGCCAGGTGCGCGGCTGCCTGCAGATGCTCGAGCTGGAAGGTGCGGCCTTGCTGACCCGTGAAATGCAGCAGCTGGCCCAGGCCTTGGGCGAAGGCCGCGTGGCCTCTCGCGGTGACGCGCTGGGCGCGTTGTTCAGGGCGCTGGAGCAGTTGCCGCAGTACCTGCAACGCCTGCGCGGCGCCCGGCACGAGCTGCCGTTGCTGGTGTTGCCACTGCTCAACCCGTTGCGTGCCGCGCGTGGCGCGCCGGCGCTGGCCCAGGCCAGCCTGCCGGGCGAGCAGACCGTCGCCGAGCCCGCTGCGGGGCTGGACCTGAGCCTCGGCGCGCTGCGTGACCCGCTCGAGGCGGTGCCGGGGCGCGATGCGATGCGTTCGGTGGTGCTGGCAGTGCGCGAAGACCTGGTGCGCATCAAGGAGCAACTGGACCTGTTCGTGCGCAGCGACCGCCAGCAGGTCGAGGCGCTGGCCCCGCTGCTGGCGCCGTTGCGCCAGATCGCCGATACCCTGGCGGTGCTCGGCTTCGGCCAGCCGCGCCGGGTGATCATCGACCAGGTGGCGGTGCTTCAGGCCCTGGCCCAGGGCCAGCGGGTGCCCGAGGATGCGCTGCTGATGGATGTTGCCGGGGCGCTGCTGTATGTCGAGGCGACCCTGGGCGGCATGGTGGGCTCGATCGAGTCGGTCAGCCAGGCCAGCGTACCCGGCACCGACCTGGACGACATTCGCCGACTGGTGCTGGACGAGGCCCACGGCGTGCTGCTGCAGGCCAAGGACCTGATCGCCGATTGCCTGGAGGCCGGCTGGGATCGCCTGCGCCTGCAACCGCTACCGGGGCTGTTCACGCAGATCCGCGGGGCGCTGGCGATGCTCATGCTGCCCCGGGCGGCGGCGCTGGTACGGCGCTGCCATGATTACCTCGAGACCCACCTGCTGTACGCCGAGCGGCTGCCGGACAACGCCGCGCTGGATCACCTGGCCGATGCCCTGTGCAGCCTGGAGCTGTACCTGCAATGGCGCGCCATCGACCCCCAGGCCGACCTGGACGAATGGCTCGAGCGCACCCAGCTGGCCCTGGCCGCACTGGGGTTCCCGAGCCTGCCGCCGGCCCCGTCGGCACCCGCGCCTGCGCCCGAGATGCACGAGGCACCGCTGGACGACGAGCTGCGCGAGGTGTTCCTGGAGGAAGCCGAGGAGGTGCTGCAGCAGTTGCAACAGCACTGGGCGATATGGCGGGGCAACCCGGCGGCACGTGACGCGCTGGTGGAAATGCGCCGCGCCTTCCACACCCTCAAGGGCAGCGGCCGCATGGTGCGCGCCCAGGTGCTGGCCGAGCTTGCCTGGGCCGCCGAGCACCTGCTCAACCGCATGCTCGAAGGCCGCGTCGAAGCCAGCGGCGATGTGCTGGCCGGGCTCGAGCAGAGCATTGCGCTGCTGACGCCGTTGCTGGACGAATTCGCCCAGGCCCAGGCTCTGCCCCATGCCGAGGTCGAGCGCCTGGCCACGCGCCTGCATGCGCTGGCGATGAACGACCCGCTGGGCGTCACAGCCCCGGAGCCGGCCTTCGACCCGCGCCTGCTGGAGATCTTCCGCAACGAGGCGCAGACCCACCTGGCCAGTGTCGACGAGTTTCTGCAGGCCGCCGAGGCGCAGTTGCCGGTGCCAGTCAGCGACAGCCTGCAACGGGCGCTGCATACCCTCAAGGGCAGCGCCGCGATGGCCGGGGTGGTGCCGATCGCCGAGCTGGCCAGCGCACTGGACCTGCTGGCCCGCGAATTCAAGGCCCACCAGCTGGGCCTGGACCTTGACGAGCTGTACCTGCTGCAGATGGCCGAACCGCTGCTGCGCCGCGGTCTGGCACAGCTCGACAGCACCCCGCTGGCACCCATCGGCGGTGCCCGGACCCTCATCGAACAGATCGACCAGGTGGTTGCTGCGCGCCTGCAGGCACTGCGCGATGCGCCGAGCCAGGGCCTGCGGGTCAAGCGCGACCCGCAACTGATCGCCAGCTTCCTGGCCCAGGGCATGGACATCCTGCTGGACGCCGAAACCCTGTTGCAACGCTGGCAGGAGCACCCCGGCGAGCGCCAGGAGCTGACTGCGCTGCTGGATGAACTGACCACCCTGGGGCAGAGCGCGCACCTGGCCGACCTGTGGCAGGTGGACGAACTGTGCGAGGCGCTGCTGGACCTGTACGGCGCGGTGGAGGAGAGCAGCCTGGCGGTCAGCGAGCGCTTCTTCGGCGAGGCGCAACGGGCCCATGAAGCCCTGATCGACATGCTCGACCAGATTGCCGCCGGCCAGGAAGTGGACCCGCAACCGCAACGCCTGCACGCATTGCGCGAGCTGCTCGAGCAAGGCCTGGCGCCGGATGCCATGGGCCTGGTGCGCAGCCAGGGCGAGCAGCCCGGACAGATCGCCGAACTGGGCGATGCCACCCGCGCGCTGCAACGCCAGGCGCACGACAGCGAGGTGGTCGAGCTGTTTCTGGAAGAGGCCCGCGACATCCTCGAAGGGGCCGACCAGGCCCTGGCGCGCTGGGCCGGCGACCCCGACAACGGCTCGGCGCTGTCGTCGCTGCAGCGCGACCTGCAGACCCTCAAGGGTGGCGCACAGCTGGCGCAGGTGGGGGCGGTCGAGGTGCTGGCCCAGGAGCTGGAGTTGCTCTACGAAGGCCTGGTCGATCGCCGTTACCAGCCCGGCAACCTGTTGCCGGGCCTGCTGCGTGAAAGCCATGCGTTGCTCGGGCGTCTGCTCGAGCAGGTGCAGCAGGGACAGGCAACGGAGCTGGTGGTGGAACAGCTGGCAGCCCTGCGCGAGTTCCGTCACACCGCACCGGCGCCCGAGCCCCAAGGCAAGCCGGCGGAGCCCCAGCGTCACGAGGGCGACAAGGAACTGCTGGAGATCTTTCTCGAGGAAGGCTTCGACATCGCCGAAAGTGCCGGTGCCGCGCTGCTGCGCTGGCAGGCCGACCCGCGCAACGGGGTGGAGGTGGAGAACCTGCTGCGCGACCTGCACACCCTCAAGGGCGGTGCGCGCATGGTCGAGATCGCGCCCATCGGCGACCTGGCCCATGAACTCGAATTCCTCTATGAACACCTGGCGGCCGGGCAGTTGCAACCCAGCCCGGCGCTGTTCAGCCTGCTGCAGAACTGCCATGACCGCCTGGCGCACATGCTCGATGCGGTGCGCCTGCACCAGCCGCTGCACGCCGCCACGGCGCTGATCGACTACATCCGCAATTTCAGCAGTGCTGCCCTGAGCGACACCGCCGCCGCAACGCCCGGCGCCGAGGTGGCCCCGGTGGAAGTGGCGGCGCCGAGCCCGGAGCGTGCCCCGGCCGACATGGTCAAGGTGACGGCCGAGCTGCTCGACGACCTGGGCAACCTGGCGGGCGAGAACTCGATCATTCGCGGGCGCATCGAACAGCAGGTGAACGATGCACAGGTGGCCCTGGGCGAGATGGAAACCACGCTCGAGCGCATGCGCGACCAGCTGCGCCGGCTCGATACCGAGACCCAGGGGCGCATCCTCAGCCGCCAGCAGAGCGAAGGCGAGGCGCTGGGCTATGACGACTTCGACCCGTTGGAAATGGACCGTCATTCACAGTTGCAGCAGCTGTCGCGGGCCCTGTTCGAGTCGGCCTCCGATCTGCTGGACCTGAAGGAAACCCTGGCCGTGCGTGCCCATGACGCCTACAGCCTGCTGCAACAGCAGGCGCGGGTGAACAGCGAGTTGCAGGAAGGCCTGACGCGCACCCGCATGGTGCCGTTCGAGCGCCTGGTGCCGCGCCTGCAGCGGGTGGTGCGCCAGGTTGCCAGCGAGCTGGGCAAGCAGGTCGAGCTGGTGGTGGGCAATGCCGAGGGCGAGCTGGACCGCAGCGTGCTCGAACGCATGGTGGCGCCGCTGGAACACATGCTGCGCAACGCCGTCGACCACGGCATGGAAAACCGTGCGGCGCGCCTGGCGGCGGGTAAGCCGGAGCAGGGCACCATCGCCCTCAACCTGCTGCACGAAGGCGCCGATATCGTCATCGAAATGACCGACGATGGCGCCGGCGTGCCGCTGGAGGCGGTGCGGCAAAAGGCGATCAAGCGCGGCCTGCTGGACCCTGCCACCGAACTGAGCGACCACGAGGTGATGCAGTTCATCCTGCGGCCCGGGTTCTCCACTGCCGAGAAGATCACCCAGATTTCCGGGCGTGGCCTGGGCATGGACGTGGTGCACGAAGAGGTCAAGCAACTGGGCGGCTCGATGGTGATCAACTCGGTGCCGGGCAAGGGTGCGCGTTTTCTGATTCGCCTGCCGTTCACCGTGTCGGTCAATCGCGCACTGATGGTGAACTACGGCGAAGAACAGTACGCGGTGCCGCTGAACACCATCGAGGGCGTGGTCCGTGTACCGCCGGCCGAGCTCGAGGCCTGCTACCAGCTGGACCCGCCGTGCTACCGCTACGCCGGCCACCGCTATGAACTGCGCTACCTCGGCGAACTGCTGCAGGGCGAGGTGCAGCCGCGCCTGCTGGGGCAGAGCCTGCCGCTGCCGGTACTGCTGGTGCAGGCCCACGACCAGCAGTTCGCCGTGCAGGTGGACAGCCTGGCGGCCAGCCGTGAAATCGTGGTCAAGAGCCTTGGCCCGCAGTTTGCCGCAGTGCACGGGCTGGCCGGGGCGACCCTGCTGGGCGATGGCCGCGTGGTACTGATTCTCGACCTGCTGGCGCAACTGCGTGCGCTGCACCTGCAGTTGTCCAAGGTGGCCCAGGGCGCCGCACGCCTGCGCCTGGAGCACCCTGGCAATGCCGCCGCACGTCCGTTGCTGGTGCTGGTGGTGGACGATTCGGTCACGGTGCGCAAGGTGACCGGGCGCCTGCTGGAGCGCCATGGCATGAACGTGCTGACGGCCAAGGATGGGGTCGATGCCATGAGTGTGCTGGCCGAACACCGTCCCGACATCCTGCTGCTGGACATCGAGATGCCACGCATGGACGGCTTCGAGGTGGCCACCCAGGTGCGCCAGGACCCGCACCTGAAGGACCTGCCGATCATCATGATCACCTCGCGCACCGGCCAGAAGCACCGCGACCGGGCCATGGCCATTGGCGTCAACGACTACCTGGGCAAGCCCTACCAGGAGTCGGTGCTGCTGCAGAGCATTGCCCGCTGGAGTACCCCGCATGCTTGAACAGACCCCTCGCAACAATCGGCGCAACACCCTCACCGGGCTGTTGCTGCCGTTGAGCGACCGCAGCCTGGTGCTGCCCAACGTGGCGGTGGCCGAGCTGATCGGCTACCAGCCGTGCACGCCCTTGCCGCATCAGCCGGCCTGGTTGCTGGGCTGGATCGACTGGCGCAGCCAGCGCCTGCCGCTGCTGAGCTTCGAGGCGGCCTGCGGTGGCCAGACCCAGGTTGGCGAGCGCGCGCGCATCGTGGTGCTCAATGCCCTGGGCGATACGCCGCGGCGTTTCTTCGCCCTGCTGGTGCAGGGCATACCGCGCACGTGCAAGCTCGACAGCCAGCTCAACTACGTCGATGTGCCCCTGGCGCCGCTGGAGCTGGCGGCGGTGCAGGTGGGCGAGCAGGTGGCGCGGGTACCGGACCTGCCCGGGCTGGAACAGCTGTTGCAGACGGCCGGGGCCTAGTACCAACCGCGTAATGCACTTGATGCCGGGCTTGTGTAGGGTAGGGGAGCGAATCATTCTACGGAGGGCATCAATGCATGTACCACGGTGAACGTTTCAATGCCTGGACCCACCTGGTGGGCGCGGTTCTGGCCTGCATCGGCGCGATCTGGCTGCTGGTGGTGGCCGGGATGCAGGGCGACCCCTGGAAGATCGTCAGCCTGGCCATCTACGGCTTCACGCTGATGCTGCTGTACAGCACTTCGACCCTTTATCACAGCGTGCGCGGGCGGGCGAAGGTGATCATGCGCAAGCTCGATCACCTGTCGATCTACCTGCTGATTGCCGGCAGCTATACCCCGTTCTGCCTGGTGAGCCTGCGCGGTCCGTGGGGCTGGAGCCTGTTCGGGGTGGTGTGGGGGCTGGCGGTTATCGGCATGCTGCAGGAGATCAAGCCGCGCTCCGAGGCGCGCGTGCTGTCCATCGTGATCTACGCACTGATGGGCTGGATCGTGCTGGTGGCGGTCAAACCGCTGCTGGCCAGCCTGGGTACGGCGGGGTTCGCCTGGCTGGCGGCGGGGGGCGCGCTGTACACCATCGGCATCATCTTCTTTGCCTATGACAGCCGCTTCCGCCATTGGCATGGCATCTGGCACCTGTTCGTGATTGCCGGCAGCCTGCTGCACTTTATCGCGATATTTTTCTACGTGCTTTAGGGCCCCTTCGCCGGCAAGGCCGGCTCCTGCAGTAGGAGCCGGCCTTGCCGGCGAACGCCGCGACGCGGTCTAGAAGTCGCCCCACAGCTGCTGCGCCACTGCCAGCGCCACCACTGGCGCGGTTTCGGTACGCAGCACCCGCGGGCCCAGGCGCGCGGCATGGAACCCCGCCGCCTTGGCCTGCTCCACTTCTACCTCCGACAAGCCGCCCTCCGGCCCGATCAGAAACGCCAGGCTCGCGGGCCTGGCATGGCTGGTCAAGGGTTCGGCCACCGGGTGCAGCACCAGTTTCAGCGCTTCGTCTCGCGCCTTGAGCCAGTCTGCCAGCAGCACCGGCGAATGGATCGTCGGCACTGTCGAGCGCCCGCATTGTTCGCAGGCACTGATCGCCACCTGGCGCCAGTGGGCCAGGCGCTTGTCGGCACGTTCGTCCTTCAGACGCACCTCGCAGCGTTCGCTGACGATCGGGGTGATCACGCTGGCGCCCAGTTCGGTGGCCTTCTGGATCGCCCAGTCCATGCGCTCGCCACGGGACAGGCCCTGGCCCAGGTGCACGTGCAGGGGGGATTCGGCCTGGCCGGGGAGGGCCTGGGCGAGCGTGACGCGCACGCTCTTCTTGCCGACCTCGAGCAGTTCGCCCAGGTATTCCTGGCCGCTGCCGTCGAACAGTTGCACCGCATCGCCCGGCGCCATGCGCAGCACGCGGCCGATGTAGTGGGCCTGGGCCTCGGGCAGGTAGTGCTCGCCCAGGCTCAGGGGGGCGTCGATGAAGAAGCGGGACAGTCTCATGGTTCTGCTCTGAATAAGATGGAGGCAGTTCGGGCGCCATCGCGGGTAAAGCCTGCTCCTGCAGGGTTACAGGTGATCCCTGTTGGAGCTGGGACCCGCGATGCTGTTTAGCCCGGATCGCGGAAATCAGGATGGAAATCGGCCGGCACCGCCACGCTCACGCTGCTGCGCGTGGCGATATCGATGCCCTCGCTGGCCACCTCGGCCAGGAAGTCGATCTGTTCGGGGGTGATCACGTACGGCGGCAGGAAGTACACCACGCTGCCCAGCGGGCGCAGCAGCGCACCACGGGTCAGGGCATGCTCGAACACCTTCAGGCCGCGCCGCTCCTGCCACGGGTAGGCGGTCTTGCTGGCCTTGTCCTGCACCATCTCGATGGCCAGGGCCATGCCGGTCTGGCGCACTTCGGCCACATGCGGGTGGTCGACCAGGTGCGCGGTGGCCGTGGCCATGCGTGTGGCCAGGGCCTTGTTGGCCTCGATCACGTTGTCCTGCTCGAAGATGTCCAGGGTCGCCAGCGCCGCAGCACAGGCCAGCGGGTTGCCGGTATAGCTGTGCGAGTGCAGGAACGCGCGCAGGGTCGGGTAATCGTCGTAGAACGCGCTGTACACCTCGTCGGTGGTCAGGCACGCGGCCAGCGGCAGGTAGCCGCCGGTGAGGGCCTTGGACAGGCACAGGAAGTCGGGGCGGATGCCGGCCTGCTCGCAGGCGAACATCGTGCCGGTGCGCCCGAAGCCTACGGCGATCTCGTCGTGGATCAGGTGCACGCCGTAGCGGTCGCACGCCTCGCGCAGCAGCCTGAGGTACACCGGGTGGTACATGCGCATGCCGCCGGCGCCCTGGATCAGCGGTTCGACGATCACGGCGGCGATGCTCTGGTGGTGCTCGGCCAGGGTCTGTTCCATGGCGGCGAACATCGTGCGCGAATGGTCTTCCCAGCTCACGCCCTCGGGGCGCAGGTAGCAGTCGGGGCTGGGCACCTTGAGGGTGTCGAGCAGCAGTGCCTTGTAGGTCTCGGTGAACAGCGGCACGTCGCCCACCGACATCGCCGCGATGGTCTCGCCGTGGTAGCTGTTGCTGAGGGTGACGAAGCGCTTCTTGTCCGGCTGGCCCTTGTTGAGCCAGTAATGGAAGCTCATCTTCAGCGCCACTTCGATGCACGAGGAGCCATTGTCGGCGTAGAAGCAGCGGTTCAGGCCCTCGGGGGTGAGCTTGACCAGGCGCTCGGACAGCTCGATCACCGGCTGGTGGCTGAAGCCTGCGAGGATCACGTGTTCGAGCTGGTCGACCTGGTCCTTGATGCGCTGGTTGATCTTCGGGTTGGCGTGGCCGAACACGTTGACCCACCAGGAACTCACCGCGTCGAGGTAGCGCTTGCCTTCGAAGTCTTCGAGCCATACGCCTTCGCCACGCTTGATCGGGATCAGCGGCAGGTGCTCGTGGTCTTTCATCTGGGTGCAGGGATGCCACAGGACCTTGAGGTCACGTTCCATCCACTGTTGATTCAGGCCCATGGGCTCTCTCCTGGCGACGCGGGTTCGGGTAACCGCGCAAGCCTATGCAAAGCGCCGGGGCAGGACAACCCATAAGGCGCAAACGGTGCGGGCATTAGTGGCAGGCCCGGGCGGCCTGACGTATCCTTCACCGACGTTTTTCCCGGGGGGTTCACCCCGCATTTTCCGCCTTTGATCCGGAGTTCGCCGAATGTCTGCTGGTTGGCTGCGCGCCTGCGCGCTGGTAATGATAGGGCTGTTCAGCGCGGGCGCCCTCGCGGCTGCCAAGCAGCCGACGGCCATCGTGGTCGGTGGCGGCCTGGCAGGCCTCACCGCCGCCTACGAACTGCAAAACAAGGGCTGGCAGGTGACCCTGCTGGAAGCCAAGCCGGGCATGGGCGGGCGTTCGGGCCTGGCCACCAGCGAGTGGATCGGCAACAGCAAGGCCCAGCCGACCCTCAACCGCTACCTCGACACCTTCAAGCTGGCCACCCTGCCGGCGCCGGAGTTCGTGCGTGTACCGAGCTACCTGATCGATGGCGAGTACTTCAGCGCCGCAGACCTGGCCACCAAGCAGCCGGCCACCGCCGAGGCACTCAAGCGCTACGAGAAGACCCTCGACGACTTGGCGCGCTCGATCAGCGACCCTGAAAACCCGGCGGCCAACAGCACCCTGTTCGCCCTCGACCAGCTCAACGTTTCCGGCTGGCTGGACAAGCTGCAACTGCCACCGACCGCGCGCCAGTTGGTCAACCAGCAGATTCGTACCCGCTATGACGAGCCTTCGCGCCTGTCGTTGCTGTATTTCGCGCAGCAGACCCGCGTGTACCGCGATGTGAGCGATCGCGACCTGCGCGCCGCCCGTCTGCCCGGCGGCAGCCCGGTGCTGGCGCAGGCTTTCGTCAAGCAACTGAAGACCATCAAGACCAGCGCACCGGTCAGCGCGATCATCCAGGACAAGGACGGCGTCACGGTCAAGGTCGGCGCGGTGGGCTACAGCGCCGACTACGTGGTGCTGGCGGTACCGTTGCGCGCCCTGGCCAAGATCCAGATGACCCCGGGCCTGGACAACCAGCACCTGGCGGCGCTCAAGGGCACCAACTACGGCTGGCGCGACCAGCTGCTGCTCAAGTTCAAGACCCCGGTCTGGGAAAGCCGTGCGCGCATGTCGGGCGAAATCTACAGCAACACCGGCCTGGGCATGCTGTGGATCGAACCGGCGCTCAAGGGTGGCGCCAACGTGGTGATCAACCTGTCCGGTGACAACGCGCGCCTGCTGCAGGCGTTCGGCGACAAGCAGATGGTCGACCAGGTGCTGATTCGCCTGCATGCGTTCTACCCGCAGGCGCGTGGCGCGTTCACCGGTTATGAAGTGCGTCGCTACAGCACCGATGCCGGCACGGGCGGTGCGTACCTCGCCTACGGGCCGGGGCAGATCAGCAAGTTCTGGCGCCTGTGGGAGCGTCCGGTGCAGCGCGTGGCGTTTGCCGGCGAACACACCGATGCGCTGTACCCCGGCACCCTGGAAGGCGCTCTGCGCAGCGGCCAGCGCGCGGCGGGCCAGGTGGTGGACATGTCCAATGGCAAGTCGTTCGACCCGGCCAAGCTGGCGCCGGTGGCGGCTGGGGCCGCAGCGGCAGCGGTGGCGGCCAAGGACAGCAAGCCTGGCTTCTTCTCGCGGTTGTTCGGTGGCGGTGACAAGCCGGTAGACAAAGCGCCGGCCAAGCCGGTTGATGCGGCGCCAGCTCCTGCGCCAGCCCCAGCCCCAGCCCCAGCCGCTGCACCTGCGCCGGCGCCAACGCCCGCTGCGGCTGCGCCAGTAGCCAAGAAGGCCCCGGCGAAAGCTGCGCCAGCCAAGAAGCCTGCGGCCAAGGCCCAGCCGGTCAAAAAGCCTGCGGCCAAGCCGGTGGCGAAGAAGCCGGCGGCGGCTACCCAAGCCAAGACGCAGTAATGCAGTGACCGCATCGCGGGTCAAGCCCGCTCCCACAGGATCGCCGAAGACCCTGTGGGGGCGGGCTTGACCCGCGATGCGCGTCCAGCAGCACCAGAATTCCTTCCTGCCGAGTTAATGTTTCCTTAACCTGTTCGTCTCACACTAAAGATCATGTTTCTCGATCGTTCAAAGCGAAATTTTCCGCTTTAATTCGATAGATAACCGGTTAGTCTTGGGCACAGTTCTTACAGGGAAACACGGCAATGCAACTGCGTAATTCTCCTTCTCGCTATGGCGTGGTCAGTATCGTCCTGCACTGGGGCGTGGCCCTGGCGGTCTTCGGCCTGTTCGGCCTGGGGCTTTGGATGGTCGGCCTGGACTACTACAGTGCGTGGCGCAAAACGGCACCCGACCTGCACAAGAGTATCGGCCTGACCCTGCTGGCGATCATGCTCGGTCGCGTGCTGTGGCGCTTCATCAGCCCGCCACCACCGGCCCCGGCCAACCATGGCCCGCTAACCCGCTTCGCCGCCAAGGCCGGCCACGGCCTGCTGTACGTGGGCCTGTTCGGGGTGATGATCACCGGCTACCTGATCTCCACCGCAGACGGCGTGGGCATCCCGGTGTTCGGCCTGTTCGAGGTGCCGGCACTGGTCAGCGACCTGCCCAACCAGGCGGATGTCGCCGGGGAAATCCACTTCTACCTGGCCTGGGGGTTGGTGATCTTCGCCGGCCTGCATGGCCTGGCCGCCCTCAAGCACCACTTTATCGACCGTGACGCGACCCTCACCCGCATGCTGGGCCGCAAAGCTTGATGTTCAACCTCAACTCCAAAGGAATAGAAGTAATGTTGAAAAAGACTTTTGCCGCTCTGGCGCTCGGTACCGCCCTGTTCACCGCTGGCCAGGCCATGGCTGCCGACTACAAGATCGACAAGGAAGGCCAGCACGCCTTCATCGACTGGAAAGTCAGCCACCTGGGCTACAGCTTCATCCACGGCACCTTCAAGGACTGGGACGGTACCTTCAGCTGGGATTCCGCCAAGCCGCAGGACAGCAAGATCTCGGTAGACGTGAAGACCGCCAGCCTGTGGTCCAACCACGCCGAGCGTGACAAGCACATCGCCAGCAAGGACTTCCTGGACGTTTCGAAATTCGCCGACGCCAAGTTCGTCTCCACCGCCGTCAAGCCCACTGGCGACAAGACTGCCGACGTGACCGGCGACCTGACCTTCCACGGCGTGACCAAGCCAGTGACCTTCAAGGCCACCTTCAACGGTGAAGGCAAGGACCCATGGGGCGGCGAGCGCGCCGGTTTCAACGCCACCACCACGCTGGATCTGAAAGACTTCGGCATCAAGCTGCCTGGCGACGTGGCACAGACCGCCCAGCTGGACATCTCGCTGGAAGGCGTCAAGCAGAAGTAATTGCCTGGCCTGTAAACAAGAACGCCGCCCCTAGGGGCGGCGTTTTTGTGTGCGCAGTGGCGGGATCAGCGGTTGCGCGTCAGCAGCGCAGGCTTCTCGCCACGTGGGCGGCTTGGCAGCTGCTCGAGCTGTTCGGCGGTCGGGAACCGGTCGATCTTGGATTCCTTGTGCACGATCTTGGGCTGCGACTGGCCGTCACGCGGGTTGCGCACTGCCGGTTCCTGCGACGACTGATCGTCACGGGCCGGGCGACGGTTGCGGTTGTTGCTGCCGTCGCGGCGCGCCTGGCCATCGCGACCACCGCCACCGCTGCGTGCACCACCGCGCTTCTCGCCATTGCTGCCGGCGCCACCGCTACGTGCACCACCACCGGTGTTGCTGCGTGGCTGGCCACCGCGGGGTGCGCCGGTGCCGGTACCGGCGGCTGCCGGTGCGCCCGGGCGACGGTTGCGGCCCTGGCCGCCCTTGTTCTGGTACGGGCTGACGTAGTCGGCACGGTTGCCGAAGTTGTCCACTTCGTCGTCCAGGAAGGCTTCAGGGTCACGGTCGGCCGGGATTTTCGGAACTACTGCTGCCTGACCCGAGGGTGCCTGGCGGGTTTTGCTGTTGTCACGGGGCTTGCGCTCTTGGCGCCCGCCGGCGGCCTTCTCAGTGGCTCTGTCGCCTGCGGGCTTATCCTTTTCCTGGCCTTTGTCCTTGCCCTTGTCCTTGCGCCCGCCGGCATTGCTGCCGTCGGCACGCTGGCCACGGCCACCGCGCGGGTTCATCTGCGGACGTTCACGGGCTTCGGGTTTTTCGGCTTCGACCGTCGAGGCATCGAAGCCCATCAGGTCGCCGTCCTGGATTTTCTGGCGGGTGACGCGCTCGATGCTCTTGAGCAGCTTCTCTTCGTCCGGCGCCACCAGCGAGATGGCCTCGCCGGAACGGCCCGCACGGCCGGTACGGCCGATACGGTGCACGTAGTCTTCCTCGACGTTGGGCAGCTCGAAGTTGACCACGTGGGGCAACTGGTCGATGTCCAGGCCGCGGGCGGCGATGTCGGTGGCGACCATGATGCGCACGGTGCCGGCCTTGAAGTCGGCCAGGGCCTTGGTGCGCGCATTCTGGCTCTTGTTGCCGTGAATCGCCGCGGCAGTCAGGCCGTGCTTCTCGAGGTACTCGGCCAGGCGGTTGGCGCCGTGCTTGGTACGTGTGAAGACCAGCACCTGCTCCCAGGCACCCTGGGTGATCAGGTGGGCCAGCAGGGCACGCTTGTGGCTGGCGGGCAGACGGTACACACGCTGCTCGATACGCTCGACCGTGGTATTGGGCGGCGTGACCTCGATGCGCTCGGGGTTGTGCAGCAGCTTGTCGGCCAGGTTGGTGATGTCTTTTGAGAAGGTCGCCGAGAACAGCAGGTTCTGGCGCTTGGCAGGCAAGCGTGCGAGGACCTTCTTCACGTCATGGATGAAGCCCATGTCGAGCATGCGGTCGGCTTCGTCGAGCACCAGGATCTCAACGTGGCTCAGGTCGACGCTGCCCTGGCCGGCGAGGTCCAGCAGACGGCCGGGGCAGGCCACCAGCACGTCGACGCCGCGGGACATGGCCTGCACCTGCGGGTTCATGCCGACACCGCCGAAGATGCAGGCGCTGACGAACTTGAGGTCGCGGGCGTAGATCTTGAAGCTGTCGTGGACCTGGGCGGCGAGTTCGCGGGTGGGGGTCAGCACCAGTACCCGCGGCTGGCGTGGGCCATGGCGCTGGGACTTGTCGGGGTGGCCACCTGGAAACAGGCGTTCGAGAATCGGCAGTGCAAAGCCACCGGTTTTACCAGTACCTGTCTGCGCCGCGACCATCAGGTCGCGACCTTGCAACACGGCGGGAATGGCCCGCTGTTGCACCGGCGTAGGCTGGGTATAGCCCGCTGCCTCGATAGCGCGGACTAGAGCCTCGGAGAGACCGAGGGAAGCAAAGGACATGAGTAATCCTGTTCTAGTGGGGGCTAAGCCCTATGGGAAGTTCGTGCCTGGCGCGACGGGCATCAGGTGATGCTATCGCGTCCGGTCCTGCTGGGCCTTCAATGCGCATCCGGGGGGCGGCGGGCGGGCTCTGGGCGCGCTGTCCTGCCGATCGGGATGCCTTTTGCAAGGCCGAGCGTCCGGGCGTAAGCCTGGCGGGGTTGGCGGAGTATAACAGAGCAATCAGTGCGTGCTGCGTTCCTGCTGCTCAACGGTTTGCGGAATATTCACCTCGGCGCCTGCGTAGCGTGCGTTCAGCTCGGCATAGGCCGGCTCCTGCTTGAAGCGGCGCAGCTCGGCGGCGAAGCGTTGCGCCAGCAGGTCCATGCCGGCATTGCGGCGTACTGCCAGGAACTGGGGCTGGCGGTCGATCACCAGCCCCAGTTCACTGACCTGTTGCTCCAGGCCCAGGCTCTTGATCACATGCCGGCCAACCCGGCGATCGGTGACCAGCAGGTCGATGCGCCCCAGTTGCAGCTTGCCCAGGTTGGCTTCCAGGGTAGGTGCCGGCTCGCGCTTGAAGTCGGGTGAATCGGCAAACGCCGGGCCGTAGGTATAGCCGGGCGCGGTGCCCACGGTCAGCCCCTTGAGGTCTTCCAGGTGCCTGATGGCGTGGGGCCGGGCGTTGGCCTGGAACAGCACGAACTCTACGTGCGACAGCGGTTCGCTGGGGTAGAACAGCTGGGCGTCGCGCTGCTCGGTCTTGAAGATGTCGAGCACGCCATCGGCCAGCCCCTGTTCGACCATCGCCAGGCAGCGCTTCCATGGCAGGAACTGCCATTGCACCTCGATGCCCAGGCGCTTGAACACCTCGGCGGTGACCTCGTAGTCGATACCCTTGGCCTCTCCGTTTTCCTGGTACACATAGGGCGGCCAGGGGTCGGTGACGATGCGCAGCCTCTCGCCATGAGCCAGGGTACTCAGGCAGGCGAGGAACAGGGCGGCGAACAGTCGGTAAAGATCGGGCATGGCTGGAGAGTACGATGGCTGCTCGAGAATGGCCAGCCTGGCTCGGCCAGCAGTTCAGCCAGGTGCGAAGGCCTGGAGGCGGGCGTCGACAAAAAAGGGCCTTGGCGTGTGCCAGAGCCCTTGTCGTCGGTGCAGCAGTCAGCGTGGCAGCTTGAGGTTGTTCCACACTGCCAGGCTGGGTTCGGCCTGGTTCAGGGTATAGAAGTGCAGCCCCGGTGCGCCGCCTTGCAGCAGTTTTTCGCACATTTCGGTGATGACCTGTTCGCCGAAGGCCTGGATGCTTTGCACATCGTCGCCATAGGCTTCCAGCTGCTTGCGGACCCAGCGCGGGATCTCGGCGCCGCACGCATCGGAGAAGCGCGCCAGCTTGCTGTAGTTGGTGATCGGCATGATGCCGGGCACCACCGGGATGTCCACGCCCAGCTTCTGCACGCGCTCGACGAAGTGGAAGTAGCAGTCGGCGTTGAAGAAGTACTGGGTGATGGCACTGTCGGCGCCGGCCTTGGCCTTGCGCACGAAATTGATCAGGTCGTCTTCGAAGTGACGGGCCTGGGGGTGCATTTCCGGGTAGGCGGCCACTTCGATGTGAAAGTGATCACCGCTTTCCTGGCGAATGAATTCGACCAGCTCGTTGGCGTAGCGCAGCTCGCCACTGGCCATGCCCATGCCCGACGGCAGGTCGCCGCGCAGGGCCACGATACGCTTGATGCCGGCGGCCTTGTACTGGGCCAGCAGGCTGCGCAGGTCGTCCTTGCTGTCGCCCACGCACGACAGGTGCGGCGCGGCCGGTACCTTCACTTCGCTTTCCAGCTGCAGCACGGTGTTGAGCGTGCGGTCGCGGGTCGAGCCACCGGCACCATAGGTGCAGGAGAAGAAGTCCGGGTTGTAGCTGGCCAGGGTGCGAGCCGTGGCGAGCAGTTTTTCATGTCCAGCGTCGGTCTTGGTCGGGAAGAACTCGAAGCTGTAACGGCGTTCCTGAGACATGGCGAAATCCTGGTAAACCGATCGTGCTGGCCAGCCGTGAGGCTGGCCACAGAAAAAAGCCGGTGACGCTGTGGCAGCGTCACCGGCTTTGGCCCATCAGTAGCGGTAGGCGTCTGGTTTGAACGGGCCTTCAACAGTCACGCCGATGTAGTCGGCCTGCTGTTTGGTCAGTTGGGTTACCACGCCGCCGAAACCGCGGACCATTTCCAGGGCCACTTCTTCGTCGAGTTTTTTCGGCAGTACTTCAACGGTCAGGCGCTCGGCTTTCTGGGCCGGCGACAGGTCGGCGTACTTCTGGCCGAACAGGAAGATCTGTGCCAGTACCTGGTTGGCGAACGAACCGTCCATGATGCGGCTCGGGTGGCCAGTGGCGTTGCCCAGGTTCACCAGGCGGCCTTCGGCCAGCAGGATCAGGTAGTCGTCGTTCTGCGCGTCGAAATCGCCAGGGCCGGTACGGTGGATCTTGTGAACCTGTGGCTTGACCTCTTCCCATGCCCAGTTCTTGCGCATGAAGGCGGTGTCGATTTCGTTGTCGAAGTGACCGATGTTGCATACCACGGCGCGCTTTTTCAGGGCCTTGAGCATGTTGGCATCGCACACGTTGACGTTACCGGTGGTGGTCACGATCAGGTCGATCTTGCCCAGCAGGGCCTTGTCGACGCTGGCTTCGGTGCCGTTGTTGATACCGTCGATGAACGGCGAAACCAGCTCGAAGCCGTCCATGCAGGCTTGCATGGCGCAGATCGGGTCGACTTCCGAGACCTTGACGATCATGCCTTCCTGACGCAGCGACTGGGCCGAACCCTTGCCCACGTCACCGTAGCCGATCACCAGCGCCTGCTTGCCCGACAGCAGGTGGTCGGTGCCGCGCTTGATGGCGTCGTTGAGGCTGTGACGGCAGCCGTACTTGTTGTCGTTCTTGCTCTTGGTGACCGAGTCGTTGACGTTGATCGCCGGGATCTTCAGCTCGCCCTTGGCCAGCATGTCGAGCAGACGGTGCACACCGGTGGTGGTCTCTTCGGTCACGCCGTGAACGCGGTCCAGTACCTGCGGGTACTTCTTGTGCAGCAGCTCGGTGAGGTCGCCGCCGTCGTCGAGGATCATGTTGGCATCCCATGGCGCGCCATCCTTGAGGATGGTCTGCTCCAGGCACCACTCGTATTCCTGCTCGGTCTCGCCCTTCCAGGCGAATACCGGGATGCCGGCGGCGGCAATGGAGGCAGCGGCCTGATCCTGGGTGGAGAAGATGTTGCACGACGACCAGCGCACTTCGGCGCCCAGCGCGACCAGGGTCTCGATCAGCACGGCGGTCTGGATGGTCATGTGGATGCAGCCGAGGATTTTTGCACCCTTGAGCGGCTGTTCAGCGGCGTACTTGCGGCGCAGACCCATCAGGGCCGGCATTTCGGACTCGGCGATGATGGTTTCGCGGCGGCCCCAGGCAGCCAGGGACATGTCGGCGACTTTGTAGTCGGTAAAATCTGCAGGCGTGTTTACAGCGCTCATCAAGAGCCTCCATTCGTAGTGTGCGAATGGGCGCCGTTGTGCGTTTAGTGCCCGTGCGGGGAACCCCGTCCAGGCAACGCCCCATCCGAGCCTGACAGGAGAACCTGCTGCAGCGCCCCTCGGACAGGTGGCGGGAACGGCATCGAGTGGTGATGACCGTCTGTGAAGCGTTGGCGATTATAGCTGCGCCCGCGCATCGGCCCAAGGCTTTCTGTCAATTAATCGAGACGATAGTCGATGTTCAATGGAGGCCGCCGGCAGGCTCTGCCATCATTGCCGGCATCGATTGGCAAGACGGTCAGGAGTACGCATGAACTTTCACACCCGCAAATGGGTAAAACCCGAAGACCTCAACCCCAACGGCACCCTGTTCGGTGGCAGCCTGCTGCGCTGGATCGACGAAGAGGCGGCGATCTACGCGATCGTGCAACTGGGCAACCAGCGTGTGGTGACCAAGTACATCTCGGAGATCAACTTCGTCAGCGCCTCGCGCCAGGGCGACATCATCGAGCTGGGCATCACCGCCACCGAATTCGGCCGCACCTCCATCACCCTCAAATGCGAAGTGCGCAACAAGATCACCCGCAAGAGCATCCTCACCGTCGACAAGATGGTCTTCGTCAACCTGGGTGAGGACGGCTTGCCGGCACCCCATGGGCGTACCGAGATCAAGTTCATCAAGGATCAGTTCGATACCTCGGTGGAATGACGGCGGTAGCTGCACAGTTCAAGCTTCAAGCTTCAAGTCGGGGGCAGCGGGGCTGGCGGGGGCGGTTTGGCCAGGTGCCTTGAGCTGGCCCTCCCAGCGTGCGATCACCAGTGGCGCCAGTGCGTTACCCAGCACGTTGAGTGCAGTGACCGGCATGTCCATCAGCCGATACACCCCGGCGATGATCGCCACGCCCTCGACCGGCAGCCCTGCCGCGGTCAGCGTGGCGGTGAGGATGATGAACATGAAGCCCGGCACCCCCGCCGCACCCTTGGAGGTCAGTACCATGATCAGCACCAGCATCGCCTGGTCAGCCAGGCCCAGGTCGATGCCATAGGCCTGGGCGATGAACAGCGTGCCAAGCGCTGCGAACAGCGACGCACCATCGAGGTTGAATGAATACCCCAACGGAATGACCATGCTGGTGATCGGGCGTGGCGCGCCGTAGCGCTCCATCTTCTCGATCAGTTGCGGCATCACCGTGGCCGAGGCGGCGCTGCTGTAGGCCAGCAGCAACTCGCTGCGTATCTCGCGCAACAGGTGGAAGAACCGAACCCCCGCCAGCC
Organism: Pseudomonas sp. 8209; assembly: GCF_028682105.1. Lineage (NCBI taxonomy): Bacteria > Pseudomonadati > Pseudomonadota > Gammaproteobacteria > Pseudomonadales > Pseudomonadaceae > Pseudomonas > Pseudomonas sp. 8209. The sequence continues at coordinate 288,628 of NZ_JANIAH010000003.1, forward strand.
TGGCCACCGCCCCCAGCACGCACAGCGCAAACAGCAGCACCGCGACGTAGGTAATGCCGATCAGCTTGGCCAGTGGCAGCAGTGCGCTCAGGCCGAAGCTGGCAACGGTGACGCCGATCAGCCCGAAGATGCCGATGGGTGAGTAGTGCATCACCAGGTGGGTGACCTTGAACATGGTGTCCGATACGCCCTGCATCACGCTGATCAACGGTGCCTTCTGCTGCTGGGGCAGCATCGACAGGGCGCAGCCGAACAGGATGGCGAAGAACAGCACCGACAGCAGCTTGCCCTCGGCCATGGCCAGCACGATGTTGTCCGGCACGATGGCCACCAGGGTGCGCCCCAGGTTCTGCGTTTCGGTGCTGGATGCCAGCGTGGTGACCGGTGCCTGCAGCGTGCTGCTGAAGTCCGCGCCGGCGCCGGGCTGGAACACGTTGCCGACCACCAGCCCGAACAGGATCGCGATGCTGGTGATGGTGAAGAAGTACACGAACGTCTTCATCCCGACCCGGCCCAGGGCGCGCGTGCTGCCGGCGCCGGCGATGCCGACGGTCATGCAGGCGAACACCAGCGGTACCACGATCATCTTCATCAGCTTGATGAACAGGTCGCCGGCCGGCTGCAGCAGGTTGTCGATGAACCAGGCCTTATGCTCGGGGAACTGGTTGAGAAGGATGCCGACGATCACGCCGGCGACCAGGCCGATCATGATGCGCGTGACCAGGCTGGAAGGTGTGCGAATGCCCATGGGGTGCCCCTTGTTGTTGTGGTTGTGGGGAGTGCGAAGGGTGCGTTACTGCGCGAACAGGCCGGCGAAATCCTTGAAGCCCTTGACCTCGATCGGATTGCCGCTGGGGTCGAGGAAGAACATCGTGCGTTGTTCGCCCGGCTCGCCCACAAAGCGCACCACCGGCGGGATCTCGAATGCCAGGCCACGCCGGGTGAGGCGCACGGCCAGGGTCATCCACTCGTCCAGAGGCAGTACCACGCCGATATGCGGCATCAGTACCTTGTGCTCGCCAACCTGCCCGGTACGGGTGGTGGCGAACGGCGTGCCCAGGTGCAACGAGAGCTGGTTGCCGAAGAAGTCGAAGTCGACCCAGGTCGCGGTGCTGCGCCCTTCGGTGCAGCCCAGAACATCTCGATAAAAAATACGCGCCTGTTCCAGGTCGCAAACGTGGTATGCAGCGTGAAAGGGTCTGTTCATGGCGTATCCCCCGTGTGGTTGAGCGTTGAGGGTAAGTAGGCCGTGTGACGGGGTAAAACGGCTTTGCCTTGCTCTGAGCGAAAGAAAAACTTATGGATGTGCGCTTTCTGAAAAGCCTGGTGGCAGTGGTGGAAACCGGCTCAATTGCCGCGGCCGCGCGTCGCGAGAACCGCACGGCAGCGGCGATCAGCCAGCGCGTGCAGGCGCTGGAACGCACACTGGGCTGCACCTTGCTGCTGCGTACTGCGCATGCCATCCGCCCCTCGGACCAGTGCCTGCTGCTGTTGCCCAGAATCCAGGCGATCATCGAGCAGGCGCGTGAACTGCAGCACGACCTGAGCCAGGACGGATTGACGGGGGACGTCAGGGTGGGCGCGGTGTCGACGGCGTTGACCGGGGTATTGCCGGGGCTGATCGAGCGTCTGGCGCGATCGGCGCCGGGGCTCAAGCTGCAGATCACCCCGGGTGATTCGCGCAGCCTGTACGAGAAGGTGCTCGGCGGCGAACTGGATGCCGCGATTCTGGTGCGCCCGCCCTTCACGCTGCCCAAGGCACTGGCGCTGCAGGTGCTCAAGGTCGAGCCGCTGATTCTGATCGCGCCGGCTGCACAGGCCGCGCTGACCCCCGATACGTTGCTGCGCGAGCACCCGTTCATTCGCTATGACGCACAGTCGTGGGGCGGGCAGATCGCCCAGCGCTACCTGGATGAGCAATTGATCACGCCGCAGTTGCTGTGCGAGCTGGATGCGCTGGAAACCATCGTGATGCTGGTGGCCCAGGGCATGGGGGTATCGTTGGTGCCGCAATGGGCCGGCATGCCCCATGAGGGCATCTGTGCCTGGCCGCTGGGCGATGACCCGCGCCACGCGCGGGCACTGGTGGTGCTGCACGGCTCGACGCCGCGCCGGCCAGTGGCGATGCGGCATCTGCTGGGGCTGCTGGGCAGCCCCTCGCCGGTCAAGGCTGCTCGGTAACCCCGCGCACCACGCGACCGATGCTCAGGCCCTGCAGCAGGATCGACGACAGCACCACGATGTAGGTGATGCTCAGCAGCAGGTCACGTTCGGGACCCGATGGCAGCGACAGCGCCAGGGCCACGGACACACCGCCGCGCAGGCCGCCCCAGGTGAGCACGCGGATGGTGCCGCGCGGCACCGTTCTCCAGCGGCGCAGCATGACGATCGCCGGTGCCACGGTCAGCAGGCGCGACAGCAGGATCGCCACTGCCAGCACCCCGGCCGCAGCCAGGTGCATCCACGAGAACGGCAGCAGCAACAGCTCCAGGCCGATCAGCGCGAACAGCAGCGCGTTGAGCATGTCGTCGATCAGTTCCCAGAAGCCGTCCATGTAGCGCCGGGTCATGTCGTTCATAGCCAGGTTGCGACCCAGGTTGCCGATGATCAGGCCCGCTACCACCATCGCGATGGGCGCCGAGACGTGCAGTTCGTAGGCTGCGGCCGAGCCGCCGATCACCAGCGCCAGGGTCAGCATGACTTCCACCTGGTACTGCTCGATGCTCTTGATCATGCGGTAGGTGACGTAGCCGATCACCGCGCCGAACAGCGCGCCGCCGATGGCCTCGCGGGCGAACAGGATCGCGGTGTCGCTCACGCTCGGGGTCTCGCCCAGTTGTGCGATGCCCAGCAGCACGGTGAACACCACGACCGCGGTGCCGTCGTTGAACAGCGACTCGCCGACGATGGTGGTCTTCAGCGGCTTGGACGCATTGGCGGTACGCAGGGCGCCGAGCACCGCGATCGGGTCGGTGGGCGAGATCAGTGCGCCGAACAGCAGGCAGTACAGCAGGTTCACGTGCCAGCCGAACAGGGCGAAGATCCAGTGCGCCAGGTAGCCGATCACCACGGTGGCGATCAGCACGCCGACGGTGGCCAGGAGGCCGATCGGCCAGCGGTAGTCGCGCAGGTCGGCCAGGTTCACGTGCAGCGCCCCGGCGAACAGCAGGAACGCCAGCATCCAGTGCATCAGCAGGTCGTTGAAGTCGATCTGGCTCATCAGGCCCTGCACCCGTTCTTCCAGGCCCGGGTAGCCGATGACGCTCAGGCCCTGGAGTATCAGGGAAAACAGCAGTGCAGTGACCATCACGCCAATGGTCGGCGGCAGGCCGATAAAGCGGTAGTTCACATAGGTGAGGAGGGTGGTGAGGCAAATAAACGCGGCAACTAGCTCAAGCATCCTAGGTCCTGTAATGGCTTCCAAGTCAGTGCCCGAATGGCTCGGGCAGGGCTTGGATGCGCCGGCGCGAGGTTCAGGACACACTTTTTCGATCAACGTTGACCGCAGGCTGGCTGTTTTGTTGCGCCTGGTTGAAACTGCGCAGCCGTGCACTACCCAGGAACTCAACCGTGCTCGCCACTTCGCTGGTGCTGATCGCCGCCCTGCTGCATGCCACCTGGAACACCCTGATCAAGTTCAGCGGCGAGCGTCTGCTGGTGATTGCCAGCATGGACGTGGTGGCGCTGCTGTTCGCCCTGGCGATGGTGGCGTTCGTGCAGGTACCGCCGCCCGAGATCTGGCCGTGGATGCTGGCCTCGGCGGCGTTCGAGCTGTTGTACCGCTACCTGCTGATCAAGGCCTACCGGGTCGGCGACCTGGGCCTGGTCTACCCCCTGATGCGCGGGTTGTCGCCGCTGGTGGTGCTGGCGCTGACCCTGACCTTTGCCGGCGAGACGCTGAGCACCCAGCAGATCTTCGGCATTCTGCTGATCCCGTGCGGCATGGCCTGCCTGCTGTGGCAGGGCGGTGGCGGCGAACGTCTGCCCTGGTCGATGCTGCCGGTGGTGGCGCTGATCGGCCTGTGCATCGGCTGCTACACCTGGCTCGACGGCAGCGCGATCCGGCTGTGGTCGCAGCCGCTGGACTACCTGGTGTGGCTGACGCTGATCAGCGCCTGGCCGTTCCCGTTGCTGGCGACGGTGGCCCGGCGCGCGCCGTTTGCGCAGTTCTGGCGCAGCCAGTGGAAGCTGGGCCTGGCCGTGGGGTTGTGCGTGCTGTCCAGCTATGCGCTGGTACTGTGGGCCATGCAACTGGGCTCGGTGGCCGAGGCTGCGGCGCTGCGCGAGGTGAGCGTGATCCTGGTGGTGCTGATGGGCATGCGCTACCTCAAAGAACCTTTCGGCGGGCCGAGGCTCTTAGCTTGTGCACTGGTACTGATCGGCATGCTGATCATGAAACTCTGACCCCAACAACAAGGACCCCTGCCATGACCGTCGCCTTCTGGTGTGTATTGATCGCGTTGCTGCTGCCGTTCGTGTGCACCAGCATCGCCAAGTTCGGCAGTGGTCGCTTCAGCCTGCGACAGAACCATGACCCGCGCGGTTTTCTGGACAAGCTCGAAGGCCTGCCGCGCCGCGCCCATGCGGCGCAGCTCAACAGTTTCGAGTCGATTCCGGCGTTCGTCGCGGCGGTGGTGATCGCCGACATCGTCGGCAATGCCGAGCAGGTCACCCAGGACGTGCTGGCGGTGCTCTACATCACCAGCCGCCTGCTCTACATCATCTGCTACCTGGCCGACTGGGCCGCGCTGCGCTCGGTGGTGTGGTTCGCGGGCATTGGCCTGATCGTCAGCTTCTTCGTGGTCTCGGCCTGAGCTACTTGCCTTCCACCTGCGGCACCACCGGCAGTGCCGCGCCCTTGGGCCACAGCAGCCAGATCTGACCCTGCTGCTTCATGTCCCCGGCCAGAGCGCCGGCCTCGCTGCCGGTACCCCAGAACAGATCGGCGCGCACTTCGCCGGTGATGGCCCCGCCGGTGTCCTGCGCGGCCACCGGGCGTACCACCGGCGCGCCGTCCGGGCGGGTGGTTGACAGCCACAGCAGGCTGCCCAGCGGGATCACCTTGCGGTCGATGGCCACGCTGTAGCCGGCGGTCAGCGGCACGTTCAGCGAACCGCGCGGGCCTTCGTTGCTGTCCGGGCGGGTGCTGAAGAACACGTAGCTGGGGTTGCTGGCCAGCAGCTCGGGCACGCGGCTCGGGTTGGCCTGGGCCCAGGCGTGGATGCTGCCCATGGTCACGTCTTCCTTCTTGAGCTGGCCCTGCTCGACCAGCCAGCGGCCCACCGGGCGATACGGGTGGCCGTTCTGGTCGGCATAGCCCACGCGCAGCTGCTGCCCACTTTCGAGCTGGATGCGCCCGGAGCCCTGGATCTGCAGAAACTGCAGGTCCATCGGGTCGGTCAGCCAGGCCAGCACCGGCGCCTTGACGCCTTGCTGCTGGATCACCCCGGCGGTGTCGTAGGGCTTGAGCACGCGCCCGTCCAGGCGACCGCGCAGGCGCTTGCCCTTGAGTTCGGGGTAGATACTGTCGAGCGCCACCACCACCAGGTCATCGGGGATGCCATACACCGGCACGTTGGCCGTGGCGGTACGGGTCATGCTGCCGGGGTACACCGGTTCGTAGTAGCCGGTGATCAGGCCGTTGGCGTTGTTTTCGGCCGAGCGCAGGCCGTACACCTCGAGTTGCGTCTGCAAGAAGCCACGCACCTGGGTGGCGTCGTCGGGCACCTGCACCGCAGCAGCGCAGGGGGTGGCCCAGACCGGATCGTTCTTGAGGCGCTCGCACGCGCTGCGCCAGGCATTGAAGCCGGCCAGCAGGTCGCTGTCGGAGACCTTGGGCAGGTCTTTCCAGGTGGCGGGGCTGTAGGTGGCGAGCGGGTGCGGTGCGGATTTATCCGGGGCGCTGCCGTTGCAGCCGACCAGCAGGGCCAGCAACGCGGCGGTCAGGCCAAGGCGGCTCAGGGCGGTTTTCATGCGGGGTAGTCCTCTACGGTGTGCCTGGCGTTCAGGGCGGCCAGGCAACCCTTGTTTTTGGTAGGGGTATTGGTGTTTGCCGGCAAGGCGGGGATACTGGCCGCCTTTTTCCGTGTGCCGAGCCAAGCATGATGTTCAAGCGAATGACTGTGATCCTGGTGGCCTGCCTGGCCCTGAGCGCCTGTGGCGGTGTCGACCCCAACTCGCCATTGGGCCAGCGCAAGGCGATTTTCAAGCAGATGCTCAAGACCAGCGAAGACCTCGGCGGCATGCTGCGTGGCCGGCTGGCGTTCGACGGGCAGAAATTTGCCGATGGTGCGGTGAAGCTCGACGCGTTGTCGCACCAGCCGTGGCAGCATTTCCCGCAGGTGCGCGAGGAGGACAGCAGCGCCACGCCCGATGTGTGGCAAAAGCAGGCGCGCTTCCAGGAGCTGGCGCGGCAGATGGAGCAGGTGACCGGCGAGCTGGTCGCCCAGACCCGTACTCAGCCATTGGAGCCTGCGGCGGTCGCGGCCCCGATGGGCAAGGTGGAAGCGGCGTGCAAGGCCTGTCATACCGAGTTTCGCAATCATTGATGGGGTGAGCTGGCCGGCCTTTTCGCCGCAGGGCCGGCTCCTACAGGTGGCGCGCTGTACGTAGGAGCCGGCCTTGCCGGCGAAGGGTTCAACGCGGACTACTTCTCCAGCTCATCCAGTGCCTGTTGCAGTTCCTTCTTCGACTCGGCCAGTTTGTCCTTGCGCTTGTTGATCTTGTCGGCGTCGCCTTTCTTCATGGCCTTGTCCAGGTCCTTGGTGCGCTGCGTCACTTCATGACGGGCATCCAGCACCTTCTGTTCACGCTGTTTCTTCAGGCCGGCATCGGTGCAGTGCTCGGTCACTTCGCTCAGGGCCTTCTCGAGGCCGGCCTGCTGGGCGCTGTTGCCGTGGGCGCGGGCCTGTTCGATCTGTTCGCTGATCGCCTGCTTCTTGGCAGCGCAGCCGGTCAGGCCGGGTTGTTCCTCGGCAGCCATCAGCGAAGTGGCGAGCAACGAGCAGGCGGCGAACAGGGCAAGCGGGGAAAGCAGTTTCATAGTGGCTCCGTGGTCGCGGGCTTGGCAGAAACCCATGATGCTGCCCTGATCCGACAAATTTAGAAACCCTCGATTGTATGTTCACGTAACCGCGCCGCCAGGGCCTGCACCTGCGGGTGAGCGAAAAAGGCCAGCAACTGGCCGGCACGGTGGGCACCCACGCCAGGCTCGGCCTGCCACTGCGCCGCATCGCGGGCAGCCAGCGCGGCCCACGTGTCCCCCGCTGCCAACGCACGCGGGGCCGGCATACCCAGGGCCCGCGCCCAGGTGGCAAAGGGTCGCTGACGGGCCTGTTCGAGGGCGGGGTACAACGGATGTTCGGCGGGCAGTTCCAGCACATCGGCCAGTGTGCGCAACTGGCCGGCGTCGACCAGGCGCTCCCAGCTGGCCGGCCCGGCACCTGGGAGTGCCAGGCCCTGCTTGCCGCCCAGCCATTGCAACCTGGCCAGGAACTGCTGACGACACTCGGCGCTCAGCTCCCAGCAGCTCAACGGATGAAACGCATCGGCCGCCGGTACCTCCATCTCGCGCCGTTCGAGGGCGCGGTGCACCACGCCGTCCAGACGGGGAATGGTCAGGCCTGCCAGGCTGATCGCCACCTGATCGCCCGGGCGAATGTCCAGTTGCTGCCAGCGTCTTAGCGAGCCCACGCTGACCTGGCGCACCGTGCGGTCATCCAGCTGCACCGGTGCCAGTTGCAGCACCGGGGTGATGCGACCGGTGCGCCCCACGTTGAACTGCACGCGTCGCACCTCGGCCAGTACCTGGGCGAAGGGGTATTTCCATGCCGCTATCCAGTACGGCGCCCGGGCCTGCCAGCGCTCGCCGGGCGGACGCCGGCCCTGGCGCAGCACCACACCGTCGCTGGCGAATGGCAGTGGCGTGCGGTACCAGTGCTGGCGCCAGTGGGCGGCCTGGTCGAAGGTCTGCACCGGCTGGCTGAACGCCTCGCTGTAGGCAAAGCCCAGGGCGCTCAGGCGTGCCAGGCGCTCGCGCTGGTCCAGGGGGCCCTGCGGCCAGGCCCAGGCGAACAGCTCGACCACCGCGCCCTGCGCGGGGGTGAGCTGCTTGCGCGCCAGCAACCCGGCGACGTTGCCGCGGGCATTCCGGCTGCCCGCTGCGGCCTGCACATGCCCGTCCAGGCGCCAGAACAGCTCGCCTTGCAGTATCAGGTCCAGAGGTTCGGGCAACGTGTGGGGGAGGGCGCCCAGTGCCGGCAGGTGGCGGCTCCAGTCATGCCCGTAGGCGCCGTCGCCGCGGCTGATCAGGCGCACCAGCCGGCCCTTTGCATAGACCAGCGTGGCGGCCACGCCATCCACCTTGGGTTGTACCCAGAGGTCCTGCTTGCCGTGCATCCAGGCGCGCACGGCGGCTTCGTCGGGCAACTTGTTCAGGCCGGTGTGGGGGATGGGGTGGCGCAACGGGCCGGTGGCGGTTCCGAGCGGGTCTGCCGGGGGTGCACCGGTGCCGGGGAAGCAGGCTTGCAAGTGTTGCAGGCGCGCCCGGCTCTGGTCGTAGAGCTCGTCGCTGATCAACGCGACGCCCAGGCGATGGTAATGATCGTCCCAGTCGGCCAGGCGCTCGCCCAGCTGCTTGAGTTCGCTTTGCGCCACTGCCGGTGGCCAGTCGGGGCAGGGCCGGGCGAGGGCGGTGGTTGGGGTACAGGCGAGCGTGCTGGCGAACAGCAGGCCGGACAACAGCTTGAAGGGCATGGCGAGCGTCCTTGCTCGGCGGGTGGAACTTCAAGCCTAGGCAAGAAAAAGCCCCTGCCAGTCGCCTGGCAGGGGCTCTTGTTTACCGGGTGTTGCTTGTACCGGGTGTTGCTTACAGCCCGGCGGCCGCGCGCAGCGCGTCGACACGGTCGGTGCGTTCCCAGGTGAACGTTGTGAAGGTGTCGTCGCCCACGGTCTTGACCTGCGGGGTGCGGCCGAAGTGACCGTAGGCCGCGGTTTCCTGGTACATCGGGTGCAGCAGGTCGAGCATGGTGGTGATCGCATACGGACGCAGGTCGAAACACTCGCGCACGATCTGGATGATCTTCTCGTCGGCAACCTTGCCGGTGCCGAAGGTGTTCAGCGAGATCGAGGTCGGCTGGGCCACGCCGATGGCGTACGACACCTGGATTTCGCAGCGCTCGGCCAGGCCAGCGGCAACGATGTTCTTGGCCACGTAGCGACCGGCGTAGGCGGCCGAACGGTCAACCTTGGACGGGTCCTTGCCGGAGAAAGCGCCCCCCCCGTGACGGGCCATGCCGCCGTAGGTGTCGACGATGATCTTGCGGCCGGTCAGGCCGCAGTCGCCCACCGGGCCACCGATGATGAAGTTGCCGGTGGGGTTGATGTGGAACTGGGTGTCCTTGTGCAGCAGCTCGGCCGGCAGCACGTGCTTGACGATCAGCTCCATCACGCCTTCGCGCAGGTCGGCGTAGGACACGTCCGGGTTGTGCTGGGTGGACAGCACGATGGCGTCGATGCCCACCACCTTGCCGCCTTCGTAGCGGCAGGTAACCTGGGACTTGGCGTCCGGGCGCAGCCACGGCAGCAGGCCGGACTTGCGCGCTTCGGCCTGACGCTGCACCAGCTGGTGCGAGAAGCTGATCGGGGCTGGCATCAGCTCCGGGGTTTCGTTGCTGGCGTAGCCGAACATCAGGCCCTGGTCGCCCGCGCCTTGGTCTTCAGGCTTGCTGCGGTCAACGCCCTGGGCGATGTCTACCGACTGCTTGCCGATGATGTTCATCACCGCGCAGGTGGCGCCGTCGAAACCGACGTCGGAGCTGTTGTAGCCGATGTCGACGATCACGTTGCGCACGATGTCTTCGAGGTCGACCCAGGCCGAAGTGGTCACTTCGCCGGCGATGATGGCCACACCGGTTTTCACCAGGGTCTCGCACGCCACGCGGGCGAACTTGTCTTCGGCGATGATGGCGTCGAGCACCGCATCCGAAATCTGGTCGGCGATTTTATCCGGATGCCCTTCAGACACGGACTCGGAGGTGAAAAGGGAGTATTCGCTCATCTCGACGGGTTCCTAAAATTTACCGATGGTGAGTGTCGCCAGGTGGTCGCTGAAAGTGGCGAACCTGAATCTGGAAACCATTACGTAAGCCCACATAGAGGCTGTCCTCGGGAACCAGCCCCGCGGCGCTGGCCCAACGGGCCAAATCATCCTGTTCAAAGCCCAGCCAGAGATCGCCGCACGCCTGGCGCGCCCAGCTCTGGTCGTGGCTGCACAGTTCTGTTACCAACAGGCTTCCGCCTGGTCTGACACGCTTGGCCAGGTGCCCGAGGGCCTGGGCAGGCTCGCTGAAATGGTGCAGCACCATGTTCAGCACCACGCAGTCGGCCTGTACATCCGTTGCATGCAGGGCATCGGCCAACAGCAGGGTTACGTTAGCCAGGCGCTCGCGCTGGCACACCTGGCGCGCCAGCTCGAGCATGGTCGGGCTGTTGTCCAGGGCGGTGACGTGGGTGAAGCGCCGCGCCAGTTCGGGCAGAAACTCGCCATCGCCGGGGCCGACCTCCAGGGCGCTGGCCAGCGGGTCGAAGCTGAGCTTGTCGAGCAGCGCCAGCAGGCTTTCGCGGTACTGCGCCAGGCCGGCGATCAGGTCCTGCTGGGCGCGGAATTTCTCTTCCACACGCAGGAAGAAGTCCTGGCTGGTGGCGGCCCGGCGCACCTGCACCTGGCCGATGCGCGCCTGCACCTCGGCCGGCAGTTCCAGCGCGTCGACCTCTTCCAGCAGCGCCCCGTGCAGCTTGCCGCCCAGGCGCTGGCTGTCGGGCAGTGCGCGGCGATAGAAGATCGCGTTGCCTTCGCGCCGGGTGGCCACCAGGTCGGCCTGGGCCAGTACCTTGAGATGGTGGCTCATGCCCGACTGGCCGATGGCGAAGATCTGCGCCAGCTCCAGCACCCCGAACGAATCGCTGGCCAGCGCGCGCAGCACGTTCAGCCGCAGCGGGTCGCCGCCGGCCTTGCACAGGGCAGCCAGCGCGTCGCTTTGCTCGGGGTCGATGGAGGGGGCGTGAAGGTTCATGGGCGGCAGTCTAGTCAGCGTGCAGCGGCCTCGCAAGTTCTATATCAAAAAGTTTTGATATTGCTCGATGGGCGGGCCCGGCCCGGCATGGCGGGCGACAATTTCTGCCGTTTTGTCGGCGCAACACGGGATTAGTCGCTCAATCGCACTAAAAACGTCCCTCATCGACCATCCGTGATTGCCCCCGGGCACGTGCCTGGGCGAAAATGGCCGCCTTTTTCCGTTCGTTAATATTCAAGCCCCCCAGGAGACAAGCGATGCCCAGCCGTCGTGAGCGTGCCAACGCCATTCGTGCCCTCAGCATGGATGCCGTGCAAAAAGCCAACAGCGGCCATCCCGGTGCCCCGATGGGCATGGCGGATATCGCCGAGGTTCTTTGGCGTGACTTCTTGAAGCACAACCCGAGCAACCCGCACTTCGCCGACCGTGACCGCTTCGTGCTGTCCAACGGCCACGGCTCGATGCTGATCTACTCGCTGCTGCACCTGACCGGCTACGACCTGTCGATCGACGACCTCAAGGCGTTCCGTCAACTGCACAGCCGCACCCCGGGCCACCCGGAATTCGGCTACACCCCAGGCGTCGAGACCACCACCGGCCCGCTGGGCCAGGGTCTGGCCAACGCCGTGGGCTTTGCCCTGGCCGAAAAAGTGCTGAGCGCCCAGTTCAACCGTCCAGGCCACGACGTCGTCGACCACCACACCTATGTGTTCCTGGGTGATGGCTGCATGATGGAAGGCATTTCCCACGAAGTTGCTGCACTGGCCGGTACCCTGGGTCTGGGCAAGCTGATCGCCTTCTACGACGACAACGGCATCTCCATCGACGGCGAAGTCGAAGGCTGGTTCACCGACGACACGCCGAAGCGTTTCGAAGCCTACCACTGGCAGGTGATCCGCAATGTCGACGGTCACGACCCTGAAGAGATCAAGACCGCCATCGAGACCGCGCGCAAGAGCGCGCAGCCGACCCTGATCTGCTGCAAGACCACCATCGGCTTCGGTTCGCCGAACAAGGGCGGCAAGGAAGACTGCCACGGCGCGCCACTGGGCGATGCCGAAATCGCCCTGACCCGCCAGGCCCTGAACTGGAACCACGGCCCCTTCGAAATCCCGGCCGACATCTATGCCGAGTGGGATGCCAAGCAGGCCGGCGCCGCCGCCGAAGCCGCCTGGGACCAGCGCTTTGCTGCCTACGCTGCAGCCTTCCCTGAACTGGCCAGCGAACTCAAGCGTCGCCTGAGCGGCGAACTGCCGGCCGACTTCGCCGAGAAGGCTGCCGCCTACATCGCCGAAGTGGACGCCAAGGGCGAAAGCATCGCCAGCCGCAAGGCCAGCCAGAACACCCTGAACGCCTTCGGCCCGCTGCTGCCGGAGTTCCTCGGTGGCTCGGCGGACCTCGCCGGCTCCAACCTGACCCTGTGGAAAGGTTGCAAGGGCGTCAGCGCCGAAGATGCCAGCGGCAACTACATGTACTACGGCGTGCGCGAGTTCGGCATGACCGCCATCATGAACGGCGTTGCCCTGCACGGCGGCCTGGTGCCTTACGGCGCGACCTTCCTGATGTTCATGGAATACGCCCGCAATGCCGTGCGCATGTCGGCCCTGATGAAGCAACGCGTGATCCACGTCTACACCCACGACTCCATCGGCCTGGGCGAAGACGGCCCGACTCACCAGCCGATCGAGCAGCTGACCAGCCTGCGCACCACGCCGAACCTGGACACCTGGCGTCCGGCCGACGCGGTCGAATCGGCCGTGAGCTGGAAGCACGCCCTGGAGCGCAAGGACGGCCCTTCGGCGCTGATCTTCTCGCGTCAGAACCTGCAGCACCAAACCCGCGACGCCGGCCAGATCGCCGACATCAGCCGTGGTGGCTACGTGCTCAAGGACTGCGCAGGCGAGCCTGAGCTGATCCTGATCGCCACCGGTTCCGAAGTGGGCCTGGCGGTGCAGGCGTTCGACAAGCTGACCGAGCAGGGCCGCAAGGTGCGCGTGGTATCGATGCCATGCACCAGCGTGTTCGATGCCCAGGACGCCAGCTACAAGCAGTCGGTTCTGCCACTGCAGGTGGGCGCGCGGATTGCCATCGAAGCTGCCCACGCCGACTTCTGGTACAAGTACGTGGGCCTGGAAGGCCGCGTCATCGGCATGACCACCTACGGTGAATCGGCGCCGGCTTCGGCACTGTTCGAAGAGTTCGGCTTCACCCTGGATAACATCCTGGGTACGGCTGAAGAGCTGCTGGAAGACTGATAAAACCAGTTGGAGCGGCGTTGAACCCATCGCGGGTCAAGCCCGCTCCCACAGGGATCACGAGTGTCCTTGTGGGAGCGGGCTTGACCCGCGATTGCCGCGACTCGGTTCCTGCAGGTTGCAGATAACATTCTGTTCCGTGAGCATCCCATGCCCCAACCGCGTCCCTACAAAGTTGCACTCAACGGCTACGGCCGCATCGGTCGTTGCGTCCTGCGCGCACTCTTTGAGCGGGGGGCCAGCGCGGGCTTCGAGATCGTTGCACTGAATGACCTGGCCGATCAGGCCAGCCTCGAATACCTGACACGCTTCGACTCCACCCACGGGCGCTTTCCCGGTGAGGTCAGGGTCGATGGCGATTGTCTGCATATCAATGGCGACTGCGTCAAAGTACTGCGCAGCGCCACCCCCGAAGGCATCGACTGGGCCGCGCTCGACGTCGACCTGGTGCTCGAATGCTCCGGGGCCTACAACACCCGCGCCGACGGCCAGCGTTTCCTCGACGCCGGCGCACCACGGGTGCTGTTTTCCCAGCCGATGGCCAGCGAGGCGGATGTCGACGCCACCGTTGTCTACGGCATCAACCAGGATTGCCTTGAAGGCGGCGAACGGCTGGTATCCAACGCCTCCTGCACCACCAACTGCGGCGTGCCGCTGCTGCGTGTGCTCGACCAGGCCTTCGGCATCGAGTACGTGCAGATCACCACCATCCACTCGGCAATGAACGACCAGCCGGTGATCGATGCCTACCACCACGAAGACCTGCGCCGCACCCGTTCGGCGTTCCAGTCGGTGATTCCGGTGTCTACCGGGCTCGCGCGGGGTATCGAACGCCTGCTGCCGGAACTTGCCGGGCGAATCCAGGCCAAAGCGGTACGCGTGCCGACGGTGAACGTGTCGTGCCTGGACATCACCCTGCAGACCGCCCGCGATACCACCGCGGCCGAAGTCAACCAGGTGCTGCGTGAAGCGGCCCTGAGTGGCCCGCTCAAGGGGTTGCTGGCCTACACCGAACTGCCCCACGCCAGCTGTGATTTCAACCATGACCCACATTCGGCCATCGTCGATGCCAGCCAGACCCGCGTTTGCGGCCCCCGCCTGGTGAACCTGCTGGCCTGGTTCGACAACGAATGGGGGTTCGCCAACCGCATGCTCGACGTCGCCGAACATTTTCTGCGCGTCGTGGACTCAACCAGCACCACTCGCAAACAGCCCTGAAGGACTGCATTCATGACCGTTTTGAAGATGACCGACCTCGATCTGCAAGGTAAGCGCGTACTGATCCGCGAAGACCTCAACGTGCCTGTGAAGGACGGTGTGGTCAGCAGCGACGCGCGCATCCTGGCCTCGCTGCCGACCATCAAGCTGGCCCTGGAGAAGGGCGCGGCCGTGATGGTCTGCTCGCACCTGGGGCGCCCGACCGAAGGCGAGTTCTCGGCCGAGAACAGCCTCAAGCCGGTGGCCGACTACCTGAGCAAGGCGCTGGGCCGTGAGGTGCCGCTGGTGGCCGACTACCTGGGCGGCGTGGACGTGAAGGCCGGCGACATCGTGCTGTTCGAGAACGTGCGCTTCAACAAGGGCGAGAAAAAGAACGCCGACGAACTGGCCCAGCAATACGCCGCCCTGTGCGACGTGTTCGTGATGGACGCCTTCGGTACCGCCCACCGTGCCGAGGGCTCGACCCACGGCGTGGCCAGGTTCGCCAAGGTCGCCGCTGCCGGTCCGCTGCTGGCCGCCGAGCTGGATGCACTGGGCAAGGCGCTGAAGGCCCCGGCCAAGCCGATGGCCGCCATCGTCGCCGGTTCCAAGGTATCGACCAAGCTGGACGTGCTCAACAGCCTGAGCCAGGTGTGCGACCTGCTGATCGTCGGTGGCGGCATTGCCAACACTTTCCTGGCCGCTGCCGGCCACCCGGTGGGCAAGTCGCTGTACGAAGCCGACCTGATCGACACCGCCAAGGCCATCGCGGCCAAGGTCAACGTGCCGCTGCCGGTGGACGTTGTGGTGGCCAAGGAATTTGCCGAAAGCGCCACGGCTACCGTCAAGCTGGTGGGCGAGGTGGCCGAGGACGACATGATCCTGGACATCGGCCCGCAGACCGCCGAACAGTTCGCCGAGCTGCTGAAGTCGTCCAAGACCATCCTGTGGAACGGCCCGGTGGGCGTGTTCGAGTTCGACCAGTTCGGCAACGGCACCAGGACCCTGGCCAAGGCCATCGCCGACAGCGCCGCGTTCTCGATTGCCGGCGGTGGCGACACCCTGGCGGCCATCGACAAATATGGCGTGGCCAGCCAGATCTCCTACATTTCTACCGGTGGCGGTGCATTCCTCGAGTTCGTCGAGGGCAAGGTGCTGCCGGCGGTGGACGTGCTGGAACAACGGGCCAAGGCCTGACTCGCTCAGCCTGGCAAAGGGAGTGTGGCCTGATGGTCAAGCGGTTGCCTGTGTTTATCCTGGCCGGTCTGCTCAGCGCCTGCGCTGGCAGCCCGGAGCCTGCGGCGGATGCCCCCGGCAAGCCGAAGGGCGGTTGCTACCAGTCGCAGTGGCAGGCAGAGACCGTGCCGGTGATCAACAAGAGGCTCGGCCCGGACGGGCTGGAGAAGTATGACGAGGAACACCAGCGCCAGGCCCCGGGTTGCCCTTGATCGGTTCGAGGCAACCTGTTGGCCGGTTCGTGGTCTTCTAGAGGATATTCGATGAAAAGCGTTGTAGCCCTGATGGCCCTGGTTCTGATGGCAGGTTGCGCAAGCCTCAAGCCAACCCCGGCCCCGACCGACAACTGGACCCGCTGGGTCTGTGACAGTCAGGCCGAGGTGCTGTGGCGGTTTGCCGATGCCAGCCAGGAAGAGGTGGATGTACGCCTTGGTGGCGGCGATCAGGTCTACCGGCTCAAGCCGGAGCCCGGTGCATCGGGTGCGCTGTACAGCGATGGCGTGCTGGCCCTGCACACCAAGGGCGATGAAGGCCTGGTGTACTGGGTAGCGACCAACGATTTGATAGGGCGGGGCTGCAAGGCACCGTGACTGGCCGGGCCGACCGCTGTCGGCCCACACTACTTGAATAGCAACCGCCGCTGCGGCAGGCTTGCACGAAAAACGACGCTTGTCGGGAGAGAGATACACAATGGCACTCATTAGCATGCGCCAGATGCTGGACCACGCCGCCGAGTTCGGCTACGGCGTTCCGGCTTTCAACGTCAACAACCTCGAGCAAATGCGCGCCATCATGGAAGCCGCCGACAAGACCGACTCCCCGGTGATTGTCCAGGCCTCGGCCGGTGCCCGCAAATACGCCGGTGCGCCGTTCCTGCGCCACCTGATCCTGGCGGCGATCGAAGAATTCCCGCACATCCCGGTGTGCATGCACCAGGACCACGGCACCAGCCCTGACGTGTGCCAGCGTTCGATCCAGCTGGGCTTCAGCTCGGTGATGATGGACGGCTCGCTGGGCGAAGACGGCAAGACCCCGACCGACTACGACTACAACGTGCGTGTCACCCAGCAGACCGTGGCCATGGCCCACGCCTGCGGCGTTTCGGTAGAGGGCGAGCTGGGCTGCCTGGGTTCGCTGGAAACCGGCATGGCCGGTGAAGAAGACGGCATCGGCGCCGAAGGCGTGCTGGATCACAGCCAGATGCTGACCGACCCTGAAGAAGCTGCCGATTTCGTCAAGCGTACCCAGGTCGATGCCCTGGCCATTGCCATCGGCACCAGCCACGGCGCCTACAAGTTCACCAAGCCGCCTACCGGCGACGTGCTGGCGATCGACCGCATCAAGGAGATCCACAAGCGCATCCCCAACACTCACCTGGTGATGCACGGTTCGTCTTCGGTGCCGCAGGAGTGGCTGGCGATCATCAACCAGTACGGTGGCGACATCAAGGAAACCTACGGCGTACCGGTTGAAGAAATCGTCGAAGGCATCAAGTACGGCGTGCGCAAGGTCAACATCGACACCGACCTGCGCCTGGCGTCCACCGGTGCCATGCGCCGCCTGATGGCCACCAACCCGAGCGAGTTCGACCCGCGCAAGTTCTTCGGTGAAACCGTCAAGGCCATGCGCGACGTGTGCATCGCCCGCTACGAAGCCTTCGGCACCGCCGGCAACGCCTCGAAGATCAAGCCGATCTCCCTCGAAGCGATGTTCCAGCGCTATGCCAAGGGCGAGCTGGCCGCCAAGGTCAACTAAGCCTGGTTGGTTGTACGAAAAACCCGCAGCGATGCGGGTTTTTTGTGCCCGTGCGGCCTGCTTCACCGGCCGGAACCGGGGGGTTTCGGCTGCGGGGCCGCCACGGACACCGGATCTGGCCCAACGCGACAGACCGTTAGTCGGGCAACACTTTGTTTATACCGATGATGCCAATGTGCTGACTTCAGATTTGTTTCAGCCAGGTCTAGAGTAAAGCCTCAAGTTCCATCCGGAATCTGGCGTCGTTACACAAGAGAAGCAGCATGGATTGCGCGCACCCTCACACTCACGACAGCGGTTCGGTTTTACTGATCGTCGATGACTACCCGGAAAACCTGATCAGCCTGCAAGCCTTGCTTGCGCGTGAGGACTGGCGTGTGCTGACCGCAAGCTCCGGTACCGAAGCCCTGAGCACGCTGCTCGAGCATGAGGTGGACCTGGTGCTGCTGGATGTGCAGATGCCCGGTATGGACGGCTTCGAAGTCGCGCGCCTGATGCGCGGCAGCCAGCGCACCTGCCTGACTCCGATCATCTTCCTGACCGCCAACGAACAGTCCCAGGCGGCCGTGCTCAAGGGCTATGCCAGTGGCGCGGTGGACTACCTGTTCAAGCCATTCGACCCGCACATTCTCAAGCCCAAGGTCCAGGCCCTGCTCGACCAGCAGCGCAACCGGCGTGCCTTGCAGCGCCTGAGCCGCGACCTGGAGGCCGAGCGCGCATTCAACGCCTCGGTGCTGGACAACGCCGCCGAAGGCATCCTCGTGGTGGCCGAGGACGGTCGCATCCGCTTTGCCAACCCGGCCATCTCGCGCCTGCTCCAGGCCCCGGTGGAGCAATTGCAGGGCGCAGACCTGCTGGGCTTCGTGCAGTCGCCCGTGCCAACCCGGTGGCGCGACTCGGCGTTCTACCAGGCCTACCAGGAGCGCGATATCTACCGCCTGCACGACGCCGTGCTGCTCACCGCCTCCGGGTTGCCGCTGCCGGTGGCGTTGTCGTGCGCGGCGCTGCCCGGCGAGCAGCGGGCGATGGTGGTGACGGTGCTGGATATGTCGGTGGTGCGCAACCTGCACCAGCAGCTGGAGTTCCAGGCCGTGACCGACCCGCTGACCGGGCTGCTCAACCGCCGCGGGTTCTGCCAGGCCGCCGAAGCTGCGCTGCTGCGCAGCGAGCATTCCGACAAGGCCCAGGCCCTGATGTACATGGACCTTGACGGTTTCAAACGGATCAACGACTCGCTCGGCCATGCGGCCGGCGACCGCGTGCTGCACTGGGTGGGCGAACAGCTCAAGGAATGCCTGGGCGCCTACGCGATCCTCGGGCGCATGGGCGGCGACGAGTTCACGGCCTTGCTCGATACCCTGGAATACCCGGAGCAGGCGGCGCGCTTTGCCGAAAAGCTGATCGAGCGCATGTCCATCTGCCAGCAGATCGACGGCCTGGAGGTGACGCTTGGCGTGAGCATCGGCATCGCCACCTACTCCGATTGCGGGCCGCACCTGGACGGCCTGCTGCGTGCGGCGGACGCGGCCATGTATGCCGCCAAGCAGGCCGGCCGCCAGCAGTACCGCTACTACGACCAGGAGCTCAACGGTCGTGCTCGCTCGCGCCTGATGCTCGAAGACAGTGTGCGCGATGCGATCGAGCGGCACGACTTCAGCCTGGTGTATCAGCCGCAGGTGGCGTTTGCCGATGGTCGCCTGCGCGGGTTCGAGGCGTTGTTGCGCTGGCAGCACCCCAGTGTCGGCGATGTGCCGCCGGGGTTGTTCCTGCCGTTGCTGGAGGAGGCCAGGCTGGTCTCGCGGCTGGCCAGCTGGATCTACACCCAGGGTGCGGCGCAGCGGCGCGCCTGGGAGGCGCGGTTCGAGCCGGACCTGGTGCTGAGCATCAGCCTCAGCCGCGTGCAGTTCGCCATGCCCAACCTGGTCGAGGAGCTGGGGCGGGTGATCGCCAGCCATGGCCTGCGCCCGGCCCAGCTTGAGGTGGAGGTGGCGGAAACCTCGCTGGCCGCCAACCTCGACATCGCGCTGCGTCAGTTGCGCAGGCTGCGCGAGCTGGGCGTGCGAGTGGCGCTGGACGATTTCGGCGCCGGAGAGTGCTCGCTGCGCCTGCTGCGCGACCTGCCCATCGACACGCTCAAGCTCGACCGGCACCTGGTGGCGCGCCTGCCCGGTTCGGCGGCGGACGCGGCGCTGGTCCGCAGTGTCATCGGCCTGTGCCGCGACTATGGCGTGTGTGTGGTGGCCGAGGGCGTCGAGACGCGGGAGCAGGCGCAGTGGCTGCAGGCAAACGGTTGCGCCTATGCCCAGGGCTTCCTGGTGGCACGGCCCCTGACGGCGCAGCGCGCCGGTGATTTCCCGGCTTTTTTCGACTGGCGCAACGAGGCGGCCGGGGAATTGAGTACACTGACGCCTTTGCCTGCAATGCCCCGTGCCCATGACCGTACTCAAGTACCTGCAAGCCTATCCGCCTGCCCTGCAAGACCAGGTGCGCCAGATGATTGCCCAGAACCGTCTGGGTGACTACCTGCGCCAACGCTACCCCGAGCGCCATGCGGTACAGAGCGACAAGGCGCTGTATGCCTATGCCCAGGCCCTGAAGCAGGAGCACCTGCGCAATGCGCCGAACCTGGACAAGGTGCTGTTCGACAATCGCCTCGATCTCACCCACCGTGCGCTGGGCCTGCACACTGCGGTATCGCGCGTGCAGGGCGGCAAGCTCAAGGCCAAGAAGGAAATTCGCATCGCCTCGCTGTTCAAGGACGCGGCGCCGCAGTTTCTGAAGATGATCGTGGTGCACGAACTGGCGCACCTCAAGGAGAGCGACCACAACAAGGCGTTCTACCAACTCTGCGAATACATGCAGCCGGGCTACCATCAACTGGAGTTCGACCTGCGCATCTACCTGACCTGGCGCGACCTGTCCGGCGCCCAGTGAGCGAAAGGGAATTGCCAATGGAAGTGAGCAAGACCAAGACCAGTTTCTATCGTCGCCTGTACGTGGCGTGGCTGATCGACAGCCGTACCGCCAGCAGCGTGCCGGCGCTGATGGAGGCCACCGGCATGCCGCGGCGAACGGCGCAGGACACCATCGCGGCGCTGGCCGACCTGGACATCGTGTGCGAGTTCGAGCAGCAGGAAGGTGCGCGCAACCATGCCGGGCATTACCGGATACGTGACTGGGGCGCGATCGACAAGCAGTGGATCACCCAGCATCTGCGCAGTATCCGCCAGGTGCTGGGCTACCCCTGAAGCCCCTCCGCCGGCAAGCCCGGCCCCTGCACCAACCCCTGTAGGAGCCGGCCTTGCCGGCGAAGCGTCTAGCCCCGGCGCATGCCGATGTGCGGGATGCCATCCTCCAGATACGCCTCCCCGGCCACCTCGAACCCGTGCCGCGCATAGTAGGCCTGCAGGTGCGCCTGTGCGGACAGGTACACCGGCACCCCTGGCCAGTGCTTCTCGGCCTGCGCCAGCCCCTGCACCATCAGTGCATGCCCCAGCCCCTCGCCCCGCGCCGACGGCGCAATCACCACCCGCCCGATCACCACGTCGCCGCCCTGTGACTCGGGGTTCAGCAGGCGCAGGTACGCCACCAGCTCGCCATCGCGCCAGGCCATCAGGTGGCAGGTGTCGCCCTCCAGGTCCTGGCCATCGGTTTCCAGGTACGGGCATTTCTGCTCCACCACGAACACCTCGATGCGCAGCGTCAGCAGCGCGTACAGCTGTTGCTTGCCAAGGTCGGTGTGATGCTTGCAGATCCAGTCGATGCTCATCGCGTTTCTCTCCTGTGTAATGCCCCGATCATAACCACGCCGAGCACCTCAGGGCGAAGGTCGCGAATTGCCATGGATCAAGTCGGCGCGGAATCGGCAAAAATAGAGGCAATTAGCTATCACCCGGCACTGCCCGATACCGGAATCTTTGTGTAATCTGGCCGTGCAGCCTAGCTTTGCGCCAACAGAAATCTCATGCCACTCAACAAGAACGCGGACCCGATCCGCTAAGGGATTTGAGCATGCGGCCACTGCTTCGAGCCTTGGGTTTGCTTGGATTGCTGCTCTGTGCCCAGTCGGCCCAGGCCGAAAAACTGCGGCTGGTGGCCGATGCCTGGCCCCCCTTCACCGACGCCCGCCTACCCAGGGGCGGGCTGGCCACCGCCCTTGTCACCACCGCCCTGGAGCGTGCCGGGTTTGCCAGCGAGTTCGAGCAGGCGCCGTGGGCGCGCGCTGCTGGGCATCGGCGAGGGCCGCTACGATGTGCTGATCAACGCCTGGCAGAGCGATGCGCGTACCCGCATCGGGGCCTTCTCCCAAGGCTACCTGAGCAACCGCGTGCGGCTGCTCAAGCGCAAGGGCGACGTGCTGCGTTTCGATACCCTGAGCGATCTCTACCCGCACGCCATCGCGGTGGTGCGCGACTATGCCTATGCGGCCGAATTCGACAATGACGGGCGTCTGCAGAAGGTGCCGGTGCGCGACTTTTCGGTGGCGGTGGGCATGCTGGCTGCCGGGCGGGTGCGCCTGACGCTTGAGGACGAATACGTGGCGCGCTACTACCTGCAGCGTGAAAGCGCGAACGTGCGCAACCGCGTGCAGTTCTTCGGCAAGCCTGTGAGCGAGAACAGCCTGCACATCCTGGTCAGCCTCAGGCATCCGCAGCATGCCCAGATCGTGGCCGGATTCGACAAGGCCATCGCCGCCATGAAGGCCGATGGCAGCTATGCCCGGTTGCTCAAGGACTACGGCCTGTAGTCAGGCCGGGGTGTCCTTGATCAGGTGCGCGGCCAGTGTGCGCAGCGGGCCCAACTGGCGGCAGATCAGTGCCAGCTGGGTCTGCACCAGGCGCTGGTTCTCGTCCATTTCCTCGGGCATCTGCTCAAGGCTCGCCGCCAGGGCTTCCTCGGCGTCGCTGTGGATCGCCACCGGGGTCTTGCTGGCAAGGCCAGTGGCGATTTCGTCGAGGCTGGCGGCCAGGCTGGCACCCGCGCCGTCGATCAACTGCTCGTGGGCCTCGGGTGCCAGTGCGCTGTCACGGTGTGCACCCAGCCCGGAGAGGTAGCTGAGCAGGGTGTGCGAGAGCACCAGGAAGCGAAAGCCCACGTCGGCCTCTTTGCGAAAATGCCCCGGCTCCATGAGCATGTTGGCCAGCGTGGTCGACAGCGCCGCGTCGGCGTTGTGCGCGTTGCGCCGGGCCAGGCGGTAGGCCAGGTCGTCGCTCTTGCCCTGGGCGTACTGCTGCATGATCTGGCGCAGGTAGGTGCTGTTGCAGCTCAGGGTGTTGGCCAGCACCTTGTTCAACCGACGGCCCTGCCAGTCGGGCAGGAACAGGAACACCGCCAGGATCGCGATCAGGCTGCCCACCAGGGTGTCGAACAGGCGCGGCAGGAACAGACCGTAGCCGTCGCCGATCTGGTTGAAGCAGAACAGCACCATCAGCGTGATCGCCGCCGTGGCCAGGGTGTAGCGGGTGGTGCGGTTGACGAAGAACACCACCCCGGCGGCCACCGCGAACAGCGACTGGATGATCGCGCTGGGGAACAGGTCGAACAGCGCCCAGCCCACGGTCAGGCCGATGGCGGTGCCGATGATCCGCTGCACCAGCTTGCGCCGGGTGGCGCCATAGCTGGGCTGGCACACGAACAACGTGGTGAGGATGATCCAGTAGCCCTGGGTGGGGTGGATCAGGTGCACCATGCCGTAGCCGACCGACAGCGCCAGCGGCAGGCGCAGGGCGTGGCGAAAGATCAGCGAGGTCGGCGTGAGGTGCTGGCGCAGGCGGCTCCACACATCCTTGAGGCTGCGCGGCGAACGGTCGAGCAGGCTCGAGTCGCTGTTGTCGGCCAGGTTGTCGGGGTTGCTGGCATCGCCGAGCAGGCGGTCGAGGGTTGCCAGGTTCGCCGCCAGCGCCCGCAGCGAGCGCAGCAGGCCACGCCAGGCCGGGTTGCTCTGGATGCGCAGGTGCTCGAGCGAGGCGTGCAGGTCTTCCAGTGCGGCGGCGAAGCTGGTGTCGTAGACGAACGGCTGGCGCAGCTGGATCGACTCGGACAACTGCACGCACGCCTTGCCCTGCTGGCGCAGCAAACGCTGGCAGCGAAACAGCACGTCGCTGTGGAAGAACGCCTCGGTGAGAGCGTTGTAGGGGTAGTGCGAGGAACTGGCGCGCTCGTGGATGTCCTGGGCCAGAAAGTACAGCTTCAGGTAGCGGCTCACCTTGGAGCCGGGGCGGCCATTGCCCACGCGGTGCAGGATGATTTCCTTGGCGGCGTTGAGGGCGGCCACCACCTTGCCGTTCTGCTGGGCCAGTTCCAGGCGGCGGGCCTCCACGTCCAGCTGGCGGATGGGCTCGAACAGGGTGGCCTTGAGCTTGAGGTAGCGGCCCAGTTCGCGAAACAGCCGCGCCAGGCTCTGCTGCACCGGCTGGTTGGAGAACAGCGCCTGCCACAGCACCGACAGCAATCCGTACCAGGCGGCGCCTGCCACCAGCAGCAAGGGCTCGTGCCAGAAGTCGGTGACCTGGCCGCCGCGCTGGTCCACGCCGATCATGGTGTACACCGACAGGATCAGTGTGGCCGAGGCGATGGCGCCGTAGCGCTCGCCCAGCGCGCCGAGCATGGTCAGCGCGAACGCCGCCAGCGCCAGGGCGCAGCCGAAGAGGATCGGGTAGGGGAACAGCAGCTCCACCGACAGCGCAGCGACGGTGAAGCACACCAGGGTCACGGCCAGGGCGTTGAGCCGGCCCTGCCAGCTGTCGTCGGTCTCGGCCAGGGCGCTGGCGATGATGCCCAGGAACAGCGGGATCAGCAGCCCCATCTCGTCCTGGTACCAGCACAGCGCCATGCTGCCGGTCAGCGCGATCAATACCCGGATGCTGTAGCTGAACTTGTCCAGGGCCCACAAACGACGCAGCGAGTGACGCAAGGAAGACGATGACATGATAGGGCGGCAGGCCTGCTTGGCGATGATCGAAATTGAGCCGGTCACGGTGGCAGCGAACTGTCACCGTGGTCACGTACCAGCAAAATTTGTTCCGTGATGCGCGATTCTAACGCGAAGGTTAGACGAACTGCGCGGCCGCGTAGGCCGATGCCCAGGCCCACTGGAAATTGAACCCGCCCAGGTGCCCGCTGACGTCCAGCACTTCGCCCACGAAATACAGGCCGGGGCTTTTCAGCGACTCCAGGGTCTTGGACGACACTTCGCGGGTGTCGACCCCGCCCAGGGTGACTTCGGCGGTGCGGTAGCCCTCGGTGCCGGCCGGCACCACCTGCCAGGCCGCCAGTTTGTCGGCGACCTCGGCCAGTTCGGCCGGGGTGTACTGCTTCATCGGCCGGGACACGAACCAGTGCTCGGCCAGCAGGTTGGCCATCTTCTTGGTGAAGACCTCGCCAAGCAGGGTCTTGAGTTCGCTGTTGGGGCGTTCGGCCTGTTGCTGTTGCAGCCAGGCGAGGGCGTCATGCTCGGGCAGCAGGTTGATCTCGACGCTGTCGCCGCTGTGCCAGAACGACGACACCTGCAGGATCGCCGGGCCGCTGAGGCCGCGGTGGGTGAACAGCAGGTTCTCGCGAAAGCTGGTGCCGTTGCAGCTGGCCACGCAGTCCACCGAGGTGCCCGACAGCTCGGTGCACATGGCCTTGAGCTGCGGCTCGGTGATGGTGAAGGGCACCAGCCCGGCGCGGGTCGGCAGCAGGGTGTGGCCGAACTGGCGGGCCACCTGGTAGCCGAAACCGGTGGCGCCCAGGGTCGGGATCGACAGGCCGCCGGTGGCGATCACCAGCGACTGGCATTGCAGCGTGCCCATGCTGGTTTCGAGCAGGTAGCCGTGCTCGAGCTTTTCGATCTGCTCGATGCGCGTGTCCATGCGCAGCTCGGCGCCGGCGCTCTGGAGCTCGCTGAGCAGCATGTCGAGGATGTCGCTGGACTTGTTGTCGCAGAACAGCTGGCCGAGTTTTTTCTCGTGATAGGGCACGGCGTGCTTGCCGACCATCTCGATGAAGTCCCACTGGGTGTATCGGGCCAGGGCCGACTTGCAGAAGTGCGGGTTGTGCGAGAGGAAGTTGGCCGGCTCGGTGTACAGGTTGGTGAAGTTGCAGCGCCCGCCACCGGACATCAGGATCTTCTTGCCGGGCTTGTTGGCATGGTCCAGCAGCAGCACCTGGCGGCCGCGGTTGGCGGCGTGGATGGCGCACATCAGGCCGGCGGCGCCAGCGCCGATGATGATCACTTCGGTGGAACGCACTGCAAAATCCTCAAGAATGGTGGTGACGCATTCGCCGGCAAGGCCGGCTCCTACACAACCCCGTAGGAGCCGGCCTTGCCGGCGAAGGGGCCCTGAAGGGCGACGAAGACCTCAGACGATGCGAACCCGCAGCGAGCGCCCCTTGATCTTGCCGCTGTTGAGCCGCTGCAGCGCCTGCTTGGCCACGCCGCGTTCCACCGCCACGAAGGCCTGGAAATCGAAGATCGCGATCTTGCCCACCTGGGTGCCCGGGATGCCGGCATCACCGGTCAGCGCACCCAGGATGTCGCCCGGCCGCAGCTTGTCCTTGCGCCCGGCACCGATGCACAGCGTGCTCATGGTCGGCACCAGCGGGCCGCCGGCCTGGGGCTTGAGGCTGTCGATCTGCTCCCAGCGCAGGGGCGCCTTCTGCAGCTGCTCGATGGCCTGGGCGCGGTGCGCTTCGGACGGGGCCACCAGGCTCGCCGCCAGGCCCTTCTCGCCGGCACGCCCGGTACGGCCCACGCGGTGCACGTGAATTTCCGAGTCCCGCGCCAGCTCCACGTTGATGACCATGTCCAGCGCGTCGATATCCAGCCCGCGCGCGGCCACGTCGGTGGCCACCAGCACCGAGGTGCTGCGGTTGGCGAACAGGGTCAGCACCTGGTCACGGTCGCGCTGCTCCAGGTCGCCATGCAGCGACTCGGCGGCGATACCCTTGTCCTTGAGGTGATCGACCACTTCCTGGCACTGCTGCTTGGTGAAGCAGAACGCCACGCACGACTGCGGACGAAAGTGCGCCAGCAGGGTAGTCACCGCGTCCATGCGCTGCTCGGGCGAGATCTCGTAGAAGCGCTGCTCGATCTGCGTGTCGGCATGCAGCGACTCGGCCTTGACCTGCTGCGGGTTGCGCATGAATGCGGCCGACAGCTGCTTGATGCCGGCCGGGTAGGTGGCCGAGAACAGCAGGGTCTGGCGACGCTCCGGGGTTTGCCCGAGGATGTCGGCGATGGCGTCGTAGAAGCCCATGTCGAGCATGCGGTCGGCTTCGTCGAGCACCAGGGTGTTGAGCCCGTCGAGCACCAGGGTGCCCTTGCGCAGGTGCTGCTGCACGCGGCCCGGGGTGCCCACGATGATGTGCGCGCCGTGTTCCAGCGAGGCGATCTGCGGGCCCAGGGACACGCCGCCGCACAGGGTCAGGATCTTGATGTTGTCTTCGGAGCGGGCCAGACGGCGCAGCTCCTTGGCCACCTGGTCGGCCAGCTCGCGGGTGGGGCACAGCACCAGGGCCTGGCAGCCGAAGTAGCGCGGGTTGATCGGGTTGAGCAGGCCGATGCCGAACGCGGCGGTCTTGCCGCTGCCGGTCTTGGCCTGGGCGATCAGGTCCATGCCCTTGAGGATCACCGGCAGGCTCTGGGCCTGGATCGGGGTCATCTGGGCGTAGCCGAGGGCGTCCAGGTTGGCCAGCATGGCGGCGGACAGCGGCAAGGTGGCGAATTCGGTGGCAATGGTGGTCACGAGGCGGGCCTGCAAAACAAAATGTCGCGCAGTGTACCAGCCTCGTGGCCATTAGCCCTAAGCCTCGATCTCCGGTTCCGGACGACGGGCACGCCTTCCGTCCGCCCTGGACAGCTGCATGAAGATCGCCGCCGCCAGCATCGACATCAGGCCGATGGTCAGGAAGGTCAGCTGGAACGCGCCCAGCGTGGTCTCCACCCCATCGCCGCTGCCGGCGCCGGTAAAGCCGCCCAGCAGTGCGCCGGCGCAGGCCACACCCAGGCTCAGCGAGAGCTGCGCCACCACCGACAGCAGGCTGTTGCCGCTGCTGGCGCTGGCGTCGTCCAGGTCGATCAGGGTCACGGTGTTCATCGCCGTGAACTGCAGCGAGTTCACCGCCCCCAGCAGCCCCAGTTGCACCAGCAGCAGGGCATACGGGGTGTGTTCGTTGACCAGCCCCAGGCTGCACAGCAGCACGCCCAGCAGCAGGGTGTTGCCGGTGAGGATGGTGCGGTAGCCCAGGCGCTCGATCAGCGGCCGGGCGATGGACTTGGCGACCATCGCCGAGGCGGCCAGCGGGATCATGCTCATGCCGGCCTGGGACGGCGAATAGCCCAGCGCCACCTGCAGCAGCAACGGCACCAGAAACGGCAGTGCGCCGCTGCCCAGGCGGGCGAACAGGTTGCCGAGGATGCCCACCGAGAAGGTACGGGTGCGAAACAGCCGGGGCGAGAACAGCGGGTTGTCGATGCTGCCGGCGCGCAGCCAGTAGGCGGCCAGGCACGCCATGCCGGCGAACAGCAGCAGCATCACGCGCAGGTGCGGCAGGTGCAGCTCGCCCAGGCCCTCCATGGCGATGGTGATCAGTACCATCGCGGCGCCGAACAGCACAAAGCCCACGCCGTCGAAGCGTGTGCGCTCGGAGCCGCGCAGGTCGGGGATGAACTTCCACACCGCGTAGCAGCCCAGCGCGCCGACCGGCAGGTTGAGCAGGAAGATCCAGTGCCAGCTCAGGTACTCCACCAGCCAGCCGCCCATGGTCGGGCCCAGCAGCGGGCCGAGCAGGCCGGGGATGGTGATGAAGCTCATGATGCGCACCAGTTCGGTGCGCGGGTAGGCGCGCAGCACCACCAGGCGCCCCACCGGCAGCATCAGCGCGCCGCCCAGGCCCTGGATCACGCGGGCACCGACCAGCATGCCGAGGCTGTTGGACAGTGCACACAGCAGCGAGCCGATGCTGAACAGCAGGATCGCGCTGAAGAAGATGCGCTTGGTGCCGAAGCGGTCGGCGATCCAGCCCGAGGCCGGGATCAGCAGGGCCACGGTGAGCATGTAGGCGATGATCACCGACTGCATGCGCAGCGGGTTTTCCGCCAGGTCGCGGGCCATGGCCGGCAGCGCGGTGTTGAGAATGGTGCCGTCCAGCGACTGCATGAAGAAGGCGATGGCCACCACCCAGGGAATCCAGCGGGCGGTGACGGGGTCCAGCGGGGTGCGGTTGGGCATGCTCTATGTCCTTGAGGGCCCCTTCGCGGGCAAGTCGAAGCGTCGAACCGCAGCTCCCACAGGGGCGGCGGTGATCCCTGTGGGAGCGGGCTTGACCCGCGATGGCGGCATCACAATGTCAGCGTCAGGCGTTTGACCAGCGCCCCCGGCAAATGGCTCGAACTGGTCTGGCGCTGTCCGTAGGTGCTGGTCGACAGGATCAGCTCGCGCTCGGTCGTGAGCGCCTCCAGCTGCGAGCCGAGCAGGCTGTACACGCTGTCGTCGAAGCGCATGGTGCTGACCGGCGCCTGGATCTGACCGTCCTCGACCCAGAATGTCGCAAAGCGCGTCAGCCCGGTCATGCGCGCCGCCGGCAGGTCGGAGTAGTTCAGGTACCACAGGTTGCTGATGTACAGGCCCGTACCCAGCCTGGCGAGCACCTCATCCAGCGCCAGCTCGCCGGCGGCCAGGCTCAAGGCGCTCGGCCACTCGTGGGCCTCGGCGCCATTGGCGACCTGCTCGAACTCGGCGGCGCTGCGCGCATTGGTCAGCTGTTCGCGCGCCCGCCCTGCGTCCACCAGCTGCACGTCGCTGCGTGGGTAGCCTTCGCCGGAGAACGCCGGGCTCAGCGAGCCGCTGACCTGTTCGGTGATGTTCACCAGCGGGCTCAATGCCGCATCGCCGGCATACAGGCGTTGCAGCGGGCTGTCCTTGCTGGCGATGGCCTGCGCCGAAAAACCGCCCCAGCACAGCATGCCCATGATTTCGTCCATCGCTGCCGGTGCCAGGTAGGCGCGGTACTGGCCGGGGGCGAGGGTCTTGAGTGGACGACCCAGGTACTCCAGCTGCTCGCGGGCCTGGGCCAGGCGCCGGGCGAACGCGGCGTTGTCCCACACCTGCCCGGCGTAGTTGGCCTTCACCGCCTGGCCGTTGGCGTGGAACAGGCTGAAGTCGAAATTGAAGCTGTTGGCCTGATGCCAGCCAGAGGCGCCGAACGAACTGGCAAAGCCGCGACTGATCGGCCCGGCGGCATAGATGCCCACCAGGTCCAGCGCGCCGGCGCCGTGTTCGATCTGCTCGAGCACCCGTGCGGTATCCGGCAGCGGGCCGTCCTGTACCTGATGGCTGTGCCAGGCACTGTCGTTGAGCAACAGGTACGGGTCGGCAGGGATCAGCGGCAGGATCTGGCGCAGCTCGGCCAGTGCCTGGTGCAGGCGCTCGCGGTCCAGCGCCGGCTCGCCGCTGAGGGTCAGGTGCAGGTCGGCCTGGCGACCGTCGGCAATCAGCTTCAGGCTCGCACCGGCCTGTTGCACGTCGCCGGCCTGGCGCACCCTGGCATGGTTGAATCGGATGAATTGCGACTGCTCGGCGCTGTAGCTCAGGGTGAACTGTTCGGGGGCGCGCACGTTGTCGCGCAGCCATGCGACCAGGTCCTGGAAGTTGTGCAAAGGGCTGGCGGCCATCAGGCGTCTCCTCCGAATACGTCGATCTGGCTGAACACGCAGGCCGGCGAGGCATGGCCCACGCGCACCACCTGGTTGGGTTCGCCCTTGCCGCAGTTGGGCGTGCCGAGCACCTGGAAGGTACTGGCGTCGCCCACGGCGCTGAGGTTGCGCCAGAAACCGGCGGAAATACCGCGGTAGTTGGGGTTCTTGACCACGCCCTTGAGTTCGCCGTGCTCGATCAACTGGCCCCATTCGCAGCCGAACTGGAACTTGTTGCGCGCATCGTCGATGGACCACGAGCGGTTGGTGCGCATCAGGATGCCGTGCTCGATGCCGCCGATCAGTTGCGCCAGGGATTTGTCGCCCGGCTCGATGTTGAGGTTGGCCATGCGGTCGATCGGTGCGCGGTTCCAGCCGCAGGCGCGGCTGTTGGCCACGCCGTCCAGGCCCGAGCGGAACTGCGACAGCGCACCGCCCAGCGGGCGCACCAGTACACCCTCGCGAATCAGGAACTGCTTGTGGGCCGGGGTGCCGTCGTCATCGTGCGCGTAGCTGGCCAGCTCTTCGGGGATGGCCGGGTCGAAGGTCACGTTGAGCAGTGCCGAGCCGTACTGCAGGTGGCCGAAGTCCTGGGCCTTGATGAAGCTGGTGCCGGCGTAGTTGCGCTCGTCGCCCAGGATGCGGTCCATCTCCAGCGGGTGGCCGATGGACTCGTGGATCTGCAGCATCATCTGGTCGGGCATCAGCAGCAGGTCGCGTACCCCGCTCGGGGTGTTGGGCGCCAGCAGCAGTTGCAGGGCCTGGTCGGCCACCTGGGCCCCGGCACCGAGCAGGCCGCAGCGCTCGATCACATCCACGCCGCCCTGCTGGCCGAAGTTCTCGCGGCCCAGGCTGCGGCTCTGGCTGTCGCTGCCGTCGAAGGCGGTGACGCTCATGCCGGGGAACACGAAGCGTTGCGCCTGGCGCAGTTCGGCGCCGGCACTGTTGAGGTAGATCTGCTCGACCGTGCTCAGGCCCAGGCTGGCCTGCCAGTTCACCAGGCGCGAATCGCCCGGCACGCTGGCCGATTCGCGGGCCAGCAGTTCATAGCAGTCGGCCAGGGCCGGGAAGGTGCTGTTGAGGTTGGGCGAGCAGTAGTCGGCGCGGGCGCTGGACACCGGTTGCTCGCGCAGGTCGAGCAGGGCGTGGCGCGCGATCTGGCGGGCCAGCGCCTCGGCCTGGTCGAGGGCGCGTTGCAGGCCGGCCTGGGACAGGTCGGCGGTGGCCGCGTAGGCCTCCACGCCGTTGACGCGCACGGTGAGCATCGCGCCCTGGTCGCGGGTCAGACTGGGTGGTTCGGCGATGTTCTTGCGCACCGACAGGTGCTGGTGGGCTTCCTGCACATAGCGCAGGGAGAAAAACTCGGCGCCGCTGTTCAGGCCAGCGAAACGCTGGCGCAGCGGCGCGGTGAAATCGAACATGCGCGAACCTCCGGGTGACGGTGGTTCCCCCTCAGAACCACTCCTCGTGCATGCCCGGGCAGGTGTCGTCGCGGGCCTCGAGCAATGCGAGGTCATTATGGCAGGCCGGTACTTCCCAGGTGAGGAAAAACCGTGCGGCCTGCAACTTGCCCCGATAGAACCCGGTATCGGCCGGGTTGCCGCGGGCCAGGCCCTGTTCGGCGCGAAGCGCCTGCTCCAGCCAGCGCCAGCCGATCACGCAGTGACCGAAGGCCTTGAGGTACAGCGCCGAGTTGGCCAGGGCGCTGTTGACCTGGCCTGTGGACAACTCGCCAAGCAGGCCCAGGGTCACGTGCTGCAGGCGGCTGAGCAGTTGTTCCAGCGGTTCGCGCAACGGGTCCAGGCGGGTGTAGGCCTGGGCCTGGGCGCAAGTGCCGGCGATCAGGCGTACCAGTTGCTTGAGGCCGGCGCCACCGTGCTGGGCCAGCTTGCGCCCGAGCAGGTCGAGTGACTGGATGCCGTGGGTGCCTTCGTGGATCGGGTTCAGGCGGTTGTCGCGGTAGTACTGCTCTACCGGGTAATCGCGGGTGTAGCCGTGGCCACCGAGGATCTGGATCGCCAGCTCATTGGCCTTGAGGCAGAATTCGGACGGCCACGACTTGACGATCGGGGTCAGCAGGTCGAGCAGTTGCTGGGCCTGCTGGCGCTCGTCTTCGGTGGCGGCGGTATGGCTGTCGTCGAACAGCCGGGCGGCGTACAGGCCCAGGTCGAAGGCACCTTCGACGTAGGCCTTCTGGGTCAGCAGCATGCGTTTCACATCGCTGTGCTGGATGATCGGCACGGCGGCGGTGGAGGGGTTCTTGTTGTCGGGCAGGCGGCCTTGCGGGCGCTGGCGGGCGTAGTCCAGCGAGTACAGGTAGCCGGCGTAGCCGAGCATCACCGCGCCCATGCCCACGCCGATGCGCGCCTCGTTCATCATCTGGAACATGCAGGCCAGGCCCTGGTGCGGCTGGCCGATCAGGTAGCCGACGCACTGGCCGTTGTCGCCGAAGTTGAGTGCGGTGGAGGTGGTGCCGCGCCAGCCCATCTTGTGGAACAGGCCGGCCAGCACCACATCGTTGCGCTGGCCCAGGCTGGCGTCCGGGTTGACCAGGAACTTGGGCACGATGAACAGCGAAATGCCCTTTACCCCGGGTGGTGCGTCGGGGAGTTTGGCCAGCACCAGGTGCACGATGTTCTCGGACAGCGTGTGATCGCCCCCGGAGATGAAGATCTTGTTGCCCTTGAGGCGGAAGCTGCCGTCGGCTGCGGGTTCGGCGCGGGTGCGGATATCGGCCAGCGAGCTGCCGGCGTGGGGTTCGGTGAGGGCCATGGTGCCGAAGAAGCGGCCCTCGATCATCGGTTGCAGGAACAGGCGCTTTTGCTCGTCGGTGCCGAAGTTCTCGATCAGGTTGGCGGCGCCCATGGTCAGGAACGGGTAGGCGGTGGTGCCGGCGTTGGCGGCCTGAAAGTGGGCGAAGCAGGCTTGCGAGAGCAGGGTGGGCAACTGCATGCCGCCGGCCTCGAAGTCGCGGTTGGCGTTGAGAAATCCGGCGTCGAGGAAGGCGTCGACGGCAGGTTTGACCTCGGGGATCAGGATGGCCTGGCCGTTCTCGAAGCGTGGCTCGTGCTCGTCGCCCTTGCGGTTGTGCGGGGCGAAGTATTTTTCGGCCAGGGTGCGAGCGGTGTGCAGCGCGGCGTCGAAGGTTTCGCGGCTGTGCTCGGCGAAGCGTGGGCGTTGGGTGAGGGCCTCGGCGTCGAGCACTTCGTAGAGTTCGAAGGCCAGGTTGCGGGCGCTGAGCAGGGTGTCGGACATGGCGGCCATACCTTGGTGGGGATGGGGCCGAGTCTAGGCATGCGGGCGGGAAGTGGACAGGTTAATAGGTGGGGGTGATGAGGGGTCAGAACCGTTGTCAGGTGTGTGTCCGCAAAAAAATCGCGGGCCAGGCCGGCCCCCACAAGAATCTGCATCGATCCTGTGGGGGCGGGCCTGACCCGCGATTGGTAACGCCTCGGTGGTTAGCCGATGGTCATCAGGCTGGCATTGCCGCCCGCCGCAGCGGTGTTCACGCTCAACGCACGCTCGATCACCAGGCGCTCCAGCGCAATCGCGGTTTCACCCGACGACAAGCCCTGCACACCCACGATCGCACCGGCACGCTTGGCCACCTGCTCGCACACTGCGCGCAGCTGGTCCGAATGGCCGTGATGCAGCACCGCGTCGAACACCACCTCGTCCTTGGCCCAGTCGCTCACCAGCTTGATGCGCGCCTGCACATCCTTCGGCAAGCGCCCACGCAAGGCCTTGCCCGGCTCGCCGTCGACGAACACTGCCGAGCTGCCCACCGCCAGTACCGCTGCCAGTTGAGTCAGCAGATCAGCCTCCGACTCGGCCAGGCACAGCACGTGCTCGCGCGGCAGGATGGTGTAGCTGTTGCGCTCGCCGGTCGGGCCGTTGAGCAGGCGGGTGACGCCGCTCTGCGACTGCTGCGCGAACTGCTCGCACAGCTGCGCCAGTTCGGCCTGCTGGTTGCTGCCGGCCCACGCCTTGAGCGATTGCAGCGGCTTGAGCAACTGCTCGCGCAGACGCACGTCCGGGGCAGTACCGGCGTCGCTGCGCTGGAACGACTGCTCGATGGCATCGGCCGGGCGCGTGGACAGCAAACGGTACAGGTACAGCGGGCCACCGGCCTTGGGGCCGGTACCCGACAGGCCTTCACCACCGAACGGCTGCACGCCGACCACGGCGCCGACGATGTTGCGGTTGACGTAGACGTTGCCGGCATGGACGTTGTCGATCACCTTGGCGATGGTCTCGTCGATGCGGGTGTGCACGCCCAGGGTCAGGCCGTAGCCGGATGCATTGATCTGCTCGATCAGCTGGTCGAGGTGCTTGCGGTTGTAGCGCACCACGTGCAGGACGGGGCCGAAGATCTCACGCTGCAGTTCATCGAAGCTTTCCAGCTCGATCAGGGTCGGCATCACGAAGGTGCCGCGCTTGATCTCTTCACCGTCGGCAATGGCCACCTGATACACGTTGCGACCCTTGTCGCGCATGCCCTGGATGTGTTTTTCGATGCCAGCCTTGGCCTCGGCGTCGATCACCGGGCCGATGTCCACGCTCAGGCGCTCCGGGTTGCCCAGGCGGCTTTCGGCCATGGCGCCCTTGAGCATCTCGATCACGCGGTCGGCCGAGTCTTCCTGCAGGCACAGCACGCGCAGGGCCGAGCAACGCTGGCCGGCGCTGTCGAAGGCCGAGGAGACCACGTCGATGACCACCTGCTCGGTCAGCGCCGAGGAGTCGACAATCATCGCGTTCTGGCCACCGGTTTCGGCGATCAGCGGGATCGGACGGCCCTGGCTGTCCAGGCGGCCGGCAATGTTGCGTTGCAGCAGGCGCGCCACTTCGGTGGAACCGGTGAACATCACGCCTTTGACCCGGTCATCGCCTACCAGGCGCGCACCGACGGTCTCGCCACGGCCCGGCAGCAGTTGCACCACGCCTTGCGGGATGCCGGCCTCGAGCAGCAGGCGCACGGCCTGGGCGGCCACCAGCGGGGTCTGCTCGGCAGGCTTGGCCAGTACCGGGTTGCCGGCAGCGAGCGCTGCAGCCACCTGGCCACTGAAGATCGCCAGCGGGAAGTTCCACGGGCTGATGCACACCACCGGGCCCAGCGGGCGGTGGGCGTCGTTGCTGAAGTCGTTGCGTGCCTGCACCGCGTAGTAGCGCAGGAAGTCGACCGCTTCGCGCACCTCGGCGATGGCGTTGGCGTAGGTCTTGCCGGCTTCGCGGGCCAGCAGGCCCATCAGCGGCTGGATCTCGCCTTCCATCAGGTCGGCGGCACGTTCCAGGATCGCGGCACGCTCGGCCGGCGGGGTGGCCTGCCAGATCGGTGCGGCGTTGAGTGCGCACTGGATGGCGTTGTCGGCGTCCTCGACGGTGGCTTCCTGCACGTGGCCGACCACGTCACGGTGGTCGGACGGGTTCAGCACCGGTGCGGCAGCTTCGTCGCTGGACGCGCAACCGAGCATCGGCTCGGCCTTCCAGTCGTTGTGCGCGGTGGCCAGCAGGGCGCACGACAGCGAGGCCAGGCGGTGTTCGTTGGCCATGTCGATGCCGCTGGAGTTGGCGCGCTCGGCACCGTACAGGTCACGCGGCAACGGGATGCGCGGGTGCGGCAGGCCGAAGCCGCCTTCCTGGGTGGCCATGCGCTCGATGGTCGCGACCGGGTCGGCCACCAGTTCCTGGATCGAGATCGACTGGTCGGCGATGCGGTTGACGAACGAGGTGTTGGCGCCGTTTTCCAGCAGGCGACGCACCAGGTAGGCCAGCAGCGTTTCGTGGGTGCCGACCGGGGCGTACACGCGGCACGGACGGTTCAGCTTGCCGTCGGCCACCTTGCCCACCACCTGTTCGTACAGCGGCTCGCCCATGCCGTGCAGGCACTGGAACTCGTACTGGCCTGGGTAGTAGTTCTGCCCGGCGATATGGTAGATGGCCGACAGGGTGTGGGCGTTGTGGGTGGCGAACTGCGGGTAGATGGCTTCGGGCACCGACAGCAGCTTGCGGGCGCAGGCGATGTAGGAGACGTCGGTGTACACCTTGCGGGTGTACACCGGGTAGCCTTCCAGGCCTTCGACCTGGGCGCGCTTGATCTCGCTGTCCCAGTACGCGCCCTTTACCAGGCGGATCATCAGGCGGTGACGGCTGCGGCGTGCCAGGTCGATGACGTAGTCGATCACGTAAGGGCAGCGCTTCTGGTAGGCCTGGATCACGAAGCCGATGCCGTTCCAGCCGCTCAACTGCGGCTCGAAGCACAGGCGCTCGAGCAGGTCCAGCGACAGCTCCAGGCGGTCGGCCTCTTCGGCGTCGATGTTCAGGCCGATGTCGTACTGCTTGGCCAGCAGGGTCAGCGACAGCAGGCGCGGGTACAGCTCGTCCATCACGCGCTCGTATTGGGCGCGGCTGTAGCGCGGGTGCAGGGCCGAGAGCTTGATCGAGATGCCCGGGCCTTCATAGATGCCGCGGCCATGGGAGGCCTTGCCGATGGCGTGGATGGCCTGCTCGTAGGAGGCCAGGTATTTCTGCGCGTCGTGCTCGGTGAGCGCGGCTTCACCAAGCATGTCGTAGGAGTAGCGGAAACCCTTGGCTTCGAACTTGCTGGCATTGGCCAGGGCTTCGGCAATGGTCTCGCCGGTGACGAACTGCTCGCCCATCAGGCGCATGGCCATGTCGACGCCCTTGCGGATCATCGGCTCGCCGCTCTTGCCGATGATGCGGCTGAGCGAGGAGGTGAGGCCGGATTCGTTGTGCGTGGACACCAGCTTGCCGGTCAGCAGCAGGCCCCAGGTGGCGGCGTTGACGAACAGCGACGGGCTGTTGCCCAGGTGCGGCTGCCAGTTGCCGGTGCTGATCTTGTCGCGGATCAGCGCATCGCGGGTGCCCTTGTCGGGGATGCGCAGCAGGGCTTCGGCCAGGCACATCAGCGCCACGCCTTCCTGGGACGACAGCGAGAACTCCTGCAGCAGGCCCTGGACGATGCCGGCGCGGCCGCTGGCGCTCTTCTGGTTGCGCAGCTTTTCGGCAATGCCGGCGGCCAGCTTGTGGGTGGCCTCGGCCATGGGCGCGGGCAGGCGTGCCTGCTCCAGCAGCATCGGCACCACTTCCGGTTCCGGACGACGGTAGGCGGCGGTGATCGAGGCGCGCAGCACCGACTGCGGCAGGATGCTTTCGGCGAACTCGAGGAAGCACTGGTGCGAGTGGTCGGCCTGCACATCGCCGGCGTCGTCGCCCTGATTGCCGGGCTGACCGCTGAGTTCGGTCAGGGTGGCGCCACCCTCGAGCTTCTCCAGGTAGTTGAAGATCGCCTGCTTGATCAACCAGTGCGGGGTGCGGTCGATGGACTGCGCAGCCGTTTTCAGTCGCTCGCGGGTAGGGTCGTCGAGTTTGACCCCAAGGGTGGTCGTCGCCATTTCTTATCCTCATTATTGCCACTGGGCCGTGGCTAAGCTGGCGCCAAGATTAGCCGGGCGCCTTGGTGGGTGCAACCTAGTGCAACCCAAATAATCGCGTTGAGGAGTGCAACTCGTCCGGTGGCTAAAACCCCACAGCATAAATGGCTGTTCAAGGTGCATTTGCTTATGTAAACGGCGGTTTTTGCTCCCAAATGGAGCAAAAACACGTTGTTATGCGAAATATCCGACCAGGTGCAACTTGACTGAAGAAACTGGTTGCACCTTGTTTGCGTTGTTGCATAGGATTCGCCGCCTGGGTGCAACCGTTAGCGGCTGTCACTACATAAAAACAAACGCCAGGGCGCAACAATGAGTTTTAGCAATCCAATCACGATCACGTTCGTGATCTATATCGCGGCAATGGTGCTGATCGGCTTCATGGCCTATCGCTCCACCAACAACCTTTCCGATTACATCCTCGGTGGCCGCAGCCTCGGCAGCGTGGTGACCGCGCTCTCGGCCGGTGCCTCGGACATGAGCGGTTGGTTGCTGATGGGCTTGCCGGGCGCCATCTACATGTCGGGCCTTTCCGAAGCCTGGATCGCCATCGGCCTGACCGTCGGTGCCTACCTGAACTGGCTGTTCGTGGCCGGCCGCCTGCGCGTGCAGACCGAGCACAACGGCGACGCGCTGACCCTGCCGGACTATTTCGCCAGCCGTTTCGAAGACCACAGCGGCCTGCTGCGCATCATTTCGGCAATCGTGATCCTGGTGTTCTTCACCATCTATTGCGCCTCCGGCATCGTGGCCGGTGCCCGCCTGTTCGAAAGCACCTTCGGCATGTCGTATGAAACGGCGCTGTGGGCCGGTGCTGCTGCCACCATCGCCTACACCTTCGTCGGTGGCTTCCTGGCGGTGAGCTGGACCGATACCGTGCAGGCCACGCTGATGATCTTCGCGCTGATCCTGACCCCGGTGATCGTGCTGATCGCCACCGGCGGCTTCGACACCACCTTCCTGGCCATCGAAGCCCAGGGCGCGGGTAACTTCGACATGTTCAAGGGCGCGACCTTCATCGGCATCATCTCGCTGATGGGCTGGGGCCTGGGCTACTTCGGCCAGCCGCACATCCTGGCGCGCTTCATGGCGGCAGACTCGGTGAAATCGATCGCCAATGCCCGTCGCATCTCCATGACCTGGATGATCCTGTGCCTGGCCGGTACCGTGGCCGTGGGCTTCTTCGGCATCGCCTACTTCTCGGCGCACCCTGAAGTGGCCGGCCCGGTCACCGAGAACCACGAGCGCGTGTTCATCGAACTGGCCAAGATCCTGTTCAACCCGTGGATTGCCGGTGTGCTGCTGTCGGCCATCCTGGCAGCAGTGATGAGTACCCTGAGCTGCCAGCTGCTGGTGTGCTCCAGCGCCCTGACCGAAGACTTCTACAAGACCTTCCTGCGCAAGAACGCCTCGCAGGTCGAGCTGGTATGGGTCGGTCGCCTGATGGTGCTGGCGGTTGCGCTGATCGCCATCGCGCTGGCCGCCAACCCGGACAACCGCGTGCTGGGCCTGGTGGCCTACGCCTGGGCCGGCTTCGGTGCCGCCTTCGGCCCGGTGGTGCTGATTTCGGTACTGTGGAAGGGCATGACCCGCAACGGCGCACTGGCCGGTATCGTGGTGGGCGCGGTGACCGTGATCCTGTGGAAGCAGTTCGACACCATGGGCCTTTACGAAATCATCCCGGGCTTCCTGTTCGCATCGCTGGCGATCTACTTCGTGAGCAAGGCGGGCAGCCCGTCGGCTGCGATGGTCAAGCGTTTCGAAACCGCTGAAGCGGCGTTCCACGCCGACAAGTAACACGGCTGCATCATGCTGTCCGGCAACGGCCCGGCCCCTTCTGGAGGTCGGGCCGTTGTCATTCTGGCGGCTGTCACCTGACGGCGCGGGCCTGACAGGGTAAACTTCCGGGCCTTGCAGGAGTTGCCATGAACTATCGTCACGCCTTTCACGCCGGCAACCACGCCGACGTGTTCAAACACCTCGTATTGACCCGGCTGATTGCGCTGATGTCGCGCAAGGAGCAGCCGTTCGCCTACCTCGACACCCACGCCGGCCTTGGCCTGTATGACCTGCAGGGCGACCAGGCGACCCGCACCGGCGAGTGGGTGGAAGGCATCGGCCGGCTCTGGGGGCGCGACGACCTGCCCGAGGTGACGGCCGATTACCTGCGCATCCTGCGAAAGATGAACCCCGACGGCGAGCTGCGCTACTACCCGGGGTCGCCCGAGCTGGCACGGCGCCTGGCACGCCAGCAGGACCGCGTGCTGCTCAACGAGAAGCACCCCGAAGACGGGCGCCTGCTCAAGGAAAACATGAAGAAGGACCCACGCGTGGCGGTGCACCTGGGCGAGGGCTGGCATGTGCCGAGGGCCTTGCTGCCGGTGCAGGAGAAGCGCGCGGTGATGCTGATCGACCCGCCCTTCGAGCAGGCCGACGAGCTCAAGCGCTGCACGGTGGCGATGAAGGAGACGATTGGCCGCATGCGCCAGACGGTCGCGGCCATCTGGTACCCGATCAAGGACCAGCGCCAGCTGGTGCGTTTCTATCAGGACCTGACCAGCACCGGTGCGCCGAAGCTGCTGCGGGTGGAGCTGTACGTGCACCCGCAGGACAGCCCGCAGGGCTTGAACGGCTCTGGCCTGGCGATCGCCAACCCGCCATGGGGCCTGGAAGAAGAGCTGCGCGCACTGCTGCCGTGGCTGGCCCAGGTGCTGGGGCAGACCCAGGGCAGCTGGCGCATGGACTGGCTGATTGCCGAGTAGGGTGCCCGGGCCTCTTCGCCGGCAAGGCCGGCTCCTACAGGTGCGCGCGACCCCGTAGGAGCCGGCCTTGCCGGCGAAGAGGGCGCAACTGCCAACACAACGCTGCGCCTCCTACATGCACCCCCACGCTTTACGCTATAATCCCGCCCTTTCGCTGCCACCCGCCCATGAGGCCGGGGCGCACATCTACAGATTTGAAGAGGCTAGACCCTTGGCATTGACGATTCTTGGCCTGTCCGGCGCCCTTAGCCATGATCCTTCCGCGGCCCTGTACATCGACGGCAAGCTGATTGCCGCCGCTGAAGAAGAGCGCTTCGTGCGCGACAAACATGCAAAGAACCGCATGCCCTACGAATCGGCGAAGTTCTGCCTCGAACAGGCCGGCATCAAGCCGTCCGATGTCGATGTGGTAGCGATTCCGTTCGCCCCCATCAGCCTGTTCGGCAAGGCCCGCTGGCACTACGCCAAGCGTTACTGGTACGCCCCGGATCGCGCCCTCGACGCGCTGCTGATGGGCAACCGTCGCTACAAGCGCTACCGCAACAAGATCGTCTGGTGCCTGGAACAACTGGGCTTCGATCCGAAAAAGATCAAGATCGAACCGGTCGAGCACCACCTGGCCCACGCCTCCAGCGCCTACCACTGCTCGGGTTTCAAGGAAAAGACCGCGATCCTGGGCATCGACGGCAAGGGCGAGTACGCCACCACGTTCTTCGGCTACGGCGAAAACGGCAAGATCCACAAGATCAAGGAATTCTTCGACCCGGACTCCCTCGGCGGCCTGTACGGCGCGATCACCGAGTTCCTGGGCTTCGAAATGCTCGACGGCGAGTTCAAGGTCATGGGCATGGCGCCGTATGGCGACGCCAGCAAGTATGACTTCTCGCGCCTGGCCAGCTTCGAAAACGGCGAGCTGGAGATCAACACCGACTACGCCAACGTCATCGGCCTGCGCCGCTATAAAGAGAAGGGCAAGGGTTTCTACTTCTCGCCCAAGCTGATCGAGTGGCTGGGCCCCAAGCGCGAAGGCGACATCGCCGACGAGCCGTACATCCACTATGCGGCCAGCATGCAGGCGCTGTTCGAGAAGCTCGCGCTGCAGATGATCGACTACTACCTGGGTGACGTGCTCAAGGAAACCGGCAAGCTGGCCTTTGCCGGCGGCTGCGCGCTGAACGTCAAGCTGAACCAGAAGATCATCGCCCGTCCCGACGTGAAGGAGCTGTTCGTGCAGCCCGCCTCGGGCGACGCCGGCACCGCAGTCGGTGCTGCCGCCTATGTGTCCCACGCCCGTGGCGTACCGGTCGAGAAGATGGAACACGTCTACCTCGGCCCGGCGTACAGCAACGAGGACGTGATCGCCGCCTGCGCCCGTCACGAACACAAGCCGACCTGGCGCAAGCTGGACAACATGCCCGAGCAGATCGCCCGGATCATGGTCGACGGCAACCCGGTGGCCTGGTTCCAGGGCCGCATGGAGTTCGGCCCGCGGGCCTTGGGCGGACGTTCGATCATCGGCTGCCCGAGCGTGCCGGGCGTGGCCGACCGCATCAACCACCAGATCAAGTTCCGCGAGCGCTGGAGGCCTTTCTGCCCGTCGATGCTCGACACCGTGGCGCCGCAGATGATCAAGATCGATCACCCGGCCCCGTTCATGACCTTCACCTTCGAAGTGGCTGAAGAGTGGAAGACCCGCGTGCCGGAAGTGGTCCACGAAGATGGCACCTCGCGGGCCCAGGTGCTCAAGCGCGAGTACAACCCGCGCTACTACGACATGATGAAGGCGCTGGAGACCCTGACCGGCAACGGCGTGTCGCTCAATACCTCGCTCAACCGTCGTGGCGAACCGATGATCTGCTCGCCGACCGATGCCCTGAACATGTTCTTCGGCTCGGACCTGCAGTACCTGATCATGGAAGACATCCTGGTGGTCAAGGACGGCGCGAAAGCTTATGACAGCGTTGGCTGAACGGCACGTCCTGCAGTTTTGCCACGGCTATGACGGGCCGTTTCTCGATTGCGCCCGTCAGTACGC
Source organism: Pseudomonas sp. 8209 (assembly GCF_028682105.1). Taxonomy (NCBI): domain Bacteria; kingdom Pseudomonadati; phylum Pseudomonadota; class Gammaproteobacteria; order Pseudomonadales; family Pseudomonadaceae; genus Pseudomonas; species Pseudomonas sp. 8209. The sequence continues at coordinate 331,067 of NZ_JANIAH010000003.1, forward strand.
CAGCCTGTTCGCGGGCAAGGGCTACCGCGTCACCACGGTGTTTCTCACCGGCGCCGCCGATCCGCAGGTGGCGGCGGGCTGTGCGAGCGATGAAGTGCTGTTTCTCGAGTTCAGCTCCAAGGCCATTCGTGGCTTGAAGCTGGGCGCGATTCGCGAACTGCGCCGCATTGCCGCGTCGCGCCGATTCAGCTTCTGCATCGCCCACCGCTTCAAGCCGATCTACATCGCCCTGCTGGCCACCCGCCTGCCGGTGATCGGCGTGCACCACGCCTTTGGCGACTACCAGCGGCGTACCCGCCAGCTGTTCGCCAACCTGTTCAGCAAACGCCTGAGCCTGCTCGGGGTGTCGGACGCGGTGCGCGACGACATGCGCCAGTGCCTGCCCAAGTGGCCGGCCGAGCGTATCCAGACGCTGTACAACCGCATCGACATCGACGCCCTGCAGGCCAGCCTGGTGCCCGCCGCGCAGGCGCGCCAGGCCCTGGGCCTGGATGCGAAGGCATGGATCGTCGGCAACGTCGGCCGCCTGCACCCGGACAAGGACCAGGCCACCTTGCTGCGCGGGTTTGCCCAGGCGCTGCCGGCACTGCCGGCAGGCGCCCGCCTGGCAGTGCTGGGCACCGGCCGCCTGGAGCACGCGCTCAAGGCGCAGGCCGAGGCGCTGGGGATTGCCGCACAGGTGGACTTTCTCGGCCAGGTACCGGATGCACGGCGCTATTTCAGTGCCTTCGACGTGTTTGCCCTGAGCTCGGACCACGAGCCTTTCGGCATGGTGCTGCTCGAAGCGATGGTGGCCGGCGTGCCGTTGCTGGCCACCGCCTGCGGTGGCGCCAAGGAAGTGGTCGAAGGTGTCGGCATCCTGTTCCCGCTCGGGGATGCCGAGCGTCTGGCGCAAGGCCTGCAACACCTGGCCGAGCTGGACCAGGCGCAACGCCAGGCCTGTGCCGAGCGCATGCTCGAGCGCCTGCGCGAACGCTTCTCCGACACGGCCGTGCGCGAGACTTTCTGGCACCTTCCCCAGGTTGTCGAACTGACGGGGCAGGCCTGATGCTCAATTATGTACAAGGCTGGCGTGAGCGCGGCTGGCGCGTGATCGATGCGCCGGCCTACGCCGACGCCTGGCAGCGCTTTGGCGGCAGTGTGGCGACCCACCCGCTGGTGCTCGCGCAACTGGCCGAGATGGCCGATATTCCGGTGCGTTACCTGGGCTGGTACCAGGGCGACCAACTGAAGGCGGCCATCCCCACCTGGGACCGCTACCTGGCACTGTCCAAGGACGTGCTCAAGCGCCGGGGCAAGAAGGGCCTGTTCGACCTGGGCAATGCCGAGCTGATTCTGCCGGCCGCTGCCGATGCACAGGCGCCGCTGCGCCATGCCGGGCGCTACCTGTCCGAGCTCAACCAGGGCCGTTTCAGCGGCCTCAAGGCGCAGCCCGAAGCCCTGGCCATGGCACGCCAGCCCGAAGAACTGTCGAAGAAGTTTCGCTACAACCAGCGCCGCGAACTGCGCTTGCTGGAAGAAGCGGGCGGGCAGGTGCGGGCCATCACCGAGTTCACCAGTACCGAGATCGCGTCGATGTATTGCGACCTGTTCCAGCGCCGCTGGGGCTTTGCGGCCACCGGTGCCGAGCGCATGGCCGAGATGGTCGAACGCCTGCGCGCGTTGCTGATCGGCTCGGTGCTGTTTCTGGAAGACAAGCCGATCGCGATCCAGCTGGTGTACCGCGTCGAGGCTCCCGAGTGGGTCAGCGTCGAGTACGTCAACGGCGGCGTCGACCCCGAGACGCGTGCGTTCAGCCCGGGCAGCGTGCTGAGCTTTCTCAACACCCAGAGCGCCTGGGAAGCCGCGCGTGCGCTGAACAAGCCGCTGCGGTTCTCCTTCGGCCGCGCCGATCGCGAGTACAAGGACCGATGGTGCAACCCCGTGCCGGTGTTTCAGGTGTGAGCCGCAAGCAGCAGTTGCTCAGGCGCCATCGGCAGCGCAAGCGCATGACGCTGGTCATTTTGCTGGTCATTCTGCTGGCCAGTGCCTGGCTCGCCTGGTGGCTGCCGCTGGTGCTCGGCGTACTGGCCTGGTCCGCTCACGAGGCCTGGTTCAGCGACCATCTGTTCTATGCGCCGGCCAGTGATTACGACTATCTCATCGACAGCGACCAATCCTACCCCCTGCGCCTGACGCAAGGTCGATTGGGTGTGCCGGCCGGGTGCAGCCTCGAGGAGGGTGACACGCTGCTGCTCAAGGTCTGTCTGCGCGCTTCGCTGTTCGGGCGGCTGTTTGACCCGGCGGTGAGGATCGAAGGCGGCACATCCGATACACAGGTGTTCGAGCGCGGTGTGAAGGGGGTGCGTTACCTGAACCTGACCGGGCAGCACACCGCCCTTGTGGAGGGGCGACTACGTCTGCGCGGCCAGTACTGTCGGCTGGATGAACAGGTCGAGCTGTTGGTGTGCCGACATCCGGATTACCTCGCCGGGCCGTTGCTGGTGATCGCCCCGCATGCCGATGATGCCGAGCTGGCAGCCTTCGGCGCTTATGCCCAGGCCCGGGAAAGCTGGATCGTCACACTCACGGCCGGTGAAATCGAAACCGAACACTACCGGGCCATGGGCCTGGATGCAGTCGCCGCAGCTCGCCTCAAAGGCCAGTTGCGCAGCTGGGACAGCATCGCCGTGCCGCTGTGGGCCGGTGTACCGGCCGAGCGCTGCGTGCAGCTTGGCTATTTCTGCATGCAACTGGCGGCCATGCAGGCTGAGCCACTGATGGCGCAGGGGTCGCGCGAGGCGGACATGCTCGACACGCGCCTGTTCCGGCGTTTCAACCGTGTCGGCCTGGCCAGCGACGTCGATGGCGTCCCCTCCTGGCGCAACCTGGTGCAGGACCTGTGTGAACTGATCGAGCGTATTCGCCCGCAGACCATCGTGCTGCCTGAGCCGTTGCTCGATCCCCACCCCGATCATGTGTGCGCCCGCAACGCAGTGCTAGAGGCCCTTGCGCTGACGCACCATCAGCCGCGGACGCTGCTGCACTACGCCAATCACCTGCATGACAACGACCGTTGGCCAATGGGGGATGCGGGCAGCGGAGTGGCGCTGCCGCCCCACTTCCAGGGGCAGGTGGCGATGCGCCCCTGGGTGCTGGCGTTGAGCGAGGAAAAGCAATGGCACAAGGCTATGTCTTTGGGCATGATGCACGACCTGCAGCCCGGAACCCCCTTCAAGCGTCGCCTGCGCCGCTTTTTGCAGCGCGTCCTGGCAGGGCGGCGTTGGCCGACCACTGGTGAAAACGAGTTTTTCCGCAAGGCCGTGCGCCGGCACGAGCTGTTCTGGGTCGGTGCCGAAACCGACAAGAGAGAGCAACAGTGAAAGTCCTATTTCTGGTTCAGAAAGAGCAACGGGCCATTCTGGATCGCTTGTATGAAGGCGTAGGTGCAGCCTGCGACTGTGATATCCGTTGGCTGACCGACGCCGAGCAGGACAATCTGCGCGCTTATTTCAAGCAGCACGTCAATGTCGAACAGTACGACCGGATCGTGTTTTTCCTGCGCTTCAAGAAAGAGATACGTCAGGTCGGCTTTATCCGCACCGTGCCCAATCTGGTCATTCTCGAGCACGACGCTTATCAGAACTACATCCCGTGCAAGTACACGGGCAAGTTCAGCAAGCACTACCAGCAGATACCTTGGGCGCGGGTGATCACCTCGGGGGCGGTGGTAAGCCGGCGCCTGCGTGACGAGGGCTTCGACGCGGTGTTCGTGCCCAAAGGCTACGATCAGGCGCTGCTGCGCAATGAAGGGCGCGAGCGCGACATCGAACTGGCCTTCGTCGGCAGCCTTCGCAGCGTGGCCTACTCCGGGCGCAAGGCAATGCTCGACTCGCTCGCGAGTGTCGAGAACCTTGTCGTCACGCGCACCAAATCGGGTGAGGAGTACAGCCAGACCCTCAGCCGCATCCGCTTTTTCGTCAGTGCCGATGTCGGCATGGGCGAGTACATGATCAAGAATTTCGAAGCGATGGCCTGTGGCTGCGTCTTGTTTGCCTATGACCAGGGCGACGAGGAAAACCAGGCTCTGGGTTTTGTCGATATGCACAACATCGTGCTGTATCGCGACTTGGCAGAGCTGCGAGCCAAATTGAAACAGCTGCGTGAGCAGCCCGAGCTGGCCGACGAGATCTCCCGTCGCGGGCAGCAGTTGGCCGAGACGCGTTATACGTTTCACGCCTTGGGCAAGACCATTGTCGAGACCATGCGTGCGCCGCTGCGTGCGCATGCCCAGCCTGGCTGGTGGGCACGGCTGCGCAACGCGGTAGGCCGTTAAGGCCGTTCATCTGTCACTTATCGAGGAAGCAACATGCTCTTCAGCGAAAGCAGCGAAATCACCCTGATGGTGACCAGTTGCGGCCGGTTCGATCTACTCAAGCGCACGCTGGAAAGCTTCGACCGATTCAATACGGCGCCCATCCGGGAAGTTTTCATCACCGAAGACTCCGGTGACGAGGCAGTACGCGATTGCGTCCCTGTGCACTGGCGCGAGCACACCACCTGCATTGTCAACAACCCCAAGCTGGGCCAGTTGCGCTCGATCGATGCTGCCTACGCGCAGATCAAGACACGCTGGGTGTTCCATTGCGAGGACGACTGGGACTTCTATCGCCCAGGCTTCATCGAAGACTCCCAGGTGCTGCTGGAGGCCGACCCGCAGGCCTTGCAGGTGTGGTTGCGCAGCTTCAACCACGACCTGCAGGTGCACAGCCCTTACGTATTCCTCAACGAGCGCCAGGTGCTTCAGGGCATCGCGTTCTACCAGTTGGGCTCGCACAAGCCGGATTGGCAGGGTTTTTCCTTTAACCCCGGGTTGCGCCGCCTGGCCGACTATCAGCAGCACGCGCCGTATGCCGGGCACAGCGGTGAAAAGAGCCTTTCGCGTCTGTATGCCAGCGAAAACCGCTATGCATTGATACTGGAAAATGATGCCGTGCTGCACACGGGTTTCGGCGGACATGTCGAGTTGCCCCAGGAGAAACAGAACAAGTTGCGCCGTAAACAAAGGGATCGCTTCAAGCTGATTGGAGCGCTGGTAGTTGGAATGGTAATAGGCTGGATGTTGAATGTTATTTAGTGAGGTCCATTTGGAAAACAGCAACAGCCGTCGCTACTTTGGCGCGGCCATCATTCTGTTTCTGCTCAGCTTCATCCTGATGGACTCGTCCAAGTGGACGAACAACATCTTCTACGCGTTTATTGCTTTGCCCGGGTTGGTGTTTCTGCTCAAGGAACGGGGCGTCGGGCTGTTTCAGCACGGCCTGACCTGGGCCTGGCTGGCGTTCATGCTGTGGTTCCTCGTGCCTGCCGCCATTGCCGGCAATGGGCAGTTCTACAAGCACATCCTGTATGTCTGCGTGTTTGTGTTTGTGGTTGCCGGGCTGACGAGTCCGCAATTTTTCCGCTCGTCCGCGTTCACCCGCGCGCAGTTCTGGATCATTTTCGCCTACATCTTTGGCTACGCTACCTATGCCTACGCCACAGGCATCTTCCCCTTTGGCGAGCGTGTACGCTTGTTGCCTTCGCGCATGGAGAACATTATCTATGCCAGCATCTGGTTGCTCTGCGCCTTGGCGCTGGCCCTGCCTGCATGGGTCAGGGAGCGGCGCTGGATCGAGGCGATTGCTGCAGTGGCGCTGTCGCTGTTTGCGGTGGCGTTTGTGTTGCAAACACGTACCGCGCTGGTTGGCGCTGCCTTTCTGCTGGGCGTCTGGGCGCTGTACGGCATCCTGCGGTTCCCCAGGATTGGTTTGATCTGCGTGTCGGCGGCCGCTGCAGCCATGCTTCTGGTCTTGTGGCTGGTGCATGAGCAGCATTGGTTCCTGTCGCTGTTCGAGCGTGGCGATTCGTACCGTGTCGAACTGTTCCATATCATGGTCGGGGAATGGCGCAATTGTGGTTGGGCGCTAGGGTGCGGGGTCGACTTCAAGACCGCCAAGACCCTTCAGGACGGCCTGCCTATCCAGCACCCGCACAACGTCTTCGTGGCGATGGGGCTGTATACCGGCGGTGTCTCGCTGGTGTTGCTGCTGGCGGTGATGGGCGCGACCCTGTGGCAGGCCTGGCGCAACCGGGATCCATGGGGCATGTACCTGGCGTGCGCGCTGGTTATGCTCAACTTCGACGGCAGCAAGCTGATAGGCAACCCTGACGAACTCTGGCCACTCGTGCTGCTGCCTGCGGCGCTGGTGCTGGGGCGCGTGGCGCAGCGTCCGAGGCGCGTGCGTCTGTGATCCAGTCGACCACCTTCGGGTGGTCGATTTGTTTCAGGCCAGTGCGGCGCTCAGTTCGGCGGCGCTGCAGGTGTGCTGGTGGGCAAGGTAGGCGCTGCTGAAGGCATCGCCACCGTTGTCCAGCAACCAGGCCCGGTCCTGCGGGTAGCGCAGCATGTGCTTGAAGTTGCGCAGGCGTAGACGCTTGGTCAGCGCCTGGCGGTAGATGCGCAGGTCGGCAATATCGATCAGGCCCAGTTCGCCTTCCGGTGTGAGCACCACGTTGCCCAGGTGCGCAGAACGGAAGTAGACGCCTTTCTCGTGCAGTTGCGCGATGAATGCACCCAATTGCGCGCGCCGTCGGTCATCACTGAGCGGGTCCTCGAGCAACTGGCGCAGGGTTTGCCCCGGCAGGGGGTCGTAATGCACGGCATCCCGGGCGATTTCGGCTATTCGATACACCTGGCGCACACGCGGGCAGGGGATGCCACGTTCGGCCAGGGTGCGGCAGTTATCGGCAAAACGCTTGGCGTAGGGGTACCACGCCGCGGACGTGATCAGGCGCTTGCGGCGGAACAGCTTCAGCATCGAGCCGTCGCCCAGACGCAGCACCTTGTCTCCCGTACCGTCAGCCTCCAGGACTTGGGCGCCTTCGCGCAGGGCAAGGTAACGGGCATGTTCAAGGGCTTGCATCGATACTCCGGTGTCTGGGGCCTGAGGCTTGTTTGGCCGGCTATATTACCCCAGCACCGAGTGGCGAAAACCGCTTGTGATACAATCCCGCTTCTTTTTGATACGACGGATTCTCATGACCGCCCCTGAATCGTCCGCGCCTTCGAGCTTGAAAATCTATTTTCGACTGCTCGGTTACGTGAAGCCCTACGTGGGCATGTTCCTGGTGAGTATCCTCGGCTTCGTGATATTCGCCTCGACCCAGCCCATGCTGGCAGGCATCCTCAAGTATTTCGTCGATGGCCTGAGCAACCCCGAAGCGGTGCTGTTCCCCACCGTGCCTTACTTGCGCGACCTCCAATTGTTGCAGGCTGTGCCGCTGCTGATCGTGCTGATCGCCGCGTGGCAGGGCCTGGGCTCGTTTCTGGGCAACTATTTCCTGGCCAAGGTTTCCCTGGGTCTGGTGCACGACCTGCGGGTCGAGTTGTTCAACAAGCTGCTGGTACTGCCCAACCGCTATTTCGACAGCCACAACTCCGGACACCTGATTTCGCGCATCACCTTCAATGTGACCATGGTCACCGGCGCCGCCACCGATGCAATCAAGGTGGTGATCCGCGAAGGCCTGACCGTGGTGTTCCTGTTCGGCTATCTACTGTGGATGAACTGGAAGCTGACCATCGTGATGCTGGCGATTCTGCCGCTGATCGCCTTCATGGTCAGCAGTTCGAGCAAGAAATTCCGCAAGCAGAGCAAGAAGATCCAGGTGGCCATGGGTGACGTGACGCATGTCGCGTCCGAAACCATCCAGGGCTATCGCGTGGTGCGCAGCTTCGGGGGCGAGAACTACGAAGAGCAGCGCTTCAACAACGCCAGCCAGAGCAACACCGAGAAGCAGCTGCGCATGACCAAGACCAGCGCGGTATACACACCGATGCTGCAATTGGTGATCTACTCGGCCATGGCCGTGCTGATGTTCCTGGTGCTGTACCTGCGCGGCGACTCCACCGCCGGCGACCTGGTGGCCTACATCACCGCGGCCGGTCTGCTGCCCAAGCCGATCCGCCAGCTGTCGGAAGTCAGCTCGACCATCCAGAAGGGTGTGTCGGGGGCCGAGAGCATCTTCGAGCAGCTGGATGTGGAGCCGGAAGTCGACCACGGTACCGTCGAGCGCGACCGGGTTACCGGGCGCCTGGATGTCCGCCACCTGAGCTTCACCTACCCGGGTAGCGAGCGCCGCGTGCTCGATGACATCAGCTTCACCGCCGAGCCGGGTCAGATGGTGGCGCTGGTTGGGCGTTCGGGCAGCGGCAAGTCGACCCTGGCCAGCCTGATACCGCGTTTCTATCCGCATGCCGAGGGCGAGATCCTGCTCGATGGCGTGGAGGTGGAGCAGTACCGCCTGCGTAACCTGCGTCGGCACATTGCCCAGGTGACCCAGCATGTGACCCTGTTCAACGACACCGTGGCCAACAACATCGCCTACGGTGACCTGGCTGGTGCGCCGCGCGAGCAGATCGAGGCTGCGGCAGCCGACGCGTATGCCAAGGAGTTCATCGATCAGTTGCCTCAAGGGCTGGACACCGAGGTCGGCGAGAACGGCGTGCTGCTGTCCGGCGGCCAGCGCCAGCGTCTGGCGATCGCCAGGGCCCTGCTCAAGAATGCACCGCTGCTGATTCTGGACGAGGCCACCTCGGCCCTCGACACCGAGTCGGAGCGGCACATCCAGGCCGCCCTGGACCAGGTGATGAAAGGCCGTACCACCCTGGTGATCGCGCACCGCCTGTCGACCATCGAGAAGGCCGACCTGATCCTGGTGATGGATCAGGGGCGCATCGTCGAGCGTGGCACGCATGGCCAGTTGCTGGCCGAAAACGGCTATTACGCGCGCCTGCACGCCATGGGCCTGGATGAGCCGGCCAAGGCCGACATCACCTGAGTCACCCTGCCAGGGCGCGTTCTGCGCCCTGGTTGTCACAGCAGGTTACCGGCGCCGAACAGGCCGGTGCCAGGGCTGTGCTAATATCCCGCCCCTGTTCATTTTGTCTATATGGGTTGCCCATGAAGTTGTCCATGCCGCGTTTCGATCAAGCTCCGGTACTGGTGGTCGGGGATGTCATGCTCGACCGCTACTGGCATGGCGGTACCTCTCGCATTTCACCTGAAGCCCCGGTACCGGTGGTCAAGGTCGAGCAGATCGAGGACCGTCCGGGTGGTGCGGCCAACGTTGCGCTGAACATTGCCGCGCTGGGTGCGCCGGCCTCGCTGGTGGGCGTCACCGGCCAGGACGAGGCCGCCGACAGTCTGGCCAACAGCCTGCAGGCAGCGGGGGTTCGTTCGATCTTCCAGCGCATCGCCCATCAGCCGACCATCGTCAAGCTGCGGGTCATGAGCCGTCACCAGCAATTGCTGCGCATCGATTTCGAAGAACCCTTTGCCACCGACCCGCTGTCGCTGGGCGCCGAAGTCGACGCCCTGCTCGAAGGGGTGAAGGTGCTGGTGCTGTCCGACTACGGCAAAGGCGCATTGAAGAACCACCAGAGCCTGATTCAGGCCGCGCGAGCCAAGGGCATTCCGGTGCTGGCCGACCCCAAGGGCAAGGATTTCTCGATCTACCGCGGCGCCAGCGTCATCACGCCGAATCTGGGCGAGTTCGAGGCCATCGTCGGGCATTGCGCCGACGAGACCGAACTGGTCAGCAAGGGCGGCGAGCTGATGCGCGAGCTGGAACTGGGCGCCTTGCTGGTGACCCGAGGCGAGCACGGCATGACCTTGCTGCGCCCGGGCCATCCGGCCATGCACCTTCCGGCACGGGCGCGTGAAGTGTTCGATGTGACCGGTGCCGGCGATACCGTGATCTCCACCCTGGCGGCGGCGATCGCCGCCGGTGAGGAGCTGCCCCATGCGGTCGGTCTGGCCAACCTGGCCGCCGGCATCGTGGTCGGCAAGCTGGGTACGGCGGCCATCAGCGCGCCGGAACTGCGCCGCGCCATCCAGCGCGAAGAAGGCTCCGAGCGCGGGGTGCTGAGCCTTGAGCAGTTGCTGCTGGCCATCGACGATGCGCGGGCGCACAACGAGAAGATCGTGTTCACCAATGGCTGCTTCGACATTCTGCATGCCGGGCACGTGACCTACCTGGAGCAGGCGCGTGCGCAGGGCGACAGGTTGATCGTGGCGGTCAATGACGATGCTTCGGTCAGTCGCCTGAAGGGGCCGGGTCGGCCGATCAACAGTGTCGACCGGCGCATGGCGGTGCTGGCGGGGCTGGGGGCAGTGGACTGGGTCATCAGCTTCTCCGAAGGCACCCCGGAAAACCTGCTTGCCGAGGTCAAGCCCGACGTGCTGGTCAAGGGTGGCGACTACGGCATCGATCAGGTGGTGGGCGCCGATATCGTCAAGGCCTATGGCGGTACGGTGAAGGTGCTGGGGCTGGTGGAAAACAGCTCGACCACGGCGATCGTGGAGAAAATCCGCAAGAACTGAGTGGTTTGACCCGCGATTAGGGCCTGCAAAAACGTCCTACTTCTGCAAAGCCAGCCCCAACAGCTGGCGGGCCTTGCCCGTCAGCCTTTTAAGTTTCGAGTCCGGCCTGGGCGCCACCAGCCCCTGCTGCCTCAGCCAGTCCTTCCAGCGAATCCGCTCTTCACGCACCAGCCAGCCATCCTGGCGGGCAAAGCTTTCGGCCAGGTAGATACCACGTGTACTCGCCGGCACCAATCGGTCCTTCTTCAGGGTGTACAGCTCGGCCTGCGGCTGTCCGTCTTCCAGCGGCATCAGGTACAAGTCTGGCCGGCTGCGGTTGAGGCGTGCCACCAGTTGGTCGCCCTCAAGGCGCTCGTCCACATGGAACAGGCTCAATGATTTGGCTTCCCTGGGCACTTGCAGGCGCAGGTCATAAATCAGTTGCAGTGACGCCGTGGGCAGGTGGACATAGGCTCGCGGTCGCTCGATCAGCGGCTGGTTGCCACAGCGCACCGGTCGCGCGGCCCCCGAGTGAGGGGTCAGCACGAAGGGCATCGCTTCACGGTAATGCAGCGCGTCGGCGTACGGCGCCGGCAACCAGGTGTCGTTGAAACGCCCGCCAAGCCAGCCTTCCGGGGTCTCCAGCAGGCATTCCTCGGCCACTTCCTGCACGGCCGTGTGCAAGGGCAGGTTCAGCTCCTGAGCGGGCACGTAACCGGAGATCAGCTTGAGCACCACATCACCGCGGTCCTGGCGGCGCTGGCGCACCAGTACCCAGTAGTCGCGGTTCTGCCACTGCAGGGTGAGGCGCACCGAAACGCCCAGGTTGGCCAGCTCCACGGCGAAACGCTCGGGGTCGGCCACCTGGATTGCCTTGCGCCGCTGCAGGGTCTGGGCAAAGTTCAGCGGCATGCCGATGCTCTGGTAGCTCAGGCCCTCGGGGCCGGCTTCCACATGCAGGGGCAGGGTCTTGAAGTTGCTGGGGTTCTTGCGGATCAGCGTGCGCGGCATCTCGGCTCCTTCTTGCGTTGGGGTCGGCCGCGACGGCGGCTCAGCGCTGGCTCAGGATCTTGGCGACCACGCCCACGTTGTGGGCCAGGTGCACGGGATTGATGGTGCCGACAATAGCACTGCTCACCCCGGGGTGGGCAAACAGCAGCTCGAAGCTGGCCCGGACCGGGTCGACGCCCGGGGCCAGGCAGGCATGACCGCTGGCCAGGGCCTTTTTCACCAGGATGGCCTTGCCGTGTTCGGCAGCATAGTCCAGCACCGGGCGTTCGCCCTGCTCGTCGAGGTTGTAGGTAACCATCGCGCAATCGCCTGTTTGCAGGGCCTGCAGCCCCCCTTCGACGGTTTTGCCGGACAGCCCGAAGCCGCGAATCTTGCCTTCCTGCTTGAGTCGGGCCAGGGTTTCGTACACCGCTTCCTGCTGCAGAATGCGCAGATCGTTGCCGTCGGAATGCACCAGTACAAGATCGATACAATCTGTTTCAAGGCGTTGGAGGCTGCGTTCCACCGAGCGGCGCGTGTGGGCGGCGCTGAAGTCGAAGTGCGAGTGGCCGTCGTCGAACTCTTCGCCGACCTTGCTGACGATCACCCAGTCGTGGCGCTGGCCGCGCAGCAATGGGCCCAGCCGCTCTTCGCTGCGGCCATAGGCCGGTGCGGTGTCGATCAGGTTGATGCCCAGCTCACGGGCCTGGCGCAGCAGCAGGCGGGCCTCGTCGTCGTCGGGGATGGTGAAGCCGTTGGGGTATTTGACGCCCTGGTCGCGGCCCAGCTTGACCGTGCCCAGCCCCAGCGGGGAAACGCTCAGGCCGGTGCTGCCCAGCGGGCGGTGATAGGGGTGCAGGGTCGGCAGGCTCATGGCAGCAGTTGCTCCCATACCGGTTGTGCCAGGGGCGGTTTTGGCAGGGGCGGCAGGGCAGGCAGATTGCCTGGCTTGATACCGTCACGTTCCAGGCTGTTCAGCACGCGGTCAGCGAAGTCCGGTGCCAGGGCCAGCTTGGTCGGCCAGCCCACCAGCAGGCGCTGCTGGTCGGCGAGGAAGGCGTTGTCGGGGCGCACCAGGCCCGATTGCGCGGGTTCGGCGCGGTCGACACGCACGGTGGCCCACTGCACCTGGCTGAGGTCGACCCAGGGCAGCAGCCCCGCGACCTCCTTGCGGGCGGCAGCGATCTGCGCTTCGGGTTCGCGGGCAACGCCCTCGGCTTCGGCCAGGTCGCCGCCCAGGTACCACACCCACTGGCCGTCGGCGGCCGGGTGGGTGGTCACGGTGATGCGCGGCTTGGGCCCGCCGCCCAGGCAGTGGGCGTACAGGGGCTTGAGGCTCGGGCCCTTGGCCATGACCATGTGCAGCGGTCGGCGCTGCATGGCCGGCTGGCTCAGGCCCAGGCTTTGCAGCAGCCCGGCATTGCCGGCACCGGCGCTGAGCACCACGCGCTGGGCGCGGATATCGCGGCCATCGACACGCAAGCCGACCAGTTCGTCACCTTCATGCAGTGGTTCGATGTGTTCACCGGCCAGCAGGCTGTCGCCGGCCAGCTCTGCCAGGCGCGCGAGCAGGCTCGGCACGTCCACCACCAGTTCGGCCAGGCGGTACACCTTGCCCTTGAAGGCACGGTCCTGCAGGGCAGGGGGCAACTGGTCGCCCTTGACCTGGTCGACCCGGCCGCGTACCGCCTTGCTGGCGAAGAAGCTGGTGAGGTTGCCGGCCAGGGTGCCGGGCGACCACAGGTAGTGCGCCTCGGACAGCAGGCGCACGCCGCTCAGGTCCAGTTCGCCGTTGCCGGCTAGGGCCTCGCGCCAGCGCCGCGGCATGTCGGCAATGGCCTCGGAGGCGCCGGTGAGCGCACCGTGCAGGGCGTACTTGGCACCGCCGTGGATGATCCCCTGGGACTTGAGGGTCTGCTCGCCACCGAGGCTGGCGCGTTCCACCAGCACCGTCGAGTAGCCCAGGCGGCGCAGGCGGGCATTGAGCCAGAGGCCTGCGACCCCTGCGCCGACGATCAGCACGTCGGTGGAAATAACGGATGACATGCACGCACCTCACAAGCAAAGACAGGAGCGCAGTATACAGCCTGTGAGGTTTCGTACCCTGTCGCTCATCAATGCCCGGTGGTTTTGGAGAACACCTGGATCACCACCACGCCGCCGACGATCATGGCCATGCCGAGCATGGCCGGCACATCCAGTTTCTGCCCGTAGATCACCAGCGCCGCGATGCTGATCAGCACGATGCCCAGGCCCGACCAGATGGCGTAGGCAATGCCTACCGGAATGCTGCGAACCACCAGGGTCAGCATCCAGAACGCCACGATGTAGCCGCACACCATCAGAAGCAGGGGCAGCGGCGTACTCAGGCCCTTGACCGCCTTCATCGAGGCGGTGGCAATGACTTCGGCGCAGATGGCGATGGCCAGGTAGGTATAGGCGTTCATGGTAGTCCTCTGTTCTGGTCGCGCATTCTAGAGGATGGCGCAATGGGGTAAAGTCATTACCTATCTATTCTGGAGATAGGCTGGCATGCACGGTCAATGGAACCTCGAACAGCTGCGCACCTTCGTGCGGGTCGCCGAACTGCGCTCGTTCTCGGCGGTGGCGCGTGAGCAGCGCAAGGCCCAGTCGGCGGTCAGCAACGCCATCGCGTTGTTCGAGGCCGACCTTGGGGTCACGCTGTTCGAGCGTAGCAGCGGGCGTCAGCCGCGCCTGACCGATGCCGGCCAGGCGTTGCTCGAGGAGGCACGCGAGCTGCTGCGCCAGTGCGAGCGCCTGGACGGCCGGGCGCAGGCGCTGATGCGCGGGCAGGAGGCGCAACTGCGCCTGGCGCAGGACGAGGCCATGCCCTTCCAGCCGGTGCTCGACAGCCTCGACGAGCTGGCCGTGCAGTACCCGCTGCTGGAAATCCAGGTGGCCAGCGGGGCCCAGGGCGATGTGGCGCGCAAGCTGCTGGAGCGCCGTGCCGACCTGGGCCTGATGTTTCACCACGAGCACATGCCTGCAGCGCTGGAGCGCCAGGCGCTGGGCAGCGTGGAGATGGTCACCGTGTGCGCGGTGCATCACCCGCTGGCGCAACTGGCCAGCGTCAATCGCCAGCAGCTGGCGCAGCACCGTCAGTTGCTGATCACGCCCCAGCAGAGCGGCTACCCTGGCGGCGAACCGATCAGCCCACAGATCTGGCGCGCCGACAGCTTCTACGTGATGGCCGAGATGCTCATGCGCGGGCTGGGCTGGGCCTGGCTGCCGCGCCATGTGGTGCAGTACCCGGCCTACCAGCAGCAGATGGTGGAGCTTGCCAGCGAGTGGCGCCCGCCGGCGCTGGTGGTGGAGTTGGCGTGGCGCCGCGACGAGCCGCTGGGGCCGGCCGCGCGCTGGCTGGCCGAGCGCTTCGCAGTGCATTTGTGCGCCATTGGCTAGTACACTTCGGCGCCATGAACAGAACCCTATATACCCTGCTGTTTCACCTGGGCCTGCCGCTGGTCGCGCTGCGCCTGTACCTGCGCTCGCGCAAGGCGCCGGCCTATGCCCGGCGCATCGCCGAGCGCTTCGGCCTGAAGCTGCCGCCCCTGCAGCCGGGGGGCATCTGGGTGCATGCGGTGTCGGTGGGCGAGAGCATCGCCGCCGCGCCGATGGTGCGTGCCCTGCTGCAACGTTATCCACAGTTGCCGATCACCATCACCTGCATGACGCCCACCGGTTCCGAGCGCATCCAGGCGCTGTTCGCAAACGAGCCACGCATCCAGCACTGCTACCTGCCGTACGACCTGCCGTGGGCGGCGGCGCGGTTTCTGGAGCGTGCTCGCCCGCAACTGGCGGTGATCATGGAGACCGAGCTGTGGCCCAACCATATCCACCAGTGCGCCCGACGTGGCATACCGGTGGCGCTGGCCAATGCGCGGTTGTCGGCGCGTTCGGCCAAGGGCTATGCGCGTTTTGCCGGGCTGACCCGGCCGATGCTGGCCGAGATGAGCCTGATCGCGGTGCAGACCGAAACCGAGGCCGAGCGTTTTCGCCAGCTCGGTGCGCGGCCCGAGTGCGTGCAGGTGACCGGCTCGATCAAGTTCGACCTGACCATCGATGCGCAGCTGCCGGTGCGCGCCAGGGCGCTGCGTGAAGAGTGGCAGGCGCTGCAACGGCCGGTGTGGATTGCCGCAAGCACCCATGAGGGCGAGGACGAGGTGATCCTGGCAGCGCATCGGCAGTTGCTGGCGCACCATTCGGACGCGCTGCTGATGCTGGTACCGCGCCATCCGGAGCGCTTCAACGCGGTGCATGGGTTGTGCGCAGCGCAGTTTTCCACGGTGCGCCGCTCTGGCGGTGCGCCGGTGACGGCGGATTGCCAGGTACTGCTGGGCGATACCATGGGCGAGCTACTGTTTCTGTATGCGCTGGCGGACATCGCGTTCGTCGGCGGCAGCCTGGTGCCCAACGGCGGGCACAATCTGCTGGAGCCGGCTGCACTGGCCAGGCCAGTGCTGAGTGGGCCGCATCTGTTCAACTTTCTCGAGATCGCGGCAATGCTGCGCGAGGCGGGGGCGTTGTGCGAAGTGGATGATGCCCAGGGGCTGGCGGCCGAGGTGCGGCGCCTGATCGAGCTGCCCAGCGATGCACTGAAGATGGGCGAGGCGGGGGTCGGGGTGATGCGGGCCAATCAGGGGGCGTTGAAGCGCCTGCTGGATGGGCTGGGGAATCTGCTCAAGGCGTGAGGCCTGTTCGCCGGCAAGGTCGGCTCCTACACGGGGTGCGCAACACCTGTAGGAGCCGGCCTTGCCGGCGAAGCTGTTTCAGGGCCTTTCGAAATTGGCTTGCGCCGCCTTGGCCAGGTCCGGCGGCAGGAAGTCCTTGTCCGGGTTGTAGTCGGGCTTGAGGTAGCGACCCAGGTCATTCAGGTCTTGCGGGCTCAAGGTCCCGGCGGCCTGCTTCAGGCGCAGGTTGTCGAGGATGTAGTCATACCGGGTGTTGTTGTAGTCGCGCACCGAGGTGTACAGCTGGCGCTGTGCATCCAGCACGTCGACGATGTTGCGCGTACCCACCTGGTAACCGATTTCGGTCGCTTCCAGCGCACTCTGGTTGGAAATGATCGACTGCTTGCGCGCCTGCACCTGCTCCACGTCGGTGTTCACCGCGCGGTGCAGGTTGCGGGTGTTTTCCACCACCTGGCGACGCAGGCTCTCGCGCTGCTGTTCGCTCTGGCTCAGGCGCTGGTACGCCTCGCGCACCTGCGAGCTGGTCAGCCCGCCACTGTAGATCGGGATGTTCAGCTGCAGGCCGATGCTGGTCTGCTCCACGTCGCCGCGGTAGTTCTGGCCCGTCAGGTTGGGGTTGCTGAAGCCCAGGCTGTCGTTGTCACCCTTCTGGTAGCGCGCCACCGCGTCCACCGTCGGCGCGTGCCCGGCCTTGCGCTGGCGCAGGGTTTCCTCGGCCGCGTTGACCGCGTAGTTGGTGGCCTGCAGGTTCAGGTTCTGCTTTGCGGCGGTTTCTACCCAGGCCTTGGCGTCATTGGGCGTGGGTACCTGCACCGGCAGGGTGTGCACGATGCCCTGCACCGAGTTGTAGTCGCGGTTGGTCAGGGTCACCAGTGCCTCGAAGGCGTCGTCCACCTGGCGCTGCGCGACGATGCGGTTGGCGCGTGCGGTGTCGTAGCTGGCCTGGGACTGCAGCACGTCGGTCTTGTCCGACAGGCCTACATCGAAGCGCTCGTTGCTCTGGTCGAGCTGGCGCTTGAACGCTGCTTCTTCGGCCTTGGTCGAAGCCAGGGTGTCCTGGGCGCGCAGCACGGCGAAGTAGTTCTCGGCACTTTGCAGAATCAGGTTCTGTTCGGTGGCCGACAGCTCCAGCGCCGCCTGTTCGTTCACCGCTTCGGCTGCCTGCAACTGGAACCAGCGGTCGGCGCGGAAGATCGGCTGGGCCAGGGTGGCCTGCCAGGAGTTGCCGCTGCGGTTGGCGGTGATCGAGGGGTGGTCGATCTTCGTACGGCTGTTCATCATCTCGGCGCCGGCCGAGAGGTTGGGCAGCAGGCCGGCACGGGCCTGGGGCACCACTTCCTTGCGGGCGCCGTAGTCGGCGCGGGCAGCGGCCAGGTCGGCGTTGTTGTTCACCGCTTCCTGATACACGCTGACCAGATCGGTGCGTACCGACAGGGGCGGTTCTGCTGCCCAGGCCATTCCGTTGGTAGCACACGACACGGCGAGGGCCAGTGAAAGTTTGCGCAGCATAGGGCAGTCCTTGAACGGTTGAGTATTTCTGAACCGATGAGTGTAGTTGCGCAGGCATTTTGCAACAATCCGCTATTTGCGCCTTTTATCATGCTTGTGCTTGGACTGTTGGCGTTTCGCGTCGCACCGGTCTATGCTGGGCGCGTTCTTGTCGGGGTGCCTTGCGTTGAGGCTGAGATCGGATAATTCCGGATCCCGTTGAACCTGATCAGGTTAGCGCCTGCGTAGGGAACAAGATTGCTCGTCTCCCGCGAGCCCTCTTGTGTCGGCTGCGGGATTGTCATTTCAGCTTTTTGGCTGGTGTGGCATCTTCCGTTTTCGGCACAGCACCAGCCCTGGTGCGCCCGTGCCTTTCAGGTTCACTCCGACTGCCAACCCGTCTGGAGAGCCTGTGATGAGCCAAAAACAAAAATACCCCGCGCACCTGAGTGAATCGGCCAAGGTCGACGAGCAGTCCGTGCAGCCGTTCACCCGTTCGCGCAAGATCTACGTGCAGGGCTCGCGCCCCGATATCCAGGTGCCGATGCGCGAAATCAGCCTGGACGACACCCCCACCGATTTCGGCGGCGAAGCCAACGCGCCGGTGCTGGTGTACGACACCTCCGGCCCCTACACCGACCCCACCGTGCAGATCGACGTGCGCAAGGGCCTGGGCGATGTGCGCTCGGCCTGGATCGACGCGCGCGGCGACACCGAGCGCCTGGCCGGGCTGTCCTCCAGTTTCGGCCAGATGCGCCTGAACGACGTGGAACTGACCAAGCTGCGCTTTGCCCACGTGCGCAACCCGCGCCGGGCCAAGGCCGGCGCCAACGTCAGCCAGATGCACTACGCGCGCCAGGGCATCATCACCGCCGAGATGGAGTACGTGGCCATCCGCGAGAACATGAAGCTGCAGGAGGCCCGCGCCGCCGGCCTGCTCGACCAGCAGCACGCCGGGCACAGCTTCGGCGCAAGCATCCCCAAGGAGATCACCGCCGAATTCGTACGCGAAGAAGTCGCTCGCGGCCGCGCGATCATTCCGGCCAACATCAACCATGTGGAGCTGGAGCCGATGATCATCGGCCGCAATTTCCTGGTGAAGGTCAACGGCAACATCGGCAACAGCGCGCTGGGCTCCTCCATCGAGGAAGAAGTGGCCAAGCTGACCTGGGGCATCCGCTGGGGCTCGGACACGGTAATGGACCTGTCCACCGGCAAGCACATCCATGAAACCCGCGAGTGGATCATCCGCAACTCGCCAGTGCCGATCGGTACGGTGCCGATCTACCAGGCACTGGAGAAGGTCAACGGCGTGGCCGAGGACCTGACCTGGGAGCTGTTTCGCGACACCCTGATCGAACAGGCGGAGCAGGGCGTGGACTACTTCACCATCCATGCCGGCGTGCTGCTGCGCTACGTGCCGCTGACCGCCAAGCGCGTGACCGGCATCGTCAGCCGCGGCGGCTCGATCATGGCCAAGTGGTGCCTGGCGCATCACAAGGAAAACTTCCTCTACACCCATTTCGACGAAATCTGCGAAATCATGAAGGCCTACGACGTCAGCTTCTCGCTGGGCGACGGCCTGCGTCCGGGCTCGATCGCCGACGCCAACGATGCGGCGCAGTTCGGCGAGCTGGAGACCCTGGGCGAGCTGACCAAGATCGCCTGGAAGCATGACGTGCAGTGCATGATCGAAGGCCCCGGCCACGTGCCGATGCAGTTGATCAAGGAGAACATGGACAAGCAGCTCGAGTGCTGCGACGAGGCGCCGTTCTACACCCTGGGCCCGCTGACCACCGACATCGCGCCGGGGTACGACCACATCACCTCGGGCATCGGTGCGGCGATGATCGGCTGGTTCGGTTGCGCGATGCTCTGCTACGTGACGCCCAAGGAGCACCTGGGGCTGCCGAACAAGGACGACGTCAAGACCGGCATCATCACCTACAAGATCGCCGCGCACGCGGCGGACCTGGCCAAGGGACACCCGGGCGCGCAGATCCGCGACAACGCCTTGAGCAAGGCGCGGTTCGAGTTTCGCTGGGAAGACCAGTTCAACCTGGGCCTGGACCCGGACACCGCACGCTCGTTCCACGACGAGACCCTGCCCAAGGATTCGGCCAAGGTCGCGCACTTCTGCTCGATGTGCGGGCCGAAGTTCTGCTCGATGAAGATCACCCAGGAAGTGCGTGAATACGCCGCCAACCAGCCGGTCGAGGTGGCGGTAGAAGAGGGCATGCGCGAGCAGGCCGAGCGGTTCCGCCAGGAAGGCAGCCAGTTGTACCAGAAGGTCTGAGGCGATCCCTTCGCCGGCAAGGCCGGCTCCTACAGGCGACACGAAACCCTGTAGGAGCCGGCCTTGCCGGCGAAAGCGTCCTGCAATCCAACCCCCACTCTCCTGCCGAGCCCTGATCGTGAGCACACCCAGCCACTACTCCCCCGATTCCCCCATTCCCGACAGCCAGCGCGTCTTCGGCGCGCGTGACCTGTTCTCCCTGTGGTTCTCCCTCGGCATCGGCCTGATGGTGCTGCAGACCGGCGCCTTGCTCGGCCCCGGCCTGGGCCTGCCCGGCGCGTTGCTGGCCATCACCCTCGGCACGCTGGTCGGCGTTCTGCTGCTGGCCGCCGCCGGCGTCATCGGCAGCGACACCGGCCTGTCGGCCATGGGCACCCTGCGCCTGAGCCTGGGCCGCCACGGCGTGGCGCTGCCGGCCATTCTCAACCTGCTGCAACTGGTTGGCTGGGGCGCGTTCGAAATCATCGTGATGCGCGACGCCGCCAGTCTGCTCGGTGCGCGGGCCTTCGGCGCCGATAGCCTGTGGGTCAGCCCGCTGCTGTGGGCACTGTGCTTCGGCGCCCTGGCCACCGCGCTGGCGGTGGCCGGCCCGCTGACCTTCGTGCGCCGCATTTTGCGCAAATGGGGCATCTGGCTGCTGCTGGGCGCCTGCCTGTGGCTGACCTGGAGCCTGTTCGCCAAGGCCGACCTGGCTGCCCTGTGGGCGCGCGCCGGGGACGGCTCGATGTCGCTGGGGGTGGGCTTTGACATCGCCATCGCCATGCCGCTGTCGTGGCTGCCGCTGATTGCCGACTACTCGCGCTTCGGCAGGCATTCGGGGCAGGTGTTCGTGGGTACCGCACTGGGCTACTTCATCGGCAACCTGTGGATGATGAGCCTGGGCGTGGCCTACATCCTGGCCTTCGCCACCGATGGCGAAGCCAGCACCCTGCTGCTGGCGCTGGCCGGCGCAGGCTTTGGCATCCCGCTGTTGCTGGTGCTGCTCGACGAGTCGGAAAAGGCCTTTGCCGACATCCACTCGGCGGCGGTGTCCAGCAGCCTGCTGTCAGGCGTGAAGGTCGAGCACCTGGCACTGGTGATCGGCGTGGTGTGCACCCTGATCGCCTGCTTCGCGCCGCTGGGCCAGTACGAGAACTTCCTGCTGCTGATCGGCTCGGTGTTCGCGCCGCTGTTCGGTGTGGTGCTGAGCGACCACTACGTGCTGCGCCGGCGTCGCCTGCCCAGTGTGGTCGACGGCCTGCACTACGGGGCGCTGGTGGCGTGGGCCTGTGGCGTGGCGACCTACCATGTGCTGGCGCATTACGCCGCAGACGTTGGCGCCACCCTGCCAGCCTTGCTGCTGGCAGGGGCGCTGCATCTGTTGCTGGGCTTCAACCGCGGCCGGGAAACAGCTCGGGCCTGATCACGCCGTTCAGGCGCGGGTAGGGGATCTTGAGCTCGATGTGGCCCATGGAGTACGGGGCGATGGCATACACCTCGTACTTCACCACCACCGCGCCGTAGGTCAGGGCGACGTGCGGTGACTTCTGGAATGGCCAGTTCTTCACGAACTCGGCGTCTTTGTCCATGCCGGTGCTGATCAGCCAGCCCTTGTGGGCCTCTTCGACGGTCTTCCAGAAGGTTGCCTCCTGGCCCGGCACCAGCATGTCCTGCAGGGTCAGCACCTTGTCCTGCTGGCGCGAATAGTTGATGAAGCCGCGCCCCGGCATGCCGTGCGCGCCGCCGGTGTCCAGGTAGCTGGACAACTCGATGATCACCAAGCCGTCATGCTGCTCGCGTACCTTGGCCTGCAGGTAGCTGCTGTTGCGGCTCTGGGCCGATTGCAGGTAGCTGTCCTCGTAGGACTTGAGCGAGGCCGGCAACGGTGCGCCCTCGCCATCGCTGGTGAGCTTGAGCAGGCTGCGCTCGACGATCGCATCGAGCTTGGGGTTGGTGGGGAAGTGCACCGTGTCGATGTTCACCAGCGGGCAGTCGGCTGCGGTGCAGCCCGGCTTGATGTGCTCCCACCTGTCGCGCTTGACCTCGAGCGGCACGCGCATGTTGGGCTGGAACAGGCTCTGGCAGGCGCCCAGAGTCAAGGCCAGGGCGGTCACGCAGGCTAATTTCGCAAGTGACATGATGATCCTTGTAGTGCAACGGTAATCGGGCTTGGACCGTCGGCAATGCCGTCGGTTCGCCACTAAGCTGACAAGAAAGGCTGCGCCTATCCTCGCAGCCCGCACGATTGTTTTAAAGGGGTGAAACCGCGCAGTGTGCAGGTTAGGATGGCGCGACGTGGTAATGGGGTAACGAGGTATCCATGACAGACAAGCCAAAGGCCATGCCGACCGACGTACAGATCGTGCGGCGCGAAAACTGCTTCAAGGGCTTTTACCGGCTCGACCGGCTGCACCTGCGCCACGAGCTGTTTGCCGGCGGCATGGGCCGCGAGATCAGCCGTGAGCTGTTCGTGCGCCACGACGCAGTGTGCGTGCTGCCCTATGATCCGCAGCGTGACGAAGTGGTGCTGATCGAGCAGTTTCGCGTCGGCGCCATGGGCAAGGTCGACAACCCCTGGCTGGTGGAACTGGTCGCCGGTCTGATCGACAAGGACGAACAGCCCGAGGAGGTTGCGCACCGCGAGGCGCAGGAGGAAGCTGGGCTGACATTCAGTGCGCTGTGGCCGATGACCAAGTACTTTCCGTCGCCCGGCGGCAGCGATGAATTCGTGCACCTGTACCTGGGGCGTTGCCACAGCGACGGCGCAGGCGGCCTGCACGGGCTGGAAGAAGAGGGCGAAGACATTCGCGTGAAGGCCTGGGCGTTCGAGGATGCGTTGCAGGCCGTGCGCGATGGGCGCATTGCCAATGCCGCGAGCATCATTGCCCTGCAATGGCTGGCGTTGAACCGTGATGAAGTCAGGGGGCTGTGGTCGTGAATCTGTTGCGCGAGCGCTACCGGGTCGATCTGGTCGGCTTGCAGGCTGCCTGCGAGGCCAACTATGCGCGCCTGATGCGCCTGTTGCCCGACATGCGCACCACCCAGAGCTCGCGCCGCATCGGCATGACCCAGGGTGACCAGATGCTCGGCGTGCTGGTGCTCGACGTGGTGCTGGCCTGCCCTTACACCACCACCCTGCGCGTGCGCCAGGAGCACAGCCTGCCGTGGCTGCCGGTGCCGCAGCTGGAGGTGCAGGTGTACCACGACGCGCGCATGGCCGAGGTGGTCAGTGCCGAGCATGCGCGGCGCTTTCGCAGTGTCTACCCGTACCCCAATGCGGCCATGCACCAGCCGGACGAAAAGGCCCAGCTCAACCTGTTCCTGGGCGAGTGGCTGAGCCATTGCCTGGCCTGCGGCCACGAACTGGAAGCGGTTCGCTGAAAATGTGACCGGTGTCGTGGGCGCGGGGTTTGCCGTTGCCTGCATTCCCACCATAATCGTGCAGAATCCGCCCAAGGAGACGGCCTTGCCGCACTCGATCATCCCTTCCCGTGACACCTCGGTGCTGCTGGTGCAGCTCTCCGACAGTCATCTGTTCGCCGAAGCCGAAGGCACGCTGCTGGGCATGAACACCCGCGACAGCCTGCGCCGGGTGGTCGAGCGGGTACTCGACGAACAGCCGGTGGTCGACCTGGTGCTGGCCACCGGCGACCTGTCGCAGGATGGCAGCGTCGAATCCTATCTGCAGTTTCTGGCCCTCAGCGGCAGGATCCCGGCCCCGGCCCGCTGGCTGGCCGGCAATCACGACGAGCCGTTCCCCATGGCGCAGGTGGCACGCGGCAGCGCGCTGCTCGAGCCGGTAGTGGATGCCGGCGCCTGGCGGGTGATCATGCTCAACTCGGCCGTGTGCGGCTCGGTGCCGGGGCTGCTGGCAGACGATCAGCTGCAACTGCTCAGGCAGGCCCTGGAGGCCGCACCGCAGCGCCATTGCCTGATCTGCTTCCATCACCAGCCGGTTTCCATCGATTGCGCCTGGATGGCGCCCATCGGGCTGCGCAACGCCGATGTGCTGTTCGACCTGCTCAAGGGTTATCCACAGGTGCGCGCGCTGCTCTGGGGGCATATCCACCAGGAGTGGGACCAGCTGCGTGACGGTGTGCGTCTGCTCGCCTCGCCGTCCACCTGCATTCAGTTCGAGCCGGGCAGTGAAGACTTCAAGGTGGGCGACCAGGCCCCGGGGTATCGCTGGCTGCGCCTGCATGACGACGGCAGGCTCGAGACCGGGGTCTCGCGCGTGACCGACTTTGCCTTCACCGTCGATTACGGCAGCAGTGGGTACTGAGCGCTGCAAGCTGCAAGTGAACGCGAATATCACCGCCCGGTTGTAACCTGATGTTTGAAAGTTGCCGCTCAAGGCTTCTCGAACAGGCTAAACTGCGCGTCTTTTGTGCTCGTTGCGACGGGCGTTGCATGGGCATCGGGGGCGATCATGTCGGGTTCGATTCTTTATATCCACGGGTTCAACAGTGCGCCCAGTTCGACCAAGGCCAGCCAGCTGAGCAGTGTGATGCAGCAGCTGGGGCTGGCCGGGCAGCTGCGCGTGCCCCTGCTGGACAACCATCCGCGCCAGGCCGTGGCGCAGCTTGAACGTGCCATCGCCGAGCTGGGTTCGCCATTGCTGGTCGGCAGCTCGCTCGGGGGCTACTATGCCACCCACCTGGCCCAGCGCCACGGGCTCAAGGCCCTGCTGATCAACCCGGCCGTCAATCCGCACCAGCTGTTCGACGGCTACCTGGGCCCGCAGCAGAATTTCTACACCGGGGAAACCTGGGAGCTGACACTGGACCACGTGCAGGCCCTGGCCGAGCTGGAAGTGCCCGCACCGAGCGACCCCGAGCGCTTTCAGGTATGGCTGCAGACGGGCGATGAAACCCTGGACTACCGCCGTGCCCAGGCCTTCTATCGGGCCTGTGCGCTACGCATCGAGGCCGGTGGCGACCACAGCTTCCAGGGCTTCGCGCAGCACCTGCCGGCCATGCTGAGCTTTGCCGGCATTGCACCGCAGGTGTACCAGGCATTCGATTTTTCTGTACTTTGACTGATTATTTTCACCTACGACTGACGACGAGAACCCATGGCCAATCCCAGCGCTAGCGCCTATAACGCAGACGCCATCGAAGTCCTCTCCGGCCTTGACCCGGTGCGCAAGCGCCCGGGCATGTACACCGACACCAGCCGGCCCAATCACCTGGCCCAGGAAGTCATCGACAACAGCGTCGACGAAGCGCTGGCCGGCCACGCTCGCACCGTGCAGGTCATCCTGCATGCAGACCATTCGCTGGAAGTGTCCGACGACGGTCGCGGCATGCCCGTGGACATCCACCCCGAAGAGGGCGTGTCGGGCGTCGAGCTGATCCTCACCAAGCTGCACGCCGGCGGCAAGTTTTCCAACAAGAACTACCAGTTCTCCGGCGGCCTGCACGGGGTGGGCATTTCGGTGGTCAACGCCCTGTCCAACCAGGTACGGGTACGGGTCAAGCGCGACGGCAACGAGTACCAGATGACCTTCGCCGACGGCTTCAAGGCCACCGAGCTCGAAGTGATCGGTACCGTCGGCAAGCGCAACACCGGTACCAGCGTGTACTTCGCGCCCGATCCCAAGTATTTCGACTCGCCCAAGTTTTCCATCAGCCGCCTCAAGCATGTGCTCAAGGCCAAGGCTGTACTGTGCCCGGGGCTGCTGGTCAGCTTCGAGGACAAAGGCACCGGCGAGAAGGTCGAGTGGCATTACGAGGACGGCCTGCGCTCGTACCTCGAAGACTCGGTAAGCGAGTTCCTGCGCCTGCCCGACGCGCCGTTCTGCGGCAGCCTGGCGGGCAACAAGGAGGCCGTGGACTGGGCCTTGCTGTGGCTGCCCGAAGGCGGCGACAGCGTGCAGGAAAGCTACGTCAACCTGATCCCCACCGCCCAGGGCGGCACCCACGTCAACGGCCTGCGCCAGGGCCTGCTCGATGCCATGCGCGAGTTCTGCGAGTTCCGCAACCTGCTGCCGCGCGGGGTCAAGCTGGCCCCCGAGGACGTGTGGGAGCGCATCAGCTTCGTGCTCTCGATGAAGATGCAGGAGCCGCAGTTCTCCGGCCAGACCAAGGAGCGCCTGTCGTCTCGCGAGGCCGCCGCATTCGTTTCCGGCGTGGTCAAGGATGCCTTCAGCCTGTGGCTCAATGCCCACCCCGAAGTGGGCATGCAACTGGCGGAACTGGCGATCAACAACGCCGGGCGCCGGCTCAAGGCCAGCAAGAAGGTCGAGCGCAAGCGCGTGACCCAGGGCCCGGCACTGCCGGGCAAGCTGGCCGACTGCGCCGGGCAGGACCCGATGCGCGCCGAGCTGTTCCTGGTCGAGGGTGACTCGGCCGGTGGTTCGGCCAAGCAGGCGCGCGACAAGGAGTTCCAGGCCATCCTGCCGCTGCGCGGCAAGATCCTCAACACCTGGGAAGTCGACGGCGGCGAAGTGCTGGCCAGTCAGGAAGTGCACAACATCGCGGTGGCCATCGGCGTCGACCCCGGTGCCACCGACATGAGCCAGCTGCGCTACGGCAAGATCTGCATCCTGGCCGACGCCGACTCCGACGGCCTGCACATCGCCACCTTGCTCTGCGCCCTGTTCGTGCAGCACTTCCGCCCGCTGGTGGAGGCCGGCCACGTGTACGTGGCGATGCCGCCGCTGTACCGCATCGACCTGGGCAAGGAGATCTACTACGCCCTGGACGAGGCCGAACGCGACGGCATCCTCGACCGCCTGGTGGCCGAGAAGAAGCGCGGCAAGCCGCAGGTCACCCGATTCAAGGGCCTGGGCGAGATGAACCCGCCGCAGCTGCGTGAAACCACCATGGACCCGAACACCCGGCGCCTGGTGCAGTTGACCCTGGAAGACCTCGAAGGCACCCGCGAGATCATGGACATGCTGCTGGCCAAGAAACGTGCGGGCGACCGCAAGAGCTGGCTGGAGTCCAAAGGCAACCTGGCCGAGGTACTGGCTTGATCGCTCGGTGCCTGGCAGCGCTGTTGTCACTGCTGGGCGTGCCGGCGCTGGCCGAAACCTGGCCGGAGCTGGCGATGCAGAGCGAGCATCCGGTAGAGGGCATGCGTGGCGGCAACCTGTCGGGGCTGGCCCTGTGCAACGGCGAGCTCTGGACCGTCTCGGACCGCGACGACGACCTGCTGTACCGCCTGGACACCACCCAGACGGTGTGGCAGGCCGAAGGTATTCGCCTGGAGGTGCCGCCGGTGCCGGACAGCGGCCTGCCCTGGGGCCTGCGCTCGAGCAACTGGGCAATGTCCTACGTGCGCGGCGGCGAGCTGGATTTCGAAGGCATCAGTTGCGATGCCGCAGGCAATCACTACCTGGTCAGCGAAACCCATGTGGCGGTGCTCAAGGTACCAGTCGCAGGCGACCCCAGCTGGCTGAAGATCGACCCGAGCATGGTCCGCCAGGCGCGCGCCAGCGGCATGCTGCTGCACTTCAATGCATTGTTCGAAGGCATCGCCGTGAACCCGGCCGGCGATCGCCTGTGGCTGGCCGCCGAGCGCGAGCGCCGCGGGCTGATTTCGATCAATCGCCAGCAGACCACCTGGCACTGCGGTGATGGCTGCGTGCTGCTCAGCGAGGCCGGCACCGAGATGCAGCCTGCGCAGATGCCCAACGCCCGCGAGCGGCCCCGGGATTTTGCCGACCTGGCGCTGTTCGAAGGCAAGCTGTTCACCCTGGAGCGCAACGCCTACCGTATCTGCCGGCGTGATGCCGACACTGGAAGCGTGGAGCGCTGCTGGTCGTTCGCTGCCGATGCCCTGATCGAATCGCGGCAGTACTCGCAGCCGTTCGGCCTGGCCGAGGCCCTGGTGATCGATGCCAAAGGCGCCTGGATAGGCCTGGACAACAACGGCGGTCGCCGCGCCGATGGTGAAAACCGCCCGATCGTGTGGCGCTTTGCAGCGCCCCATGGCGGCTGGAGCGCCAAACCGTGAGCCAGGCACCGGGCAAGCGTGCCGGCCGGGTGATGCTGGTGCTGGCGTGGGCGGCCGGCCTGTTCCTGGCCACGCGCTTTTTCGGCGACTGGGAACAGCGCCAGGCTAACCCCAACAGCCAGATCAGCTCGCAGCACGGCGATGGCTATGTCGAGGTGCGGCTGCTGGGCAATGGCCAGGGGCATTTTGTGGCCGACGGTCTGATCAACGGCCAGGCCGTGCATTTTCTGCTGGATACTGGCGCCACCGACGTGGCGATCCCCGAGAGCCTGGCCCGGCAGTTCAGCCTGGAGCGTGGTGCGCCCGTGACCCTGAGTACCGCCAATGGTCGTACCGAGGGCTATCGCACCCGCCTCGACAGCCTGCAACTGGGCGATATTCTGCTGCGCGACGTACGCGCCCTGGTGGTGCCGGGGCTGGACGGCGAGCAGGTACTGCTGGGCATGAGTGCCCTGAAACAACTCGAATTTACCCAGCGCGGCGGCACCTTGCTGCTGCGCCAGACCTTGAAATGATGAGGCCCGCATGAGCGACTCCCTTGATCTCAGCCTCGATGGCGTAGAGCGCCGGTCACTGGCTGACTTCACCGAACAGGCCTACCTCAACTACTCCATGTACGTGATCATGGACCGTGCGCTGCCGCATATCGGCGACGGTTTGAAGCCGGTGCAGCGACGCATCGTCTACGCCATGAGCGAACTGGGCCTGGACGCCGATTCCAAGCACAAGAAATCGGCGCGTACCGTCGGTGACGTGCTCGGCAAGTTCCACCCGCATGGCGATTCGGCCTGCTATGAAGCCATGGTGCTGATGGCGCAGCCCTTCAGCTATCGCTACACCCTGGTCGACGGCCAGGGCAACTGGGGGGCGCCGGACGATCCCAAATCCTTCGCGGCCATGCGCTACACCGAAGCGCGCCTGTCGCGCTATTCCGAGGTGCTGCTCAGCGAGCTGGGCCAGGGCACTGCGGACTGGGGCCCGAACTTCGACGGTACCCTCGACGAGCCCCTGGTGTTGCCGGCACGTTTGCCGAACATCCTGCTCAATGGCACCACCGGTATCGCCGTGGGCATGGCCACCGACGTGCCGCCGCACAACCTGCGCGAAGTGGCCACAGCCTGCGTGCGCCTGCTCGACGAGCCCAAGGCCACGGTCGAACAGCTGTGCGAGCACATCCAGGGCCCGGACTACCCGACCGAAGCAGAGATCATCACCCCGCGCGCCGACCTGCTGAAAATCTACGAAACCGGCCGTGGCTCGGTGCGCATGCGCGCCGTGTACCACATCGAGGACGGCGACATCGTGGTCACCGCGCTGCCGCACCAGGTGTCGGGCGCCAAGGTGCTGGAACAGATCGCCGCGATGATGCAGGCCAAGCCGTCCAAGGCGCCGCAGGTGGCCGACCTGCGTGACGAATCGGACCACGAGAACCCGTGCCGCATCGTGATCATCCCGGTGCACAGCCGCGTCGACCACGAAGCGCTGATGCAGCACCTGTTCGCCAGTACCGACCTTGAGTCCAGCTACCGGGTCAACATCAACATCATCGGCCTGGACGGCAAGCCGCAGTTGAAGAACCTGCGCACGCTGCTGGTCGAGTGGCTGCAGTTCCGTGTGCAGACCGTGCGCCGTCGCCTGCAGTTCCGCCTGGACAAGGTGGAGCGTCGCCTGCACCTGTTGGACGGCTTGCTGATCGCCTACCTCAACCTGGATGAAGTGATCCACATCATCCGTACCGAGGAGCACCCACGGGCCAGGTTGATCGAGCGCTTTGCATTGAGCGAGATCCAGGCCGACTACATTCTCGACACGCGCCTGCGCCAGTTGGCCCGTCTGGAAGAGATGAAGCTGCGCAACGAGCAGGACGAACTGCTCAAGGAACAGGCCAAGCTGCTGGCGCTGCTGGGCAGCGAAGCCAAGCTCAAGAAACTGGTGCGCACCGAACTGCTGCAGGACGCCGAAACTTATGGCGACGACCGTCGCTCGCCGATCGTCGAGCGCGCCGAAGCCCGTGCGATGACCGAGCACGACCTGCTGCCCAACGAAAAGGTCACGGTGGTGCTGTCCGAGAAGGGCTGGGTACGTTCGGCCAAGGGCCACGACATCGATGCCACCGGGCTCTCGTACAAGGCCGGCGACGGCTTCAAGACCGCAGCTGCGGGGCGCTCGAACCAGTACGCGGTGTTCATCGACTCCACCGGCCGCAGCTACTCGGTGCCGGCGCATACCCTGCCGTCGGCACGGGGCCAGGGTGAGCCGCTGACCGGTCGCCTGACCCCGCCGCCCGGTGCTTCGTTCGAGTGCGTGCTGATGCCCGAGGATGACGGCCTGTACGTGATTGCCTCCGATGCCGGCTACGGCTTCGTGGTCAAGGGCGAAGACCTGCAGGCCAAGAACAAGGCCGGCAAGGCCCTGTTGAGCCTGCCGAACAACGCCAAGGTGATCCTGCCGCGCCCGGTGGGCAACCGCGAGCAGGACTGGCTGGCGGCGGTGACCACCGAAGGGCGCCTGCTGGTGTTCAAAATCAGCGACCTGCCACAGCTGGGCAAGGGCAAGGGCAACAAGATCATCGGCATTCCGGGCGACCGCGTGGCCAGTCGTGAAGAATTTGTCACCGACCTGGCAGTGATTCCCGAGGGTTCGACCCTTGTATTGCAGGCCGGCAAGCGTACCCTGTCGCTCAAGGGCGATGACCTGGAGCACTACAAGGGCGAGCGTGGGCGGCGTGGCAACAAGCTGCCGCGCGGCTTCCAGCGGGTCGATGCGCTGCTGGTGGAAAACGTCGAATAAGCGACCTGGTGGCCGCAAACGGGTATTTTAGTGACCGTTTGCGGCTTAAACACTGGAGTCGCACGGAACTTTCGCGGATGATAGGCCCCTTGTGGTGCCAGCGTAGCTGTGTGCCCGACGTATTCATGAGTATCACTGCGGCAAGCCGTGTGGCGGCCGCCTGGATGGGATGATGACTTTTCTGCGCCTTCCATTTGTTCTACTGCTCAGTGGCGTGCTGGGCTTGGCCGGGTGCAGCATGCACCAGCCGGTAGCGCTGTATCAGCTCGACAGTGGCGAGCCGGGGCAACCTGGCCAGAGCAACGGCATGGCCGTGGTGCTGGGGCCGGTCTCGGTGGCCGACTACCTGCAACGCGAAACCCTGCTGCAACGCCAGCGTGACGGCAGCCTGACGGCAGCGACCGATGGTCGCTGGGCGGGCAGCCTGTCGGCCGACATCGACCAGTTGCTGGTGCGCCAGCTGGCCTGGCGCCTGGACAGCCAGCGTGTGGTGCTGGCACCGGCCAGTACCGGGTTCAACCCGGATGTGCAGGTGCTGCTGTCGATCACGCGCCTGGACTCGGGCGTTGGCCAGCCGGCGATCCTCGATGCCCAGTGGCGCTTGCTTGATCGTCGTGGCCAGGTGCGTGACAACCGCATCGTGCATTTCGAGCAGCCCCATGAAGGCAGCTCGGCGGCGCAGGTACAGGCGCAGGGGCAACTGCTGCAGCGTCTGGCCGAGCAGTTGAGCGTGGCGTTGAAGCCGTTGGCCAATCAGCCGCCGATCGTGCAGGAACAGCCGAAGAAGGCCACGCCGGTACAGCAGGTGCGCAAGGAACCGGAGAAACCGAAGATTCCGATGGCGACACCGATTCGTACCGAGATGGAAGTGTTCCGGTTTTAACCGGCCACAAAAAAGCCCGCAGCGATGCGGGCTTTTTTGTGGCCGGTTGAAACCGGCTCCTACGGGGCCTCAGGTCTTGATCTGGCGCTCGTGCATGCGTGCCAGCTGGCGCTCCAGCATCGACGGATACGGCTCCATCAGGCGCTCCACACAGCATGCCCCTTCAGGGCTGGCAATCGGGCGGATGCGGGCACGCTGGCGAATCAGCGCATCATCACTGACCTTGCGCTCCACCAGCAGCAGGTTGCGGCTGTGTTGCGACAACGCCAGGGCATCCTGGGCCTTGTCGGTCAGCAGCAGGTCGATCTGGCTCAGGCCGTGCAGGTCTTCACCCAGCGCCAGGCCCAGCTGCAATTGCAGGGTAATCCCGCTGTCGGCCACTTCCACCTGCAACGCATGCCCCAGGGCGCGCAGCAGTTCGCCACAGCAGATGGCGTTGGTCAGGTAGTCCTCGCCGCTTTCCGAGCTGTGGAACAACAGCAGCGTGCTGCCATCGTTGAGTGTGTGCACTTCGCTTTCATACAGCGACGCGGCCTGGTCGAGGCAGTCGCGGTAGCGGTCCAGCAGTTCGGTCAGACGTGCCCGAGGCAGGCGGCGCAGTTGCTCCTGCGAGCCCAGTTGCACCGCCAGCACCGCACTGGCCTGCGGCTCGCGTGGCGCAGCGGGTACTACAGCCTGCGGCGCGGCATCGCTGTCGTCGCGCAGGTCGGCAAACGCCTCGTCGTCGTCTTCATCATGCGCTACTGGCCTGGGCAGCGCCGGCTTGGGCTCCAGCGCCGGCTCGCGCAGGTTGCGCACCTGCAAGGCCGGCTGCGCTTCATGTTCGTCGTAGTCGTCTTCTTCCTCGGGCTCTGCTTCAGGCTCCGGCGGTGGCGGGGCAAAGCGCGAATGCAGCTGGCGCGCCAGGTCGCCGATCTCGTCCTGGCGGTCGGTGGCCGGGGTGTAGGCATCCAGGTCGCGCAGCCACACCCGCAGTTGCAGCAGCGGCGTCGAAATGAAGCGCCCCAGGCGCAGGCTCAAGGCCAGGGCCAGGGCCAGCAGGATCGCCGCCAGAATGCCCATGCTCTGCAGGCTGATGGTCAGCGGCTGCTGGAACTGGCTCATGTCCAGGCTGATGCGCAGTTGCCCGGCCGTCACGTCCTGGAAGGTGATCTTGGTCTGATACAGGCCCTCGACCTCGCCCAGCAGGCCGTTTTTCGGGCGCTGGCCGGCTTCGGCGAGGATCCGGTTGTCGACGCTGTAGATGGCGGCATGGGCCACCAGCGGGTTCTTCACCAGGTTGCCGAGCAGCACGTTGAGGCTGAGGATGTCGTTGGACACCAGCAGTTCGGTGGCAGACGTGGCGGTCTGCGTGGTCAGGCTCTGACCCAGGGCGTCGGCCTGCTCGTGCATGGCCTGCTTGAACTGCAGGCCCATGACCCCGGCGTAGATGACCAGCGCCAGCGCTACCAGAAACACGTTGTGGCAGGCGATCCGCAAGGCCAACGGCACACGGCGCTGGCGCAGGGCACGGAAGATCAGCAGGAAGAAATTGTCGGTTTTAACTGGCGTGGGCCGGTTCACAGAGTGCGGCTCTTTATGTCGGAGAAGGTGCTGCGCAGTATAGCGACAGGGCATGGGCCGGCAAAGTATCGACTGCGCCCGATGGTCTGCGAAAGTGGGTAGAATGCGCGTTTTGTCACTGTGTCGGAGCCCGTTTTGCGCGAAATCGTTCTGATTAACATCACCGGCGAGGACCGTCCGGGTCTCACCGCGGCCATTACCGGCGTGCTCGCCCAGGGCGGGGTGAACATCCTCGACATCGGCCAGGCGGTCATCCACGACACGCTGTCGTTCGGCATCCTGGTGGAAATCCCCAGCACCGAGCAGGCCAGCGCCGTGCTCAAGGACATCCTCTTCACCGGGTACAAGCTGGACCAGCAGGTGCGCTTCACCCCGGTTTCCGAGCAGGACTACCAGCAGTGGGTCGACGGCCAGGGCAAGGCCCGCCATATCGTGACCCTGCTGACGCGCAAGGTCACTGCCGAGCAGTTGCAGCGGGTGAGCTCCATCACCGCCCAGTACGGGTTGAACATCGACCATATCGACCGTCTGTCGGGTCGTATCGCGTTGGACACCCCGGCCGACCAGGGCAAGGGCTGCATCGAGTTCTCCGTGCGTGGCGAGCCGGCCGACCCGCAGGCCCTGCGTGCCGAGTTCCTCAGCGTGGCGCAGGAGCTGAACGTCGACATCGCCTTCCAGCAGGACTCGCTGTTCCGCCGCAACCGTCGCCTGGCGGTGTTCGACATGGACTCCACCCTGATCGAGGCCGAGGTCATCGACGAGCTGGCCAAGGCGGCAGGCGTGGGCGAGCAGGTGTCGGAAATCACCGAGCGTGCCATGCGTGGCGAGCTGGATTTTCGTGCCAGCTTCAAGGAGCGCCTGGCGCTGCTCAAGGGCCTGGACGTCAACGTGCTGGACGAGATCGGTGCTTCGCTGCGCCTGACCGAGGGCGCCGAGGTGCTGTTCGCCGAGCTCAAGCGCCTGGGCTACAAGACCGCGATCCTGTCGGGTGGCTTCACCTACTTTGCCAAGCAGCTGCAGGCCAAGCTGGGTATCGACTATGTGTTCGCCAACGAGCTGGAAGTGGTGGACGGCAAGGTGACCGGCGTGGCCGTGGAGCCGATTGTCGACGCGCAGCGCAAGGCTGACCTGTTGACCGAGCTTGCACGCAAGGAAGGCTTGCAGATGGAGCAGACGATTGCCGTGGGCGACGGTGCGAACGACCTGCCGATGCTGGCGATTGCCGGCCTGGGCGTGGCGTTCCGGGCCAAGCCGCTGGTCAAGCAGTCGGCCAAGCAGGCGATCTCGACGCTGGGGCTGGATGGGGTGCTGTATCTGCTGGGCTTCAGGGATCGCGACGGTCGCGACTGAGAAAGCGGGGCCGCTGCGCGGGTCAAGCCCGCTCCCACAGGTTTGCCATCGCTCCAGAAGGCCGTGCAGCCCCTGTGGGAGCGGGCTTGACCCGCGATGAGGCCCGACAGCCAGGCACAAAAAAGCCCGCATCGCTGCGGGCTTTTTGTTGGGTCAGGCGTGCTGCGCCGGCAACCCCAGGCATTGGCCCATGTTCACCACCGACCCCGCACCCAGCGATTCGGCCCACTTCACCTGCTCTGGCCCGAACAGCACGACAGCCGTCGAACCCAGCTTGAAGCGGCCCAGCTCGGCGCCTTTTTCCAGGTAGATCGGTGCACGCGCTGCCTCGTCGTAGCGGAAGGTCTTCAGCTCGCGCTTGGGCGGCGTGACCAGCCCGGCCCATACCGTCTCGACCGACGCCACGATCATCGCGCCCACCAGCACCACGGCCATCGGCCCGCGCTCGGTATCGAACAGGCACACCACGCGCTCGTTGCGCGCAAACAGCTCCGGCACGTTTTCGGCGGTGGTCTGGTTGACCGAGAACAGCCGGCCCGGCACGTAGATCATCTCGCGCAGGGTACCGGCCAGCGGCATGTGCACGCGGTGGTAGTCCTTGGGCGACAGGTAGATGGTGGCGAATTCGCCACCCATGAACGGCGCGGCATTGGCCGGGTCGCCGCCCAGCAGCTCAAGGGCGCTGAAGCTGTGGCCCTTGGCCTGGAAGATGCGGCCATGCTCGATCGGGCCCAGCTGGCTGACAGCGCCGTCGGCCGGGCACAGGATCGCCCCCGGGGTCTGGTCCAGCGGGCGGGCATCCGGCTTGAGCGCGCGGGTGAAGAATGCGTTGAAGTGCTCGTAGGCGGTCAGGTCTTCGACCTGGGCCTGGGACATGTCGACCTGGTAGCGCTTGGCGAACCAGGCGGTGAAGGCATTCTTGAACCATTTCACGCGGCATTCGGCCACGCAGCCGGCCAGGCGCGACAGCAGGTGGTGGGGCAGCAGGTACTGGCTGATGATGAACAAGCGGGATTTCATTGAATTTCCTTAAACTTCTACAGGCGTGTCGGGGTGGTTGCCCCATTCGCCCCATGAGCCGGCATAGGCCTTGACCCGTGGGTAGCCCAGGTGTTTGGCCACAAGATAGGTGAAGCCGGAGCGGTGGTGGGTCTGGCAGTGGGTGATCACTTCCTTGTCGCGGGTGATGCCCAGCTGCTCGAGGATCTGGGGCATGTCCTTGCGGATGCGCAGGTGATCGTTCTGGTCCATGCCGGCCGTCCACTCGAAGTTGACCGCGCCCGGGACGTGTCCGCCCTTGGCGGCCAGCACTTTCTCACCCCGGTATTCCTGCGGGCTGCGCGCATCCCAGACCGCCAGGTCGGCAGCGCCCAGGCGGCTTTGCAGGTATTCGCGGGTGGCGGTGGGGGCTTCGTGCAGGGTCAGGCTGACGCTGCCGGCAGCGGGCGCGGGCACATCGGTCGAGAGCTCGCCGGTCCAGCCCAGCGCGCCACCGTCGAGGTAGTGGTAGCGGGTATGGCCGATCACATCCAGCAACCAGATGAAGCGCCCGGCCCAGCCGCCGCCTTCGTCGTCATACACCACATACACGGCGTCCGGGTTGTGCCCCAGCTCGCCGAACAGCTTTTCCAGGTCGCCTTGGCTCGGCAGCAGCCCGGGCGCCGGTGGCTGGCCCAGCTGGGTGCGCTTGGGGTCGACGAAGCGCGCACCGGGAATGTGCCCGCTGCCATAGCGTTTCGTGCTGGTCAGGTCGACCAGGATCAGCCCCGGCGCATCCAGGCGGGCTTGCAGGTCGGCGGGTTCAATCACCAGGGGCAAGCCGGAAAAGTCAGTCATCCAGAGTCTCCAGATCGGAACAGAGTGGGCGATTGTAGCGCATGGGTCAGGTGCTGCGGTTGCTGAAGGCGGTGAGGGCGCGCTCGATGCACTGGGCGGTCTTGCCGAACGCCTGCACGCTGATCTCCGAGAACGGGCCGCCGCCCTGGTCGGCCAGCACCACCATCACCACCTTGCCGTTGCTCGACAGCGAGCGCAGCAGCAGGTGCTGGCCACGGAACAGCACGCGCAGGGTGCCGGGCAGCAGGGCACCGAACTGGGCATAGTTGTCAGGGGTCAGGCGCAGTTGTGCCGACTGGGTCAGCAGGCGTTGCAGCAGCTTGCTCTGGGCGAGCGGCACCACCAGGCCGCCGGCCTCGGCGGGCAGCCCGGCGATCTGGTGCACGCGCAGGTGGGTCATGCCCTTGTCGGCCATCAGCATCATCACCCGCTGCATGCCGCAGGCCACCAGGGCATCGCGGGCGTAGGTGGTCAGGTGCATGGCGTTGGTGAATGCACTGGGCTCCACCAGCAGGTCGGCGCAGTACTTGCGCCAGGCCCCCAGCGATTCGGTCGAGGGCACGTCGGCAGGCCGCAGGCGGCGGTGCACGTAGTGCGAGCCGGTCGGCCAGATCAGCGATTCGGCGGGGTGGTAGAGGTCGTCGTCGGCGTGCAGGCGCGCACTGTTGGCGGCCTGCTGGTGCACCTGTTGCTGCACGTCGCTCAGCGGCACCTGCAGGTACAGGCTGGTCAGGCGTTGCCAGCGCTGGCTGTGCGGGCAGTCCCAGGCGTGCTGCGCCGCCAGGGCCAGGCCGTTGGCCAGCAGCACGGTATTGGCCGGCTGGTTGAGCCAGCGGCGCAGGGCCGGGTCGGCGTCCAGCAGCTGTTGCTGGCGCAGCGGGTTGTCGTGCAGGCGGGCGATGTGCATGACCTTGACCAGCAGGCGGCGTTCTTCGCTGAGCACGTGATAGCCCTGGGTGACCCAGTTGGGCAAGCGCCAGTAGTCGGCCAGGGCGCGGCACAGCGCCAGCAGGGGCACACCGAACAGTTCGCGCTCCACGCGCAGGGCCGGCTCGCCGCGGTGCACCACGCGCACTTCCCATTCCTCGATCAGCTTGGGGTGCGCCAGGGCCAGGGTCCACAACGGCGAGAGGAACAGCAGGCTGCCCCAGTGGATCTCCTGCCACAGCCGCGCCAGTTGGCTGGCGAACAGGCCGCTGGCCTGCTGGCTGGCATGCAGGCTGATCATCTGCAGGTGGCGCAGGGCCTTGGGGATCTGCGCCGGCGGCGCGGTGGGCAGGCGCAGCAGCAGTTCTTCGGCGCGCTTGAGGCCAAGCCGGTTGAGGGCGATTTCCAGGCTTTCGGCCGGCTCGGCCATGCTGGCGTGGGTATGCCGGTTGGCTTCGCGCATCACGCTGAGCACCAGCGCGGGGCTGTCCTGCATCAGATCGGCGATGTCACGCAGCGAGCGGCGGCTGTCGCCGATGGCGGCTTTTACCCGCTCGTGACTGTCCAGCGGCACCGGCAGTTGCACGCTGTCGAGCAGTTTGATCCAGGCGTCTAGGGTCTTTGGAATTTGAGTTGGCACGTGAGTTCACTAGGCATGCTGGGAGGTGGCCGAACTGGCTTTTCGCCTTGACTGGCTATAGTCTGGCGCAGAACTGCCGATAAGTAGAAGAAGAGTTTTACGAACTTCCGCCCCCGACCCTGACCACGACAGTAAGTGCTTCCAATCTATGGCTAAAATTATCGGCATCATTGTCGTATTCGCGAGCGTGCTTGGCGGATACGTTCTTTCTCACGGCAAGATCGCGGCCCTGATTCAGCCTTTCGAGGTGCTGATCATCGGCGGTGCCGCCTTTGGTGCGTTCCTGCAGGCCAACCCCGGCTACATGACCATGCACGTGATCAAGAAGTCGCTGAGCATGTTCGGCTCGCGCTTCTCGCACACCTTCTATATAGAAGTGCTGGGCCTGATCTACGAGATCCTCAACAAGAGCCGGCGCGAAGGCATGATGGCGATCGAGGGCGATATCGAAGACGCCGCGGCCAGCCCGATCTTCGCCAAGTACCCGGCGGTACTCAAGGATGAGCGCATGACCGCGTACATCTGCGACTACCTGCGCATCATGTCCACCGGCAACATGGCCCCGCACGAGCTCGAAGGCCTGTTCGACATGGAACTGCTGAGCATGAAGGAAGAGCTCGACCACCCGTCCCATGCCGTGACCGGCATCGCCGACGGCATGCCCGGCTTCGGTATCGTGGCGGCGGTACTGGGTATCGTGGTGACCATGGCCTCGCTGGGCGAGGGCGACCAGAAGTCCATCGGCCTGCACGTGGGTGCGGCGCTGGTGGGTACCTTCTTCGGTATTCTGGCGGCCTACGGCTTCTTCGGCCCGCTGGCCACCTCCCTGGCCCACGACGCCAAGGAAGAGGTCAACGTGTACGAGGCGATCAAGGCCGCACTGGTGGCGTCGGCCTCCGGCATGCCGCCATCGCTGGCGGTGGAGTTCGGTCGCAAGGTGCTGTTCCCCAAGCACCGTCCAAGCTTTGCCGAGCTGGAACAAGCAGTTCGCGGTCGCTGATCCATGGAAAACAATCAGCCGATCATCATCAAGCGCGTAAAGCGCTTCGGCGGCGGCCATCACGGCGGCGCCTGGAAAATCGCGTTCGCCGACTTCGCCACGGCGATGATGGCGTTCTTCCTTGTGCTGTGGCTGCTGTCCACCGCCACGCCCGAGCAGAAGATCGCGATTGCCGGCTACTTCAAGGACCCCATCGGGTTCTCCGAGAGTGGCACCCCGTACATCATCGACCTGGGCGGCTCGCCGGAGCTGGCCCCGGAAAAGACCATCAACCCTGAAGTGCAGTCCGAGCCGACGCCTGACACCAGCATCCAGCTGGACAAGGACGCGGTCGAGAGCATGGCCGAGCAGGTCGAGAAAGACCGCTTGAACCTGGTGCTGCAGGAGCTGCAGAACAAGGTCGAAGAGAACCCGCAACTGCAGAAGTTCAAGGACCAGATCCTGTTCGAGATCACCCAGGACGGCCTGCGCATCCAGATCATGGACGCCGAGAACCGGCCGATGTTCGACCTGGGCAGTGCGCGCCTGCAGCCGTACTTCGAGGACATCCTGCTGGCCATGGCCGACACCATCAAGGCGGTGCCGAACAAGATCAGCATCAGCGGCCACACCGATGCCAAGCCCTACGCCGGCACCGGTGATTACGGCAACTGGGAGCTGTCGGCCAACCGTGCCAACGCGGCGCGTCGGGCGCTGGTGGCCGGTGGCTATCCGGATGCCCAGGTGGCGCGGGTGGTGGGGTATGCATCGTCGTCGCTGTTCGACCGCGAGAACCCGCTCAACCCGGTGAACCGTCGTATCGACATCATCGTGCTGACCAAGAAGGCCCAGCGCACCATCGAGGGCGAACAGACCTCGCCGACGCCGCCGGACGCAGCCCAGCCGGGCGCGGCACCTGCGCCGGGCGCTGCGGCACCGACGCCCGAGCCCGAGCCGATGCAGCCGCGTGAACTGCGCGAGAAGCTGAACATCTTCGAGGATGGCGTGTTGAAGATGGACGAGCCCAACAAGCCGCAGTGAGCCGGCAGCCGACAACGCCCGCATGGAGTGATCCGTGCGGGCGTTGTGCTGTGTGGGGTTCGGCATTTCAGTAGCCGCGACCGATGCTGGCCTTGAGCTCGGCCTGGAAGTGCTGGGCATTGCAGCGATTGTCGCCAGGTGCGGCCTGCGTGGGCAGGTTGAGGGCACGGCCAAGGGTGTGTTCCAGGCGGTACGCGCTGACGAACAGGTCCAGGTCGGTGGCTTGCGCCATGGCCGGCAGTTCGCCCAGGTAGGTGGGGCTGGCCGGCTCGCCCAGCTGGAACGTGGCGACCCGTCGGTCGGCCAGCGCTGCGGCGCCCAGGGCGAAGGGCACCCACCAGGCGCCGCAGGTGTTGCCCGACACCAGCACGATCAGGTGGGTGCAGCCGTGCAGGCTGCGGCTGATGAGGGTGGTGAGGGTGCAGGCATCGTCGGCCTGGGGGTCGATGGCCTCCAGGCAGGTGGCGAGGCCCTCGAGGCGCAGGTGCTCGCCGATGGCCATGGCGGCGGCCAGGTCGTTGCGGCAGTAGAGGAGTGAGACTGGCATCCGGAGGTCCCTGGTGGGCGCAAATCTGGTGCGGGATACCTTTGATGATTACGACGCGTGGTGCAAGGCGTGGGATTGAATCAGGAGGTGGACTACATGCCTGGGTGAAAAGGCCTACAAATGTGTTGCAACAACTGACGCCTTCGCCGGCAAGGCCGGCTCCTACAGGTGTCCGCGTAAGGCGAACCTTCGGAATTTCCCTATTCCCTGTAGGCCCCTTCCCAATCATACTTTTGCCGCTTTCCCGCCATTGCGGTGGTCACGGTAGCGCTCTAGTCTGCGTTGCGTCGTTGGTGTTCAACGACCGGTTTTGACAGGCCGTTACTGATTTCGGACCACATGTGCATCGCTTTATGGCGGCTGTGCGTGGGGCACTTCGTGTGCGCCGAGTTCCGGTATCCTCGGTCTGTCAACCCGCGTACAGCTGCCACCTATTTGTTTGACAGCAAAGCGTGGTAGCTCCACTGATACTGGAGTTGGTCATGTTGAAAATCGTCCCCGATCCACCCCAATACGCCAATCTGCCCCTCGAAGACATCCTCTCGTGCACTGATCGCGAGCGCTGCGCGCTCGTTCGCCGGCAAGGCCGGCTCCTACAAAGGCTCGCAGTACCTGTAGGAGCCGGCCTTGCCGGCGAAGACGCCCGTAGAGCCAATTAAGAAAGTCGTCGGGAGATAACAGATGGAAAACAGCTCAGTCTTCAAGACACTAGGCGTCGGCACTTTCGGCGAAGGCGAAGGCGGCCCCACCGCCGAGCGCCTGTTTCGCGTGCAAGCCGGCCACAACGCCGACTTCGCCCTGGAACAATCAGCCCTGCTGCTCAGTTGCGCCTACAAGCTCACCTTGCAAGCCGGCATCGAGCCGGATGGCACGCTTGTCTGGGCGGCACATTACCTGAGCGGCATGTCCAAGGCCCTGGTCGAGGATGTGGCGCATGCGATGTTCATCGAACAAACGCCTGCGCCATGACCGTCAGTAGCTGTCCTGCGGCAGGCTGGCAATGATCGAGCGATAGCTGTTCATGCGCTGCTGCTGCACGCGCCCGTCTTCCAGCGCCTTGAGCAGCGCACAGCCCGGCTCGCGGTCGTGCTTGCAGTCGCGGAAGCGGCAGGTGCCGATCAGGTCGTTGAACTCGATGAAGCCGGCCTCTACGTCCGCCCGGCTCACGTGCCCCAGGCCGAACTCGCGAATGCCCGGCGAGTCGATCAGCTCACCGCCACCCGGGAAGTGGTACAGCCGCGCGGTGGTGGTGGTGTGCTGGCCCTGGCCCGACCACTCCGACAGCTCGCCCACGCGGGTGTCGACATCGGGCAGCAGGCTGTTGACCAGCGACGACTTGCCCACACCGGACTGGCCGACGAACACGCTGATGTGCCCATCGAGCAAGGTCTGCAGCTGCTGCATGCCGTCGCCATGGTGCGCCGACACTTCCAGCAGCGGGTAGCCCAGCTGACGGTACACCGCCAGCAGCGCATTCAGCGCCGGGGCGTTCTGCTCGTCGATCAGGTCGGCCTTGTTCAGCAGCAGCAGCGGGCGGATACCGGCATGCTCGGCGGCCACCAGGTAACGGTCGATCAGGTTGGCATGCGGCTCGGGGGCCGGGGCGAACACGATCACGATCAGGTCGACGTTGGCCGCCACCGGCTTGAGCTGGCCACGGCTGTCGGGGCGGCACAGCTCGGTGCTGCGCGGCATCTGCGCCACGATCACGCCGATACCCTGGTTGCCGGCGCGCCATACCACCTTGTCACCAGTGACCAGCGCCGGGAGGTTGGCACGCAGGTGGCAACGGAACACCTGGCCGGCCACGTCGCCGTCCTGTGCTTCGACTTCCACCTGCACGCCGAAGTGTGCAATCACCAGGCCCAGTTGTTCAGGCCCCAGGTCGCCGCCTTCGAGGGTGTCCAGCGTGTGCTGTTCGCGTTTGGCAGCGCGGGCGGCGCGCTCACCCTGGATTTTTTCGATGCGCCAGTTCTGGCGGCGATTGAGCTGGCGTTTGGCCATGTAGGTCTCGTTTCGTCAAGCAAAGCATGTGAGGGTGCAACGGCGTCGAGTCTAGCACGCTCCACTAGGCTAAACTGCGCGCCTACCGAGGAGCAGAATCATGCAGAACCCACAGAACCTGATCTGGATCGATCTGGAAATGACCGGCCTGGATCCGGACAGCGACGTCATCATCGAGATGGCCACCATCGTCACCGACAGTGACCTGAACACCCTGGCCGAAGGCCCGGTGATCG
Organism: Pseudomonas sp. 8209; assembly: GCF_028682105.1. Classification (NCBI taxonomy): domain Bacteria; kingdom Pseudomonadati; phylum Pseudomonadota; class Gammaproteobacteria; order Pseudomonadales; family Pseudomonadaceae; genus Pseudomonas; species Pseudomonas sp. 8209. The sequence continues at coordinate 373,675 of NZ_JANIAH010000003.1, forward strand.
CCATCCACCACAGTGACGAGGTGCTGGCGCGCATGGACGAGTGGAACACCCGTACCCACGGCAACTCCGGCCTGACCCAGCGCGTGCGCGAGAGCAAGGTGAGCATGGCCGAGGCCGAGGCCGAGACGATCCGCTTCCTGGAGCAGTGGGTGCCCAAGGGCAAGTCGCCGATCTGCGGCAACAGCATCTGCCAGGACCGTCGCTTCCTGTACCGCCACATGCGCGAGCTGGAGAATTTCTTCCACTACCGCAACCTGGACGTGTCCACCCTCAAGGAGCTGGCCGCACGCTGGGCTCCCGAGGTGCGCGACAGCTTCAAGAAGGGTGGCACGCACCTGGCGCTGGACGATATTCGCGAATCCATCGCCGAGCTGCGCCACTACCGCGAGCACTTCATCAAGTTCTGACCCGCACTGCGCCAACAATCGTTGGCGCGCCCCCTTTTGGTGCCTGGGGCAACTGGGTAGACTGCGCGCCTCTTTGCACGGACCTGCGCCATCATGCTGTTGATGCTCTATTTGATCGCCATTACCGCCGAAGCCATGACCGGGGCGCTGTCGGCCGGGCGGCGCGGCATGGACTGGTTCGGCGTGGTGCTGATCGCCTGCGTCACGGCCCTGGGCGGAGGCTCGGTGCGCGACGTGCTGCTGGGCCACTACCCGCTGACCTGGGTGAAGCACCCGGAGTACCTGGTGCTGACCAGCGTGGCGGCCTTGATCACCATTTTTATCGCGCCGCTGATGCGCCACCTGCGTTCGCTGTTTCTGGTGCTCGATGCGCTGGGGCTGGTGGCGTTCACCCTGATTGGCTGCATGACCGCGCTGGAAATGGGCCAGGGCATGCTGGTGGCGTCGATCAGCGGGGTGATCACCGGCGTGTTTGGCGGCATCCTGCGGGATATCTTCTGCAACGACATTCCGCTGATCTTCCGGCGTGAGCTGTATGCCAGCGTGTCGTTTCTGGCGGCGTGGTTCTACCTGGGGTGCGTGTACTTCAAGGTGCCGGGGGAGCAGGCGATTCTGCTGACGCTGTTTGGCGGGTTGCTGCTCAGGCTGCTGGCGATACGGTTTCGCTGGGAAATGCCGAAGTTCCAGTACAACGACGAGCATTGAGGGCCTGTTCGCCAGCAAGGCTGGCTCCTACAGACGGTACCGGCCTGTGTAGGAGCCGGCCTTGCCGGCGAAGGCCGCACCGCCTGCCTAGAGGCGTGCCTGATGCTGACGCAGCGCCCACTCCACATGCTCCCTCACCAGCTCCGACGGATACTCCCGCCGCGCCTGGAGCGCCTCCAGCACCGGGATGGTCGAGGGCGCATTGCCCAGCCCCACCGCCAGGTTGCGCAACCAGCGCTCATACCCCGCCCGGCGCAGCGGCGAGCCTTCGGTGCTGGCCAGAAACGTCTCTTCATCCCACATGAACAGCTCCGCCAGCCCGGCATTGTCCAGCCCGTGGCGCGGCTTGAAATCCGCTTCGCCGGTGGGCCGGGCAAAGCGGTTCCACGGGCACACGATCTGGCAATCGTCACAGCCGAACACCCGGTTGCCGATCAGCGGCCGCAGCTCTTCGGGGATCGCGCTCTTCAGTTCGATGGTCAGGTACGAAATGCAGCGCCGCGCATCCAGCACATACGGCCCCACGAAGGCCTGGGTGGGGCAGATGTCCAGGCATGCACTGCAACGTCCGCAATGCTCGGTGGCCTGCGCCTCGTCCACCGGTAGCGGCAGGTCGACGAACAGTTCGCTGAGGAAGAAGTAGCTGCCCGCCTTGCGGTTGAGCAACAAGGTGTTCTTGCCGATCCAGCCCAGCCCGGCCTGTTCGGCGATGGCCTTTTCCAGCACCGGCGCGCTGTCGACGAAGGCGCGGAAGCCGAACGGCCCGATGTCTTTCTGGATGCGCTCGGCCAGGTGCTGTACGCGCTTGCGGACCAGCTTGTGGTAGTCGCGCCCCAGCGCATAGCGCGAGATGTAGGCCTTTTCGGGCTGGGCGAGCATCTGCGCCATCTGCGTGTCGCCCGGCAGGTAGTCCATGCGCAGCGACACCACGCGCAAGGTGCCCGGCACCAGCTCGTCGGGGTGCGAGCGTTTGCTGCCATGGGCGCCCATGTACTCCATCTCGCCGTGATAGCCCTCGGCCAGCCAGCGTTCCAGGTGTTTTTCGTGTTCGCCCAGCTCCACACCGGCAATGCCGACGTGCGCAAAGCCCAGTTCACGGCCCCAATCCTTGATCGATTGGGCGAGGGCGGGTAGATCGAGGGGGGAAGCAGACATGCGAAATAGGGCAACGATGACTCAGGTGCGTATAATTCTGCCAGACATCGGAGCCGAACGACGCATGCCTCAGACCAAACACCCTGCAAATCAGCCATTGGTGCTCACCAGCGTCACCCTGGCGAGCCTCGCGCCGCGCTCGAATGCCGCACACAAGGGCGACTTCGGCCATGTGCTGGTGGTCGGTGGCGACCGTGGCACGGGCGGTGCGGTGCTGCTCAGTGCCGAGGCGGCGCTGCGCTGCGGCGCCGGCCTGGTGTCACTGGCCACCCGCAGCGAGCAACTGCCCGCCGCGCTGGCCCGCCTGCCCGAGGTGATGAGCCTGGGCGTGTATTCGGCCAACCAGTTGATGGCGCCGATTGAACGCGCCACCGTACTGGTGGTCGGACCCGGACTGGGGCAGGCCGCCTGGGGGCGCAGCCTGCTCTCGGCGGTGGTGCCGGCCAGGCACGCCCAGGTGTGGGATGCCGATGCGCTGAACCTGCTGGCGCAAGCACCCTTGCCGCTGGCGGCGGGCAGCATCATTACCCCGCATCCGGGGGAGGCGGCGCGCCTGCTGGGGATTTCCACCGAAGCGGTGCAGGCCGATCGCTCCTGGGCGGCGCTCAAGCTGGCGCGCAAGTACGCGGCGGTGTGTGTGCTTAAAGGCGCCGGCACGCTGGTGGCCGACCCGGCCGGGCAATTGGCACTGTGCCAGCGCGGTCACCCGGCCATGGCCGGTGCCGGCCTGGGCGATGTGCTCAGCGGCGTGCTGGGTGCGCTGCTGGCCCAGGGCATGCCGGCCTGGGACGCCGCCTGCCTGGGGGTGTGGCTGCACGCCTGTGCCGGCGAGCGCTTGGGCGTACAAGGTCGCGGGCTGGCGGCCAGCGACCTGATACCGGTCATTCGTCAAGTTCTGGAGGAGCATTCAGCGTGTCAGGTGTAACCCTGTTTATGGCCGACGAAGCGGCCATGTGTGAGTTCGGTGCCCGTATCGCCCAGGTGACCAAGGGTCACGGCGTGATTTTCCTCGAGGGTGACCTGGGGGCCGGCAAGACCACCCTGTCACGGGGCATCATCCGTGGTCTGGGACACACCGGCGCGGTGAAAAGTCCTACCTTCACCGTGGTTGAGCCCTACGAGATTGGCGACATTCGTGCCTTCCATTTCGACCTGTATCGCCTGGTCGATCCGGAGGAGCTGGAGTTCATGGGCATTCGCGACTACTTCGAAGACGACGCCCTGTGCCTGTTCGAGTGGCCCCAGAAGGGGGCGGGCATTTTGCCAAAGCCCGACCTGACCATTACCATAAGCCCCCAGGCGGACGGGCGTTCGCTGAACCTGTTGCCGCAGGGCTCTCGCGGTGAAGCCTGGTGTGCCGCTCTGGCCTTGGATATCAATTAGAAAATGGGGATAGGTATGCGCTTTCGCGCACTGTTTGGCGTTGTAGGACTGCTGCTGGCGGCAGTAACCGTCGATGCCTTCGCGATCACGCAAGTAAAGAGTGTCCGTTTATGGCGTGCGCCGGACAACACACGCCTGGTGTTCGACCTGTCCGGCCCGGTGCAGCACAGTGTGTTCACCCTGACGGCCCCGGATCGCCTGGTGATCGACATCAATGGCGCAACCCTGGGTGCGCCTTTGAACGTGTCCACCTCCAATACCCCGATCACCAGCGTGCGCTCGGCGCAGCGCACCCCTACCGACCTTCGCGTGGTCATCGACCTGAAAAAGTCGGTGACGCCCAAGAGCTTCACCCTGGCGCCCAACGCCCAGTACGGCAACCGTCTGGTGGTCGACCTGTTCGATCAGGAATCCGACGCCACGCCACACACCCCGACCCCGTCGGTGGCCACCACGCCGGCCGTGCCGGTGACCCCGACGCAGCCGGCGATCAAGCTGACCCCGGTGCCCAGCGGCAAGCGTGACATCGTGATCGCCATCGACGCCGGTCACGGCGGCGAAGACCCGGGTGCGTCCGGCTCGCGCGGCCAGCATGAGAAAGACATCGTGCTGGCCATCGCCAAGGAACTGCAGCGCCAGATCAACAGCGAGAAGGGCTTTCGCGCCGAGCTGACGCGTACCGGCGACTACTTCATCCCGCTGCGCAAGCGTACCGAGATTGCGCGCAAGAAGGGCGCCGACCTGTTCATCTCGATCCACGCCGACGCCGCGCCGTCCAAGGCGGCCTTCGGTGCCTCGGTGTTCGCCCTGTCCGACCGTGGCGCCACGTCCGAGACGGCGCGCTGGCTGGCCGACAGCGAAAACCGCTCCGACCTGATCGGGGGTGCCGGCAACGTCAGCCTCGACGACAAGGACCGCATGCTTGCGGGCGTGCTGCTCGACCTGTCGATGACCGCCTCGCTCAGCTCCAGCCTCAACGTGGGGCAGAAGGTGCTGGGCAATATCGGCCGGGTCACCCCGCTGCACAAGCGCCGCGTGGAACAGGCCGGGTTCATGGTGCTCAAGTCGCCGGACATCCCGTCGATCCTGGTGGAAACCGGGTTCATCTCCAACGCCAACGAGGCCTCCAAGCTGGCCACTGCCAGCCATCAGCAGGCCCTGGCGCGCTCGATCCACAGTGGCGTGCGCCAGTTCTTCCAGCAGAACCCGCCGCCGGGCACCTACATCGCCTTCCTGCGTGACAGCGGCAAGATCGCCCAGGGCCCGCGCGAGCACACCGTGCGTCCGGGCGAGACCCTGGCCATGATCGCCGTGCGCTACCAGGTCAGCGTGGCCAGCCTGCGCAGCACCAACGGTCTGAAAACCGATGAGCTGAAGGTTGGCCAGAACCTCGACGTACCGGCCACCACGCTGGCTGGCCAGCCATGAGCAGCGGCGCTCGCATCGAGCTGCTCAGCCCGCGGCTTGCCAACCAGATCGCCGCAGGCGAGGTGGTCGAACGCCCGGCCTCGGTGATCAAGGAGCTGCTGGAAAACAGCCTCGACTCCGGTGCCCGGCGCATCGACGTCGAGGTGGAGCAGGGCGGGGTCAAGCTGCTGCGGGTGCGCGATGATGGCAGCGGTATCGCTGCCGACGACCTGCCGTTGTCCCTGGCGCGGCACGCCACCAGCAAGATCCGCGACCTGGAAGACCTCGAGCGGGTAATGAGCCTGGGCTTTCGCGGCGAGGCACTGGCGTCGATCAGCTCGGTCGCGCGCCTGACCCTGACCTCGCGCACCCGCGACGCCGACCAGGCCTGGCAGGTTGAAACCGAAGGCCGCGACATGTCCCCGCGGGTGCAGCCGGCAGCGCATCCGGTGGGTACCTCGGTCGAGGTGCGCGACCTGTTCTTCAATACCCCGGCCCGGCGCAAGTTCCTCAAGACCGAAAAAACCGAATTCGACCATCTGCAGGAAGTCATCCGGCGCCTGGCGCTGGCGCGCTTCGACGTGGCCTTTCATTTGCGCCACAACGGCAAGAGCGTCCTCAGCCTGCATGAAGCCCATGACGACACGGCCCGCGCACGGCGCGTGGCCTCGATCTGCGGCCCGGGCTTTCTGGAGCAGGCGCTGCCGATCGAGGTGGAGCGCAACGGCCTGCATCTGTGGGGTTGGGTCGGCCTGCCGACCTTCTCGCGCAGCCAGGCCGACCTGCAATACTTCTTCGTCAACGGCCGTGCCGTGCGCGACAAGCTGGTCGCCCACGCGGTGCGCCAGGCCTACCGCGACGTGCTGTTCAATGGCCGGCACCCGACCTTCGTGCTGTTTCTGGAGGTCGACCCCACCGGCGTGGACGTGAACGTGCACCCCACCAAGCACGAGGTGCGCTTTCGTGACGGGCGCATGGTGCACGACTTCCTGTACGGCACCCTGCACCGGGCGCTGGCCGATGTGCGCCCGCAGGATCACCAGCCGGGTGCAGCCGCTGCCCCCGAGGTGGAGCGCCCCAGTGGCCTGCAGGCCGGCGAGTTCGGCCCCCAGGGCGAGATGCGCCTGGCCGCCAATCTGCTCGAACAGCCCCCGGCGCAGCCGATGCTGAACACGGCGGGTAGCGCCGCGGGCAGTGGCTCGGGCGCCGGCTACCAGTACCAGTACACCCCGCGTCCGGCCCAGGCATTGCCCGCGGCCGAGGCCCAGGGGGTGTATCGCGAATTCTTCGCCCCGCTGCCCGGCAGCGAGCCGGCCAACCTGCCTCAGGGCCAGGGCGATATTCCGCCGCTGGGCTATGCGCTGGCGCAGCTCAAGGGCATCTATATTCTTGCCGAGAACGCCCAGGGCCTGGTGCTGGTGGACATGCATGCGGCCCACGAGCGGATCATGTACGAGCGGCTCAAGGTGGCCATGGCCAGCGAGGGCCTGAGCGGCCAGCCGCTGCTGGTGCCCGAGTCTCTGGCCCTGAGCCAGCGCGAGGCCGATTGCGCCGAAGAACACGCGGCGTGGTTCCAGCGCCTGGGCTTCGAACTGCAGCGCCTGGGCCCGGAAAGCCTGGCGATCCGGCAGATCCCTGCGTTGCTCAAGCAGGCCGAGGCCAATCGCCTGGTGCAGGACGTGCTGGCCGACCTGATGGAATACGGCACCAGCGACCGTATCCAGGCACACCTGAACGAGCTGCTCGGCACCATGGCCTGTCATGGCGCGATTCGCGCCAACCGGCGCCTGGCCCTGCCGGAAATGAACGGCCTGCTGCGCGACATGGAAAACACCGAGCGCAGCGGTCAATGCAACCATGGCCGACCGACCTGGACCCAGATGGGCCTGGACGATCTGGACAAACTGTTCCTGCGCGGTCGCTGATATGGCAGTTCGCAATCCCCCGGCCATCTTCCTGATGGGCCCCACCGCCGCCGGCAAGACCGACCTTGCCATCGAGCTGACCAAGGTGCTGCCGTGCGAGCTGATCAGTGTCGATTCGGCGCTGGTCTACCGCGGCATGGACATCGGCACCGCCAAGCCGTCCAAGGCGTTGCTGGCCGAGCACCCGCACCGGCTGATCGACATCCTCGACCCGGCCCAGAGCTATTCGGCAGCCGATTTTCGCCGCGATGCGCTGCAGGCCATGGCCGAGATCACCGCGCGCGGCAATATCCCGCTGCTGGTGGGCGGCACCATGCTGTATTTCAAGGCGCTGCTCGAAGGCCTGGCCGATATGCCTGCGGCCGATGCGCAGGTGCGTGCCGAGCTTGAAGCCGAGGCTGCACAGCTGGGCTGGCAGGCCTTGCACGCCCAGCTGGCGGCGGTCGACCCCGAATCGGCGGCGCGCATTCACCCCAACGATCCGCAGCGGTTGGTACGGGCGCTGGAGGTGTACCGGGTCAGCGGCATGACGATGACGTCACATCGCGAGCGTCAATCGGCGCAAAGTAGCGTCGCAGGCGCTTCGGGCCAGGAACAATTGCCCTATACTGTCGCCAGCCTGGCAATCGCCCCGCAGGATCGAAAGGTGCTGCACGAGCGAATTGCGCTACGATTTGGGCAAATGCTGGAACAGGGCTTCGTCGACGAGGTCCGATCACTGCGTGCCAGAAGTGACTTGCATGCAGGGCTGCCGTCTATACGGGCAGTCGGTTATCGCCAGGTCTGGGATCACCTTGATGGCAAGTTGAGTGCAGCTGAAATGCAGGAGCGCGGCATCATTGCCACTCGCCAATTGGCGAAGCGGCAGTTTACCTGGTTACGCAGTTGGGCCGATCTGCACTGGTTGGACAGCCTGGCTTGCGACAATCTGCCACGCACCTTGAAATACCTGGGATCGGTCTCCATATTGGGCTGAGTCCCTGCAATTGCCGTCTACTCTTGGGGGTGGGGCGGCCTGAGCCATCATATTTCTTTGATTTTTTACTATTGATCCTTACAGGAGTGCGGCATATGTCAAAAGGGCATTCGCTACAAGACCCTTACTTGAATACTTTGAGAAAAGAGAAGGTCGGCGTTTCGATCTATCTGGTCAACGGCATCAAGCTGCAGGGCACGATCGAGTCGTTCGACCAGTTCGTGATTCTGCTGAAGAACACCGTCAGCCAGATGGTCTACAAGCACGCGATCTCGACAGTGGTGCCGGTTCGTCCGATTCGTCTGCCAAGCGCAGCCGACGCCGAACAGGGCGACGCTGAGCCAGGTAACGCCTGATAGGAGTCTGCTTTGTTCTTTGAGCGCCACGGTGGTGGTGAACGGGCAATCCTCGTTCACTTGGAAGGTCAGAGCCCTGAGGCGCGCGAAGACCCGCAGGAGTTCCGCGAGCTGGCCCTGTCGGCCGGTGCCGATATTGTCGCGTTCGCCAATGTGGCGCGACACCAGCCTACCGCCAAGTTCCTGATTGGCAGCGGCAAGGTCGAGGAATTTCGCGACCTGGTCAAAGCCGAACAGGCCGATTTGGTCATTTTCAATCACACCCTCACGCCCAGTCAGGAACGTAACCTCGAACGTGTCTTCGAGTGTCGCGTGCTTGACCGCACGGGTCTGATTCTCGACATCTTCGCCCAGCGGGCACGTACCCACGAAGGCAAGCTGCAGGTCGAACTGGCCCAGCTCGAGCACATGAGCACGCGCCTGGTGCGCGGTTGGACTCACCTCGAGCGGCAGAAGGGCGGTATTGGTCTGCGCGGGCCGGGTGAAACCCAGCTCGAAACCGACCGGCGCCTGCTGCGCATACGCCTGCGCCAGATCAAGGGCCGCCTGGAGAAGGTGCGCAGCCAGCGCGAGCAGGCACGGCGCGGGCGCAAGCGCGCGGATATCCCCTCGGTGTCGCTGGTGGGGTACACCAACGCCGGCAAGTCCACCCTGTTCAATGCGCTGACCCAGTCCGAGGTGTATGCGGCCGACCAGCTGTTCGCCACCCTCGACCCGACCCTGCGTCGGCTCGAGCTGGATGACGTCGGGCCGGTGGTGCTGGCCGACACCGTGGGCTTCATCCGTCACCTGCCGCACAAGCTGGTCGAGGCATTTCGGGCTACGCTCGAAGAGTCGAGCAACTCCGACCTGCTGCTGCACGTGATCGACGCCCATGAGCCGGAGCGCATGGAGCAGATCGAGCAGGTCATGGCGGTGCTCGGCGAGATCGGTGCCGAAGGCTTGCCGATCCTCGAGGTGTATAACAAACTCGACCTGCTCGAAGGGGTCGAGCCGCAGATCCAGCGCGATGCCGACGGCAAGCCGCAGCGGGTATGGGTATCGGCCCGTGACGGTCGTGGCCTGGAGCTGGTGGGGCAGGCGATTGCAGAACTGCTGGGGGATGACCTGTTCATCGGTACCCTGCGCCTGGAACAGCGTTTCGCGCGGTTGCGCGCGCTGTTCTTCGACCTGGGGGCGGTGCAGAGCGAAGACCATGACGAAGACGGCAACACCCTGCTGGCGGTACGCTTGTCCCGGGTCGAGTTCAATCGCCTGGTAAGCCGCGAGGGGATGAAACCGCTGGAGTTCATCGAGCAACACACTTTGCAATACAAGCCCGACCTCGCGGTCGGGCAGCCGTGACAGGCATTCTGTAGCATTGGACGGCGCGCCGTGGGCGCGTCTTTGCTTTATCAGATGGAGAGCGCTATGGCTTGGAATGAGCCGGGTGGCAACTCGAACAATCAGGATCCTTGGGGTGGGCGCCGTGGTGGCGGCGACAAGAAGGGACCACCGGATCTCGACGAGGCCTTCCGCAAGCTGCAGGATAGCCTGAACGGCATGTTCGGCAGTGGCAAGAAACGGGGCGGCGACAGCGGCTCCGGCAAGGGTGCCGGTTTCGGTCTGCTGGGTATCGGCCTGGCCGTACTGGCGGCCATATGGCTGTACAGCGCCGTGTACGTGGTGGACGAACAGGAGCAGGCCGTGGTGCTGCGCTTCGGCAAATACTACGAAACCGTAGGGCCGGGCCTGAACATCTACTTCCCGCCGATCGATCGCAAGTACATGGAGAACGTCACCCGCGAGCGTGCTTATACCAAGCAGGGCCAGATGCTGACCGAAGACGAGAACATCGTCGAAGTGCCGCTGACCGTGCAGTACAAGATCACCAACCTGCAGGATTTCGTGCTGAACGTCGATCAGCCTGAAGTCAGCCTGCAGCACGCGACCGACAGTGCCCTGCGCCACGTGGTGGGTTCCACCTCGATGGACAAGGTGCTGACCGAAGGTCGTGAGCAGATGGCCGTGGAAATCAAGGAGCGTCTGCAACGCTTCCTCGACACCTATCGCACCGGCATCACCGTGACCCAGGTCAACGTGCAGAGCGCGGCAGCCCCGCGTGAAGTGCAGGAAGCCTTCGACGACGTGATCCGTGCCCGTGAAGACGAGCAGCGTGCGCGCAACCAGGCCGAGTCCTACGCCAACGGCGTGGTGCCGGAAGCCCGTGGTCAGGCACAGCGCATCATCGAGGATGCCAACGGCTACCGCGATGAAGTGGTCTCGCGTGCCAAGGGTGAGGCCGACCGCTTCACCAAGCTGGTGGCCGAGTACCGCAAGGCTCCAGAGGTGACCCGTCAGCGTCTGTACCTGGACACCATGCAGGAAGTGTATAGCAACACCAGCAAGGTCCTGGTATCCGGCAAGGACGGTCAGAGCAACCTGCTCTACCTGCCGCTGGACAAGATGATCGACAGCCGCCGCAGTGGCAGCACCCCGGTCACCAGCGTCACGCCGTCGGCCAATGACGCCGCCAACCGTGCCGCCGCAGACCTGCAACAGCAACAGCGCGAGACGCGCTCCAGGGAGAGCCGCTGATGAGCAATAAATCCCTGATCGCCGTGATCGTCGCCGTGGTGCTGGCGATCGTCGCCTGGAACAGCTTCTACATCGTGGCCCAGACCGAACGCGCCGTGCTGCTGCAATTCGGCCGTGTGGTACAGGCCGATGTGCAGCCTGGCCTGCATGTGAAGGTTCCCTACGTCAACCAGGTGCGCAAGTTCGACGCGCGGCTGATGACCCTTGACGCACCGACCCAGCGGTTCCTGACCCTGGAGAAGAAAGCGGTGATGGTCGATGCCTACGCCAAGTGGCGCGTGCAGGACGCCGAGCGTTTCTACACCGCGACTTCGGGCCTCAAGCAGATCGCCGACGAACGTCTGTCGCGCCGTCTGGAAAGCGGCCTGCGCGACCAGTTCGGCAAGCGCACCCTGCATGAGGTGGTATCCGGTGAACGTGACGCGCTGATGGCTGACATCACCGCTTCGCTGAACCGCATGGCCAGCAAGGAGCTGGGCATCGAAGTGGTCGACGTTCGCGTCAAGGCCATCGACCTGCCCAAGGAAGTGAACCGCAGCGTGTTCGAACGCATGAGCACCGAGCGTGAGCGTGAAGCTCGCGAGCACCGCGCCAAGGGTAACGAGCTGGCCGAAGGCATCCGTGCCGACGCCGATCGTCAACGCCGCGTGTTGCTGGCCGAAGCCTATCGCGAGTCGGAAGAAACCCGTGGTGATGGTGATGCCCAGGCAGCAGCCATCTACGCCAAGGCCTATGGCCAGGACCAGGAGTTCTACGCGTTCTATCGCAGCCTGAAGGCCTACCGCGAGAGCTTCGCCGACAAGAGCGACGTGCTGGTGCTGGACCCGAGCAGCGAGTTCTTCCGCTTCATGGGCAAGACCAAACCGTAAGCATGCACACCCCGCCCGGCGGCTAAAACGTCGGGCGGGGTGCCTCCCGCGAGAAAACGGGTGTATGATGCGGCAGCCGGGAAATTCCCGGCTTTTTTGCGTCTGCAAGATCGATTGGCCTTTATCGGGCCCGGGCTTGTGGCGCACTTCAGGTTTTACGAGGGTATCGGTACTGCGGTTTCGCTGGAATCAGCGCTGCCCGTCATTGTGTGCCGATAGCTGCTTCACTCAAGGCTCGCCCGCGGGCAGGCCGCCCGGACCATAGGGGAAATGGCGTAATGGCAACGGTAGACCGCTGGCTGCTGCCAGATGGCATCGAAGAAGTACTGCCACCTGAGGCGGCGCGTATCGAGATCGCGCGTCGTCAGGTGTTGGACCTGTTCCAGAGCTGGGGTTACGAGTTTGTCGTGACCCCGCATATCGAGTACCTGGAATCGCTGCTCACCGGTGCCGGCCAGGACCTGGATCTGCGCACCTTCAAGGTCATCGACCCGCAATCCGGGCGGCAGATGGGCTTTCGGGCCGACATCACGCCACAGGTGGCGCGCATCGACGCGCACACCCTGCGCCGTGAAGGGCCGAGCCGCCTGTGCTATGCCGGCAGCGTGCTGCACGCCTTGCCACGTGCCCTGTCGACCTCGCGCAGCCCGATTCAGCTGGGCGCCGAGCTGTACGGCGATGCCAGCCCGGTCAGCGACGTCGAGGTCATCAGCCTGATGCTGGCCATGCTGCAACTGGCCGACGTGCCGGATGTGCACATGGACCTCGGGCATGTCGGTATCTACCGCGGCCTGGCCCGGGCGGCCGGCCTGTCGGGCGCGGTCGAGCAGCAGTTGTTCGACGCCCTGCAGCGCAAGGCCATCGACGAAGTGATCGAGCTGACCGCCACGCTGCCGGCTGACCTGGCCGGCATGCTGCGTTCGCTGACCGAGCTGTGCGGTGGGCGCGAAGTGCTCGAGCAGGCACGTGTGCGCCTGGGCCGTGCCCCGGCCGCAGTGCTGGCGGCGCTGGATGACCTGATGGCGATCGCCGAGCGCCTCGCCACGCGTTACCCCGAGCTGCCGCTGTATTTCGACCTGGGCGAGTTGCGCGGCTACCACTACCACACCGGTGTGGTGTTTGCCGCCTTCGTGCCAGGCGTCGGCCAGTCGATCGCCCAGGGCGGTCGCTATGACGACATCGGAGCGGACTTTGGCCGGGCACGTCCGGCTACCGGTTTCTCCACGGATTTGAAGACCCTGGTCACACTGGGGCGAGCCGAGGTGGTGTTGCCGTCTGGCGGGATCTGGATGCCCGACAGCAGCGATGCAGCACTTTGGCAGTTGGTCTGCCAATTGCGCAGTGAGGGCCAGCGGGTGGTTCAGGCCTTGCCTGGGCAGCCGCTGACCGCCGCCGTCGAGGCGGATTGCGATCGGCAATTGATTCAGCAAAACGGGCTTTGGCAGGTTCTGCCGCTGGCCATTTGAGATTCCACGCCGGCACGAGCCGGCGCCAAGTTTGCGCGAATGAGGACAAGTGTTATGGGTAAGAATGTCGTAGTCCTGGGCACCCAGTGGGGTGATGAGGGCAAAGGCAAGATCGTCGATCTGCTGACCGAACATGCTGCCGCCGTAGTGCGCTACCAGGGTGGCCACAACGCCGGCCACACCCTGGTGATCGACGGTGAGAAGACCGTGCTGCACCTGATCCCTTCGGGCGTGCTGCGCGAAGGCGTGCAGTGCCTGATCGGCAACGGTGTGGTGGTTGCTCCCGACGCCCTGCTGCGCGAGATCACCAAGCTGGAAGAGAAGGGCGTACCGGTGCGCGAGCGCCTGCGCATCAGCCCGTCCTGCCCGCTGATCCTGTCCTTCCACGTGGCCCTGGACCAGGCCCGCGAAAAGGCCCGTGGCGAGCTGAAGATCGGCACCACCGGTCGCGGCATCGGCCCGGCCTACGAAGACAAGGTTGCGCGTCGTGGCCTGCGTGTGGGCGACCTGCTCAACATGCCACGCTTCGAAGACAAGCTGCGCGAGCTGGTGGACTACCACAACTTCATGCTGGTGGGTTACTACAAGGAGCCGGCCATCGAGTTCGAAAAGACCCTGGCCGAGTGCAAGGAATACGCCGAACTGCTCAAGCCGCTGATGCTGGACGTGACTGCCGAGCTGCACGACCTGCGTCGCGCCGGCAAGGACATCATGTTCGAAGGTGCCCAGGGTTCGCTGCTGGACATCGACCACGGTACCTACCCCTACGTGACCAGCTCCAACACCACCGCCGGTGGCGTTGCGACCGGTTCGGGCGTTGGTCCGATGTTCCTGGACTACATCCTGGGCATCACCAAGGCCTACACCACCCGCGTGGGTTCGGGCCCGTTCCCGACCGAGCTGTTTGACGACGTTGGTGCGCACCTGGCCAAGCAGGGCCACGAATTTGGCGCAACCACCGGCCGTGCCCGTCGTTGCGGCTGGTTCGACGCCGTCATCCTGCGTCGCGCCATCGACGTGAACAGCATCTCGGGCATCTGCCTGACCAAGCTGGACGTGCTCGATGGCCTGGAAACCATCAACATCTGCGTCGGCTACAAGGACGCAGCGGGCAAGGACGTTGCCCCTACCGACGCCGACAGCTACGTGGGCCTGCAGCCTGTGTACGAAGAAGTGCCGGGCTGGAGCGAGTCGACCGTGGGCGCCAAGACCCTGGAAGAACTGCCGGCCAACGCCCGTGCCTACATCAAGCGTGTGGAAGAGCTGATCGGTGCGCCGATCGACATCGTCTCCACCGGCCCGGACCGCAACGAGACCATCGTGCTGCGCCATCCGTTTGCCTGATTCGCTGTAGGCAGTAAAGAACGCCGCTGTCCCTTCGGGTCAGCGGCGTTTTTTTTGGCCATTTGGTGAAAGGGTCATAAAGGTCAGCCCTGACTATGAATTTGACCGGTATGCCTGCTGCCCGGCACGGCCTTTGCTGTAAGAATCGTCCTATAAGGTGCCATCACTATAATGGCCCCGCGATACGGAGGGTTCTTGTGTGTCGGCCGTTCTCTCATTGTTACGAAGCCGCCTGTTGCGGCCTGTCTTTGTTGCGTTGGGTATCGCTCTTTTGGTGCAGGTGCTGGTTGCGGTCGCGCTGACGCGGAGCACGGTGACTGCGCTGGAGGCCGATCTGGGTAATCGCCTGGGTGCAGACAGCCAGAAACTGTCGGGTGAACTGGAACAGGCCGGGCGTGAGCTCAGCTCGGGCCTGGACAGCCTTTCGGCCAGTACCCGCCAGCGTTTGTCCGCCGGGCTATCCGCACGCCTTCAGGAGGAGCAGGCGCAACTGCGCGTCACCCTCGAAAAAAGCCTCAAGGAGTCGGCCAATCACATGGCCGAACTGCTGGCATCGGTTGCGCCACGGGCCATCTGGGATGACGACATACCGGCACTGTCGGAGTTTTCCCGGCGCGCCCAGCGCAATGCCAACGTGCTCTTCGTGGTCTACGACGATGCCCAGGGCCAGCACCTGACCCGCTACCTGAACCGGCAGAACCTGATCAACCAGGCCCTGATGGAAAAGGGCCAGGGCGAACGGGCGCTCGACAAGGTGCTGGATGCGGCGCGCAACGACCCGGCGGTGTACATGATCGAAGCCTCGATCAACCCCAACGGCACCGAGATCGGCAAGGTGGTGATGGGCGTCTCCACGGCGTCGGTCGACAACGAGCTCAAGGCGCTGGACGCGCGCTTCTCGGCGCTGATCGCCAGCGGCGACCAGTTGGTCGGCGACAGCCTGGTGGGCGCTGCGGCCGACAGCAACAAGGCCCTGAGCGCCCGCCTGCAGGCGGCCCAGGCCAGTGCCGCGGCGATGCAGGCCAACACCTCGCAGACCGTGCAGCAAGCAGCGGCGACCCTGCGCTGGAACATCGGCCTGGGGCTGGTGGCGGTGGGCTTCGGCGTATTGCTGGTGGTGGCCGTTGTACTCGGCCGGCGCGTGCTGAGCAAGCTGCGCCTGCTGATTGCCGCGCTCAACGACCTGGCGGCCGGCGACGGCGACCTGACCAAGCGCGTGCCGATCGACAGCCGAGACGAGATCGGCGACATGGCTGCAGCGGTCAACCAGTTCGTCGACAAGCTGCAGCCCATCGTGCGCGAAGCGGGCGAGGTGGCGCAGCGCACCGGGGTCGAGATCGGCACCATGGCGCAGAACAACGCGGGCGCCGATGCGGCGGCCGCTTCGCAGCGCGATGAAGTGGCCGAGAGCCTGCGTGCCCTGTCGAGCATGGCCGATGAGGCCCAGGCCGAAAGCCAGGCCATGCAGGCAGCGTTGCAGCAGGTGGTGGACATTCGCCAGGCCACCGACGAGAACAGCCGTACCTCGGCCCAGGTGGCCAAGCTGATCGAAGCGTTGGCCGGGCAGGTGGGGGCGGGCTCCAAGGTGATCGAGCGGCTGGCCGAGCAGAGCCAGCAGATCGAGGTGGTGCTGGAGGTGATCCACGGGATTGCCGAGCAGACCAACCTGCTGGCGCTCAATGCCGCCATCGAGGCGGCGCGGGCTGGCGAGACCGGGCGCGGGTTTGCCGTGGTGGCCGACGAAGTGCGGGCGCTGGCGAGCAAGACCCAGAGCTCGACCGGCGATATCCAGGCGCACATCGGTGCCTTGCAGCAGGGCGCGCGGGAGGCGGTGGCAGCCATCAGCCAGGCCGGGCGTCAGGCCAGCGAAGGCTTGACCGTGCTCAAGGACAACGCGCGCCTGCAGCAGTCGGTGCAGGTGTCGGTGGAGCAGGTGCATGCGGCGATCGGCCTGGCCACCCGGGCGGCCGAGCAGCAGGCGCAGGGGGCGCAGGCGGTGCGTGGGCGGGTCGAGACGATTCATGCCCAGGCCGAGCGTGCAGCGCAGGTGGTGATGCAGACCACGGCCAGCAGCAAGGTGCTGGATGACCTGGCGGCGCAGTTGAAGGCCAGCCTGGGGCAGTTCAGGGCCTGAGATAGTGTCGTTTGTATCGCGGGTCAAGCCCGCTCCCACAAGGGCCTCATCGATCCTTGTGGGAGCGGGCTTGACCCGCGATGCCTTTCAGGCGCGGTTCAGGTACATCCGCGTCGTCAGCAGGTACACCGGCAACCCCGACACCACAATCAACAGCGCCGCATAGGGCGCCGCCGCCGCGAATTCGACGTTGGCGGTATGTGCCCACACTTCGGTCGCCAGCGTGGTCATGCCGGTGGGGCTGAGCAGCAGGGTGGCGGTCAGCTCCTTCATCGCATCCAGGAACACCAGCGCGAACGCTGCCGCCAGGGCCGGGAAGATGATCGGCAGGGTCACCTTGCAGAACGCCTTGAACGGCGTCGCGCCCAGGGTGCGCGCCGCCTCTTCCAGCTGTGGTGCGGCCTTGGTCAGCGCGGTACGCACCGGCGCCTGCGCCAGCGGCAAGAACAGCAGCGCATAGGCCAGCAACAGCAGGCCGGTGGTCTGGTACAGCGCCGGCACATAGTGCAGGGCGAAATACACCAGGGTCAGCGCAATCACCAGCCCCGGCAGCGCGTGCAGCAAGTAGGGCAGGCGCTCGGCCCAGATCGCCAGGCGGCCCTTGTAGCGCACCACCAGAAAGCTCACCGGTAACGCCAGCAGCAGGCTCACCCCCGCGCCACCCAGTGCCAGCGACAGCGACGAGAACAGCGCCCGGCTGATGTCGGCCACCGGGAAGGCCGCCGACGATCCCACGCTCAGCCAGTAGCCCAGCATGCCCAGCGGGATGCCGCTGCCCAGCACTGCCAGCAGCAGGCAGCTCAACTGCCCCAGTACGCTCCAGCCACCCAGGCGGATCGGCTTGGCGCGGCGTGCCACGCCCTGGCCGATGCGCACGTGCCGCGCCTTGCCGCGTACCCGCAGCTCGAACCACAGCAGCAACAGGCACATGAACAGCAGCACCGCCGAGAGCATCGCCGCATTGGCGTTGCTGAACTCCAGCTCGAACTGCTGGTAGATCGCGGTGGTGAAGGTCTGCAGGCCCAGGATCGACAGCGCGCCGAATTCCACCAGCATGTGCAAGGCAATCAGCAGGCTGCCGCCCAGGATCGACGGCCACAGCAGCGGCAGGGTGACCCGGCGGAACACACCCCAGCGGTTGTAGCCCAGGGTGCGGGCCGATTCTTCAAGCGAGGTGTCGAGGTTGCGCAGGGTCGCGGCCACCGGCAGGAACACCAGTGGATACTTGGACAGCGCCATCACCAGGATCGCCCCGCCCAGCCCCTCGAAGCGCGGGCTCAGCGAGACCCAGGTGAAGCCGCTGACGAACGCCGGCACGGCAAACGGCAGGCACAGGATCACGCCCCACAAGCGCCGCCCGCGCAGGTCGCTGCGCTCCAGCAGCCAGGCCAGGGCCAGGCCGACCACGGCGCAGGCCACGGTCACCCCGGCCATCAGCAGCAGGGTGTTCTTCATCAGGCCCCAGACGAAGGGCCGCCACAGCAGGTACAACGCCTCGCGCCAGCCGGCCTGCCAGGCCTTGAGGCCCACGTACAGCAACGGCAGCAGGCTCAGGCCCACCAGCAGCAGCACCGGCAGCACCACCCAGATCGAGGGGCGCTTGCGGCGCGGAACATAACGCGCCACAGACGGCGCAGGCAGCACGGCTTCCATCAGAGCAGGCCGACCTCGCGCTCAAGTTCCAGGGCTTCCTCGGCATTGCCCAGGTCGGCCGGGGTGATCTTCGGCGGGCGCAGGTCTTCGAACGGCTTCAGGCCCTGGTCCGAGACCATGCCCTTGTGCAGCGGATACTCGGCGGTGGTCTGGGTGATCACGCGCTGGCCTTCTTCGCTGGCCATCCAGGCGAGCAGGGCCTGGGCTTCCTTGGGGTGCTTGCTGGCCTTGACCGCCGCGGCGCTGGAGATGGTCACCAGGCCACCGACGTCGCCGTCGGCCAGGTAGTAGAGCTTGGAGTCCAGTTGGCCGCGCTCTTTCTTGAGGGCGTACCAGTAGTAGTTGTTCACCAGTACGGCAGCCACTTCGCCGTTTTCCACGGCCTTGAGGGCAACCATGTTGTTGGTGTAGGTCTTGCCGAAGGCCTTGAGGCCGGTCAGCCATTCTTCGGCCGCTTCACGCCCGTGCAGCTTGAGGATGGCCACGGCCTGTTCCTGGAACGCGCCGCTGGTGGGCACGAAGCCGACCTTGCCGTCCCACTCGGGGTCGGCGAAGTCCATCACCGATTGGGGCAGGTCTTTTTCGTCGATCACCTTGGGGTTGAAGGCCACCACGCGGGTGCGTGCGGTCACGCCCATCCAGGTGCCGTTGCTGGCCACGTATTCCTTGGGCAGCACTTGCAGGGTCGAATCGTCGATCTTGGCCAGCAGGCCCTTCTCGCCCAGGTTGTTCAGCGGCGGCGATTCTTCGGTATAGATGACGTCGGCCGGGGAGCGTGCGCCTTCTTCCTCGATCTGGCTGGCCAGCTGGTTGCTGCTGCCCTTGCGGATATTGATGTGAATGCCGGTCTTGGCCTCGTAGGCCTTGGCGATGGCTTCGCCGATTTCCTTGTGCTGGCCGTTGTACAGGGTCAGCGTCACAGGGTCGGCGGCCATGGCGGCGGGTGCTGCGAGCACCAGGCTGAACACGGAAACGGCCAGGCCGCGCAAAATCGGGTTGATGCGGATCGTCATGCGGGTGGTTCCTCGCTTGCGGGCTACAAATCTTGAAACAATGATAAACGATATAGTTTCTCAAGTACGCCCGTGAGGAAAAATTCATGAGCTGACTATCGGTTAACTCACTTGATTTGTTGGGCGGGGCGGGGTGGCAACGCAGCGTCCGAATGGGCGGCAGTGGGGTGAGCTCGAATCGCAGGCATAAAAAAACCCGCTTTCGCGGGTTTCTCTAGAATATGGTGCCCAGAAGAAGACTCGAACTTCCACGACCGTAAGGTCACCAGCACCTGAAGCTGGCGTGTCTACCAATTTCACCATCTGGGCAAAGTTGAAGCATTGAAACATGAAACGGTGTAGCGTGTGTTGCGTAAATTCCAGACAGGCAAGCTAATCTGAAACTTGAAAATTGGTGCCCAGAAGAAGACTCGAACTTCCACGACCGTAAGGTCACCAGCACCTGAAGCTGGCGTGTCTACCAATTTCACCATCTGGGCATATCGTCGAGGCTTCATGATGCTTCACATCGCGCCGCTTCTCAACTATAACGACGCTGTCCGTCGTTGTGGTGCGCACTATACGGATGCCCTCGAAGGCTGTAAAGCCCCGTTCAGAAAAAATCTCAAAAATTTCAAGTCGTTGTTCCTTGGGCTGTTTTGGCATCACTCAAGGGCCCTGACGGGGCTGTCAAAGCCTCGGATTTCCGGTTTCAATACGGCTATGCCAAACTAACCCTATATAGACAAGGTGAACCCCTACTAATGGCCGATTGGCAGACCCTCGATCCCGAGGCCGCTCGTGAAGCGGAAAAATACGAAAACCCCATTCCTAGCCGTGAGCTGATCCTCCAGCGCCTTGACGAGCGCGGCTCTCCCGCCGCCCGCGAGCAACTGGTGGAAGAGTTCGGCCTGCAGACCGAGGACCAGATCGAGGCCTTGCGTCGCCGCCTGCGCGCCATGGAGCGCGACGGCCAGCTGATCTACACCCGGCGCGGCACCTATGCCCCGGTAGACAAGCTGGACCTGATCCTGGGTCGCATCTCGGGCCACCGCGACGGTTTCGGTTTTCTCGTCCCCGACGATGGCAGCGACGACCTGTTCCTGAGCCCGGCGCAGATGCGCCTGGTGTTCGATGGCGACCGAGCGCTGGCGCGCGTGTCCGGGCTTGACCGGCGCGGCCGGCGTGAAGGCGTGGTGGTCGAAGTGATCTCCCGTGCCCACGAAAGCATCGTGGGGCGCTACTTCGAGGAAGGCGGGGTGGGCTTCGTGACCCCCGACAACCCCAAGGTCCAGCAGGAAGTGCTGGTAACCCCGGGCCGCAATGCCGGCGCCAAGGTCGGCCAGTTCGTCGAGGTGAAGATCACCCACTGGCCGACCCAGCGCTTCCAGCCGCAGGGCGATATCGTCGAAGTGATCGGCAACTACATGGCGCCGGGCATGGAAATCGACGTGGCGCTGCGCAGCTACGACATTCCCCATGTATGGCCCGAGGCGGTCATCAAGGAAGCGCGCAAGCTCAAGCCTGAAGTCGAAGAGAAGGACAAGGAACACCGCATCGACCTGCGTCACCTGCCGTTCGTCACCATCGACGGCGAAGACGCACGGGACTTCGACGATGCCGTGTACTGCGAAAGCCTGGGCAAGCTGCGCCTGTTCTCCGGTGGCTGGCGCCTGTTCGTGGCGATTGCCGACGTGTCCAGCTACGTGCGCCTGGGCTCTGCCCTGGACAACGAAGCCCAGGTGCGCGGCAACTCGGTGTACTTCCCCGAGCGGGTGATCCCGATGCTGCCCGAGGAACTTTCCAACGGCCTGTGCTCGCTGAACCCGAACGTCGACCGGCTGGCGATGGTCTGTGAAATGACCATCAACAAGTCCGGCCAGATGGTCGATTACCAGTTCTACGAAGCGGTCATCCACTCCCACGCGCGCCTGACCTACAACAAGGTCAGCAGCATGCTCGAACATGCCCGTACCCGTGAAGGCAAGGCGCTGCGCGAGCAGTACAGCCACGTGGTGCCGGACCTCAAGCAGCTGTATGCGCTGTACAAGGTGTTGCTGGCGGCCCGTCACACCCGTGGCGCGATCGACTTCGAAACCCAGGAAACCCGCATCATCTTCGGTGCCGAGCGCAAGATCGCGGAAATTCGCCCGACCGTGCGCAACGATGCGCACAAGTTGATCGAAGAATGCATGCTCGCGGCCAACGTGGCGACGGCCGAGTTCCTCAAGAAGCACGAGATCCCTGCGTTGTACCGCGTGCACGACGGTCCGCCGCCGGAGCGCCTGGAAAAATTGCGCGCCTTCCTCGGCGAGCTGGGGCTTTCGCTGCACAAGGG
The DNA here is from genome assembly GCF_028682105.1 of Pseudomonas sp. 8209. Taxonomy (NCBI): domain Bacteria; kingdom Pseudomonadati; phylum Pseudomonadota; class Gammaproteobacteria; order Pseudomonadales; family Pseudomonadaceae; genus Pseudomonas; species Pseudomonas sp. 8209. Next base: position 395,362 of record NZ_JANIAH010000003.1, read on the forward strand.
CAAGGATGGTCCGTCGCCCAAGGACTACCAGGCGCTGCTGTCGCAGATCGCCGGTCGCCCTGACTTCCACCTGATCCAGACCGTGATGCTGCGCTCGCTGAGCCAGGCGGTGTACAGCGCCGACAACAACGGCCACTTCGGCCTGAACTACGAGGCGTACACCCACTTCACCTCGCCGATCCGGCGTTACCCCGACCTGCTGACCCACCGTGCCATCCGCAGCGTGATCCGTTCGCGCCAGGAAACCCCGCACGTCAAGCGGGCCGGCGCGATGAGCATTCCCAAGGCGCGCATCTACCCGTACGACGAGGCGGCCCTGGAGCAGCTGGGCGAGCAGTGCTCGATGAGCGAGCGACGCGCCGACGAAGCCACCCGCGACGTGACCAACTGGCTCAAGTGCGAGTACATGAAGGATCGCGTGGGCGAAAGCTTCCCGGGTGTGATCACCGCGGTGACCGGTTTCGGCCTGTTCATCGAACTGACCGACATCTACGTCGAAGGCATGGTGCACGTCAGTGCCTTGCCGGGTGACTACTACCACTTCGACCCGGTACACCACCGCCTGGCGGGCGAGCGCACCGGTCGCAGCTTCCGCCTGGGCGACACGGTCGAAGTGCGCGTGATGCGCGTGGACCTCGAACAGCGCAAGATCGATTTCGAGATGGCCGAAAACACCCTGAATGCGCCGATCGGTCGCAAGCAGCGTGGTGCCGAGCCTGCCGCCAAGGGCAAGACGGGCGCTGCCTCGGCCAAGTCCAATGGTGCCGCCAAGCCCTACAGCGCGCCGGCCAAGGCCGCCAAGGTCGAAGCGGCGCCGGCCGAGCCGCCGCGCCGCAGCCGCAAGAACGAAACCTCCGAAGCCTATTTCCCGGCCGATGCCGCAGCCAAGAACGCCGAAGTGCGCAAGAGCCGGGAAATGAAGAAGGCGTTGCTGTCCGATGCCAAGAACGCCGTGGGCAAGCCTGCGGCCAAGGGCTCGAAGACGTCTTCGGAGAAACCGAGCAAGCACCGCAAGGGGCCGCCAAAAGCCGGTTCCGCTTCACGTAAACCCAAGGGCAAGTCATGAGTCAGCTGGAAAAGATCTACGGTGTGCATGCGGTGGAGGCCCTGTTGCGCCACCACCCCAAGCGGGTCAAGCAGATCTGGCTGGCCGACAGCCGCAGTGAACCGCGGGTGCAGGCCCTGCTGGAGCTGGCCGCACAGAACCGAGTGACGGTCGGCCAGGCTGAACGCCGCGAGATGGACGCCTGGGTCGAGGGCGTGCACCAGGGCGTGGTCGCCGAGGTCAGCCCGAGCCAGGTGTGGGGCGAGGCGATGCTCGAAGAGCTGCTGGACCGCACCGAAGGCGCGCCGCTGATTCTGGTGCTGGACGGTGTGACCGACCCGCACAACCTGGGCGCCTGCCTGCGCACCGCCGATGCGGCCGGTGCGCTGGCGGTGGTGGTGCCCAAGGACAAGTCGGCGACCCTGACCCCGGCGGTACGCAAGGTGGCGTGTGGCGCTGCCGAGGTGATTCCGCTGGTGGCCGTGACCAACCTGGCGCGTACTCTGGAGAAGCTCCAGCAGCGCGGCCTGTGGGTGGTGGGCACGGCGGGGGAGGCCGAACAGGAACTGTATCAGCAGGACCTGACCGGCCCGACCATCCTGATCATGGGCGCCGAGGGCAAGGGCATGCGCCGCCTGACCCGCGAGCACTGCGATTTTCTGGTGAAGCTGCCGATGGCCGGCAGCGTCAGCAGCCTGAACGTGTCGGTGGCCACGGGCGTGTGCCTGTTCGAGGCGGTGCGTCAGCGTCAGGCCAAGCGCAAGGCCTGATAAGGCGTTGCCACTTTCGCGGGTCAAGCCCGCTCCCACAGGGCTTTCGGTGGCCTGTGTGGGGGCGGGCCTGGCCCGCGATGCTTTCAAGGCTGTTCAAATAATCACCAATTGCCTTGCGTGCGCCCCGGCGCTTCTCTACAATTGCGCCCCTTGCCCCGCTGGCAGGCGCGCATGCGCCCACCGCACAAGGCAAGACAAACAGTGTCATTCACTCCTTGTCTGACCACCCTGGTGGCAGACTACAACCCGTAAGGAGCATTCATGCGTCATTACGAAATCATCTTTCTGGTCCACCCTGACCAGAGCGAGCAAGTCGGCGGCATGGTTGAGCGTTACACCAAGCTGATCGAAGAAGACGGCGGCAAGATCCACCGTCTGGAAGACTGGGGCCGTCGTCAACTGGCCTACGCAATCAACAATGTTCACAAGGCTCACTACGTGATGCTGAACGTTGAGTGCACCGGCAAGGCCCTGGCCGAGCTGGAAGACAACTTCCGCTACAACGATGCCGTGATCCGTAACCTGGTCATCCGTCGCGACGAAGCCGTTACCGGCCAGTCCGAGATGCTCAAGGCTGAAGAAAACCGCAGTGAGCGCCGTGAGCGTCGCGACCGTCCTGAGCACGCTGACAACGCCGAAGGCGATGACAGCGACAACAGCGACAACAGCGATAACGCTGACGAGTAATCCACGGACCTTTTGAGGAGCCTATTACATGGCACGTTTCTTCCGTCGTCGTAAATTCTGCCGCTTCACTGCTGAAGAAGTGAAAGAGATCGATTACAAAGATCTCAACACCCTGAAAGCTTATGTATCCGAAACCGGCAAGATCGTTCCAAGCCGTATCACCGGTACCAAAGCTCGTTATCAGCGTCAGCTGGCTACCGCTATCAAGCGCGCCCGCTTCCTGGCCCTGCTGGCCTACACCGACAGCCACGGCCGCTGAGACCGGGTCGTCGACAGGTAGCAAGGGATAAAGTGCATGCGAGCGTTAGCTGATTTCATCATGCGCGGTCGCGTGCAGGCCACTCTGGTAGTGGTCGGTTGTGCGGCATTGCCGCTGTTGTTCTGGTTGAGTGCCGCCGCCGGGAGCCTGGTGTTCCTGCGGCGCGGTTTCAAGGACGCCTCCGGGATCCTCGCCTGGGCATTGCTGCCCGCGCTGGTCTGGTGGTTCTTCGGTGAACCGCGCACCTTGATGGTGTTGCTGGGAACCTTCGGTCTGGCTGCGTTGCTACGCGCCGGACAGTCCTGGAGCCGGGTGCTGTTGTTCAGCATCGCCTGGGGCCTGGTGTATGGCGTCATCCTGGGTTCGGTGTTCCGCGAACCGATCGAAGCGCTGGCGCAGGTGCTTGAAAAAGCCCTGCCGCAGATGCTCGACGGTCTCTACCAGCAGTTGACGGTAGAAGAGCGGGCCCGCCTGGGGAGCGTGATCGCACCGGTGCTTACCGGCCTGATTGCGGCATTGCTGCAGGCAGTCAGTCTGCTGGCCCTGATGTTGGGTCGCTACTGGCAAGCCGCGTTGTACAACCCGGGAGGCTTTGGCAGCGAGTTTCGCGCCATACGGCTCCCGCTGGTACCGGCGCTGTTGCTGCTGGTGTGCATGCTGATAGCGCCGAATTTCGGCAGCGAACTGGCGATGTTGACACCGTTGTGCAGCGTACCGCTGGTGTTCGCCGGGCTGGCCCTGATTCACGGGCTGGTCGCGCAGAAGCGCCTGGCCAGGTTCTGGCTGGTGGGGATGTACGTGACGCTGGTGCTGTTCATGCAGCTGATTTATCCGTTGCTCGTGGTTCTGGCCATTGTCGACAGCCTGATTGATTTTCGCGGTCGTTCTGCATCGAAAGATGCCGGTGACGCGAACGGTGAAGGTTAAAAGTTAAGAGGTTTATACCTAATGGAACTGATCCTGCTGGAAAAAGTCGCCAACCTGGGCAACCTGGGCGACAAGGTAAATGTTAAGGCCGGTTACGGTCGTAACTTCCTGCTGCCATTCGGCAAGGCTACCGCTGCGACCGCTGCCAACCTGGCTGCGTTCGAAGAGCGTCGCGCCGAGCTGGAAAAACTGGCTGCTGACAAGAAAGCTTCGGCTGAAACCCGCGCTGCCCAACTGGCCGAGCTGGAAGTGACCATCACTGCCACCGCCGGTGACGAAGGCAAGCTGTTCGGTTCGATCGGCACCCACGACATCGCTGACGCCCTGACCGCCTCCGGCGTTGAAGTGGCCAAGTCTGAAGTGCGTCTGCCGAACGGCACCATCCGCAACGTTGGCGAATTCGACGTAGCCGTGCACCTGCACAGCGACGTAGAAGCCACCGTTCGCGTGGTTGTCGTCGCAGCCTAAGCTGGACCAATCGACTGGCACCCTGGGTGCCAGCCGGTTAACATCGGGCACGATCCTGCATTGCAGGTCGTGCCCTTTGTCTTTTTCAACACCCTGATTCCCAAGTGGCCATGAACGAGATAACCGCCCCCGAGCAATATGATCTGCAAACCGCTGCCCTGAAGGTGCCGCCGCATTCCATCGAGGCCGAACAGGCCGTACTCGGTGGCCTGATGCTGGACAACAACGCCTGGGAGCGCGTGCTCGATCAAGTCTCCGACGGCGACTTCTACCGGCATGACCATCGCCTGATCTTCCGCGCCATCTACAAGCTCGCCGACCTCAACACCCCGTTCGACGTGGTGACGCTGCACGAGCAGCTCGACAAGGAAGGCCTGAGCTCCCAGGTCGGTGGCCTGGGTTACCTGGGCGAGCTGGCCAAGAACACCCCGTCGGTGGCCAACATCAAGGCCTATGCGCAGATCATTCGCGAGCGCGCCACACTGCGCCAGCTGATCAGCATCAGCAGCGAGATCGCCGACAGCGCGTTCAACCCCCAGGGCCGCAACGCCGCCGAGATCCTCGACGAGGCCGAACGGCAGATCTTCCAGATCGCCGAAGCGCGGCCCAAGACCGGTGGCCCGGTAGGGGTCAACGAACTGCTGACCAAGGCCATCGACCGCATCGACACGCTGTTCAACTCCGACAGCGCCATCACCGGTATCTCCACCGGCTACACCGACCTGGACGAGAAGACCAGCGGCCTGCAACCGGCCGACCTGATCATCGTGGCCGGCCGTCCGTCGATGGGTAAGACCACCTTCGCCATGAACCTGGTGGAGAACGCCGTGTTGCGCAGTGACAAGGCGGTGCTGGTGTACTCCCTGGAGATGCCAGGCGAATCGCTGATCATGCGTATGCTCTCCTCGCTGGGGCGCATCGACCAGACCAAGGTGCGTTCCGGCCAGCTGGACGACGACGACTGGCCGCGCCTGACTTCGGCGGTCAACCTGCTCAATGACCGCAAGCTGTTCATCGACGACACCGCCGGCATCAGCCCGTCGGAAATGCGCGCACGTACCCGGCGCCTGGTGCGTGAGCATGGCGAGATCGCCATGATCATGATCGACTACCTGCAACTGATGCAGATCCCGGGCTCCAGCGGTGACAACCGTACCAACGAGATTTCCGAGATCTCGCGCTCGCTCAAGGCCCTGGCCAAGGAATTCAACTGCCCGGTCATCGCCCTGTCGCAGCTCAACCGCTCCCTCGAGCAGCGCCCCAACAAGCGCCCGGTGAACTCCGACTTGCGTGAATCGGGTGCGATCGAACAGGACGCCGACGTGATCATGTTCGTGTACCGCGACGAGGTGTACCACCCCGAGACCGAGCACAAGGGCATCGCCGAGATCATCATCGGCAAGCAGCGTAACGGCCCCATCGGCTTCGTGCGCCTGGCGTTCATCGGCAAGTACACGCGCTTCGAGAACCTGGCACCGGGCAGCTACAACTTCGACGACGACGAATAAGGTGCCGATGGCCAATTCCGACTTCTGACGTCGGAATTGGTCAAAATTTGTGCTATATTCCGCGCCCGCGATTTCCCTGATACCAAGAACCGGTCACTGACATGCAAGCAGCCAAACCACTTTTCGACTATCCCAAGTACTGGGCCGAATGCTTCGGGCCAGCGCCATTCCTGCCGATGAGCAGGGAGGAGATGGATCAGCTCGGCTGGGATTCCTGCGACATCATCATCGTCACCGGTGACGCCTACGTCGACCACCCGTCGTTCGGCATGGCCATCATCGGCCGGCTGCTCGAAGCCCAGGGCTTCCGGGTGGGCATCATTGCCCAGCCGAACTGGCAGAGCAAAGACGACTTCATGAAGCTGGGCGAGCCGAACCTGTTCTTCGGTGTCGCGGCCGGCAACATGGACTCGATGATCAACCGCTACACTGCCGACAAGAAGATCCGCTCGGACGACGCTTACACCCCGGGCGGCCTGGCCGGCAAGCGCCCCGACCGTGCCAGCCTGGTCTACAGCCAGCGCTGCAAGGAAGCCTACAAGCACGTGCCGATCGTGCTGGGTGGCATCGAGGCCTCGCTGCGCCGCATCGCGCACTACGACTACTGGCAGGACAAGGTGCGGCACTCGATCCTGATCGACGCCTGCGCCGACATCCTGCTGTACGGCAACGCCGAACGCGCGATCGTCGAAGTCGCCCAGCGCCTGTCCTACGGCCACAAGATCGAAGACATCACCGACATCCGCGGCACCGCCTTCGTGCGCCGCGACACCCCGCAGGGCTGGTACGAAGTGGACTCCACGCGTATCGACCGGCCGGGCAAGGTCGACAAGATCATCAACCCGTACGTGAACACCCAGGACACCCAGGCCTGCGCCATCGAGCAGGAGAAGGGCCCGGTCGAAGACCCGCAGGAAGCCAAGGTGGTGCAGATTCTGGCCAGCCCGCGCATGACCCGCGACAAGACCGTGATCCGCCTGCCGTCCTACGAGAAGGTGCGCAGCGATGCGGTGCTGTACGCCCACGCCAACCGCGTGCTGCACCTGGAAACCAACCCGGGCAACGCCCGTGCGCTGGTGCAGAAGCACGGCGAGGTGGACGTGTGGTTCAACCCGCCGCCCATCCCGATGACCACCGAAGAGATGGACTACGTGTTCGGCATGCCCTATGCGCGCGTCCCGCACCCGGCGTATGGCAAGGAGAAGATCCCGGCCTACGACATGATCCGCTTCTCGGTGAACATCATGCGTGGCTGCTTCGGTGGCTGCACCTTCTGCTCGATCACCGAGCACGAAGGCCGCATCATCCAGAACCGTTCCCACGACTCGATCATTCGCGAGATCGAAGAAATCCGCGACAAGGTGCCGGGCTTTACCGGGGTCATCTCCGACCTGGGCGGGCCGACCGCCAACATGTACCGCATTGCCTGCAAGAGCCCGGAAATCGAATCTGCGTGCCGCAAGCCGTCGTGCGTGTTCCCCGGCATCTGCCCCAACCTGAACACCGACCACTCGGCGCTGATCCAGCTGTACCGCAGTGCGCGTGACCTGCCGGGGGTGAAGAAGATCCTGATCGCCTCGGGCCTGCGCTACGACCTGGCAGTCGAGTCGCCGGAGTACGTCAAGGAACTGGTCACCCACCACGTGGGCGGCTACCTCAAGATTGCCCCGGAGCATACCGAGGAAGGCCCGCTGAACCAGATGATGAAGCCTGGTATCGGCAGCTACGATCGCTTCAAGCGCATGTTCGAGAAGTACTCCAAGGAGGCGGGCAAGGAGCAGTACCTGATCCCGTACTTCATCGCGGCGCACCCGGGCACTACCGACGAAGACATGATGAACCTGGCCCTGTGGCTCAAGGGCAATGGCTTTCGCGCCGACCAGGTGCAGGCGTTCTACCCGTCGCCGATGGCCTCGGCCACTGCCATGTACCACTCGGGCAAGAACCCGTTGCGCAAGGTTACCTACAAGAGCGACGCGGTGACCATCGTCAAGAGCGAGGAGCAGCGCCGCCTGCACAAGGCGTTCCTGCGGTACCACGACCCCAAGGGCTGGCCGATGCTGCGCGAGGCCCTGCAGCGCATGGGGCGTGCCGACCTGATCGGGCCGGCCAAGCACCAGTTGATCCCGCTGCACCAGCCGGCGACCGACAGCTATCAGAGTGCGCGGCGCAAGAACTCGACGCCGGCGGGCAGCCACAAGGTGGCCAAGGAAACCAAGATCCTGACCCAGCACACCGGCTTGCCGCCGCGTGCCAGCGACGGTGCCAAGCCGTGGGACAAGCGCGAGCAGGCCAAGGCGGCCGCCTTTGCGCGTAACCAGGAAGCGGCCAAGGCACGCAAGGACGCCGCCAAGGGTGGCAAGGGCAAGGGCAAGAAGACCCGCGAGCCGGTGTTGCCACGCTGATACGCGTCGCGGCCATCGCGGGTCAAGCCCGCTCCCACAGGTACAGTGCAGATCCATAGGCCACTGACTATCCTGTGGGAGCGGGCTTGACCCGCGATGAGGCCCGCAAGGCCACATCCATCCTTCTCCCCATCCCCGCCACACGCTACCCTGCATCACCTGCCGTCACCGAGCACGCCCATGGCTGACCCGCTGGCCTCACCAAGCCCTGCCTCCTACCACGAGATGTTCGCGGCGGATGGCAGCGTGCGCCCGCATTGGCAGCGCCTGCACCAGCACCTGCAACGCAGCGGCCCCACCCAGCTGGCCCAGCGCCAGGCCCAACTGGCGCGCCATCTGCAGGAAAACGGCGTCACCTACAACATCTACGCCGACCCCGACGGCACCGATCGCCCGTGGGAGCTGGACCTGCTGCCGCAGCTGATCCCCGCGCAGGAGTGGCAGGCGCTGGCGGCGGGCATCGCCCAGCGCGCGCACCTGCTCAACGCGGTACTGGCCGACATCTATGGCCCGCAGCGCCTGATCGGCGAAGGCCTGCTGCCGTCCGAGCTGGTGTTCGGCCACAACAATTTTCTCTGGCCGTGCCAGGGCATCACGCCGCCCGGCTCGACCTTCCTGCATGTGTACGCTGCCGACCTTGCCCGCGGCCCCGATGGGCGCTGGTGGGTCACCGCCGACCGCACCCAGGCGCCCTCCGGGGCCGGCTTCGCGCTGGAGAACCGCACGCTGGTCACGCGCACCCTGCCGGACCTGTACCGCGACCTGCACGTGCAGCACCTGGCCGGCTTCTTTCGCAACCTGCAACAGAGCCTGCTGCGCCTGGCACCCAGCGGCCAGGAACCGCCACTGGTGGTGCTGCTGACCCCGGGGCGCTTCAACGAAAGCTATTTCGAGCACCTGTTCCTCGCCCGCCAGCTGGGTTACCCACTGGTCGAAGGCAGCGACCTGACCGTGCGCGATGCCACGGTTTACCTCAAGACCCTGGGCGGGCTGCGCCGGGTGCACGCGATCATGCGCCGCCTGGACGACGATTTCTGCGACCCGCTGGAACTGCGTACCGACTCGGCCCTCGGCGTGCCCGGCCTGCTCGACGCGGTACGCCAGGGCCGCGTGCTGGTGGCCAATGCGCTGGGCAGCGGGGTGCTCGAATCTCCCGGCCTGCTCGGCTTTCTGCCGGCCATCAACCAGCACCTGTTCGGCGAGGCCCTGAGCCTGCCGTCGATCGCCACCTGGTGGTGCGGCGAGCCGCCTGCGCTGGAGCAGGCCCTGGCCAGGCTGCCGGAACTGCTGATCAAGCCGGCGTTCCCCTCGCAGAGTTTCGCTGCGCTATTCGGGCGCGACCTGGACGACGCGGCGCGCGATGCCTTGGCCGGGCGCATCCGTGCACGCCCGTATGCCTACGTGGCACAGGAACTGGCGCAGTTGTCCCAGGCGCCGGTATGGCAGGGCACGCTGCAGTCGCGGCCGATCGGCATGCGGGTGTATGCGGTGGCCACCGCCGATGGCTACCGGGTGCTGCCCGGCGGCTTGACCCGGGTGGCCGCCCTGGCCGATGCCGAGGTGGTGTCGATGCAGCGCGGCGGGGCCAGCAAGGACACCTGGGTACTCGGTGAGGCGGCCCCGGTCGGCGAACAGTGGCAGGCCAGCCGCACCCTTGGCGTGGCCGATCTGATCCGCCAGGACCCGTACCTGCCCTCGCGGGTCGTGGAAAACCTGTTCTGGTTCGGCCGCTATTGCGAGCGCTGCGACACCAGCGCGCGCCTGCTGCGCATCCTGCTCAGCCGCTACCTGGATGGCGAACATCCATCCACCTGGCAGGCGGCGGTGGCCCTGGCCGAAGAGCTTGAGCTGCTGCCCCCCGAGGGCACCCTGGCCGAGCGCCTGCGCGCCGCCTTGCTCGATGCCGACTGGGCGTTCAGCCTGCGCGCCAACCTGCAGCGCCTGCAATGGACCGCCGCCCAGGTGCGCGGCAAGCTCTCGCGGGAGAACTGGCAGGCGCTGGTGGAGTTGCAGCACGAAGCCCAGGCGCTGGGTGGGCAGACGGCGGACTTCGGCGAGCTGCTGGATTTTCTCAACCGCCTGGTGATGTCGCTGGCGGCGCTGTCCGGCTTTGCCCTGGACGACATGACCCGCGATGAAGGCTGGCGCTTTCTGATGATCGGGCGGCGCATCGAGCGCCTGCAGGGCTTGAGCCTGAGCCTGGCCAGTTTTCTGCGCGGCCCCGGCGCCTTCGACCAGGCAGGCCTGGAATGGCTGCTTGAACTGGGCAACAGCAGCATCACCTACCGCTCGCGCTACCTGGCGGTGGCGCAGTTGATCCCGGTGCTGGACCTGCTCCTGCTCGACCAGCAGAACCCCCATGCGGTGCTGTTCCAGCTCAAGCTGCTGGTGCGTGCCCTGGAGCGATCCAGCGATGAGTTCGGCAGCCCGCCAGACCCGACCCTGGCCCTGCTCGCCGAGCGCCTGTACCACTTCGACCTGGGCAGCCTGGAGCACGCGCTGTTCGGCAAGGCCAGCGTGCGCGCGGTGCTCGATGGCCTGGCCGAGTTGCTGGGCGAGATCGCCAAGGCCAGCCTGCAGGCCTCCGAGCGACTGGCGCTGCGCCACTTCGTGCATGTCGATGACATCAGCCAGCAGACGGTGTCGGCCTGATGAGCGCGCGCTACCAGGTACTGCACGACACCCATTACCGCTATGACAGCCCGGTGTCCCTGGCCCAGCAACTGGTGCATTTGTGGCCACGGGCCTGTGCCTGGCAGCAGTGCGAAGACCGGCAATTGCAGGTCGACCCGCTGCCGACCCGGCGGCGCGACGAGCTCGACGGCTTCGGCAACCCGCTGACCCGGCTGGCGCTGGAGCGCCAGCATGATCAACTGCGCGTGGTGACGCGGGTGCAGGTGAACGTGCTGTCGCGCGCCGCGCCGGTGCTGGCTGCCTCGCCGCCGTGGGAACAGGTGTGCCAGGCGCTGGCGTATTCGGGGCAGGCGCTGACTGCGGCCACGCTGGAGGCGTGCCGCTTTCGTTTCGAGTCGCCGTATGTGCGGCTGAAGCAGCGTTTCGTCGTGTTTGCCGAGCCGTGTTTCGCCCCGGGCCAGCCGTTGCTGCTGTGCGTGCAGGCCCTGATGCAGCAGATTTTCAGCCAGTTCACCTTCGATGCCGGTGCCACCCAGGTGGCTACCCCGCTGGTTGAGGTGCTGCAGCGTCGCCGCGGCGTGTGCCAGGACTTCGCCCACCTGATGCTCGCGTGCCTGCGCTCGCGCGGGCTGGCGGCGCGCTATGTCAGCGGCTACCTGCTGACGCGCCCGCCGCCCGGGCAGGCCCGGCTGATCGGGGCCGATGCCTCGCATGCGTGGGTGTCGGTGTATTGCCCGGTCAACGGCTGGGTGGATTTCGACCCCACCAACAACCTGCTGCCGGCGCTGGAGCACATCACCCTGGCCTGGGGCCGGGATTTTTCCGATGTGTCACCGCTGCGTGGGGTGATTCTGGGCGGGGGCAGCCATGACCCGCAGGTGCAGGTGACGGTGTTGCCGCTGGATGAAGGCCCGGCGTGACGGCCCATCACTCCGGCCGCGCGAATTCGACGTTGCTGCCAGTGGCACCGCAGGCATAGGCAGCCAGCAGGCTGCGCATCAGACTACCAAGGGACATGTCCTGTACTCCTAATTGAGAGGTTGTCTCATCGTCCCTGAATGGCGCATGATGGTCCCGCGGATTTTGTGTATACAATCCATAGCGAAAATTTACTACCAGCGCGCCTAACCTGCCCCTTGACTCATATCAGGCCGGTGGGGGACGCTCTGGGGCAGTATAGAAACGGATAAAAAACCCCTGCCAAGGAGATTCACGATGTTTGCCAAAGCTGTTGCGGTATCCCTGCTGACCCTCGCCAGTGCCCAGGTCTTCGCTGCCGATTGCAAGGTCACGGTCGATTCCACCGACCAGATGTCCTTCAACACCAAGGCCATTGAGATCGACAAGAGCTGCAAGACTTTCACCGTCGAATTGACCCACTCGGGCAACCTGCCGAAGAACGTCATGGGCCACAACCTGGTGATCAGCAAAGAAGCTGACATGCAGCCAATCGCCACCGACGGCCTGAGCGCCGGTATCGACAAGGATTACCTGAAGGAAGGTGATGACCGCGTGATCGCCCACACCAAGGTGATCGGTGCTGGTGAGAAGGACTCGGTGACCTTCGATGTTTCCAAGCTCAAGGCTGACGAGAAGTACGGCTTCTTCTGCTCGTTCCCTGGCCACATCTCGATGATGAAAGGCACTGTTACCCTGAAGTAACCTTGCCTGGTCTGGCCTCTTCGCCGGCAAGGCCGGCTCCTACCGGGTTTCGTGGATACCCGTAGGAGCCGGCCTTGCCGGCGAAGTCGTTTCAAGGGGCGAATGGCATCTCGCGCTTGTGATGCGTCTTCTCGTACGTGCGCCTGATGATCTCGAACGCTTCCTCGCTCACTGCCTCGCCGTGCAGAAACGCATCGATCTGCGCATAGGTCACCCCATGCGATGCCTCGTCCGGCTTGCCCGGCGCCAGGTCTTCCAGGTCGGCGGTCGGCACCTTCTCCACCAGTGATTCCGGCGCGCCAAAGCTGCGTGCGATGTCGCGCACCTGATGTTTCACCAGCCCGCTCAACGGCGCCAGGTCGCAGGCCCCGTCACCGAACTTGGTAAAAAACCCCATCACCGCCTCGGCCGCGTGATCCGTGCCGATCACCAGCCCGCCACGTGCCCCGGCAATGGTGTACTGCGCCACCATGCGCATGCGCGCCTTGGTGTTGCCCACCACGAAATCCACCAGCGCCGGCTTGCCGTCCCTGAGCGCCTCGACCTCGGCCGCCAGCGCCTGCACCGCCGGCGCGATGTTCACCGTATGGCATTCGTCAGGCTGGATGAAATCGATGCACGCCTGGGCGTCATGCTCGTCATGCTGCACCTGATACGGCAGGCGTACGGCGATGAAGCGGTAATGCACATCGCCCGTCTGTTCGCGCAGCTCGTTGATCGCGCGCTGGGCGAGCAGGGCGCCGGTCAGCGAGTCGACACCACCGCTGATGCCCAGCACCAGGGTCTTGAGCCCGGCGTTCTTCAGGCATTGCTGGATGAAGGCCACGCGCCGGGCCTTCTCGGCCTCGAGCGCGGCCGCGTCGGCGAACGGCGGCTGAACCTTGAGCTGCTGCGCAATCTCTCGCTGGACGGCTTGCATGGGTTACTCCTTGGGCACTTTGAATACGTGGCGCAGGTAGGCGACGAAGTTGGCGTCGCGGCATTGGGTCTTGGCCGCTTCATCGGAAATCTTCGCCACGGGCTGGCCGTTGCAGTCGGTCATTTTAAGTACGATGCTCATCGGCGCCACCCCGGGAATGTCACAGGTGAGGTTGGTGCCGATGCCGAAGCTGACATTGATGCGCCCGCGCAAGGCGCGGAATATCTCCAGGGTCTTGGTCAGGTTCAGCCCGTCCGAGAACACCAGCGTCTTGGTCATCGGGTCGATCCCCAGCTTGCGGTAATGCGCGATGGCCTTCTCTGCCCATTGCACCGGATCGCCGGAGTCATGGCGCAGGCCGTCGAAGAGCTTGGCGAAGTACAGGTCGAAGTCGCCGAGGAATGCATCCATGGTGATGCAGTCGGTCAGTGCTATTCCCAACAGCCCGCGGTACTCGCGCACCCAGCAGTCCAGGGCGGCGATCTGGCTGTCGATCAGCCGCGGGCCGAGCTGCTGGTGGGCCATGATCCACTCGTGGGCCATGGTGCCCAGCGGTTTGATATCCAGTTTGCGTGCCAGGTGCACGTTGCTGGTGCCCACGAAGCGCGCCGGGAACTCCGCCGTCAGCACCTTCACCACCTGTTCCTGGACCTTGTAGGAGAAGCGTCGGCGGGTGCCGAAGTCGGCCACCTGCAGTTCGGCCAGCTCCTCGCTGCTGGCATTGGCGCGCAGCCAGTCGAACTTGCGGTACAGCTGGTCGCGTGCATCCACCAGCTTGATCTGTGGATAACGGTGCTGGTTGCGCACCTCGCTGATGATCGCCAGCAGCGGCACCTCGAACAGGATCACGTGCAGCCACGGACCGTGCAGGCGCAATACCAGTTCGTCGTGCTCGATGGCCAGGTGCAGGTAGCGCAGGTTGAAGCGAAACAGCCCCAGAAAGCGCAGGAAGTCCGGCTTCATGAAGCTGATCTGCTCCAGGAAGCCCAACTGCTCGGCACTGATGCTCAGCTCGCTGAGGCGCTCGATCTGTGCGCGGATCTGCGCCAGATAGGGGCGCAGGTCTTCGCCGTTGCGGCAGCGGAACTCCCACTCCACATCCACGTTGGGGTAGTTGTGCAGCACCGCCTGCATCATCGTCAGCTTGTAGAAATCGGTATCGAGCAGGCTCTGCACGATGCGGTTGGCGAAGGCACTTTCGCTCATAAAGGACTCCAGGTCGGGCGTGCGCCCATCCGGGGCCGCCAATGCAGCCCATTGTGCCAGTCTTTTTGCCGCTGAGGCCGGCGCCGACGGGGTTATTCGGTAGCAGGCTATGGGTAGCGGCGGTTTTCGCATTGGCCAGCTAGCCTCTTATGGTGCCCGCTGTAGCAGATGCGCACCAAGGATGTGCAGTTCGGTTACGTATCTTGTTACAGGCTGGTTGCACGTAAACACAGGTCAGGGTTGCAATGATGGCACTCAAGGGTTGCGCTTCAAGCGGTTCGTGGGTGGCGCCAGGTGCAGGGCAGGAGGTTGCACGGCCCGTGGAAAAGGCGCGGAAGCGGCGCCTGCCGAACCTGATCGCGAGTTTTTACAGAATAAAAATCCAATGGCACGGCCCTTGCTCATCGCAATTGCTGAACGTTGTAGTGCCAACCAAAAAAACTCAGGAGCACCACCTCATGTCGCAGACGTTTTACAAGAAAGGCTTTCTGGCCCTCGCCGTTGCCACGGCGATGGGCGTGTCTTCGTATGTACAGGCCGACGTCAAGATCGGTGTAGCGGGCCCGATGACCGGTGCCAACGCGGCGTTTGGCGAGCAATACATGAAAGGTGCGCAGGCGGCCACCGACAAGATCAATGCCGCGGGCGGCATCAACGGCGAGAAGATCGTGCTGGTCAAGGGCGACGATGCCTGCGAGCCCAAGCAGGCGGTGGCCGTGGCCAACCGCCTGGTCGACCAGGACAAGGTCATCGGCGTGGTCGGGCACTTCTGCTCGTCCAACACCATCCCGGCGTCGGAGGTGTACGACGAGGCCGGGGTCATCGCCATCACCCCCGGCTCGACCAACCCGCAGGTCACCGAACGTGGCCTGAGCGCCATGTTCCGCATGTGCGGGCGCGACGATCAGCAGGGCATCGTGGCCGGCGACTACATCGTCGATGTGCTCAAGGGCAAGAAGGTTGCCGTGCTGCACGACAAGGACACCTATGGCCAGGGCCTGGCCGACGCCACCAAGGCGCAGTTGACCAAGCGCGGCGTCACCCCGGTGCTGTACTAGGGCCTGACCCGTGGCGAGAAGGACTTCAGCGCCGTGGTCACCAAGATCCGCTCCACCGGTGCCGATGTGGTCTACTTCGGCGGCCTGCACCCCGAAGCCGGCCCGCTGGTACGCCAGTTGCGCGAGCAGGGGCTCAAGGACGTCAAGTTCATGTCCGACGACGGCATCGTCACCGACGAACTGGTGTCGACCGCCGGCGGCAAGCAGTACGTCGATGGCGTGTACATGACCTTTGGCGCCGACCCGCGCCTGCTGCCCGACAGCAAGGCGGTGGTGGACGAGTTCCGCAAGGCCGGTACCGAGCCCGAAGGCTACACCCTGTACGCCTACGCCTCGATCCAGGCCCTGGCCGCCGCGTTCAACGGTTCCAAGTCGAACAAGGGTGAAGACGCTGCCAAGTGGCTCAAGGCCAACCCGGTGCAGACCGTGATGGGCGAGAAGAAGTGGGACGCCAAGGGTGACCTGACCGTGTCCGACTACGTGGTCTACCAGTGGGACAAGGACGGCAAGTATCACCAACTGGAAAAACAAAAATAACAACGGCCGGCACCCCGGGCACTCGCTGCCCGGGGCGCGCCCCGGTTTTTGCCGTACCTGTCTTTTCTCGTAGATCTGCACAACCCGGCGCCGCTTGTACCGCCTCAACGGCGGTGCAACGTGGTCGGCGCTTGTGCAATCTCAAATACGTGAGATTGCGTTATGGATGGTATTTTCCTGCAGCAACTGATCAATGGTCTGACCCTGGGGTCGGTCTATGGTCTGATCGCCATCGGCTACACAATGGTCTATGGCATCATCGGCATGATCAACTTCGCGCACGGCGAGGTGTACATGATTTCCGCCTACCTGGCGGCTATCAGCCTGGCATTGCTGGCGTATTTCGGTATCGAGTCCTTTCCCCTGCTGATGCTCGGGACGCTGATCTTCACGGTGGTGGTCACCGGCGTGTATGGCTGGACCATCGAACGCATCGCCTACAAACCCCTGCGCAACTCCACCCGGCTGGCGCCGCTGATCAGTGCCATCGGCATTTCGCTGATCCTGCAGAACTACGCGCAGATCAGCCAGGGCGCCCGCCAACAGGGCGTACCGACCCTGCTCGAAGGCGCCTGGCGCCTTGAAGTGGGCACCGGCTTCGTGCAACTGACCTACACCAAGATCTTCATCCTGGTGGCAGCCTTCGTCGGCATGGCCGCGCTCACCTACATCATCAAGTTCACCAAGCTGGGGCGCATGTGCCGGGCCACCCAGCAGGACCGCAAGATGGCCTCGATCCTGGGCATCAACACCGACCGGGTGATCTCCTACGTGTTCGTCATCGGTGCGGTGATGGCCGCGCTGGCCGGCGTGCTGATCACCATGAACTACGGCACCTTCGACTTCTATGCCGGCTTCATCATCGGCATCAAGGCCTTCACCGCGGCGGTGCTGGGCGGTATCGGCTCGCTGCCGGGCGCGATGCTCGGGGGCATCATCCTGGGGATTTCCGAGTCGCTGTTCTCCGGGCTGATCAACTCCGACTACAAGGACGTGTTCAGCTTCTCGCTGCTGGTACTGATCCTGATCTTCCGTCCCCAAGGCCTGCTGGGTCGCCCACTCGTGGCCAAGGTGTAAGTATGTCTGCTGCCAAAAACGCTTCCATCGATATCAAGCGCAGCCTGGTCGATATGGTTCTCGCCGGGCTGATTTCCCTGATCGTGTTCGGCCCCATCGTCGGCGTGGTGCTCGACGGCTACAGCTTCAACATGCAGCCCGCGCGTGTCGCCTGGCTGGTGGCGGGGGTGATGCTGGGGCGCTTCGTGCTCAGCCTGTTCCTGCAGACCAGCAAGGGCCAGGCCATCCTGCAGGGCTTCGAGAGCAGTGGCTCGGGTGTGCATGTGCTGGCGCCGGACTACAAGTCGCGCCTGCGCTGGATCATCCCGGCACTGATCGTGATTGCCATCGTGTTCCCGTTCTTCGCCAACAAGTACCTGCTTACCGTGGTCATCCTGGGGCTGATCTACGTGCTGCTGGGCCTGGGGCTGAACATCGTGGTGGGCCTGGCCGGGCTGCTCGACCTGGGCTACGTGGCGTTCTACGCCATCGGTGCCTATGGCCTGGCGCTGGGCTACCAGTACCTGGGGCTGGGCTTCTGGACAGTGCTGCCGCTGGCGGCGATCGCCGCGGCACTGGCCGGCTGCATACTGGGCTTTCCGGTGCTGAGGATGCACGGGGACTACCTGGCCATCGTGACCCTGGGCTTTGGCGAGATCATCCGCCTGGTGCTCAACAACTGGCTGTCGTTCACCGGCGGGCCCAACGGCATGCCGGTACCGTCGCCGACCTTCATGGGCCTGGAATTCGGGCGCCGGGCCAAGGACGGCGGGGTACCGTTCCACGAGTTCTTCGGCATCGACTACAACCCCAACGTGAAATTCCTGTTCATCTACATCGTGCTGTTCCTGGTGGTGCTGGCGGTGCTGTACATCAAGCACCGGCTCACCCGCATGCCGGTGGGGCGCGCCTGGGAAGCGCTGCGCGAGGACGAGATCGCCTGCCGCTCGATGGGCCTGAACCATGTGCTGGTCAAGCTCTCGGCGTTCACCCTGGGTGCGTCCACCGCAGGCCTGGCCGGGGTGTTCTTCGCCAGCTACCAGGGCTTCGTCAACCCGTCCTCGTTCACCTTCTTCGAGTCGGCGCTGATCCTGGCCATCGTGGTGCTCGGCGGCATGGGCTCGACGGTCGGGGTGGTGATCGCCGCCTTCGTGCTCACCGTGGCGCCGGAGCTGCTGCGCAGCTTCTCCGAGTACCGCGTGCTGCTGTTCGGCGTGCTGATGGTGTTGATGATGATCTGGCGACCGCGTGGGCTGATCCGCATCAGCCGCACCGGTGTGGTCCCGCGTAAAGGAGTGGCGCCATGAGCGACGAAGTGATTCTTTCGGTCGACAACCTGATGATGCAGTTCGGCGGCATCAAGGCGCTCAGCGACGTGAGCCTGAAGGTCCGGCGCAACGCCATCTTCGCGCTTATCGGCCCCAACGGCGCGGGCAAGACCACCGTGTTCAACTGCCTTACCGGGTTCTACAAGGCCAGCGGCGGCAAGATCGAGCTGAACCTGCGCGGCACCCGCACCAATGTCATCCAGCTGCTGGGCGAACGCTTCCAGGCGGCCGACTTCGTGTCGCCCAGAAGCTTTGCCAGCCGCCTGTACTACAAGATGTTCGGCGGCACCCACCTGGTCAACCGGGCGGGGCTGGCGCGTACCTTCCAGAACATTCGCCTGTTCAAGGAAATGTCGGTGGTGGAGAACCTGCTGGTGGCCCAGCACATGTGGGTCAACCGCAACCTGCTGGCCGGGGTGCTCAACACCAAGGCCTACCGTCAGGCCGAGAGCGACGCCCTGGACCATGCCTTCTACTGGCTGGAGGTGGTCGATCTGGTGGACTGCGCCAACCGCCTGGCCGGCGAGCTCTCGTATGGCCAGCAGCGCCGCCTGGAAATTGCCCGGGCCATGTGCACGCGCCCGCAGATCATCTGCCTGGACGAACCCGCCGCCGGCCTCAACCCGCAGGAAACCGAAGCGCTCAGCCGCATGATCCGCGTGCTGCGCGACGAGCATGACCTGACGGTGGTACTGATCGAACATGACATGGGCATGGTAATGAGCATTTCCGACCATATCGTGGTGCTGGACCACGGCAACGTGATCGCCGAGGGCGCGCCGCAGGAGATCCGCAACAACCCGACGGTGATCGCGGCCTACCTGGGCGCCGATGAAGAGGAGCTGGCATGAGCGTACCGATCCTCGAACTGAAGGACCTGGACGTGTTCTACGGCCCGATCCAGGCGCTGAAAAAGGTCTCGATGCACATCGACGAAGGCGAGACGGTAAGCCTGATCGGCTCCAACGGCGCGGGCAAGTCCACGCTGCTGATGTCGATCTTCGGCCAGCCGCGCGCGGCGTCGGGGCAGATCCTCTACCGGGGCACCGATATCACCCACAAGTCGTCCCACTACATCGCCTCCAACGGCATTGCGCAGTCGCCGGAGGGGCGCCGGGTGTTCCCGGACATGTCGGTGGAAGAGAACCTGATGATGGGCACCATCCCGATTGGCGACAAGTTCGCCGGCGAGGACATGCAGCGCATGTTCGAGCTTTTTCCGCGGCTCAAGGAACGGCGCAACCAGCGGGCGATGACGATGTCCGGTGGTGAGCAGCAGATGCTGGCGATTGCCCGGGCGCTGATGAGCCGGCCCAAGTTGCTGTTGCTGGATGAACCGTCGCTGGGGCTGGCGCCGATCGTGGTCAAGCAGATCTTCTCGACCTTGCGCGAGCTGGCCAAGACCGGCATGACCATCTTCCTGGTGGAACAGAACGCCAACCATGCGCTCAAGCTGTCGGACCGCGCCTACGTGATGGTCAACGGGCAGATCCGCATGACCGGCACCGGCCAGGAACTGCTGGTCAACGAGGAGGTGCGCAACGCGTATCTGGGTGGGCACTGACGGCGAACATTAAAGAAGACCCCGGCTTGCCGGGGTTTTTTTTGTGCGTATTACGACCCAATCGCGGGTCGAGCCCGCTCCCACAGGGGCAGCGGTGAACCTTGTGGGAGCGGGCTTGACCCGCGATCGGGCCGCAGATCGGCCTTGCGGCAGATTGTGGAAAAGTTATTTGAAGGTGTGCAGGTAACGCGACACAACGTCGCTCCAGGCACTTGTTTTCAAAGGCATTGAAGTTGTCCCCGATTCGTGTGGAACCGACTGTGGGTAACTTGGTAGTACATGGCTGAGGACCATGTAATACAAGGCTTACAGAGGTGTGGTTGTTTTTTGAGCAGCGGTTTTTCTGACGCTGCAGCGGGCATTTGTCAAGGCTTTTATGGCGAGGTCGATTGCCCCTCATTTCACCTGTGCAGCCTGTGGATAACTCTGTGGGCAAGCACTGGAAAGACTGGCGCAGGCAGCGAGATCAAAGGCCTCGGGCCATCACTGCAGTTATCCTTTTGCATCTCTGACTGTCGCGTTGTTCAAGGGGCGGCCGCCAGGTCAAGCGAAATACTTCCCACGCCAGGCCACAGCCCGCTCAAACCGTGGGCCGCAGCCTGTGCAGTTGCCCCCAGTCTGTGTGGAAGGGCCTGTGGATAACGTGCGTACAGCTCGCGCCGGGCCTTGCGGGGCAAGGCTTTCAGGGTTTTGATCGTTTTTTGTACAGTTGATTTTCGGCTTGCTGCGCAGCGCCGTGGCGGGGCATGCTGCACGCCCTGTCGATCAGTTGCCCGTGGGCACGTTTTCCCGAGGAGATTTTCCATGACTTCCACCGTATTCATCACGGGCGCCACCTCCGGTTTTGGCGAAGCCTGCGCACGTCGCTTCGCCGAGGCGGGCTGGTCGCTGGTGCTGACCGGTCGGCGCCAGGAGCGCCTGGAGGCGCTGTGTGCGGAGCTGTCCAAGCAGACCGAAGTGCATGGCCTGGTACTCGATGTGCGTGACCGCAAGGCCATGGAAGCGGCCATCGAAGGCTTGCCGCCGACCTTTGCCAAGCTGCGCGGGCTGATCAACAACGCCGGCCTGGCCCTGGGTGCCGACCCGGCGCCCAAGTGCGACCTGGACGACTGGGAGACCATGGTCGACACCAACATCAAGGGCCTGATGTACAGCACCCGCCTGCTGCTGCCGCGCCTGATCGCCCACGGGCGTGGCGCGACGATCCTCAACGTCGGGTCGGTGGCGGGCAACTATCCATACCCGGGCAGCCATGTGTATGGCGGTACCAAGGCGTTCGTCGGGCAGTTCTCGCTGAGCCTGCGCTGCGACCTGCAGGGCACGGGCGTGCGGGTCAGCAACATCGAGCCGGGGCTGTGCGAGAGCGAGTTCTCGCTGGTGCGCTTCGGGGGTGACAAGGCGCGCTACGACGCCACCTATGCCGGTGCCGAGCCGATCCAGCCGCAGGACATTGCCGAGACCATCTTCTGGATTCTCAACCAGCCGGCGCACATCAACATCAACAGCCTCGAGCTGATGCCGGTGAGCCAGGCGTGGGCGGGGTTCTCGATCGATCGTTCGAAGGCCTGAGTGCACTTTCGCCGGCAAGGCCGGCTCCTGCAACTCATGTAGGAGCCAGCGTTGCTGGCGAAGGCATCAGAGGGCGCGCTGCAACCCTTCCAGGCAGGTCGCCAGGTGGTACGGCGTGGTCGACGGCATATCGTGCCGGCTCACCGCGCCACTGGCGTCGCGGCATTCATGCCAGCCGCCGTCATGCAGAAAGTTCTGCTGCAATGCCTGCAGTTGCGCCAGCACCTTGCCCGCGCTGTCGGGCCGCAGCGCCAACGCACGCAGGTATTCGGCCTGGGCCCAGATGCGCTGGGTGGCGTCACGCACGCTGCCGTCGACATTGAGCATCGCCAGCACCGCACCGTTCTTTACCCCCTGTTGCTCGGCATAGCCGAATGCGCGGCTCAACGAGCCATGCAGCGCGCCGCCGCGCAGCAGCGGTGAGGATTCGAGCAGATAGAACCACTCGAACTGGTGCCCGGGTTCGAACCAGTTATCCACAGCCCCGCGCGGTTTCTCCAGCATCACCCCATGTGCCGGGTCGATGAAGTGCGCCTGCATGGCCTCGGTGAGGTTTACCAGCGCGTCCTGTACCACCGCGTCGTGACGCACCGACAGGGTGGCGAGAAAGGCTTCGGCCAGGTGCATCAGCGGGTTCTGCAACGGCCCGCTGCCCAGCGTCGACCAGTCTTCGGCCAGGCTCGCCTCGTACAGGCCGTGCTCGGTGGCAAAGCGCTCCAGCACCACTTCAAGGGCTGCATTCAAGGTCGACTCGGCCATTGCTTCGTTCACCTTGCCCCAGTAATGCGCGCAGGCGAACACGATGAAGGCGTGGGTGTAGAGGTCCTTGGTGCGGTCCAGCGGGTTGCCCTGGGCGTCGATGCTGTAGAACCAGCCACCGTGCTCGGCGTCGTGAAAGTGGCGTTGCAGGGTGCGCAGCAGGGCGGCGGCACGTTCCGCGGCGCCGGGCTGCTCGATGCGGCTGCTGAACAGGTACAGCTGGCGCGCGCAGGCCATGGCACGGTAGCGCTGTACCGGCAGGGGCCGGTGCTGCGGGTCGAGGGCTTCGAATGGCAGGGCCATGTCCGCGTTCCAGCCCGGGCCTTGCCACAGCGGCACGATGCGCTGGGCGAAGTGCTGCTGGACGCTGTCGAGCAGGGCAGGGAGTTCAGGCTGGGCGGTACGAAGGTCGGGCATGGAGAGGCGTCGTCGCGGTGGGCGTTTGTGGCGCATGGTAGCAGGAATTGCGGTTCGGCTTGAGCACCCCTTCGCTGGCAAGCCAAGGGCTCAGCGCAGATCGCCGAGCCCTTGCCAGTACTTGGCCCCGACAAAGATGAAGCGCAACTGCTGGGTGATCTTCGCCTGCGCGCTCAACTGCCCCGGTACCGGCTCGGCCGGCGAGTCGATCAGCTCGGGCAGGGTGGCGAACACGGTCTTGACCACCAGGTCGGCCATCACCCCCAGTGCCGCGTCGTCCAGATGCCGCCAGCGCGGCATGCGTTTGAGGTCCGCCGCCAGGTCCGAGCTGATCCCTTCGCGCAGCTTGGCGATGGCCTGGCGCACCGGCTGCGAGCCA
The DNA here is from genome assembly GCF_028682105.1 of Pseudomonas sp. 8209. Taxonomy (NCBI): domain Bacteria; kingdom Pseudomonadati; phylum Pseudomonadota; class Gammaproteobacteria; order Pseudomonadales; family Pseudomonadaceae; genus Pseudomonas; species Pseudomonas sp. 8209. The sequence goes on from NZ_JANIAH010000003.1 coordinate 418,522, forward strand.
CCGTACTGCTCGCGGGCCAGGAACAGGAACTGCGCCCGGTTGGCCGCCACCACATCGAGAAAGATGCGCACCGAAGCATCGGTGATGCCGCCCAGTTCGAATTCGTTGTGGCGCACCAGGCGGATGGTCTGGCGGAAGGTTTCGTCCACCTCGTTGACCAGTGCCAGCCCCAGCTGGTCCAGGTCGCAGAAGTGGCGGTAGAAGCCGGTGGGCACGATGCCGGCGGTCTTGGCTACCTCGCGCAGGCTGATGCTGCCGAAGCCTCGGCCGCTCTCCATCAGGTGGCGGGCGGCATCCAGCAGGGCCTGTCGGGTCTGTAGCTTTTGTTCGGCGCGCGGCAGCATGGCGAGTATCGGTTCACAGTCATACAGCCCTGCACTCTAGGGCCTGGGCCGCAAAAAACAAAGCCCGGTCGATGGACCGGGCTGTGGGCGCGGGCACTGGCGCATGGGCTCAGCTCGCGCGGCTGTTGCGTTCGATCAGACGGTCCGAGCCGCCTTCGGCGATGCGAGTGCTGCGTTCGACAAGGCGGTCGGAACCACCTTCGGCAACGCGGTTGCTGCGCTCGATCAGGCGGTCAGAACCGCCTTCGGCCAGGGTCTTGAGGGGCTGTGCAATGACGCTGGCGCTGTCGCGGGCTTCGGCCGAGAGGTTCTGTTCGGTGGCGGGTACGGCGAAGGCGTTGGCAGCCAGCAGGCTGAGGGCAAAACTGAGCAGCAATGGGCGTTTCATGATCTGGCGCTCCTTGGGAGGGCTGGTAAGTGGGTACGGCGCCAATGCTACGCTTGGGGGTCAGATAAAGAAGTTCATAAAGATAATGGTAACAATCGACGGCATTGATAGTCGGAAGTGTTAAGTGCCCTCAACGGGCATGGCTGTTCGCCATGCTGTCATCAGGAGATTCGTGCAATGACGCGCCCTGCCAAAATTCTCACCTGGACCTTCGCCACTGTGCTGTTGTTGCTGGCGGTCCTGATCATCGTCATCGCCACCTTCGACTGGAACCGCATCAAGCCCACCCTCAACGAAAAGGTCTCCGAGGCCTTGCACCGACCCTTTGCGATCAATGGCGACCTGGCCGTGCGCTGGCAGCGCGATCGCGACGAGGGCGGCTGGCGCGCCTGGGTGCCATGGCCGCGCTTCATCGCCCAGGACCTGACCCTGGGCAACCCCGAGTGGCTCAAGGCGCCGCAGATGGTCGGCCTGCAGCGCGTGGAGTTTCGCCTCTCGCCGCTGCCGCTGCTGGCCCAGCGCATCGTGATCCCGCGTATCGACCTGACCCTGCCGGTGGCCAGCCTCAAGCGCCTGGCCGATGGCCGCGCCAACTGGACCTTCGATTTCGGGCCCAAGGACGAGAACGCCGAGCCGTCCAAATGGGTGCTGGATATCGGCGCCATCGGCTTCGACAAAGGCGAGGTGGCCTTCGACGACCAGACCCTCAAGACCGTGGTGAAGGTGCAGGTCGACCCGCTGGGCAAGCCCATTCCGTTCACCGACATCGTCGGCAAGGCCAGCGCCGACAAGGCGGCGAGCCAGGGTTCGGCGCCCCAGGACTACGCCTTCGGCTTCAAGGTCGACGGCCGCTACAAGGGCCAGCCGTTGAATGGCAGCGGCAAGATCGGCGGGCTGCTGGCACTGCAGGACGCCACGCAGCCGTTTCCGCTGCAGGCTGACGTGCGCATCGCCGACACGCGCGTCGCGGTGGCCGGCACCCTGACCGACCCGCGCAACCTTGGCGCGCTCGACCTGCGCCTGCGCCTGTCGGGCGCAAGCCTGGGCAATCTGTACCCACTGACCGGCGTGACCCTGCCCGACTCGCCGGCCTATTCCACCGACGGCCACCTGATCGCCAAGCTGCACGAGCCGGGCGGGGCGGTGTTCCGCTACGAGGGCTTCAACGGCAAGATCGGCGACAGCGATATCCATGGCGACATGGCTTTCGTCGCCAGCCAGCCGCGGCCAAAGCTCACCGGCAAGCTGGTGTCCAACCAACTGCTGTTCAAGGATCTTGGCCCGCTGATCGGCGCCGACTCCAACGCCGAACAGAAGGCCCGTGGTGGCGCGAGCAAGCAGCCGGCCGGCAAGGTGCTGCCGGTGGAGGAGTTTCGCACCGAGCGCTGGCGCACCATGGACGCCGACGTGAGCTTCAGCGGCAAGCGCATCGTGCACAGCGAAGAACTGCCCTTCAAGGACCTGGCCGCGCACTTCGTGCTCGATGACGGCGTGCTGCGCCTGGAGCCGCTGAGTTTCGGCGTGGCCGGCGGCAAGCTGGATGCGCAGATCCGCCTGGATGGCCGCGCGGTGCCGATGCAGGGGCGTGCGCGCCTGAGTGCGCGCAACTTCAAGCTCAAGCAGCTGTTCCCCACCTTCGAACCGATGAAGACCAGCTTCGGTGCGCTCAATGGCGATGCCGACATCAGTGGCCGCGGCAACTCGGTGGCGGCCTTGCTGGGCACCTCCAATGGCGACCTGCGGCTGCTGATCAACGATGGGGCGATCAGCCGTGGCCTGATGGAGATCGCCGGGCTCAACGTGGGCAACTACGTGGTGGGCAAGCTGTTTGGCGACAACGAGGTGAAGATCAACTGCGCGGCGGCGGACTTCGGCATCAAGGACGGCCTGGCCAGTACGCGCCTGTTCGTGTTCGACACCGAGAACGCGATCATCTACATCGATGGCACGGCCAACTTCGCCACCGAGCAACTGGACCTGAAGATCAACCCCGAGTCCAAGGGCCTGCGCCTGTTCTCGCTGCGCTCGCCGTTGTACGTGCGCGGGCCGTTCGCCAAGCCGAGTGCAGGCGTGCAGGCGATTCCGCTGGCGTTGCGCGGGGCGGGGATGGTGGCGTTGGGGGTGGCGGTAGCGCCGGCGGCGGCGTTGCTGGCGCTGGTGGCGCCCAGCGGCGGGGACGAGAACCAGTGCACGCCGTTGCTGGAGCAGATGCGTTCGGGCAAGGCGCCCAAGACCGTCAAGGCTGGCTGAAAAAGCTTTGCCGGTAAGGCGGCTCCTGTAGGAGCCGGCCTTGCCGGCGAAGGGGGCGCTACGTTTACAGCCCTTTGAGCAGATCCGCCATATCGTCCGCGTGCTCTTCTTCCTGGGCCAGGATGTCTTCGAAGATGCGCCGGGTGGTCGGGTCGCTGTCACCGATGTACTGGATGATCTCGCGGTAGCTGTCGATGGCGATGCGCTCGGCGACCAGGTCTTCGAGCACCATTTCCTTGAGGGTCTTGCCTGCCACGTACTGCGCGTGGGAGTTCTTGCTCAGGTTGTCGGGGTTGAAGTCCGGTTCGCCGCCCAGTTGCACGATGCGCTCGGCCAGCTTGTCGGCGTGTTCCATCTCCTGGTTGGCGTGCTCCAGGAACTCTTCGGCGGCCACGTTGGCCTTGATCCCCTCGGCCATGAAGTAGTGGCGTTTGTAGCGCAATACGCACACCCACTCGGTGGCCAGCGACTCGTTCAGCAGGCGCAGGATCTTTTCGCGGTCGGCGGTGTAGCCTTCGGTCACCGCACCGTCTTCCACGTGCTGGCGGGCGCGGTGGCGCAGGGTTTGTACATCGGTCAGTTCAACGTTGCTCATCATGTTCTCCAAGCTGAAAACGGGGTTTCACGCTCTGACGGCGCGTCGGGTGCACAGTGTGTGATTGATTGGCGCGCTAAAAGTTTTACGCGCCGGGAAGGGCCTGTTCGTCCTTCTGGCGTTGCTCGCACGTCTTGAAGCCCTTGGCATCCACATGCCCGGTGGCATCGAAACGCACGTAGTAAGCCTGTTGCTTGCCTTCATGGTTTAGCACGTAGTTGTTGCATGTGCCGCCGTGGGGCAGGTCGATGACGGAGGAAGGGCTGCCGCCGATGGCGATCACCTGCTGCATGGTCATGCCGTTGCCCACCTGCTTGACCAGCGGCTGTTCGCGGTAGGTCACGTAGTCCACAGGGTTTTCAGGGCGGTTGCTTCCGCAGCCTACCAGGGTGGCGCTTGCCAGCAGGGCTGCCAGGGCGTGCTTGTACATGGTCTCGCTCCCTTGTGAAGGCCGTCATGGCCTGATAAGGGTTGGAACCGCAGCGCACGCCGGGAGTTCGATTGCAGTTGCCATTGTTGTGCCTGTAGGGTGGTGCGCACTGCCACGGATCGGGAGGGGCCGCCATGTCGCAAGCGCTTGCAACGCGTTATCCACTGGTACTGGTGCCGGGCATGCTCGGCTTCGTGCGCCTGGTGCTGTACCCGTACTGGTTCGGCATTGTCGCGGCCCTGCGCCGGGGCGGGGCCACGGTGTTCCCGGTGCAGGTCTCGCCGGTCCACGGCAACGAGGTGCGCGGTGAACAGCTGCTGCGCATCATCGACGACCTGCGCCGCCGCACCGGCGCCGACAAGGTTCACCTGCTGGGCCACAGCCAGGGTGCGCTGACCGCCCGTTATGCGGCGGCCAGGCGCCCGGAATGGGTGGCCTCGGTCACCTCCATCGCGGGCCCCAACCACGGCTCCGAACTGGCCGACTACCTGGACAAGCACTACCCCGGCGATTCCGTCCGCGGGCGCCTTCTCAAACTGGTGCTGCACGGGCTGGCACGGCTGATGGGCTGGCTGGAAACCGGCTGGCGCGGGGCAGGCCTGCCCATCGACGTGCACGCCTCGCACCAGTCGCTGACATTCGAGGGCGTGGCCCTGTTCAACCAGCGTTATCCACAGGGCCTGCCGCTGACCTGGGGTGGCGAGGGGCCGGCCGAGGTCGACGGGGTGCGCTACTACTCGTGGTCGGGCACCTTGCAGCCGGGCATCACCGACAGCGGGCGCAACCGCTTCGATGGCAGCAACCGCTTCTGCCGCCTGTTCGCGCGCACCTTCGTGCGTGAACCGGGCCAGTGCGACGGCATGGTCGGGCGGTTCAGCTCGCACCTGGGCCAGGTGATCGGCGACGACTACCCGCTGGATCACCTGGATATCGTCAACCAGTCACTCGGCGCGGTGGGCAAGGGCGCCGACCCGGTACGGCTGTTTACCGAGCACGCGGCGCGTCTGAAGGCGGCGGGGCTTTGAGGCGGCGCAGCGGGGTGGTCCAGCGTTCGGCCAGAATCACCCCGGCCAGGGTCAGCACGCCGCCCACCAGGTGATACGGCGCCAGGCGCTCGTCGAGCACCAGTGCCGCAATCACCGCGGTCAGCGCCGGCAGCAGGTTGAAGAACAGCGTGGTGCGGCTGGGCCCCAGGCGCACCACCGCCTGCATCCACACCAGTGGCGCCACGATCGAGGCCAGCACGCAGGCATAGAGCACCAGGCCGATGTTGTCCACGCTCAGCCCGGCCTTGGGCGAGAACAGGTACAGCGGCAACAGCACCACGATCGCCACCAGCACCTGCAGGTACAGCAGTTGCAGCGGCGGCAGGCGCAGTTGCCACTTTTTCAGCAGGGTGCTGTACACCGCATAGGCCAGGGTGGCGATCAGCATCATCGCGTCTCCCAGGTTCAGGCCGTGGGCCAGCAGCGCGGCCGGGTCCCCGCCGGACACCACCACCAGCACCCCGGCGAACGACACCAGTGCACCCAGCAGCGCGCCGGCGCTCAGGCGCTGGCCCAGGGTGGCGATGGCCAGGGCCAGCGACATCAGCGGCATCAGCGACAGGATGATGCCCATGTTGGTGGCGCTGGTGATGGCGGCGGCAAAGTACGCCAGGCTCTGGTAAACCGCCATGCCCAGCACCCCGAGGATGACGATCTTGCCCAGGTGCGGACGGATCGCCGCGCGGTTGCGCAGCACTGCCCGCAGCAGGAACGGGCTGAGCAGCAGGCCGGCGAGCACCCAGCGGTAGAAGCCGATCTCGGCAGGGAAGATGGCGCCGACGGCCAGCTTGTTGACCACGGTGTTGCCGGCCCAGATCAGAATGGCCAGCAGGGGGAACGCATAATTCATGCAACAGGGACTCTTTGAAGATGACGGCGGTCATTATCCGCCTGTCTGTCTGGATGTTTATACTGCGATCCAGACAACCCGCCCATTGATCCAGACAGCATTCGACCGACAGCATGGCACGCAAATACCTCGACATCCCGCAGCTGGACGCGCTACCGGCACCGGTGTACTTCCGCTATGACGAGTTCGGCGCCGACACCCACAGCGCCGCGCACCGTCACGCCTGGGGCCAGCTCAACTACACCGCCCACGGGGTGATGCAGCTGGAGATCGACGGCCGGCGCTTCTTCTCGCCGCCCAACTACGCGGTATGGGTGCCGCCGGACACCGAGCATGGCTGCTACAACCCCCAGGCCGTGGTGTACCGCTCGGTGTACATCACCCGCGAGCTGAGCCAGAGCCTGCCTGCGCAGCCGTGCAGCCTGGTGATCAGCGACATCCTCAAGGCCATCCTCGGCGATTTTGCCCGGCGTGACGTCAAGGTGCCGCGCACCGATGCCGACCAGCGCCTGGCCCAGGTGCTGGTGGACCAGTTGCACTGCGCGCCGGTGCACACCGGCTACCTGCCGTATGCCCAGGGCCCGGGCCTGCGCAGCGTGCTGCAGGCCCTGCAGCGCAACCCTGGGGACAACCGTCCGCTGGGCGACTGGGCGGCCAGCGTGCACGTGAGCGAGCGCACCCTGGCCCGCCAGTTCATCCGCGAGCTGGGTATCAGCTTTGGCGAATGGCGCCAGCGTCTGCGGTTTCTGCGGGCCATCGAGGCCCTGGAGGGCGAGCAGAGCATCCAGCAGATCGCCTTCGACCTGGGCTACGGCAGCCCATCGGCTTTTATCGCGATGTTCCAGCGCCAGGCCCAGTGCACCCCGGAGCAGTACCGACGCCAGGCGCGCCGCGGCTGACAGGGGTTTGTAAAAATTCTTGTCTACACTGGTGTCGAGGCTGCGCGGATGGCGTGGCGACCAGGAGAATGCCCCATGAAAATGTTGCGTGTGCCGTTGCTGCTGCTTGGCGTCCTGATGTGTTCGCAGGGGTTCGCCGCCACCGCACAGCAGGAGAAGATGAAGACCTGCAATGCCGACGCCACCACCCAGGCGCTCAAGGGTGACGCGCGCAAGGCGTTCATGAGCACCTGCCTGAAAAAGGCCGAGCCCGCGACCCAGCAGGAGAAGATGAAGACCTGCAATGCCGACGCCACCACCCAGGCGCTCAAGGGCGACGAGCGCAAGGCGTTCATGAGTACCTGCCTGAAGAAGAAATGAGCCCCCGCTGAGGCTCAGTCGCGTGCCGGCAGGCCCACATACACCAGCCGGTCCACGCCCTCGCCAAAGAAGAACGAGAACGGCCGCCCCAGTGCGTCCATGCGCTGGTTGCACTCGGTGTGCAGTTCCCGGGCACGCGCATGGGTCATCTCGGCCATCGGCGCCGATACCAGTGGCGGGCCGATCACGAAGTGCAGGTGAATGTTGTCGGGGTTCAGGTAGTCGAGCCAGTTGCGGGTGCTGAACGCCACCTGCAGGGTGCCGTTATCGACCAGTCGGCGCAGCGCCGCGTCTTCGAACTGCAGGTGCACTGGCACCTGTGCGGCCTGGAAGTCGCGGTTGCGCACGTGCAGCAGGCCCTGACGGCCCGAGCCGAGCTCGCCTGGCCCGGTGGCGAGCATGTAGAACGGCAGTGTCGGAGTCATGCCGGCCTCCAGGGTGCAGAGCATCTGGTCATCGGCCTGCGGCAGCACCTTGAGGTAGGGGTTGCTGTGCGGCGGGGTACCGATGTCCTGGCCAAGGGCAATGTGCAGGTTCTGCGGGGTCAGCACGGTGGTGTCGAAGTGACGCGGCGGCGCGCCGGTGCCCTGGCGCTGGCCAGTCAGCCCCTGGGCCTGGTCGGCGTCGAACCGCAGCTTCATGTTCAGGGTCACCGCATTGCGTGCCGGGATGATGGCTTCGAACACCTCGCGAATCTCGTCCAGCTGCTGTGGGCTCAGTGAGTCGTCCGTCAGGCGCAGGTGCGCCACCTTGTCGTTGTACTCGTCCATCTCCATCACCAGGCTGTCGGTGGGGATGTGGTGCGCGGCCAGCAGCGCGAAGATCGATTCGCGGTAGCTGTAATGCACGTCCCGGCTGTAGTACAGGTCGCCCACCGGCGCCTGGAAGTGCAGCAACAGAAAGTCCTTGTCACAGCCTGCGAGCAACAGCGCGAGCGCGCACAGCAGTACCTTACGCATGGGGTTCCTTGGCCGTGTCGGCGTGTTCCTGCAGCGGCAGCAGGCGAGGCTGCCACAGGCGCAGGGTTTCGATGAGGGTGGGCCGACCATTGACGCTAAGAATGATGGCCACGCCCCGGCTGAACATCACCTCCACCTCGTTGTGCGGGTCGGTCTTTTCCTCGATGTCCTCCAGCGGCATGTGCACCGCGATGCCCTGGATGCGGTGGTGTGTTTCGCCGAAGTGCTGCAGCGAGTAGCCCCAGGTGTCCAGCGGGCCTTGCAGGCGGTACACCGCAGCGCGCTTGCCGGTGACGTGGGCCAGTTTCTTCCAGGGCAGGTCGGTGGTGCCGACCAGCGTGCGCAGCATGTAGGCCGGGCCGCCTAGAAACGCCAGGGCCTCGCGTTCGCCGTCGTTCAGCTGGCGTATCGGGGTGGCGCGGCGCAGGTACCTGACGCGGTTGAGCCAGGTCATGAAGAACGTCCAGAAGATCGGCGTGATGCGCCAGACAATCAGCACGCAGAGAATCGGCACCAGTATTTCGAGGATATCTTTTTCGCGCATGCACGCTCCTGCGATTGCGCATGGGCGCGCGGTCATTCCGTGAGGGCGGGCATCATAGAAAGATTGCCCTGGCAACGCCAGCGCGCCGCGCCCCGCGTGCCCCTATGCCTGCTCGTAGAAGGCTGGCAGACTGCCGTCTTTGTGGTCTTTCTGCCTCCGAGGTTGTATGACATTTACCCAGCGCCAGATCGTCCTGGCGAGTTGGCTCATCGTGTTCACCGGGTTGCTGCTGGCGCTGCCGCTCAAGCTGCTGCCCAGCCTGCTGGCCGGCCTGCTGGTGTTCGAGCTGGTCAACATGCTCACGCCCAAGCTGCAGCACCTGATTGCCGGGCAGCGTGCGCGCTGGGTAGCGGTGGCGTTGCTGGGCACGCTGATCGTGAGCGTGCTGAGCCTGCTGTTTGCCGGGGCCATCAGCTTTCTGCTGCACGAGGCGGAGAATCCCGGCGCGTCGCTGGACAAGTTCATGCTGCTGGTGGACCAGGCGCGCGGGCAGTTGCCGCCGTTCATCGACGCCTACCTGCCGGCCAGTGCGGCGGAGTTCAAGGTGGCCATCGGCGAATGGTTGCGCACCCACCTGGCCGACCTGCAACTGGTGGGCAAGGGCGCGGCGCACATGTTCGTGACCTTGCTGATCGGCATGATCCTGGGCGCCATCGTGGCCTTGCAGCGCATCCCCGACCTGACCCAGCGCAAACCGCTGGCCGCGGCCTTGTTCGAGCGCCTGTCGCTGCTGGTGCAGGCGTTTCGCAACATCGTGTTCGCGCAGATCAAGATCTCGCTGCTCAACACCGCCTTTACCGGGGTATTCCTGGCGGTGGTGCTGCCGCTGTTCGGGGTGCACCTGCCGCTGACCAAGACGCTGATCGTGCTGACCTTCCTGCTGGGGCTGCTGCCGGTGATCGGCAACCTGATGTCCAACACGCTGATCACCATCGTCGGCCTGTCGCTGTCGATCTGGGTGGCTGTGGCGGCGCTGGGCTACCTGATCGTGATCCACAAGGTCGAGTACTTTCTCAATGCGCGCATCGTGGGCGGGCAGATTCGCGCCAAGTCGTGGGAGCTGCTGCTGGCGATGCTGGTGTTCGAGGCAGCGTTCGGCTTGCCGGGCGTGGTCGCGGGGCCGATCTACTATGCGTACCTGAAGAGCGAGTTGCGCCGGGCCGAGCTGGTGTAAGGCCGACGGGCCTCTTCGCCAGCCTTGCTGGCGAAGCAGCCAACTCATTTCTGTGGATAAGTGACCGCTTCCACCCGATCCAGCCCCGTACCCATGAAGAAGGTGTACGGCCGCCCGAGCTTCATCTGCTCGGCGTAGCACTGGCTGTTCAGGGCCTTGACCCGATAGTCGATCTGGTAGGCACGCATCAGCTCGTGCTCGCCCAGGTCCGCCAGCTTGAACGCGATGCTCAGGCTCTTGCGGTTCTGCTCGTCAGCCGGCAGCAGCGCGAGTTCACCCTTGTCGACCTGCTGCTGCAGGCTGGCCTGCTTGAAGCGGTAGCGGGCACTCACTTTCCACAGGCTGAAGGCATCCGCTTCGCCTGTTTCGGCAAACTCCAGCACCACCCGCTGCGGGTCATCGCCCTTGGCCGCGTAGATGTCGGTCATGCCCGGGTAATACTGGCGCGGGCTGATGTACAGCAGGCAACTGACCTCGGCCTGCACCTGTTCGTTGACATCCATCGTGGTACCCGGCCATTGCTCCGGCATCGCGGCCACCGTGCTCACTTCGTCGCCCGGTTCGGCGGGCAGGGTGAACGAGGCGGGCATCGCCTCCAGGGCCTGCAGCTGGCTTGGGGTCAGGCGCTGGCGCTCGGCGGCGGTGGGTTGCAGGGTGACTTCGATAGCGAAGGTGACAGCGTTGCGCGCCTGCACGATGTCCTCGAACAGCCCGCGCAGGGCGGCCTGCTGCTGTTCATCCAGCGGTTGCAGCAGCACCACATGCACCAGGCGCTTGTCCTCGGCATCCACGTCGAAACGCAGGCGCTTGGGGTCGACCTGGCGCTGTTCGAGGGCCTCGCCGATCATCTGCAGGTTGATCGGGTCCAGCCCCCAGCGGGCGGTGCCGACGTCGGTCTGAAAGCGCACGCTCATGAATGTTTCATCGCCGCAGCCGCCCAGCAGCAGCGCGCTCGACAGTGCCAGGGTTCTGGCCAGGTTCATTGGGTTTCTTCCTTGTAGGTCACCGATTCGAGCCGGTCCAGGCCGTCCCCGACCCGAAAGCTCAGGGGGCGTGGCAAGTGATTGGCAGCGCTTTCGCACGAATGGATCAGCTGCGAAGCATTGGGTTGCAACGGAAAACTGCGGTACAGCCGCTGTTGCCCCAGGTCCGAAAAGCCCAGCATTACCACCAGTGGGTCCACCGACAGGTAGTTCGGCTCGACGAGCCACAGTTCGCCTTTGTCGATCCTGCCTTGCAGGCCGGCGTCGGTCAGCCGGTAATGCGCCGGGTAGTGCGCTTCGCCCAGCTCGACGCTGACCTGATTGGCCGTGTCCAGCGTCATCTGCCACAGGCCGGTGATGCCTTCCGGCAACGGCTTTACCGGCAGCGCCTGCAGTTGGCAGGTGACCTTGGAGTTGATGCGTTCGGTCACGTCCCGCGGCACGTTGTCGTCGTCCCTGGGCATCAGCGCCATGGTCAGCACCGTCGGGCTGAGCTCCAGCGGGATCAACAACGGTTGCGGCAGCGCGTCGATCCGCTGGCGCTCTGCCGCGCTCAGGGCCTGGCGTTGCTCGGGGGTGATGTCCAGGGTGAGTTCGATCTGCAGCGTGTTCGCCGCGCGTGCCTGCAGGATCTCGTCGAACGGTTCGCGCAACGCCTTGCGCTGCGCCTCGCTCAGCGGCTGCAGTTCCCTCACGTACACCAGGTGTTGGTCTTCGAGGTCGACCCGCCAGCGCAGGCTTTTCGGGTCGATCTGGCGTTGCACCAGGGCCTCGTCGATCATCTGCTGCTTGCGCGCGTCCAGGCCGGTGCCCGACGAGCCGGCCGAGTCCTCGAAGCGCAGGGTCATCAGGTCGTCGTTGCAACCGGCCAGCAGCAGGGCGCTGATCAGCGCCAGGGGTTTGAAACTCATCTGTTCACGTCCTTGTGGGGCGGCGGGCTAGCCGTAACGCTTGCGGGCTTCGATCGCCAGGCCGCTACCGATGCTGCCGAAGATGTTGCCCTCGACGTGGCGCGCGTTGGGCAGCATGGCCGCCACGCTCTGGCGCAGGGCAGGGATGCCGCTGGAGCCGCCGGTGAAGAATACCGTGTCGACCTGCGCCACCCCTACACCGGCCTTGTTCAGCAGCTCGCCGACGCTGCCACGCACACGTTCGAGCAGGCTGTCGATGGACGCCTCGAACAGCGCACGGGTCAACTCCACACTCAGCTCGGGCTGCACGCGCTTGAGGTCGACCAGGCGGCTGTCGCTGTGGGTCAGCTCGATCTTGGTGGCTTCCACTTCCATCGCCAGCCAGTGCCCGGCGCGCTGTTCGATCAGCTTGAACAGGCGGTCGATGCCGTCGGTGTCCTCGATGTCGTAGCGCATGCTGCCCAGCGCCAGCTGGGATTTCTGCGAGTACACCGAGTTGATGGTGTGCCAGGTGGCCAGGTTCATGTGGTGGCTGGTGGGCATGAAGGCACCGCTTTTCATGCGGCTGCCATAGCCGAACAGCGGCATCACGCCCTGCAGGCTCAACTGCTTGTCGAAGTCGGTACCGCCGATGTGCACGCCACCGGTGGCCAGGATGTCGGCGTGGCGGTCATCGAGCATGTGGCGCTCGGGGGCCAGGCGTACCAGCGAGAAGTCCGAGGTACCACCGCCGATGTCGACGATCAGCACCAGCTCTTCGCCCTGGATGCTCGACTCGTAGTCGAAGGCTGCGGCGATGGGTTCGTACTGGAACGACACGTCCTTGAAGCCGATCTTCTTCGCCACCTCGGCCAGGGTGTCTTCGGCCTCCTGGTCGGCGGCCTGGTCGTCGTCGACGAAATGCACCGGGCGGCCCAGCACCACCTCGTCGAAGTCGCGCCCGGCATTGGCCTCGGCGCGCTTCTTCAGCTCGCCGATGAACATGCCCAGCAGGTCCTTGAACGGCAGCGCGGTGCCCAGCACGCTGGTGTCGTGCTTGATCAGCTTGGAGCCCAGCAGGCTCTTGAGCGAGCGCATCAGGCGGCCTTCGTAGCCCTCCAGATACTCGTGCAGGGCCAGCCGGCCATAGACCGGGCGCCGCTCCTCGATATTGAAGAACACCACCGAGGGCAAGGTGATCTTGCCGTCTTCCAGGGCAATCAGCGAATCCACGCCGGGACGGTGCCAGCCGACGGTGGAATTGGAGGTGCCGAAGTCGATACCGCAGGCGCGGGCCGGGGATGCGTGACTCATGGGTGTGCTTCCGGGGGAAAAACGGCCGCGCAGTTTATGCCAGCCATCGGCAGAATCAAGACCGAATATCTGCTCGACAGCAATCCTTTGTCCGACTTGAAAGGCTATGCTTGACCCCAATCTTCACAGCAGTGATGCATTCGATAACCGATGGTGAATCGTAAAGATGGACTTCAAAGACTATTACAAGATCCTTGGCGTAGAGCCCACGGCGGATGAAAAGGCGATCAAGACCGCCTACCGCAAGCTTGCGCGCAAGTATCACCCGGACGTCAGCAAAGAGCGCGACGCCGAAAACCACTTCAAGGAAGTGAACGAGGCCTATGAGGCCCTGAGCAGCCCTGAAAAGCGCGCCGAATACGACGAGCTGCGCAAGTACGGCCAGCACGGCCGGCCCTTCCAGGGCCCGCCGGGCTGGGAAAGCCGTGGCGGTGGCGGTGGCGGTGCCGACTTTGGCGGCGGCGACTTCTCGGACTTCTTCAGTTCCATTTTCGGCTCGGCCGGACGTGGCAACGGCAACCCCTTTGGCCGTGGCCAGCAACGCAGTGCCGGTCGGCGAGGGCAGGACGTGGAAATGGAACTGGCGATTTTCCTCGAGGAAACCCTGGCCAACGAGTCGAAGAAGATCAGCTTCCAGGTGCCGCAGTACAACGCGGCCGGGCAGCGCACGGGCGACACCACCAAGACCCTCAACGTCAAGATCCCTGCCGGGGTGACCGACGGCGAGCGCATCCGCCTCAAGGGCCAGGGTGCACCGGGCGTGGGCGGCGGCGCCAATGGCGACCTGTACCTGATCATTCGCCTGGCACCCCACCCGCTGTTCGATGTCGAAGGTCATGACCTGATCATCACCGTGCCGCTGGCACCGTGGGAGGCTGCGCTGGGCACCAAGGTCGAGATGCCGACCCTGACCGGCAAGGTCAACCTGACCATCCGCCCCGACAGCCAGAGCGGCCAGCGCCTGCGCATCAAGGGCATGGGCCTGAGCAACAAGCAGGGCCAGCGTGGCGACCTGTATGCGCAGCTGAAGGTGGTGATGCCGACGCAATCGAGCGCCGAAGCCCGCGAACTGTGGACCAAACTGTCGGAGAAGGCCGGGTTCAACCCGCGAACTCAATGGAGTAAGTGACCATGAGCAGTACCCTGATCGTTCAACTGGACATGCGAACCCTTTGTCAGGAGGCCGATGTACCGGCAGCCTACGTGATCGAGATCGTCGAGCACGGCATCGTTGAACCTTCGGGGCGAACGCCGGAGGAATGGGTGTTCGACGACCGTGCCCCGGTGCTGGCCAAGCGCGCGGCCAAGCTGCACCAGGAGCTGGAACTGGAGTGGGAAGGGGTGGCGCTGGCGCTGGAGCTGCTGGAGGAAGTGAAGCAGTTGCGCAGTGAGAATTCGATGTTGAAGCAGCGCCTGGGAAGGTTTGTGCAAGGCTGACCGGCCCAATCGCGGGTCAAGCCCGCTCCCACCGATACGCCGTTGGCCTCCAAGCCAGCGCTGTACCTGTGGGAGCGGGCTTGACCCGCGATGAGGCCCTCAGCCCTGTGGGGGCTGCGCCCCCGGTGCCAGCATCAGTTGCATGAAGGTCAGGTCCAGCCACTTGCCGAACTTCACCCCCACCTGCGGCATCTGTCCGTTCAGGGTGAAGCCCAGCCGCTCGTGCAGGCGGATCGACGCCGTATTGCCGCTCTCGATCGCCGCCACCATCACATGCTTGCCACAGCCCCTGGCACGCTTGATCAGCGCCTGCATCAGCAACGGCCCCAGGCCCTGGCCGCGCTGGTCGCTGCGGATGTACACCGAATGCTCCACGGTGTGGCGAAACCCCTCGAACGGGCGCCAGTCGCCGAACGAGGCATAGCCCAGCACGTCCCCTGCCTCATTCACCGCCACCAGAATCGGATAACCCTGCGCCTGGCGCGCCGCGAACCACGCCTGGCGATTGCCCAGGTCGACCGTCTGTTCGTTCCAGATCGCCAGGGTGTTGAGCACCGCGTCGTTGTAGATATCACGGATGGCCGGCAGGTCGGCGTGCACGGCGTCGCGGATGTGATTCATGACAGGCTCTCGAAACGGGACAGGCGCACAGATTAAATCGTAACCAGGCCGCGTACACCTTCGGCCTCCATGTTTTCCCCGCGGCCCTGCTGCACGATCTCGCCGCGGGACATCACCAGGTACTGGTCGGCCAGCTCGGCGGCAAAGTCGTAGAACTGCTCCACCAGCAGAATCGCCATGTCGCCACGCGCGGCCAGTTGGCGGATCACCGCACCGATCTCCTTGATCACCGATGGCTGGATGCCTTCGGTGGGCTCGTCGAGGATCAGCAGGCGCGGGCGGCTGGCCAGGGCGCGGCCGATGGCCAGTTGCTGTTGCTGGCCACCGGACAGGTCGCCGCCGCGGCGGTGTTTCATCTGCAGCAGTACCGGGAACAGTTCGTAGATGAAGGCCGGCACCTCCCGCGCCTGGCTGGCGCCGAAGCGTGACAGGCCCATCAGCAGGTTCTCCTCCACCGTCAGGCGCGGGAAAATCTCGCGGCCCTGGGGCACGTAGGCGATTCCGGCGTGCACGCGCTGGTGCGGCTTGAGCGTGGTGATGGCCTGGCCCTCCCAGTGCACGCTGCCTTCGCGGGCGGGCAGCAGGCCCATCAGGCAGCGCAGCAGGGTGGTCTTGCCCACGCCGTTGCGGCCCAGCAGGCAGGTGACCTCTCCGACCTTGGCCTGGAACGACAGGCCGCGCAGGATGTGGCTGCCGCCGTAGTACTGGTGCAGGGTGTCGATTTTCAGCATGTGCCTTGTCCTTTTTTGTCTGTACCGGCCTCTTCGCCGGCAAGGCCGGCGCCTACCAGAGCCGCGGTGTCTCTGTAGGAGCCGGCGTTGCCGGCGAAGCTTTTCAGCGCCCCAGATAAACCTCGATCACCCGATCATCGGCTTGCACCTGTTCCAGCGAACCCTCTGCCAGCACGCTGCCCTGGTGCAGCACCGTCACATGGTCGGCAATGCTGCCGACAAACCCCATGTCGTGCTCCACCACCATCAGCGAATGCCGGCCGGCCAGGCTTTTGAACAGCTCGGCGGTGAATTCGGTCTCGGCGTCGGTCATGCCCGCCACCGGTTCGTCCAGCAGCAGCAACTGCGGGTCCTGCATCAGCAGCATGCCGATCTCCAGAAACTGCTTCTGCCCATGGGACAGCAACCCCGCCGGGCGCTGCGCCGACCCGGTCAGGCGAATGGTCTGCAGCACCTGGTCGATACGGTCGCGCTGTTCGCCGCCGAGTCTTGCGCACAGGCTGGCCCACACCGACTTGTCGGCCTTCTGCGCCAGTTCCAGGTTTTCGTACACGCTCAAGGCCTCGAACACCGTCGGCTTCTGGAACTTGCGTCCGATGCCGGCCTGGGCGATCTGCACCTCGCTCATGCGCGTCAGGTCCAGGGTCTCGCCGAACCAGGCCTTGCCGGTGGTGGGGCGGGTCTTGCCGGTGATCACGTCCATCAGCGTGGTCTTGCCCGCCCCGTTGGGCCCGATGATGCAGCGCAACTCGCCCACGCCGATGTACAGGTTCAGCGCATTCAGCGCCTTGAAGCCGTCGAAGCTCACGCTGATGTCCTCCAGCGTCAGCACCGTGCCGTGGCGCACGTCCAGCCCCGGCTGGCGTGCCTGGCCCAGGCCGATGGCATCGCGACCGCTGCCGGCGTCGATGATCGGTTCGAGCATGAACTCGGGGTGTACGGCAGGCAGTGGTACGCTTCTCATTGTTCACCCCTTTTCTTCAGCAGGCCGACCACGCCCCTGGGCAGGTAAAGCGTTACCAGAATGAACAGCGCACCGAGAAAGAACAGCCAGAACTCGGGGAACGCCACGGTGAACCAGCTCTTCATGCCATTGACCACGCCGGCGCCCAGCAGCGGCCCGATCAGCGTGCCGCGCCCGCCCAGGGCTACCCACACGGCGGCCTCGATGGAGTTGGTGGGCGACATCTCGCTGGGGTTGATGATGCCCACCTGCGGCACGTACAGCGCACCTGCCAGGCCGCACAGCACGGCGCTCAGCACCCACACGAACAGCTTGAAGCCGCGCGGGTCGTAGCCGCAGAACATCAGGCGGTTCTCGGCGTCGCGCAGCGCCGTGAGCACGCGCCCGAACTTGCTGCGCGCCAGGCGCCAGCCCAGGTACAGGCTGCCCGCCAGCAAGGCCACGGTGAGCAGGAACAGCACCGCGCGGGTGCCCTGGGCGGTGATCTCGAAACCCAGGATGCTGCGAAAGTTGGTGAAGCCGTTGTTGCCGCCAAAGCCGGTCTCGTTGCGAAAGAACAGCAGCATGCCGGCAAAGGTCAGGGCCTGGGTCATGATCGAGAAGTACACGCCCTTGATCCGCGAACGGAACGCGAAGTAGCCGAACACCAGCGCCAAAAGCCCCGGCGCCAGCACCACCAGGCACAGTGCCCAGGCAAAGTGCTGGGTGCCGGCCCAGTACCACGGCAGCTCGCTCCACGACAGAAAGGTCATGAACGCCGGCAGGCCGTCGCCGGCCGCTTCGCGCATCAGGTACATGCCCATGGCGTAGCCGCCCAGGGCGAAGAACAGGCCATGGCCCAGCGACAGCAACCCGGCGTAGCCCCACACCAGGTCCAGCGCCAGGGCAACGATGGCGTAGCACAGGATCTTGCCCACCAGGGTCAGGGTGTAGGCCGACACCTGCAGGCTGTGGCCGGCTGGCAGCAACGACAGCAGTGGCAGGGCGATCAGCACCAGCAGCACCAGGGCGCCGACGGCCAGGGTCAGGCGCGGGCCGGCCTTTTGTGTAGCAGTGACAAGCAGTGGCTGGTTCATCAGTCGATTACCCGTCCCTTGAGGGCGAACAGGCCTTGCGGACGCTTCTGGATGAACAGAATGATCAGCGCAAGGATGAGGATCTTGCCGAGCACCGCACCGATCTGCGGCTCCAGCAACTTGTTGGCTATGCCCAGGCCGAACGCGGCCCACAGGCTGCCGGCCAGTTGCCCGACGCCACCGAGCACCACCACCAGGAACGAGTCGATGATGTAGCTCTGGCCCAGGTCCGGGCCGACGTTGCCGATCTGGCTCAGGGCCACGCCGCCAAGGCCGGCGATACCCGAACCCAGGCCGAAGGCGAGCATGTCCACGCGCCCGGTGGGCACGCCGCAGCAGGCGGCCATGTTGCGGTTCTGGGTGACGGCGCGCACGTTCAGGCCCAGGCGGGTGCGGTTGAGCAGCAGCCAGGTGAGCAGCACCACGCACAGGGCGAAACCGATGATCACCAGGCGGCTGTAGGGCAGCACCAGGTTGGGCAGTACCTGCAGGCCGCCGGAGAGCCAGGCCGGGTTGGCCACCTCGACGTTCTGTGCGCCGAACAGCAGGCGGATGGCCTGGATCAGGATCAGGCTGATGCCCCAGGTGGCCAGCAGGGTTTCCAGCGGGCGCCCGTACAGGTGGCGGATCACCGTGCGTTCGAGCAGCATGCCGACCCCGGCACTCACACCGAAGGCCACCGGCAGTGCCAGCAACGGGTAGAAGTCCAGCGCGCCGGGGGCGTAGCGCTGCACCAGCACTTGCACCACGTAGGTGCTGTAGGCGCCGAGCATCAGCATTTCGCCGTGGGCCATGTTGATCACCCCCAGCAGGCCGAAGGTGATCGCCAGGCCCAGGGCTGCCAGCAGCAGGATCGAACCCAGCGACAGCCCGCTGAAGGCCTGGCCGAGCAGCTCGCCGATCAGCAGCTTGCGCTTGACCTGGGCCAGGCTGGTTTCGGCGGCGGTGCGCACCGTGGGGTCGGTTTCCACACTGGGGTCGAGCAGGCTTTCGAGGCGGGTGCGGGCCATCGGGTCGCCGGTTTCGCCCAGCAGGCGCACGGCGGCCAGGCGTACGGCGGGGTCTGTCGCGACCAGTTGCAGGTTGGCCAGGGCCAGGCCCAGGGCTGCGTGCACGGCGGCGTCGGGCTCGCTGGCAAAGCGCCGGTCGAGGAAGGCGACCTGAGCGGGCTGCGCGCTTTTCTGCAGTTGCTGGGCGGCGGCCAGGCGGACCCTGGCGTCATCGCTGAGCAGTCGATGGCTGGCCAGGGCGTTGTCCACCAGGCCGCGCAGGCGGTTGTTCAGGCGCAGCTTGCGGCTGTCGTCCGGGCCCAGGCGGCCTTGCTGCAGCGAACTCAGCAGTTCGAGGCGCGCGGGGTCGGGTTGCGCCGCCCAGCCCTGCAGCAGGCTGGCCTGTTCGTTGGGCTTGGCGGCGATGAAGTAGTCGGCGTCGCCAGCGGCCCGGGCTGCCAGAGGCAGCAGCAGGAGCAGGGCGAGCAACAGTCGGTGGAGGACCTTGGGCATATCGGTGTCCTGGAGTCGGCATTCGCCGGCAAGGCCGGCTCCTACAACGGCAAGGCAGCGCCTTGCCGGCGAATGGGCCGCACGGCGGCCCCCTGCCTCAGTTGCCTTTCACGGCATAATCCGGCCGCTTGTCGTTGCCCGGAATGAACGGGCTCCACGGCTGCGCGCGCAGCGGCTGCTCGGTCTGCCACACCACGCTGAACTGCCCGTCATCCTGGATCTCGCCGATCATCACCGGCTTGTGCAGGTGGTGGTTGGTCTTGTCCATGGTCAGGGTGAAGCCCGATGGCGCCTTGAACGTCTGCCCCGCCAGCGCCTCGCGCACCTTGTCCACATCGGTGCTCTTGGCCTTTTCCACCGCCTGGGCCCACATATGGATGCCCACATAGGTGGCCTCCATCGGGTCGTTGGTCACCGCCTTGTCGGCGCCCGGCAGGTTCTTCGCCTTGGCATAGGCCTTCCAATCGGCCACGAACTGCGTGTTGACCGGGTTGTCCACCGACTCGAAGTAGTTCCATGCCGCCAGGTGCCCCACCAGCGGCTTGGTGTCGATGCCGCGAAGCTCCTCTTCACCCACCGAGAACGCCACCACCGGCACGTCGGTGGCCTTCAGGCCCTGGTTGGCCAGTTCCTTGTAGAACGGCACGTTGGAGTCGCCGTTGACGGTGGAGATCACCGCCGTCTTGCCCCCGGCCGAGAACTTCTTGATGTTGGCCACGATGGTCTGGTAATCGCTGTGGCCGAACGGGGTGTACACCTCCTCGATGTCCTTGTCGGCCACGCCCTTGCTGTGCAGGAACGCGCGCAGAATCTTGTTGGTGGTGCGTGGGTACACGTAGTCGGTGCCCAGCAGGAAGAAGCGCTTGGCCGCGCCACCGTCCTCGCTCATCAGGTATTCCACCGCCGGTATCGCCTGCTGGTTGGGCGCTGCCCCGGTGTAGAACACGTTGGGCGACATCTCTTCACCTTCGTACTGCACCGGGTAGAACAGCAGCCCGTTGAGTTCCTCGAACACCGGCAGCACCGACTTGCGCGACACCGAGGTCCAGCAGCCGAACACCACCGCGACCTTGTCCTGGGTCAGCAACTGGCGGCTCTTCTCGGCGAACAGCGGCCAGTTGGAGGCCGGGTCGACCACCACCGGCTCCAGCAGCTTGCCGTTGACCCCGCCCTTGGCGTTGATCTGCTCGATGGTCATCAGGGCCATGTCCTTGAGCGAGGTCTCGGAGATCGCCATGGTGCCCGACAGCGAATGCAGGATGCCGACCTTGATGGTCTCGGCGGCCTGGACCGTCCAGCTCAGGCCCATCGCGGCAATCGACGCGCTGAGGGTGAATGCCTTGATCAGACTGCGACGCTTCATAGTGCTCTCTCCATGGGATCGAATGGTTCTGCTGGGCAGACCGCGACTTTGTGCAGAGAGCTTTAGCAAGGGCTGTGCCGATGTCGCACACAGGCTTGCCAGCGGCGTGTTCACAAGGTGCAGGGCAGGGTGGGTGCACCGGGATGGCGCTTGTCGTGGTGCAGTACGCGCAAGACTGCACAGCAATAGTTCACGGCGATGCCTTATGCTTGCGCCCTCACTTCAACTCGGCTCAAGGATTTTCGCCATGGAAGCGTCATCGCTGTACTTTCGCTGCAACATCACCCCGGCCCAGTACCAGGCCGCGGTGACCTCACCTGCGGCGGGCGCTGGCGAGTTCGATGACTGGCAGCAATGGCTGGACGCCGCGGAGGTGCACGGGGTACGTGATCTTGACCAGAAGGCGCCTGAAAATGCGGTGGCGCTGGGCGAGTTGCTTCAGGGCTGGGTCGACTGCATGTACGGCAGCCTGATGCAGTACGACGAGGCGTCGCAGGTCTGGCAGTTCGCGTTGGTGGAGTTCACCAACAATTACGGCGAGATGATCCAGCTGCTGGCCCCTCTGCGTCAGATGGCGAAGTACGCCAAGCCGGAGTCGGACAGCTTCCTGCTGGTCTATTCGTATATCTGGGGTGATGGCGACAATGCGTTCCTCACCCTGGGCCAGCAGCGCAGCCAGTTTGCCAGCGGCCCTTCGCCCGAACAGCGGGCCGAGGCCGATGGCGTGCTGGAAGGGCTTGCCCAAGCCCTCCAGCAGCAGGAGTACGACTATGACTGACGCGGCGTGGTAGCGGGCACCGGCACACGCGCCTGGCGCTTGCGGCGCACGGTCTGGTAGGTCACGGCCAGCAGCACGAACCACAGCGGCGTCACCAGCAGGGCCTGGCGGGTATCGCTCTCCAGGCACAGCAACACCAGGATGAAGGCGAAGAACGTCAGGCATACCCAGCACATGAAGCGCCCGCCCGGCATCTTGTACTTCGAGGCCTGGTGCAGCGGCGCACGCTCCTTGCGGTAGGTGAGGTACGACAGCAGGATCAGCGTCCACACGAACATGAACAGGATCGCCGACACCGTGGTCACCAGGGTGAAGGCCTCGATCAGGTCGGGGATCACGTACATCAGGGCCGCGCCCAGCAGCAGGCAGGTGCACGAGAAGTACAGGCCGTTGGCCGGCACCTTGCGGCTGGACAGGGTCTCGAAGCTTTTCGGCGCATCGCCCTGCTGGGCCAGGCCGAACAGCATGCGGCTGGTGGAAAACACCCCGCTGTTGGCCGAGGAGGCCGCCGAGGTCAGCACCACGAAGTTGATGATGCTCGCCGCCGCCGGCAGCCCGGCCAGCACGAACAGCTCGACGAACGGGCTCTTGCCCGGCACCACGTCGCGCCACGGGGTGACGGCCATGATCGCGATCAGCGCCAGCACGTAGAACATGATGATGCGGATCGGGATCGAGTTGATCGCCCGCGGCAGGGTGCGCTCGGGGTTCTTCGCCTCGGCGGCGGTGGTGCCCACCAGTTCGATGCCGACGAAGGCGAACACGGCAATCTGGAAGCCCGCGAAAAAGCCCATCAGGCCATGGGGGAACATGCCCGCGTCATTCCACAGGTTGCTCAGCTGTGCACTGGTGCCGGTGGGTGATTGGAAGCCGACGAACACCATGTACAGGCCGGTGCACACCAGCGCCATGATCGCGATGATCTTGATCAGGGCGAACCAGAACTCGATTTCGCCGAACAGCTTCACCGTGATCAGGTTCAGCGACAGCAGCACGCCGACGCAGGCCAGGGCTGGCGCCCACTGCGGCAGGTCAGGGAACCAGAACTGCGAGTAGGCGGCGATTGCGATCACGTCGGCAATGCCGGTGATGATCCAGCAGAACCAGTAGGTCCAGCCGGTGAAGTAGCCGGCCCAGGGGCCGAGCAGGTCGGCGGAGAAATCGATGAACGACTTGTAGTTGAGGTTCGACAGCAGCAGTTCGCCCATGGCACGCATGACGAAGAACAGCATGAAACCGATGATCATGTAGACGAAGATGATCGACGGGCCAGCCAGGCTGATGGTCTTGCCCGAGCCCATGAACAGGCCGGTGCCGATGGCCCCGCCAATCGCGATGAGCTGGATATGGCGGTTGGTGAGGTTGCGTTGCAGGTCGTGGGCCGGGGTGTCCGGCGGTTGCTGGTTGGTCATGGGTGGCATTCCATTGAGGAGTCAGTCTTCTTGTGCGTGAAGCGCTCGCTAGGCTATCACGGGCTTTTGCCCTGGCGAGGTGGCAATACGTCTCAAGTTGGTACGTTCGCACCGCTTTGTTGATCGCGGTCAAGGCAGGATTTCCGGGCCAGGCAAGGGCTCAGCGCCAGGCAGCAGTTCAGCGCCGGCGCATCATGCCGATGAAGAACAGCCCGCCGATGGCCGCCGTGGCGATGCCGATGGGCAGGTCTTCAGGGGCGATCAGGGTGCGTGCGGCCACATCCACCCAGATCAGGAACAGGCTGCCCAGCAGCAGCGACACCGGCAGCAGCCGGCGGTGCTCGGCGCCCACCAGGCGCCGCGCAATGTGAGGCACCATCAGGCCGACAAAGCCGATGGAACCGCTGATCGCCACCAGCACGCCGGTCAGCAGCGAGCAGATCAGAAACGCCAGCAGGCGCACCGAGCGTGCGTTCAGGCCCAGGGTCACGGCGGTCTGCTCGCCGGCCATCAGCGCATTGAGCGCGCGTGCCATGCCCAGCAGCAGGCCCAGCCCCAGCAGCACGCTGGCTGCCGGCACCGCCAGCAGCTCCCAGCGCGCCAGGCCCAGGCCGCCGAGCATCCAGAACATCACCGCCGAGCTTGCACGATGATCGCCCATGAACAGCAGCGGGTTGGCCAGCGCCATCATCACGAAGGCCACGGCCACCCCGCACAGCAACAGGCGGTCGCTGTCCAGGCGGCCATGCCGGCTGGCAATCGCCAGCACCAGCAGCATGCTGCACAGCGCGCCGACAAAGGCTGCCAGCGGCAGGGTCAGCACGCCGATCAGTTCACCCACATGCAGCACCACCAGCACCGCACCCAGGGTGGCGCCGGAGGTCACGCCGAGCAGGTGCGGGTCGGCCAGCGGGTTGCGCGTGACCGCCTGCAGCACCGCGCCGATCATCGCCAGGCCGCCGCCCACCAGCGCGCCCAGGAGCATGCGCGGCACCCGGATCAGCCACACGATATGTTCCTGGCCGGCGGTCCAGGCGGGCACCTCGGGGGCAATACCGAACACCTTGAACAGCAGCACCCGGGCGACCACCTCGACCGGCACCGGGGCCGAACCGAACCCCAGCGAGAGCACGCACGACACCAGCAGCAGGCCGCTCAGCGCCAGCAGCATCAGGCGATAGCGATTGTTCATGCGCCGTGCAGGCCCTTGGCGATGGCCTCGATCGCCTCGACGTTTTCCAGGCTCGGCGTGGCGGCCACATAGGGGATGACCACGAAGCGCCGGTTACGCACCGCGTCGACCGATTGCAGGGCCGGGTGCTGTTCCAGAAACTGCTGCTTCTGCGCGGCGGTGATCTCGCCGTAGTCGACGATCACGATTACCTCGGGGTTGCGTTCGACCACGCTTTCCCAGTTCACGCGGGTCCAGCTGGCCTCGATGTCATCGAGGATGTTGCGCCCGCCGGCGGCGTTGATCAGCGCTTCGGGCATGCCCAGGCGCCCGGAGGTCATGGCGCGGTCTTCGCCGCTGTCATACAGGAACACCCGCGGGCGCTGCGTCGGCAGGTGCTGCTGCACGCTGGCCACGCGCTGCTGCATCTGCTCGATCAGCTGGCTGGCGCGGGCCTGCACGTCGAAGATCCGGCCCAGGTTGCGCAGGTCGTTGTAGGTGTCGTCCAGGCTCGCCGGCGGGCGCTTCATCACGAACGCGCACGACTCGGTCAGCTCGTATACCGCGATGCCCAGCGGTGCCAGGCTCTGCGGGGTGAGGTCGCCGCCCACGCGCATGCCGTAGTCCCAGCCGGCGAAGAAGAAGTCGACGTTGGCGTTGAGCAGGGTTTCCACCGAAGGGTACTTGCTGGCCAGCTCCGGCAGGCCGTCGAGTTCCTTGCGCAGCGCCGGGGTCACTGCCTTCCAGCCGCTGACGCCGCTGTAGCCGACCATCTTCGTGCGCAGGCCCAGGGCGAGCATCATCTGGGTCATGTTGATGTCGTGGCTCAGGGCGCGTTCGGGGGCCTTGGCGAAGGTCACCTCGCGGTTGCAGCTGTGCACCGTGAGCGGGTAGCGCGTGGCCTCGGCCAGGGCCGGGCCGGCGACCAGCAGCAGCGCGGCAAGCAGGGCGGATCGAATCATTGGGGGGCTATCCAGGTGATGCGTGGATGGTCGGCCAGCGGGTGGCGGTCGATCAGCGCCTGAACGCCGAACACCTCGCGCAGCAGCTCGGCGGTGAGGACCTGGTGCGGTGTGCCGCTGGCCACGATGCGGCCGTGGTCGAGCACGTACAGGCGGTCGCAGAAGGCGGCGGCCAGGTTCAGGTCGTGGATGCTGGCCAGGGTGGCGATGCGCAGCTGGCGCACCTGGTGCAGCAGGGCCAGTTGGTAACGCGGGTCGAGGTGGTTGGTCGGTTCGTCGAGGATCAGTACGCGCGGTTGCTGCACCAGGGCGCGGGCCAGGATCACGCGCTGCTTTTCACCGCCCGAGAGGGTGGCGAAGGCGTGGTCGTCGAAGCCGTGCAGGCCGACATCGAGCAGCGCCTGCTGCACACGCTGGCGGTCTTGGCGGCTGTCGCCGTCGAACAGGCCCTGGTGCGGAATGCGCCCCATGGCGACCACTTCGGCCACGCTCAGGCCAAACGCGTCGGGAAACTCCTGCAGCACCACCGCGATGCGCTGGGCACACCAGCGCGGCGATTGTTGCCAGAGGTTGTGGTCGTCGAGGGTGATGTGCCCGCGTTCGGGCGCGTTGAAGCGGTAGGCGCACCGCAGCAGGCTGGTCTTGCCGCTGCCGTTGGGGCCAATGAGGCCGACGAATTCGCCGGGGCGCACCTGCAGGTCGACGCCACGCAGCTGGAACTGGTGGTGGCAGTGGCCGTGGCCTTTGGGGGACCAGTGCAGGTTGTGGATATTCAGGGTGGTCATGTGTCGTCTATTCGGGCCTCTTCGCCGGCAAGGCCGGCTCCTGCAGGACCGGTGTGGTGTGTAGGAGCCGGCCTTGCCGGCGAATGGGGCGACGCGGTCAGAAGGTGTAGTCGGCCGTCACGAAGAACGCGCGCGGCTCACCCAGGATCCATTGCTGGCCGTCATTGTACTGACTTTGCGCGTACCGACGGTCGAACAGGTTGTTCAACTGCAGGCCCAGCGTGGTATCGCTGAGCACCTGCCACGCCACCGAGGCATCCACCACCGTGTAGCTCGGCAGCCGGGTAGTGTTGCCCATGTCGGCATAGCGCCCGTCCACATAGCGCACCCCGGCGCCGGCGCGCAGGCTGTCGGTCAGGCCCTTGCTCAGCCACAGGTTGGCGGTGCGCCCCGGTACGTCGGTGGGGCGGTTGCCGGCCCGCGATACCATCACGCCGTTCACCTCCTGCTCGAATTCGTCATAGCGTGCACGCACGAACGCGGCGTTGGCCTGTACCTGCCAGTCGTGCGGCAGCTGCAGGTCCAGGCTGGCCTCGATGCCGTCGGACGACTGCTTGCCCACCTGCAGTTGCCGGCCGGTGCCGATCTGCGACGGGTCGTCGGTGAGTAGGTCCTTCTTGACGATGTGGTATGCCGCCAGGGTCCATTCGCCACGCTGCTGCCAGAACTGCTGCTTGACCCCGACCTCGGTCTGGCGCGCCTTGGCCAGGCCGTACTGCTGCTGGTCGGGGCTCAGCGAGATCAAGCCGCCAACGCCATCGGTGCTGGTGGCGTGCTGGGCATACAGCGACGTTTCGGGGGTGAGGGCGAACACCAGCCCGGCCTTCCAGTTGTTGCCGTCCAGGCTGGTGTCGCTGCGTGTGTTGCCGGTCACTTCGCTGCGCAGGTCGTTGCGGTCCAGGTGCACCACGTCGCGGCGCACGCCCGTCACCAGCGACAGGCGCTCGGTGAGCTGCAGGCGGTTTTCGGCGAACAGCGCGAACTGGTGGGTCAGGCTGTCGAACTGCGGACGATAGGCCGAATCGCTGGCAAAGCCGCTGCGCTGCGGGTGGTGCAGGTCGATCGGCTCGCCGCCGACGATGCTGTCGTTGAACGGCGCGTTGCTGTTGAGCTGGAAGCGGATGCGGTTGTAGTCGGCGCCCACCAGGGTCTGGCTGTCGAGGCCGAACAGGCTGTGCCTGAAGGTGAAGGTCTGGCGATCACCCAGCTGCTCCTGCTGGTGCTTGATGCCGAAGTTGCCACTGCGCAGCAGTTGCTGGCTGGCCGCATTCCAGGTGTAGTTCTCGGCGTTCTGCCAGCGGCGGTTGGCCTTGAGGTAGTACAGCTCGTTGGTGGAGCTGACGCTGTCGCTGATCTGCCACTCGGTGGTCAGGCGCGTCCACTGGTCGTTGTAGTGCTGCTTGTCGTTGCTGATGTTGTAGTTCTTGTCGCGCAGGCTCTCGCGCAGGTGGCCGTTGATCAGCGGCGTGCCGAAGTAGTTCATCGGCTTCTGGTCGCCATAGTCGTGCGCCAGGGTGAAGGCCAGGTCGTCATTGGCCTGCCAGCGCAGCGCCGCGCTGATGGCGGTGCTGCTGGAGTCGCCGTGGTCGATCCAGCCGTTGCTGCGCAGCTGGTTGATGTTAAGGCGGTAGGTCAGGCTGTCGGTGAGCGAGCCGCCGCTGTCGAGGGCGGTCTGCTGGCTGTCGTGGCTGCCGTAGCCCAGGCGCAGGTGGTTGACGATCTCGCCCTCGAAGGGCTTTTTCGGCACCACGTTGACCACCGCACCGGTGGCGCCTTCGCCATACAGCACCGAGGCCGGGCCGCGCAGAACGTCGATGCGTTCCACCGACCAGGTGTCCACCGGGAAGGTCACGGTGCCCATGCCGGTGTACATGCGGTTGCCGTCGAACAGCTGCATCACCGAGCTCTGCCCGGTAAAGCCGCGGGCCTGCAGCGAGGTGCCGCCATCGCCCGGGGTGCCGGTGCGGCTGATGCCGGTGCTGCGCGACACGCCGTCCTGCACGCTGCGATCGCCACGTGCACGTACCTGCTCGCCGCTCAGGCTCTCGACGCTGCCCGGGGTTTGCAGGGCGTTCAGGTTCAGGCGCGAACCGGCGCTGGTCGGGGTATCGAGGCTGACCCGCTGTTCGGCGTCGGCCGTGGCGGTGATGGTGCCGGCTGGCAGGGTCAGGGTGTTGGCCAGGGCGCAATCGCACGCGGCCAGCAGGCTCAGGGAGCCGATCAGGTACTTGTTCATCGGAAGGGGAATCGCTTGTCCATAAGGCCCGGGCGCGTCGGTGCGCCGGGTTCGAGGCGGGTGTTTTTCGGGGCGTATAATGTAACATTTTGCCGATTGGCGGTAGCGCAGCGTGCTCATGTGCTGCATGAGCAGGGCTCAGGTTGGCGCCGACGGTCTGCCAGAGGGCGCGGCCAGTGGCCGCGCCCGTGTGGTGCATCAGAAGCTCAGGTCGACCTTGGTCCAGAGGGTACGCCCTGGCTCGCTGATCGCCTGCGGATCACTGGCCGGGTAGCCGAAGCCGGCGTTGCCCGCCAGGTTCAGGTGCTCGGCGTAGGCCTTGTCGAACAGGTTGTCGACGCCGGCACTGAGCTTGATGTTCTTGCTCACGCGGTAGGCGCCGTTGAGCGAGAACACGCCGAAGCCTGCGCTTTTCTCGTAGTCCTTGCCCACCACGTTGCCGGAACCCTCGGCGATGCGGTTCTGCGCCGAGACCAGGCGCCACAGCGCACCGGCGCTCCAGGCGTCGCGGCTGTAGGTCAGGCCCAGGCGGCTTTCCAGCGGCGGC
Source organism: Pseudomonas sp. 8209 (assembly GCF_028682105.1). NCBI lineage: Bacteria > Pseudomonadati > Pseudomonadota > Gammaproteobacteria > Pseudomonadales > Pseudomonadaceae > Pseudomonas > Pseudomonas sp. 8209. Next base: position 447,133 of record NZ_JANIAH010000003.1, read on the forward strand.
ATCTGCGGCAGCGCCTTGCCATCGCTGCTGTTCTTGCCCCAGGCGTAGGCCAGGGTGGCGTCGGCTTTCCAGTTGGGCGCGAACTGATAGGCCGCGCCCAGCTCGCCGCCCATGATACGGGCATCGATGTTCTGCGCCTGGGAGCTGAGCATGCCCATCATGCCGGGACGATAGTCGAACAGGATGTAGTCGCGCACCTGGCCGACATAGCCCGAGGCCCAGGCTTCGAGCTGCTCGGTCTTGTACTGGATGCCCACGTCCAGCTGGGTGGTCTTCTCCGGCTTGATCGAGTCGAACGCATTGAGCGAGCCGGCCGGGCCCGACTTGGGCGAGAACAGCTCCCAGTAGTCGGGGAAGCGCTGGGCATGGCCCAGGCCCACATAGGTGGTGGCCGGGAGGTCGAGCAGGTCGTGCTCGTAGCGCACGAACCCGCTGGGCAGGGTGTCGGCGCGGGTGTTGCCGCGGGTGGCGCTGGCTTCACGAAAATCCTTGGCCGAGGCGCGGTCCAGGCGCGCGCCGCTGACCAGGCGGTCCTGGCTGGAGGTTTCCCAGGTCAGCTCGCCGAACACGCCGTAGTTGTGAAAGTCCGCGTCCTTGGTCCAGGGCTCGGCCTTGTGCGCATCCACGCCCATGCCGCCGCGCTGGCGATGTTCGTTGGTCTGCGCATCGACACCGCTGACCAGGGTCACGTCCTCCCAGCGCCAGGTGGCCTTGAGCCGCCCGCCGAGGGTGCGGCGGTCGACGTTGCTGACCATCGGCCCGGCCATCATGCCGCTGGTGGGCGAGGTGCGCAGGCTGTAGTTGTCCATCACGTGGTCGGCGTAGTTGTAGTAGACCTGGGCTTCGAGCTTGTCGAGCACCCCGCCCAGGTTGGATTTCTCAAAGCGCAGGCCCAGGCTTTCGCGCTTGAACTGCGAACCGTCCATGCCGCGCCCGGCATAGCGCGCCTCTCCATCGCCCTTGCCGGCAGTGAGTTCGAGCAGGGTGTCGGCATCCGGGGTCCAGCCCAGGGCCACGTCACCGTTCCACTTGTCCCAGCGCGAGGGCACGGTGTCGCCGTTGCCGTCCTTGTAGTCGTCGGAGCGCGACTGGTTGCCGACAAAGCGTGCATAGCCCTGTGCGTTGCCTGCCGCAGCATCCAGCACCTTGTCGAAGCGCCCGTTGGAGCCGGCCAGCAGGCTTGCGTTGACGCGGCTGCCGAGCTCGCCGAACTGTTCGGGCTCGCGGTCAAAGAGGATGGTGCCGGCCGAGGCGCCGGGGCCCCACTGCACGCTCTGCGGGCCCTTGATCACGGTGAGGCGGTCGTAGGTTTCCGGCGAGATGTACGAGGTGGGTGCGTCCATGCGGTTGGGGCAGGCGCCGAGCATCACGCCGCCGTTGGTAAGGATGTTCAGGCGCGAGCCGAACATGCCGCGCAGCACCGGGTCGCCGTTGGTGCCACCGGCACGGATGGCCGAGAAGCCCGGGATGGTCTTGAGGTAGTCGGCGCCGTCGCTGGCCGGTACCGGCTGGCGTGGGTCCTTGGGGTTGGTGACGATGGTCAGCGGCGAGCTGGGCGCCACGGCAGTGATCACCGTGGGGCTCAGTTCGGCGTGGTCGTGGCCTTCGTGGCCGCTGTCGGCGGCCAGGGCCACGTGGCTGAACAGGGTGCCGCACAGCAGGGCGATGGTGCCTTGCAGCGACAGGCGCAGGGTAACGGTAGAGCCGGACATAGTATTTCCAACATCGTGTGGTCGTGAGGGTGCGCAAGAGCCTCGGCAGCAAGCCGGGCCCTGGGGCGCATGCAAAGTGGGTTCAGACGACGATGTGGGCAGGTGGCGCGCGGCTGCGGGCGCCGGGGAAGATGGCCTGGCGCGCATGGCCCTGGCGCGGCTGGGCGCGCAGGGTGGTGTGGGGCGAGACGGCCTCGGTGTCGAGCAGGCTGAGCGTCTGCGGCAGCGCCGGGCAGTGGAAGAACAGGCTGCAGTAGCCGCACTTTTCCCAGATGACGTGCAGTGCTGCCGGGTTGTCGGCCGGGCTGCTGGCGTGGCTGCCTGAGTGGCAGTCCATGGCCATGTCCATGCCGGGCATGGAGGCACGGTGATCCATCGGCATCGACTGGGAGACCAGTGGGCCGATGAAGATCATCAACATGGCGAACAGGCTCAGCCAGCTGCCGCGTGCTCGTTGGAGGTCAGCGGGGCGGGCGAGCCTGCCACGGGGCAGGCGCATGGCGTGCAGCCGTCAGCGAATCAATGGCTGTGGGCGGTGCCCTCGGGGGCCTGTTTCTGCACGGCCACTTCGACCGTGATGTTGCCGGCCTTCTGGAAATGCAGGGTCAGCGGGAAGCGCTTGCCGTCGCTGAGCAGGCTGCGGTCCTTGGGCTGCATCAGCATCACGTGGTAGGCGCCGGGGGCGAACACCAGGTCGGCACCGGCGGGGATGTCGACACCCTGCACCTGCTGCATCTTCATCAGGCCGTCCTTGTGCACATGCTCGTGCAGTTCGGCGTTGTCGGTGATCGGGCTGTCGACGCCGAGCAGGCGGTCGGCGCTCTTGCCGTTGTTGTGCACGACGAAATAGGCGGCCACGTTGGGGGCGTTGGGCGGCAGCTCCTGCGACCACGGGTGGGCGATATGCAGGTCGCCCACGGTGTATTCATGGGCGTTGGCAAAGGTGGCGGGCAGCAGCAGGGCGGCCAGCAGCAGGGCGTTCTTGAGCATGGTCAATCTCCGTTCGGGTCAGGTTCGCAACTGGTAGCGTAGTGAACTCAGGCCTGGGGGGAGGCGCGGGGATTGAGCGCGGGCCATTGCTGGCGTGGCGTGGGGTGGTAGCTGGCGAGTAGCGGTGACGGGGTGTTGAGGGTGTGCTCGGACGTCACCAGCCGTGGCGGGTGGCCGGGCAGGGCCAGCAGCGGGGCAGTGCCGGAGCAGCACCAGCAGTGCTGCATGGTGGAGTGGTCGTCGTTCTGCTGTTGGCCGTCGGGGGCATTCAGCGAGATGGCGATCATCTTGGTCACGCCGCTGGAGCAGAAGGTGCCCCACAGCAGTTGTTCGGGTTGGGCTTTTGCAGCGGCGGCGGACAACGGCATGGCCAGCAGATTGAACAGCACTGCGAAGCAGGCGATCCAGGCGTAGGCGAGCCGGTGTGCGGGCATGGGGAGATCCGGTCAGGAATCGAGTGGGGCTATTTAGCCAGATGTCGAAGTATATGTAAAAAAGCCGGGGTGTGATGGAGTGTCGCAGGTGGGGTAACTGCGTCGACAGCGCATCTATCCTTCCCCTGACCTTGTGTCAGCCTTTTTTGATCGACTCTGGAGCTGTGTGCACCCGTCAAAGCGCCGCCAGCACATCGGCGACGCCCACGAACTCCCGATCCACCCCCGCCAGCGCCGGCCGCTTCAGGATCAGTACCGGCACACCCCGCTCGCGCGCCACTTCGAGCTTGGGCTCGGTCGCGGCGCTGCCACTGTTCTTGCTGATCAGCACGTCCACCCGGCAACGCTCGAACAACGCCCGTTCATCCTCCAGGCGAAACGGCCCCCGCGCGCCGATCACTTCGCATCGCGCATTCCCCTCGCACGCCTCCAGCGCGCGCAAGGTCCAGAACTGCTGCGCGGGTATCTCGTGCAGGTGCTGCAACGGCTCGCGCCCCAGGGTGAACAGGGGCCGGCGAAACGGTTTCAATGCCTCGATCAACTGCGTCCAGTCCGCCACTTCCCGCCAGTCGTCACCGGCCTGCGCCTGCCACGCCGGGCGCCGCAACGCCCAGCATTCAACCCCGGCCAGGCGCGCTGCCTGCGCCGCATTGCGGCTGATCTGCGCCGCATACGGGTGGGTCGCGTCGATCACCAGACCGATGCCTTCGGCCCGCAGGTAAGCGGCCAGGCCCTCGGCCCCACCATAGCCGCCCACCCGCACCTGGCACGCCAGGTCGCTGGGCACCCGGCCGATACCGGCCAGGCTGTAGACGTGCTGCGGGCCCAGCTGACGGGCTATCAACAGCGCCTCGGTCACGCCGCCCAGCAACAGGATGCGCCGGCTCATCGAACACCCGCCCGGCCGACGATGCCGCCCTGGCGGTCGATGGCGAACACCTCCACCTGTACCTGCGCCGGCACCACGCTGCGGGCGAAAGCCAGCGCGTGCTCGCACACCGCATCCCCCAGCCCGACCCCCGCCGCACTGGCCAGGGCCAACGCCTGCTGGCTGGTGTTGGCGCCGATGATCGCCGCCTGCAACGCGGCGTCGGCACCCACCGCCGCCGCCCAGCCAGCCAGTTGCGGCAGGTCGATGCTCGAATGCCGGCTGTGCAGGTCCATGTGCCCGGCCGCCAGTTTGCTGATCTTGCCGAAGCCGCCGCAGATGCTCAGCTTGCCAACCGGCACCTTGCGCAGGTGCTTGAGCACCGCGCCGACAAAATCGCCCATCTCGATCAGGGCGATGTCGGGAATGCCGTAGACCCGGCGCATGGTGTCTTCGCTGGCATTGCCGGTACACGCGGCAATGTGTTCGTAGCCATTGGTCTTGGCCACGTCGATGCCCTGGTGGATCGAGGCAATGTAGGCCGCGCAGGAAAACGGCCGCACGATGCCACTGGTGCCCAGAATCGACAGCCCGCCGAGGATGCCCAGGCGCGGGTTCATGGTCTTGAGGGCCAGGCTGTCGCCGTCCTGCACGTTCACGGTGACCTCGAAGCCCCCCGCGTAATCGCACTCCAGCGCCAGACGCTGCAGGTGCTCGGTCATCATGCGCCGCGGCACCGGGTTGATCGCCGGCTCGCCCACCCCCAGCACCAGCCCGGGGCGGGTCACGGTGCCCACGCCGATGCCGGCGACAAAGCGCACGCCCGGCTCGGCCAGCAGCCGCACCTGGCTGTAGAGCAGCGCGCCATGGGTCACGTCGGGGTCGTCGCCGGCATCCTTGAGGGTGCCGGCTTCGGCGCCTGGCCCGGCCAGCCGGCAGAACTCCAGGCGCATCTGCACCTGTCTGCCCTTGGGCAGGGTGATCTGCACCGCGTCGTCGCATTGCCCGCTCAACAGCAGGCGCGCCGCCGCCAGGCTGGTGGCAGTGGCGCAGCTGCCCGTGGTCAGGCCGCTGCGCAGCGGCGCCGGCTGTTCTGCGGTTTCGTCACGCATCGAGGGGCTTTACCACATCAAGCAGGGTGATCGGCAGCGCCTGGCGCCAGGTGTCGAACTCGCCCAGCGGCTGCGCCTGGGCCACATGGATACGGGTGAGCTCGCCGCCATGACGTTCGCGCCAGCTCATCAGCAGGGTCTCGCTCTGCAGGGTCACGGCATTGGCCACCAGCCGGCCACCGGGGCGCAGGTGCGCCCAGCATTCGTCCAGCACGCCCTCGCGGGTCACGCCGCCACCGATGAAGATCGCGTGGGGCCGCTCCAGGCCCTGCAACGCCTGCGGGGCGCGCCCGCGCACCAGTTGCAGGCCAGGCACGCCCAGGGCGTCGCGGTTGTGTTCGATCAGTTGCTGGCGGCCGGCGTCGGCCTCGATGGCCAGTGCCCGGCAACTGGGGTGGGCGCGCATCCATTCGATGCCGATCGAGCCGCTGCCGGCGCCCACGTCCCACAGCAGCTCGCCCGGCTGCGGGGCCAGGCGGGCGAGGGTGATGGCGCGCACGTCGCGCTTGGTGATCTGCCCGTCGTGCGCGAAGGCCGAATCGGGCAGGCCGGCCAGCGGCGACAGGCGCGGTGCATCGGCGCCGGCCCGGCAGTCGATGGCCACCAGGTTGAGGTCGGCGAAGTCGGCGTCCTGCCAGCCATCGGCACGGGCATCGATGCGCCGTTCGTCGGCGCCGCCCAGGTGCTCCAGCACGCTCAGGTGGCTGGGGCCGAAGCCGCGCTCGCGCAACAGGGCGGCCAGGGCGGCGGGGCTGCTGCGGTCATTGCTCAGCACCAGCAGGCGCTGGCCGCTGTACAGGTGGGCGGCCACGGCGGCGACCGGGCGTGCTACTACCGACAGCGTGACCACATCCTGCAGGGGCCAGCCCAGACGGGCGGCGGCCAGCGAGTAGGAGGACGGTGCAGGCAGCACCCGCATGGCCTCGGCCGGCAGCTGGCGCGCCAGGCTGGCGCCTACGCCGTAGAGCATCGGGTCGCCGCTGGCCAGCACGCACACCGGCTCGCCACGTTCGGCCAGCAGCGGCGCCAGGGAAAACGGGCTGGGCCAGGCAACCCGTTCGGCGCGCGAGCAGTGGGGCAGCAGGGCCAGCTGGCGCGGGCTGCCGAACACCTTGGTGGCTCGCAGCAGGGCATGCCGAGCCTGTTTGCCCAGGCCCGTGAAGCCGTCTTCGCCAATACCTACTACCGTCAACCAGGGCGCCATGCCGTTCCTCTTCGCTTGCCTATCCGACCGGCTGGCTTAGCCTGCCGACGGACAAAGCAGGCATAATACCGCGCCTTTGTGCTACCAGCGCCTTTTGACGATTGCCGGGTGATCCCTTGCCGCAACCCCTGCCCACTCCAGCTCTTCGCCCCTCGGCCTGCCCGGGGTTGTGGCGTATCGTGCAGGCGCTGGACGGCGGCATTTCACGCATCAAGCTCGACGCCGGCACCCTGAGCGCGGCCCAGGCACACGCAGTGGCCGACGCCGCCGAGCGCTTTGCCGGCGGCGTGATCGAGGTAACCAACCGCAGCAACCTGCAGATTCGCGGCATCGGTGCCGACCACGCCGGGCTGGTGGCATGCCTGCTCGACTCCGGCCTGGGCCCGCGCCAGGCGGCGGGCGACGATGTGCGCAACCTGATGCTCAGCCCGGCGGCCGGTCTCGACCCGGCCATGCTGTTCGACAGCCGGGCGCTGGCGGGGCAGATCCTCGAATCGCTGCAGACCTGCGAGCGCTTTCATCAGTTGTCTGCCAAGTTCGCCGTACAACTGGACGCTGGCGAAGACCTGGCCATGCTCACCCACCCCCACGACCTGTGGCTGTCGGCACTGCGCCTGGACGGCGAGGTGTGGCTGGCCTTTGGCCTGGCCGGCTGCCCGGCCGAGGAGGGTGCGCTGGGCGCGGTGCCGCTGGCCGATGGGCACGCGCTGGTGCTGGCGGTGTTGCAGCGGTTTCTCGACCTGGCCACTGCGCAGCAGGCGCGCATGCGCCAGTTGCTGGCCGAATGCGGCAGCGAGGCGTTCGTGCAGGGCCTTGGCGTGGCGCTGCGCCGCGACCACGCGGTGCTGGGCTGGCGCCGGCCGCGACGTGACCAGGCCCGCCATCTGGGTGTCTACCCACAGCGCCAGACGGGCAGGGTCGCGGTGGGCGCCGCCGCACCGCTGGGGCGCCTGAGCGCCGCGCAGTTGCGTGGCGCCGCGCACCTGGCCAGCAGCCTGGGCGACGCCAGCCTGCGCATGACGCCCTGGCAAAGCCTGCTGCTGCCCAATCTTGCCGCCACCGACGCCGAGCTGGCACTGGCCGGGCTGGCAGCGCTGGGCTTGCTGTGCGACCCGGCGCAGCCGCTGGCGCGCATGGTGGCCTGCACCGGTTCGGCCGGCTGCGCCAAGGCCCTGGCCGACACCAAGGCCGACGCCGTGCAGCTGGCGGCGCTGCTGCGCGAGCCGGGCCCGGTGGCCGGCATTCACCTGAGCGGCTGCGCGCGTTCCTGCGCGCTGGCCCACCGTGCACCGGCCACCCTGCTGGCGGTCGGGCCCGGGCATTACGACCTGTATTTTCACGACCCGGCGCAGCCGGGCCTGGGCGCCCCTGGCGGGCGCAACCTGACATTGAAAGAAGCGGGCGCGCAACTCGACGCCCGCCTACGGAGCAACCCCGATGATTGATTACATCCGCGACGGCCAGGAGATCTACCGCAACTCCTTCGCCATCATTCGCCAGGAGGCTCGCCTGGAGCGGATCCCGGCCGACCTGGAAAAACTCGCGGTGCGGGTCATCCATGCCTGCGGCATGGTCGAGGTGGTCGACAAGCTGCGCTTCAGCGAAGGCGCCGGCAAGGCCGGGCGCGAGGCGCTGGCCAACGGTGCGCCGATCCTGTGCGATGCGCGCATGGTCGCCGAAGGCATCACCCGTGCACGCCTGCCGGCCAACAACGAGGTGATCTGCACCCTGCGCGACGACAGCGTGCCGGGCCTGGCCAAGGAGCTGGGCAACACCCGCTCGGCGGTGGCCCTGGAGCTGTGGCGCCCGCACCTGGAAGGCAGCGTGGTGGTGATCGGCAATGCGCCGACCGCATTGTTCTACCTGCTCGAGATGATCGATGCGGGGGCGCCGAAGCCTGCGCTGATCCTCGGCTTCCCGGTCGGTTTCGTCGGCGCGGCCGAGTCCAAGGCGATGCTCGCGGCCGACAGCCGTGGCGTGCCGTTCGTGATCGTCGAGGGCCGCCTGGGCGGCAGCGCGATGGCAGCAGCGGCGGTCAATGCCCTGGCCACGGAGGTCGAATGATGCAGCCACGCGGACGACTGCTTGGCCTGGGCGTGGGCCCCGGCGACCCCGAACTGATCACGGTCAAGGCGCTGCGCCTGCTGCGCGAGGCGCCAGTGGTGGCGTATTTCGTGGCCAAGGGCAAGCGCGGCAATGCCTTCGGAATCATCGAGGCGCACCTGCAGCAGGCGCAGACATTGCTGCCGCTGGTGTACCCGGTGACCACCGAGGCGCTGCCGGCGCCGCTGTCGTATGAACAGGTGATCAGCGACTTCTACGACGGCGCCAGCCTGGAAGTGGCCGCGCACCTGGATGCCGGCCGCGACGTGGCGGTGATCTGCGAAGGCGACCCGTTCTTCTATGGCTCCTACATGTACCTGCACGACCGCCTGGCCGAGCGCTACGAGGCCCAGGTGATCCCCGGCGTGTGCTCGATGCTCGGTGGCGCCTCGGTACTCGGCGCGCCGCTGGTGTACCGCAACCAGAGCCTGTCGGTGCTGTCGGGCGTGCTGCCGGCCGACGAGCTCAAGCGCCGCCTGGCCGATGCCGACGCGGCGGTGATCATGAAGCTGGGGCGCAATTTCCCCAAGGTGCGCCAGGTGCTGGCCGAACTGGGCCTGGCCGAGCGAGCGCTGTACGTGGAGCGCGCGACCATGGCCAACCAGAAGATCGTGGCGCTGGATGCGGTCGACCCGCAGTCCTCGCCATACTTCTCGCTGATCATCGTGCCGGGTGAACGGTGGCAAGGGTGATGACATCTCACGCACCGGCCATCGTGATCCTGGGCAAGGGCAGCCTGGCCACTGCCCGCAGGCTCCAGCAGCTGTACCCCGATGCATTGATCCACGGCCTGGCCGGGCGGGTCGAGGGCACGGACCGCAGCTACCAGGACTTCGGCGCCACCCTGCGCCAGTTGTACCAGCAGGACACACCGATCATTGCCCTGTGCGCCGCCGGCATCGTGATTCGCAGCCTGGCCAGCGTGTTGCTGGAGAAGGGCGCCGAACCGCCGGTACTGGCCGTGGCCGAAGACGGCAGCGCCGTGGTGCCGCTGCTGGGCGGGCTGGGCGGGGTCAACGGGCTGGCCCGCGAGATCGCCGCCGGCCTCGGCGTGGCGCCGGCCATCACCACCAGCGGCGAGCTGCGCTTCGGCACCTGCCTGCTCAACCCGCCCAGTGGTTATGCGCTGGCCGACCTGGAGCTGGGCAAGCGTTTCGTGTCCGACCTGCTGGCCGGTGAAAGCGTGCGCATCGATGGCGCCGCACCGTGGCTCGAACAGGCGCAACTGCCGCAGAGCGAGCAGGCGCAGCTGGCCATTCACGTGGGCTGCGATGCACGTGAGGCCGACGCCAACGAGCTGGTGATCTACCCGCGCTGCGTGCTGGTGGCCGTGAGTGCCCAGGTGCCGGAGCTGGCCGCGGCGGTGCGTGCGGTGCTGCACCGCGCGAAGATCGCCGAGCCGGCATTGGCCTGCCTGCTGGCGGCCGACAGCGAGATGGCCAGCCCGGCGTTGCACGCGGCAGCGGCCGAGCTGGGCGTGCCGTTGCGCTTCGCCCCGGCCGCCGGCAGCGTTGCCGAGCTGGCCGCGCAGGCCTGGCCGCAGTTGCTGGCGCCGCAGTGCGCAGGCGAGGGCGTGGCGATTGCGGTGGCCGGCCAGCCGATCGACCCGCAACGGATCGGGCGCGCCCGTGGCCGCCTGGCGGTGATCGGCCTAGGCCCGGGCGCCGCCGACCTGATGGTGCCGGCGGTCAAGGCCGAGCTGGCACGCGCCAATGACGTGCTGGGTTATGAAACCTATGTGCGCATGGCCGGCCCGTTCCGCGCCGATCAGGTGCTGCACTGCACCGACAACCGCGAAGAAATGCAGCGCGCACGGCATGCCTTCGAGCTGGCCGCGCAAGGCCGCTCGGTGGTGGTGGTATCGTCGGGCGACCCGGGCGTGTTCGCCATGGCAGCGGCGGTGCTCGAAGCCCTGCACGAGTCGACGGACCCGCAGTGGCACAGCGTCGAGCTGCAGGTGCTGCCGGGCGTCTCGGCCTCGCTGGCCACCGCCGCGCAGGCCGGTGCGCCGCTGGGGCATGACTTCTGCGTGCTGTCGCTGTCGGACAACCTCAAGCCCTGGGACATCATCGAGAAACGCCTGGACCTCGCCTGCCAGGCCGACCTGGCGCTGGCCTTCTACAACCCGATCTCGCGCTCGCGGCCCTGGCAGCTGGGGCGTGCCCTGGAGATCGTGCGCCAGCACCGCACGCCAGCCACCCCGGTGGTGCTGGGCCGTGACATCGGCCGCCCCGGCCAGACCCTGCGCACCCTGACCCTGGGCGAGCTGACGCCAGAGCAGGTGGACATGCGCACCATGGTGCTGGTGGGGTCGTCCACCACCTGCACCTTCGCGCGTGCCGACGGTGGCGAGTGGGTGTACACGCCGCGTTGGTATGGCGCCGGCCGCCCTGGATAGCCACAGGGTCTCGTAGGGAAAGAAAGGTGCGCCTGGAAACGGGCGCACCTTTTTTCATGCAGGCCCGGTGATAGTTTGCAGTGGCCTGGCTGTGCCGCGGCAAACCAAAACTGAACAAGGATGATGTTATGGATAACTCGACTGTGTTTCCCTGCGCGGAAAAAAGCGCTGAATTCTTCAGCAACCTGGAAGTACCGGATCTTCAGCATTCGCCGCTGTCCATGCGCGGGCTGCTGGCCAGTGAAGGGCTCGATGACGAAGCGGGCGAAGTGGCACTGATGACCAGCGAAGGCCCGACGATTCTGACCTTTGCCGACAAGCTGTCGGCGGACAAGCGCCAGATGGCCAAGGACGCCACCCTGTTCGCCGAGATGGTGGCCAACACCTCGGGCAGTATTCAGGAGCAGCCCCTGCAATGGCTGGCAGCCTACCGGGAGGCCATGCTGCACGCCGGCTGGTTCATGACCAGTTCGGACCGTCAGAGCTACAACACCAGCAAGCGCGACATCACCATGGACAGCGTGGTGCTGGAAATCGTCGCCTCGGTGGCCGGTGGCAACGCAGCCGCCATGATCCCGCTGGTTTCCAGGGCCCTCGACAAGCTCAAGGGCGACGAGGACATGATCACCCTGTTCAACAACAACAGCACCGGCGCGAGCAAGGACAGTTGCCGCATTCTGCCGTGCCTTGAAACGGATAACGGCGAAGCCGTGACACTGTTCATCGGGCTTGAATACAACAAGCGTACCGACAAGGGCGGCGCACTGTTCTGGAAGTGGGACAACGAAACCATGGACATCACTCAGGTGGCCACCATGGTCAACTGGAACGAACGTGTCTATCAGCGCAACAAAGACGACATCCACGACTACATGGGTATTTCCTCGGATAACTTCTTCAGGAAAATCAAGAAGAAGTAATTCTACCGGCACCGGTGTCAAGGCGCCGGTGCCGCTATCCTCAAGGAGTCGAGGCATGGCAATGCAGTACGAGACATGGGTCAATGGTGCGCAGCTGATTTCATTTCCCGGCGGGTTGAGCGCACCGGACAGGGATGATGTACTGAACTCCCACTTGCTGGCGCAGGTGTCGGCCAACCAGGACGGCCTGGTCACCGCCAACCCCCGGGCCTGGTTCAAGCGCAATGTGGACGGCCTGGGCCAGCTCATGTGGAGCACCCAGACCGTGCAGTCCGATGTGTCCAGGTTCGCCGGCCTGGATGACCTGAGCATCGTCGCGCTGGTGACCAGGCACCTGAAGAAGAAGTTGCCTGCGGCCATCGTGCGGCAGATGACCGGCATGCTGGAGCAGATTTGCGAACTGGCCTACGAGCACCCGGCGCGCCAGCTGTTTCGTGCCCAGGTGCTCGCGCACAGCCAGGCCAGCCAGCGCACGGCGATCAACTTCCAGCTCAGTGCGTGTACTGCGCCAGACCAGGTGTTCAGCCTGTTTGTGAGCCTGGCGCTGGTGGTGCCGCTTCAGCAGGACTTTCTGCACCAGACGTTCTGCGGGGTCGACAGCCCGGGCGACGCGCTGTTCTTCTACAGCCACAAGCAGTTGTCGGTTGCGCGCTATGCGCGACTGCGCGACATGACGGTGGCAGCCCTGGAGGACGATGCCGTTGTGCTCAGGCGGGTGGTGCCGCAGGCCAAGGCCAAGGCCGACGGCTCGCTGCAAGGGGGCACCCATGACCTCCACTGAACGTTCGCAGGTGATCGGCGACAACCGGGTGTCGTTCGGTGAGGGCATGGACCCTGCCGACATGCAGGACATGATGGACCTGATGGTGTACGCCGAGATGTACGCCAGCAAAGCGGTTGGTCAGCATGCCTCGCCGCAGGCCTGGAATGAGTTCCACCATGCCTGCCTGCTGCGGCATGGTTGCCGCCTGATCAGCTTTCTGTCGTCGGTGTCCACGGCTGCCCACGACCTGGCGCAGGTGCGTGCCTTCGAGGTCACGGTGGTACAGCGGGACGCCGAGGTGCTGTTTCACCAGGTGATCAGCCAGTCGCTGCGCGACCTCGACCTGGAGACCAAGGCCCGACGCCACTTCGAGTCTTCGGCCATGCCCAGGCGCGACGTGGAGAAGGCCATGCACTGCAAGGTCACGCCCTGTTTCACCGATCGACGCAACCAGCCCATGCTGTGTTTCTGCGGGCTGGTGATGCGCTTTGAAGTGGACGTCGAACACGGCTTTCTGACCGATACCTACCGGCGCTACGTGACCCTGACGCCCCATGGTGGCTGCTACCTGTTCGATCGCCAGGCGTACGCGAGCCATCGCACGTTCGTACTGGCCCAGACCCGGGCACTCTCGGAAGGTTTCTTCCAGGACCGGTAGGGGCTAGAGCACCAGGTAGCCCTTGATCCCGGTGAAGATGATCTGCGCCGCCAGGGCGCACACGAACAGGCCCATCAGCCGGCTGACGATCTGCAGGCCCTGGTCGCCAAGCAGCCGTTCGATGCGGTGCGACAGAAACAGCACCAGGCCAACGGTGAAGCTGGCCAGAGCGATACTCACGATGGCCAGCAGCTTGTCGTCCCAGTGCGGCTGGCTGACGCCCATCACCAGCAGCGCACCGATGGTGCCGGGGCCGACGGTCAGCGGGATGGTCAACGGCACGATGGTCACGTCCTGCTGCACGTTGTCGGTGTTGACCGCCGACTTGCCCTGGGCCATGCCCAGCGCCGAGATGAACAGCACACTGCCGGCGCCGATGCGAAACGCGTCGGGGGTGATGCCGAAGATGCCGAAGATTGCCCGCCCGAACAGGTACAGCAACACGCTGGCGATCAGTACCGCCAGCGCCACGCGCCAGGCCAGCTGCTTGCGCTCCTTGCTGGAGTGGCCGCGGGTCAGGCTGATGAAGCAGGACAGGACGAAGAACGGGCTGTAGAGCACGAGCATCTTCAGGTAGACGCTGAACAACTCATGGAGCATGGCGTGGGCTCGCGGCAAAGGGGGCGTTGGGCAAGTGTATCAGTGGGGGACGGGCGCGTTGTCGGGCTGCTCGTGGGGCTTGCGGTGGGCCACCCAGTATTCGATCAGTTCGCGCAGTTGCGACAGCTCCACCGGCTTGGCCATGTGCCCGTCCATGCCGGCCTGGCGTGCGCGCTCCTTGTGCTCGGCCAGGATGTGCGCGGTCAGCGCCACCACCGGCGTGCGCGGGCGCAGGCTGACCGCCTCCCAGGCGCGCAGCTGCTGGGTGGCCGAGAAGCCGTCCAGCACCGGCATCTCGCAGTCCATCAGCACCAGGTCGTAGCGCTGCGCCTTCATGGCCTGCAGGGCTTCCTCGCCGTTGCTGGCGGTGTCGGGCTCCAGGTTGAGCTTGCCGAGCATGCCGCGGATCACCTTGGTGGAGATGTTGTTGTCTTCGGCCACCAGGATGCGGAAGTCGGCGGGCACGTCCAGCGGGGTGGCCAGGCTGGGCGGCTGCATGCCGAGCATCTGGCCCTTGCTGCGCTGGGCCAGTTCTTCGGCCAGGGTGGTCTTGAGGGTGTAGCCGGCCACGGGCTTGGCCAGGATGCGCTTGACCCCGGCGTTGCGGGCGATGACCTTGCTCGGCGCATTGGTGATGCCGGTGAGCATGATGATCAGGATGTCGTGGTTCAGGCTCGGATCTTCCTTGATCTTGGCGGCCAGTTGCATGCCGGTCATGCCGGGCATGTTCTGGTCGAGCAGCACGGCATCGAAGTAGTCGCGCAGGTGCGCCTTGGTGCGCAGCAGGGCCAGGGCTTCCTTACCCGAGGGCACGGCGCTCACGTTCATGCCCCAGGCGCTGCACTGCTGCACCAGCACCTTGCGGCAGGTGTCGTTGTCGTCCACCACCAGCACCCGGGCATCGCGCAGCGGGCCGTCGAGGTCGGCGGCGGGCTGTTCGAGGCGCTGCGGGTCCAGCGGCAGGGTCATCCACAGGGTGTTGCCCTGGTTGTGGCTGGTCTTGATGCCGAACTCGCCCTGCATCAGGGCGATCAGTTGCTTGGCGATCACCAGGCCCAGCAGGCCGCCAAGCTTGTTGCTCGACAGCACGTGCTCGCTGTGCAACTCGGCCTGCAGCAGTGCCTCGCGCTCGCTGGGCGGGATCGGTTCGCCGCTGTCCTGCACGGCCAGGCGCAGGCGCGGGCTGCTGCCGCGCTGGTCCAGTGCCACCACCAGCAGGATCTCGCCCTGCTCGGTCTTTTTCAGGGCGTTTTCCAGCAGGCTCAGCAGGGCCTGGCGCAGGCGCGTGGGGTCACCGCTGATGACCCGCGGCACCTGCGGCTGGGTGAAGCTGATCAGTTCGATGTTCTGCTGTTCGGCCTTGGCCCTGAAGATGCTCAGGCAGTCCTCGATCAGGGCGTTGAGGTCGAACTGCACGTCATCCAGCTCGATCTGGCCGGACTCGAGCTTGGAGATGTCGAGGATCTCGTTGATCAGGGTCAGCAGCTCGTTGCCGGCACTGTGGATGGTCTGCACATAGTCGCGCTGCTTGACCGACAGCGGGGTGCCCAGCAGCAGTTCGGTCATGCCCAGCACACCGTTCATCGGGGTGCGGATCTCGTGGCTGATGCGTGCCAGAAACTCTGCCTTGGCGTTGATTTCGGCGGTGCTGGCGGCCAGCTCGCGGCTGGCGCTGAAGCGCGCCTCGCTGATGCTGCGCAGGCGCTCGCCCAGGGCCATGTTAAGCAGAAGGCCGGTGAAGGCGGTGAACCCCAGCAGTATGAACAGCAGCCATTCGGTGGGGGTGCGGGTAAGGCCCAGCAGCGCCGGCAGCACCACCAGGCAGCCCAGGTTGAACACCAGCATGGCCAGGCTGAACAGGCGCGCCGGGGCGAAGCCGCGCACCCAGTGGCAAACGGCCGTGATCAGCATGCTCAGGCTGGCCAGGGCCACCAGCGCGTAGGTGGCCAGGTTCAACGGCAAGGTGTCGACGAACAGCAGCAACAGGCCGCCGATGGCGATCAGCAGGATCTCGCCTTGCAGCAGGCGGGCCAGGCGCGGCTGCTGCAGGGGGGCGAAGAAACGCAGGGTGAAGGCCAGCCCGCAGAGGCTGGCGAGCAGGGCAGTGAGGTAGGCGGCCGGGGTCTGCGAGGTCTGCCAGAGGTTCCACGGCCCGCTCAGGTTGAGCAGGATCAGCGCGCTGAGCAGCATCAGGCTGTGGTAGCCGGCCAGCCACAGGCTGCTGGTGGAGCGCGAATAGCCGAAGCGCACCAGGTTGTGCAGGATCAGCATGCCCATGCAGCCGAACAGCAACCCGAACAGCAGTGGCTGGCGCTGGTCGGCGGCGGCGCTCACGGCGGGCATCAGGCTGATGCCGGGCCGCAGCTGGTGCTCGGAGACCAGCCGCAGGTAGAGGTCCTGGGCCTGGTCGCTGCTCGGCACCGCCAGCAGGTGATCGTTGGTGGTCAGGCTCACCGGGCCGTTGGTGTCCGGGCGGCCGTTGTGGGACTGCTCGATCAGCCGGGCGCCGTCGACCACATACAGGTTCAGGTGCGACAGGTCCGGGGCGAACAGGCGCAGTACCTGTTCGGGCTGGTGTGGGGGCAGGTGGTAATGCAGCCAGAGCGCCTGCTGGGGCTCGGCGGCATCGAGCTGGTTGAGCTCGATGGGACTGAACTGGTTACGGTAACGCTCGGAACGGATGTCGCTCAGTTGCAGGTTGGCCTGATCGTCGAGCAATACCGACCACCCACTGCCCGAATCGGCCGTGGCCGGGAACAGGCAGAGCAGAGTCAGCAGGCTGACGGTGAGTCCAATGGCAATCCTGAGCCAACGCACGAGATATCCCTTCCTAGCCAAATGCCGGTTTGCAACTATGCGCGGCGTGCCAAGCCGAAGGCAAGGCCCCTTTGGAGCCTTGCCGTGTCAGCTTACTCCTGGTGCTCGCCACGTTCACGGGCGATGGCGCGGTAACCGATGTCGGTGCGGTAGAAACTGCCGTCCCACTCGATTTCGGCGGCCAGGCGGTAGGCCTGCTGCTGCGCGGCTTCGACGGTCTCACCCAGGGCAGTGGCACACAGTACGCGACCACCGCTGGTGACCACCTGGCCGTCCTTGAGGGCGGTACCGGCATGGAACACCTTGCCGGTGAGCTTGGCTGCGGCGTCCAGGCCGCTGATCGGTGCGCCCTTGGCGTAGTCGCCCGGGTAGCCGCCGGCGGCCAGTACAACGCCCAGGCTCGGCTGCGGGTTCCACTGCGCTTCGACCTTGTTCAGGGCCTTGGCGAACGCCGCTTCGATCAGCAGCACCAGGCTCGATTCCAGGCGCAGCATCACCGGCTGGGTTTCCGGGTCGCCGAAGCGGCAGTTGAACTCGATGACCTTGGGGTTGCCGGCCTTGTCGATCATCAGCCCGGCATACAGGAAGCCGGTGTACACGTTGCCTTCGGCAGCCATGCCGTTGACGGTCGGCCAGATCACCTGGTCCATCACGCGCTGGTGGACTTCGGCAGTGACCACCGGGGCTGGCGAGTAGGCGCCCATGCCGCCGGTGTTGGGGCCGGTGTCGGCGTTGCCGACGCGCTTGTGGTCCTGGCTGGTGGCCATCGGCAGCACGTTCTGCCCGTCGACCATGACGATGAAGCTGGCTTCCTCGCCGTCGAGGAACTCTTCGATGACCACGCGCGAACCGGCGTCGCCGAAGGCATTGCCGGCGAGCATGTCGCGTACCGCGTCCTCGGCTTCAGCCAGGGTCATGGCGACGATCACGCCCTTGCCCGCGGCCAGGCCGTCGGCCTTGATCACGATCGGTGCGCCTTTTTCGCGCAGGTAGGCCAGGGCCGGCTCCACTTCGGTGAAGTTCTGGTAGTCGGCGGTCGGAATCTTGTGACGGGCCAGAAAGTCCTTGGTGAAGGCCTTGGAGCCTTCCAGCTGCGCCGCGCCCTTGGTGGGGCCGAAGCAGTCCAGGCCGCGGCTGCGGAACAGGTCGACCACGCCGGCCACCAACGGGCCCTCGGGGCCGACGATGGTCAGGGCGACGTTCTTCTCGGCGAAGTCGGCCAGTTGGTCCAGGGCGGTGACGTCGATGTCGACGTTCTTGCACTTGGCTTCGGTGGCGGTGCCGGCGTTGCCGGGGGCGACGAAGACAGTCTCGACGCGAGGGTCCTGGGCAACTTTCCAGGCCAGGGCGTGTTCGCGGCCGCCGCTACCGATGATCAAAACGTTCATGTCAAAACCTCGATGACGCTAATTCGGATGAGTGCTGTTCTGTGCAGGTCATTGCAAGAGCGAGGTCCTGTGGGAGCGGGCTTGACCCGCGATGGGGGCCACGCGATCAGGAAGTACCGCGTCGCTCGCATCGCGGGTCAAGCCCGCTCCCACAGGGATATGTCTGCACCTTTTCTGTTGGTCAGTGACGGAAGTGGCGCATGCCGGTGAACACCATCGCGATGCCGGCTTCGTCGGCCGCGGCAATCACCTCGGCATCACGCATCGAACCGCCCGGCTGGATCACCGCAGTGATACCCACCTTGGCCGCGTTGTCGATACCGTCGCGGAACGGGAAGAACGCATCCGAGGCCATGACTGCACCCTGTACCTGCAGGCCGGCATGCTCGGCCTTGATCGCGGCAATGCGCGCCGAGTTCACGCGGCTCATCTGGCCGGCGCCGACACCGATGGTCTGGCGGTTCTTGGCATAGACGATGGCGTTGGACTTGACGTACTTGGCCACTTTCCAGGCGAAGATCAGGTCGTGGATTTCCTGCTCGGTCGGCGCACGCTTGGTCACCACCTTCAGGTCGCCCTCGGTGATCATGCCGATGTCGCGGCTCTGTACCAGCAGGCCGCCGGTGACGCGCTTGTAGTCCCAGGCAGCGGCACGCTCGGCCGACCACTGGCCGCACGCCAGCAGGCGCACGTTGGCCTTGGCGGCCACCACGGCGCGGGCTTCTTCGCTCACGCTCGGGGCGATGATCACTTCGACGAACTGACGCTCGACGATGGCCTTGGCGGTTTCGGCATCCAGCTCGCGGTTGAACGCGATGATGCCGCCGAAGGCTGATTCGGTATCGGTGGCGTAGGCCAGCTCGTAGGCCTGGCGGATGCCGCCCTCGGCGTCCGGGCTGACGGCCACGCCGCACGGGTTGGCGTGCTTGACGATCACGCAGGCCGGCTTGACGAAGCTCTTGACGCATTCCAGCGCGGCGTCGGTGTCGGCCACGTTGTTGTACGACAGCTCCTTGCCCTGCAGCTGGGTGGCGGTGGCGATGCCGGCCTCGCTCGGCTTGGCCTCGACGTAGAACGCCGCGCTCTGGTGCGGGTTCTCGCCGTAGCGCATTTCCTGGGCCTTGACGAACTGGCTGTTGAAGGTGCGCGGGAACTGGCTGCGGTCTTCGGTGCTCAGGGTGTCGGCCGACTGGTTCACGGTGCCCATGTAGTTGGCGATCATGCCGTCGTAGGCGGCGGTGTGCTCGAACGCCTTGAGCATCAGGTCGAAGCGCTGGGCGTAGGTCAGGCCACCGGCCTTGAGGCTCTCGAGTACCTGGCCGTAGTCGCTGGCGTTGACCACGATGGCCACGTCCTTGTGGTTCTTGGCCGCCGAGCGAACCATGGTCGGGCCGCCGATGTCGATGTTCTCGATGGCGGTCGGCAGGTCGCAGCCCGGCTTGGAGATGGTGGCTTCGAAGGGGTACAGGTTGACGGCGACCAGGTCGATCGGCTTGATCCCGTGCTCGGCCATGATGGCGTCATCGGTACCGCGACGGCCGAGGATGCCACCGTGGATCTTGGGGTGCAGGGTCTTGACCCGGCCGTCCATCATTTCGGCAAAGCCGGTGTAGTCGGCAACTTCCACCGCGGCGACGCCATTGTCCTGGAGCAACTTGAAGGTGCCACCGGTGGACAGGATCTCGACGCCGAGCTGTTGCAGCTCACGGGCGAATTCGAGGATTCCGGTCTTGTCGGAAACGCTGATCAAGGCGCGGCGGATCGGCAGGCGGGTAGTCTGGTCGGTCATTTCAGATTCCATAACGCGGTGGAGTCAGCAAAAAAGGCGACCTCATCGAATGGGAGCCGCCTTTTCTGGTGTGGATTCGTTGTTACAGCAGATCGTACTGCTTGAGCTTCTTGCGCAAGGTGCCCCGGTTGAGCCCCAGCAGCTCGCTGGCCTTGGTCTGGTTGCCCTTGACGTAGTTCATCACGCTTTCGAGCAAGGGTGCCTCGACTTCAGAGAGCACCAGGTTGTACACGTCCGTGACAGCAGCGCCCTCGAGGTGCGCAAAGTAGTTGTGCAGCGCCTTCTCCACGCTCCCGCGAAGGGTCTGGCCCTCTTCGCTCGGGGTGTTCAGGTGCTGTTTCAGGTTGACGTTGTCGCTCACGGGCGTTGTTCCACTCACTAAAGTCTCGGTCATCATCGTCATGCGGCCACCCCTTGTCCGTCCTCTGTCTCAAGGCTCTGTTCACGTTCGCGGAAAAACTCGCGAACGTCGGCGCACTGCGCGTGTGTTTCTTCCAAACCATTGAAGCGGGCGCGAAACTCCCTGGCGCCCGGTAACGTTGCCAGGTACCAGCCCACATGCTTGCGGGCGATACGCACACCCATCACATCGCCATAGAAGGCGTGCAGCGCGGCCAGGTGCTCCAGCAGAATTCGTTCCACTTCAGCCAACTGCGGTGCCGGCAACAGCTCGCCGGTGCGCAGGTAGTG
Organism: Pseudomonas sp. 8209; assembly: GCF_028682105.1. Classification (NCBI taxonomy): domain Bacteria; kingdom Pseudomonadati; phylum Pseudomonadota; class Gammaproteobacteria; order Pseudomonadales; family Pseudomonadaceae; genus Pseudomonas; species Pseudomonas sp. 8209. The sequence goes on from NZ_JANIAH010000003.1 coordinate 467,579, forward strand.
CTCGACCTCGCGAAAGATCCACGGCCGCCCCTGGGCGGCGCGGCCGATCAGCAGGCCGTCGGCGCCGGTGGCGTCGAGCACCTGTCGGGCCTTTTGCGGCGACGTGATGTCGCCATTGGCAAATACCGGTATCGACACCGCCTGCTTGATGGCGGCGATGGTGTCGTACTCGGCGTCGCCGGTGTACAGGTCGGCACGGGTGCGGCCATGTACGGCCAGTGCCTGAATGCCTGCCTGCTCGGCGATCTTCGCCACGGTCAGGCCATTCTTGTTGTCCCGGTCCCAGCCGGTGCGGATCTTGAGGGTAACGGGTACGTCCACGGCGGCGACCACCGCCTGGAGGATCTCGTTGACCAGTACTTCATCCTTCAATAAAGCAGAGCCTGCAGCTTTGTTGCAGACTTTTTTTGCCGGGCAGCCCATGTTGATATCGATGATCTGCGCGCCGGCCTCGACATTGGCCCGGGCCGCGGCCGCGAGCATCTGCGCGTCACCGCCGGCGATCTGCACCGAGCGGGGCTCGGGATCGCCATCGTGAATCATGCGCAGGCGCGACTTGCGGCTGTTCCACAGGCTCATGTCGCTGCTGACCATTTCGGACACCACCAGGCCTGCGCCCATTCGTCGGCACAGCTGACGAAAAGGCTGGTCCGTGACCCCGGCCATCGGGGCAAGGATCAGGGCGTTCTGCAGTGTGTATGGGCCGATGCGTACCGCCGACATAGGAGTTCCCTGTTGTGGGGGCCGATCTTAGAGTTCGAAAAAGGGTGGGCATGATACCCGCTCTCGGTGACCGGATAAAGGTCGATCTGGATAAAATATGAACAGTTTGAGCGGCAAGCGACAAGCTTCAAGCCCCAGCCAAAAGCAGGAGTGGCGTGATACCGCGCTTTTCTCTTGCCGCCTGAAGCTTGCCGCTGGTCGCTGGGTTTACTCCGGCGAGCGGAAGCTCAGGCTGTAGTTGACCGCCTTCGGGCCCGGATCGAGGATGTCCAGGGCGATGTGGATCGGGGTCTGGCTGGGCATTTCGGCCTTGCCGGCCAGCTCGCCGCTCAGGTACTCGCCGGGCTTGAAGCGACGGCTGGCGATCAGTTGGCCGTTGAGGTCGGCAAACCGCAGCTCCAGCAGCGGGAATGGCTGCGAGAAGGGCGCACGATTGTAGATGATCGCGTCCACGATCAACGCGCCGGCAAAGTCCGGGTGGCTGCGGACCACCAGGTTGCTGCTCTTGATGCGGGCGATGTCGACCTTGGAAGGCACTTCGCAGCCCAGTTGCGGGCACAGCTGCTGGAACCAGGGGCGGTACTGGTCCTGGCGGGCCAGTTCGTCGAAGTGATAGGCGATGTACTGGCCAGCCAGTGCCGCGCCAGCCAGCAGAGTCAGCAGCGCCCACAGCAGGCGCCGGCCCCAGTGGCTGCGCGGCTTCTGCCAGTCGAGCTGCAGCGGGTCGTCGACGATGTCGACCAGCGCCGGCTTGCGTGGCGAGCGTGCGGCCATCGGGCCAAGGTCGGGTTCGTGGCGGGTATTCGGGGCGTCGTCGAACGCCGGGTCCGGCGCGTCGGGCTCATCGCCCGGGTCGCGTGCCGAAAGGTGCTCGGCCACCACGTCGGGGTCGTGGAGGGGCTGCTCGCGCAGCGGGGGCTCGTCATCCAGGCCGTCCAGGTCCAGCGACAGCGAGGGTTCGGTGCGCTCGCCCGGCAGCGCCACGGTAGCCGGGACGGGTTCGTCGACCAGCGGCGGCTGCGGCGTTGCCTGGGCTTCGCGTTCGTCGGCCGGGCTGCTGAACAGGCTGTCGGTGTACGAGGTGTCGTCCGGGCCGTCGCGCTGGGCGCTGAGGCTGTCCTCGCGGCGTGGCGCCAGGTCGAAGTCTTCGGCCTGGCTGCGCTTGAACTCGCTGATCGGCTGGATTTCGCGTTGCTCCAGGCGGGCGAGTTCCTGGTCGAGGTCCAGTTGGTCGAGGTCGACGTCCAGCGCGCTGGCCGTCCATTCGCGCTGGCTGATCGGCGCGGGGGCCGACGGCGCTGGCTGCGGTGCATGTTCGGGTTCGGCCACCGGCGCAGGCAACGGCGTTGCCGGCGGCAGCGCGGGGGCGACCTGCAGCGCCTGTTGCGCTGCACTCTGCTCCAGCAGCTGCTTGGCGGCGTTGAATACCTGCAGGCAATTGCCGCAGCGCACTACCCCGCGGGCCACACTCAATTGAGTGTGGCTGACGCGAAAGCTGGTCTGGCAATGCGGGCACTGGGTGACGAAACTGTCGGTCATGCGGCGGTCCGGGTTGTGCAGAGTTGTAGTCTAGGCGCAGTTAGCGCCGGCGACCACTGATGCGTACCCAGCCATCGCGCACGGCGATCGGGTCCAGGTCGAAGTCCTTGGCGTAGGCGGCGGCCACTTCATCGCCCTGTTCGGCGAGGATGCCCGACAGCGCCAGCAGGCCGCCGGGGCGTACCAGGCCGGACAGCTGCGGGGCCAGCGAGACCAGCGGGCCGGCGAGGATGTTGGCCACCAGCACGTCGGCCTGCATGGCCGGCATGTCCTGGGGCAGGTACAGGTCGAACAGCGCGTCGGCGATGCCGTTGCGCCCGGCATTGTCGCGCGAGGCCTCGATGGCCTGCACGTCGATGTCGGTGCCCACCGCCTTGCGTGCGCCCAGCAGCAGGGCGGCGATGGCGAGGATGCCCGAGCCGCAGCCGAAGTCGAGTACTTCAGTGCCGTTCAGGTCCTGGCCGTCGAGCCATTCCAGGCACAGGGCGGTGGTCGGGTGGGTGCCGGTGCCGAACGCCAGGCCCGGGTCGAGCAGCAGGTTGACGGCGTCCGGCTCGGGGGCGGCGTGCCAGCTGGGCACGATCCACAGGCGCTGGCCGAAGCGCATGGGCTGGAAGTTGTCCATCCAGCTGCGTTCCCAGTCCTGGTCTTCGATCACTTCGGCCTGGTGCTCGGGCAGGGCGGCCCCGGTCAGCAGTTGCAGGTGGGCAAACACTGCCTCGGGTTCGGCGTCGGCTTCGAACAGGGCCAGCAGGTGGGTGTGCGACCACAGCGGGGTGGTGTTGAGGTCCGGTTCGAAGATCGGCTGGTCTTCGGCGTCCATGAAGGTGACGGAGACGGCGCCGACTTCGAGCAGGGCATCTTCGTAGGTTTCGGCTTGTTCCGGGCTGATGGCCAGACGTACTTGCAGCCAGGGCATGGCGGGCACCTTTGGGTAATTCGTGGAGGGCAGCCGCTGGGGGCTGCGCGAAGCGCGCCAGTTTACTTGAGTGCGAGGGGTTTGTATCGGGGGCGCTGCAGTGTCTGTACTGGCGTGATTGCGGGTCAAGCCCGCTCCCACAGAGACGGCAGTGATCCCTGTGGGAGCGGGCTTGACCCGCGATCGGGCTGCAGAGCAGCCCTCGAGACACAAACCGGTGCTGGTCAGTGCCCGCGCAAAAACGCCAGCAGCCGCGCATTGACCTGCTCGGCCGCTTCCAGCTGCACCATGTGCCCCTGGCCCGGCAGTATCGCCACCTCGGCTGGCAGGCCGTCCACATGGGTGGCCGGGATGATCGCGTCATCGCTGCCCCACAGCACCAGCGTCGGCTGCTGCGCCACCACCGGGCGCAGGTCGTGACGCTGCACGCCGTCGCTGGCCAGTGCGTCGGCCAGTTGTCGCAGGGCCTCGTCCACCCCCTCCAGGCGCTTGAACCTGAGCATGTCCTCGAGCATCTGCCGGGTCACCAGCCCGGGGTCGGAGAACAGCTGCGTCATCTGCGGCTTCAGGGCGTTGCGGTTGGCCGCCGCAACGATGCCCTGCAGGTAGCCGCCATTGATCTCGCGCCCCAGCCCGGCGCTGGCGATCAGGCTCAGCGACTGCACCCGCGCAGGTGCCAGCCGCGCCAGGTTCAAGGCCACCGCACCACCCATGGAGTGCCCGGCCAGGTTCACGCGCCCCAGGTCCAGGTGATCGAGCAGGGCCAGCACGCTCTGGCTCAGCTCATCCAGGTCGCCGCGTTGCAGGTGCTTGCCCGACTCGCCATGCCCGGGCAGGTCGAGGGCGATCACCCGGCGCTCGGCGGCCAGCGCCGGGTGGTTGAACATCCAGTTGTTAAGGTCGCCGCAGAAGCCGTGGATCAACACCAGCGGCGTACCGCCTTCGCCGAGGTCGAAGTAGCGCACCCGGTGCCCGTCCAGCTCGACTTTCTGCGGCGCCGGGCCGCTGTCCTGCTCGGCGCCGTCACCAGGCACGAAATCGGCCTGAAAGCGCTGCACCACCGCATCGATCTGCGCGTCGCTGGCCTCGCCCTCGACCACCACGGCCAGCAGCGCCCCCACTGCCAGGGTCTCGTCGGGCCGGGCGATCTGACGGCGCAGCACGCCGCTGAACGGGGCCTCGACGCTGCTGGAGATCTTGTCGGTCTCCACGTCCAGCACCTCGTCGCCCTTGCTGATGTGCTCGCCTTCCTGCTTGAGCCAGGTGTCGATGCGCCCCTCGGTCATCGACAGGCCCCACTTGGGCATGGTCAGGGTATGGATCTGGCTCATGCCGCGTCCCTCCCTTTCATCACTGTGTGCACGGCAGCCTCGATCTTGGCGGCGGTGGGGATGTAGAGGTCTTCCAGCGCGTCGGAGAACGGCACCGGGGTGTGCGGCGCAGTGACCATCTCGATCGGGCCCTTGAGTGCGCCGAAGGCTTTCTGCGCCACCAGCGCACTGATGTCGGTGGCCATCGAGCAGCGCGGGTTGGCTTCGTCGATCACCACCAGGCGGCCGGTCTTTTCCACGCTTTCGAGAATGCTGTCTTCATCCATCGGGCTGGTGGTGCGCAGGTCGAGTACCTCGCAGTCGATGCCCTGGCGCGCCAGGTTGGCCGCCGCCTCCATGGCCAGGTGGACCATGCGCCCGTAGGTCACCAGGGTGATGTCGTCGCCGTCACGCAAGAAGTTGGCCTCGCCGAACGGCACGGTGTAGACCTCTTCCGGCACTTCGCCCTGCAGGCTGTAGAGCAGCTTGTGCTCGCAGAAGATCACCGGGTCGTTGTCGCGGATCGCCTGGATCAGCAGGCCCTTGGCGTCATACGGCGACGACGGGCACACCACCTTCAGGCCCGGGATGTGGGTCCACAGCGAGGTGAGCATCTGCGAGTGCTGGGCGGCGGCGCGCAGGCCGGCGCCGACCATGGTGCGCATCACCAGCGGGGTGACCGCCTTGCCGCCGTACATGTAGCGAAACTTGGCTGCCTGGTTGAGGATCTGGTCCAGGCAGCAGCCGGCAAAGTCGACGAACATCAGTTCGCACACCGGGCGCAGGCCCTGGGTGGCGGCGCCGACCGCTGCGCCCACATAGCCGATTTCCGATAGCGGCGCGTCCAGCACGCGGCCGGGGAACTGCCCGTAAAGGCCCTTGGTGACGCCGAGCACACCGCCCCAGGCGTCATTCTCGCCCGGTGCACCGGCACCGCCGGCGACGTCCTCGCCAATGATGAACACCGTGGGGTCGCGGCGCATTTCCTGGGCCAGGGCTTCGTTGATGGCCTGCTGGTAGCTGATTTTTCTCGCCATGATGATTCTCCGATTGTTCTTGTTGTAAGGGCAGCGTGCTCAGGGGTAGGCGACGTACACGTCGCTGAGCAGGTCGGCAGGCTGGGGCTTGGGGTCGGACTTGGCGCGGCGCACGGCGTCTTCGATCAGGTCCTCGACCTGGGCATCCACCAGGTCCAGCTGGGCGTCGCCGAGCAGCCCGGCGCGGGTGGTGCGCTGGCGGAACTGCATCAGGCAGTCGCGGGTTTCGCGCAGGTTCTTCACCTCGTCCGGGGCGCGGTAGGTTTGCGCGTCGCCTTCGAAGTGGCCGTAGTAGCGGGTCAGCTTGACCTCCACCAGCGACGGGCCCTGACCGCTGCGGGCACGCTCGATGGCGGCGCCGGCCGCCTCGTGCACGGCAAAGAAGTCGTAGCCGTCGATGGTCACCCCGGGCATGCCGAAGCCGGCGGCGCGGTCGGCGATGTGGTCGCACGCCACCGACCAGTTGGAGGCGGTGGCCTCGGCGTAGCCGTTGTTCTCGGCCACGAAGATGCACGGCAGGTTCATGATCGCGGCCAGGTTCATGGCCTCGAACACCGCACCCTCGTTGGAGCCGCCGTCGCCGAAGAACACCACGGCCACGTCATCGGTGCCCTTGAGCTTGGCCGCCAGGGCAGCGCCGGCCACCAGGGGCGCGCCGGCGCCGACGATGCCGTTGGCGCCGAGCATGCCCTTTTCCAGGTCGGCGATATGCATCGAGCCGCCCTTGCCGCCGCACACGCCGGTCTTCTTGCCGTAGATCTCGGCCATCATGCCGTGCACGTCCACGCCCTTGGCGATGCAGTGGCCATGGCCGCGGTGGTTGGAGGCGATGCAGTCGCTGTCGCGCAGGTGCGCCATGACCCCGGCGGCCGACGCCTCTTCGCCGGCATACAGGTGCACGAAGCCTGGGATCTCGCCGGTGGCGAACTCGATGTGCAGGCGCTCTTCGAAGGCGCGGATGGTGCGCATGACCCGGTAGGCATGCAGAAGTTGCTCGGTGTTCAGGTGAGTGGACATCTTGTTGTTCTCCAGGGTTGTCTCAGCACTGAGGGTGCGCAGGGTGTCGCGGGTGTTCGCGGCCTACCGCCAGCAGGCGATGGCGGGCGGCGAAGGCCAGTACGGCCTCCACGTCGATGCTCAGGGGGCCGTGGGCGTCGAGGGTGACGGTGGGACGGTCGTGCTCGCTGAACTCGATCTCGCGCTCGCCGTCCAGCGCCAGGGTGCCGCTGGACAGGCTCAGGGAGTAGGCGACGCCCGGTGCCAGCGGGCCGGCGGCGGTGATGCCGCAGCCTTGCACCAGGCCAGGGGCCAGCGGCGCCAGCAGCGCCTGTTCGGCCTGGCCGTTAAGACGTACCCAGGCGCCTTCGGCGGCGTGGCGCGACACCGGGCACCACAGCCCGCACAGCGCCGAGAGGCCGATGGCATGGGGTTCGGCGAAGGTGGCGAAGACTTCGGCAAGGTCTTCGGCGCGGCTCAGGGCGCGGGCGCCGATGAAGCGCTGCGGCGACACCGCGACTTCCACCAGCGCCCATTCGCACAGCTCCCGCGCCGGGTCGCGCACCAGCAGGCGCTTGTTGCGGCGCAGGCCCACCTGGGCCGGGATGCGCCCGGCGGCGAACAGCCCGCCGGCCAGCCCGGCGCTGGTGGCCTCGCGCAATTCGGGGAAGGCGTTGTTGGTACCGGTGGAAAGGGTCAGCAGCGGAATGTCGCCGACCTCGGCGGCCACCGCCTTATGGGTGCCGTCGCCGCCGAGCACGGCGATCAGTGCGACCCCGCGGGCGAGCATCTGGCGCGCGGCCAGGCGGGTGTCCTCCACGGTCTGGCGCAGCGGCATGTCGAGGATGTCCAGTTGCGGCCAGCGCTGGCCGGCGGCCTGCGGGCCGTTGCTGGCCTTGAGCACGGCGGCGGCGATGCCGGTCATGTCCGGCGGCAGCAGCACGCGCCGGATGCCGGTGGCGGCGAAGGCGGCCAGCAGGCGTTGCACGGCCGAGGCCTTGTCGGTGCTGGAGTACAGGCCGGCGCTGGCGGTAAGCCTGCGCAGGTCGCGGCCCGAGGCCGGGTTGACGATGATGCCCACGGTGGGGGCGGGATGGCTCATGGCGCACCTCTGGTTCTTGTGTACCAGGGCTGGAGCAAGGGTGGTGCCAGGTTGGGTGAAAGGCTTGACCCAGAGCCTTTGTGCAGCATTGCAGGGGCGTACTCGCGGGGTGTCGGCAAGACGCTGCGTTGCAGTGCGGGCAGCGCAGCGGCGAGACACCGAGACGCTGCGTCTCACGGCGCCGCTTGCCCAGGCGGTGCTTGTCGGGGCCTGGCAAACGGCGCTTAATGGGCCGCATAACGACAAGAACACGAGAACCGGAGGCCCCATGCTTGCCGCGAACTCCAGAGCCCACGTCGACTGTGTCAGCCGTGTGCTCAAGAATGCCGACCGCCAGCCCCAGGCGCCGGTACCGCCGTTGATCCTCGATTCCTGGCGCCGCTCGATGGAGCAGCACCGCCTCGACCCTTCCTCGCAGCAAGGGCCGCGCATCCTGTCGCAAACCCTGCTCAACGAATGCCGCGAACGCGCCGAGCTGTTCATGCGCATTGCCAGCGATGCGGTGGCGCGCCTGCACGAGCGGGTGCGCGGGGCCGACTACTGCGTGCTGCTGACCGACGCGCAGGGTCGCACCATCGACTACCGCGTCGACGCCGCGCTGCGCAACGACTGCCGCAAGGCCGGTCTGTACCTGGGCACCTGCTGGTCGGAAGGCGAGGAGGGCACCTGCGGAGTGGCGGCGGTACTGACCAGCCAGGTGCCGGTCACGGTGCACAAGCGCGATCACTTTCGCGCCGCGTTCATCGGCCTGACCTGCTCGGCGGCGCCGGTGTTCGACCCGCAGGGCAAGCTGCTGGGGGTGGTCGACGTGTCGGCACTGCAGTCGCCGGACGACCGGCGCAGCCAGCACCTGATCCGCCAACTGGTGGTGCAGACCGCGCGGGAGATCGAGAACGCGTTTTTCATGCACAACGCCCAGGCGCATTGGGTGCTGCGGGCGCACAGCGCGCCGGGGTATGTGGACAGCCAGCCGGACTTTCTGCTGGCCTGGGATGCCGACGGACGCCTGCAGGCGCTCAACAGCCTGGCGCGCTCGGCATTGCTCTCGCGCTACGGCGAGCTGCCGGCGCATATCGGCCAGCTGTTCGACCTGGACCAGTTGCGCGCGGTGACCGACGAGTCGGCCCAGCGCCTGAGCTGGAGCGCCGATGGCGATGCGCTGCATGTGCGGGTCAGCTCGCCACAGCGTCCGGCGCGGGTGGTGCCGGTGCCGGGCGGGGTGGATGCACGGGTGGAGGAAAGCCTGCGCCTGGCGGTGCGGGTCAAGAACTGCAACCTGGCGGTGCTGGTGGTGGGCGAGACCGGTGCGGGCAAGGAGGTGTTCGCGCGCCAGCTGCATGAACGCAGCGCGCGGGCCGGCAAGCCGTTCGTGGCGCTCAACTGCGCGGCGATTCCCGAGAGCCTGATCGAGAGCGAGCTGTTCGGCTATGTGGCCGGGGCGTTTACCGGGGCCTCCAGCAAGGGCATGCGCGGGCTGCTGCAGCAGGCCGATGGCGGCACGCTGTTTCTCGACGAGATCGGCGACATGCCGCTGGCCTTGCAGACCCGCCTGCTGCGGGTGCTGGCCGAAGGCGAGGTGGCGCCGCTGGGTGCGGCCAGGCGCGAGCGTGTGGATATCCAGGTGATCTGCGCCACGCACCGCGACCTGGCGGCGCGGGTGGCCGACGGGCGCTTTCGCGAAGACCTGTACTTTCGCCTGGCCAATGCGCGCTTCGAGCTGCCGCCGCTGCGCGAGCGCAGTGACCGGCTGGCCTTGATCAACCGCTTGCTGGCCGAGGAGGCGGCCGGTTGCGGGGTGGACGTGGGCTTGAGCGAGGCAGCGCTGGAGTGCCTGCTGGGGTATCGCTGGCCGGGTAACCTGCGCCAGTTGCGCCAGGTGCTGCGTTACGCCTGCGCGGTGTGCGCCGGTGGCACGCTGCAGTTGCAGGACCTGCCGGCGGATGTGCGCGGGGCGCAGGTGCAGGGCCAGGTGCAGGCCAGCATGAGCCCGCAGCGCCAGGTGCTGCTGGAGGCGCTGGTACGCCATCGCTGGAAACCGGGGGAGGCGGCCAAGGCGCTGGGTATTTCGCGGGCCACCTTGTACCGGCGGGTGCATGCGCATGGCATCGAGATGCCGCGCATGGGGCAGCATTAGGCGGCGCGCCTTCGCCGGCAAGGCCGGCTCCTACAGATTCGACGTTCCCCTGTAGGAGCCGGCCTTGCCGGCGAAGAAGGCAACACAAAAAAAAGACCCCGGCACCAGGCCGGGGTCTTTTTCACATCACACCTGCATCACTCGTCGTTGGCGAGCTTGTGTTCCAGGTAGTGAATGTTCACGCCACCTTTGCAGAAACCTTCATCGCGCACCAGCTCGCGGTGCAGCGGGATGTTGGTCTTGATGCCGTCGACGACGATCTCGTCCAGCGCATTGCGCATGCGCGCCATGGCTTCGTCACGGTCCTTGCCGTAGGTGATCAGCTTGCCGATCAGCGAGTCGTAGTTCGGCGGTACCGCATAGCCACTGTACAGGTGCGAGTCGACGCGAACGCCGTTGCCGCCCGGTGCGTGGAAATGCTTGACGGTACCCGGGCTCGGAATGAACTTCTTCGGGTCTTCGGCGTTGATCCGGCACTCCAGCGAGTGACCGCGAATCACCACGTCATCCTGGGTGAACGACAGCTTGTTGCCAGCGGCGATGCTGAGCATCTCCTTGACGATGTCGATACCGGTGACCATCTCCGAAACCGGGTGCTCCACCTGAACACGGGTGTTCATTTCGATGAAGTAGAACGCGCCGTTCTCGTAGAGGAACTCGAAGGTGCCGGCACCACGGTAGCCGATGTCGATGCACGCCTTGACGCAGCGGGCGAAGACTTCCTGGCGGGCCTTTTCGTCGATACCCGGGGCTGGCGCTTCTTCCAGCACCTTCTGGTGGCGGCGCTGCAGCGAGCAGTCGCGGTCACCCAGGTGCACGGCGTTGCCCTGGCCGTCGGACAGTACCTGGACTTCCACGTGACGCGGGTTGGTCAGGAACTTCTCCAGGTACACCATCGGGTTGCCGAAGGCGGCGCCGGCTTCGCTGCGGGTCAGCTTGGCCGAGGCGATCAGGTCCTCTTCCTTGTGCACCACGCGCATGCCGCGACCACCACCGCCACCGGCGGCCTTGATGATCACCGGGTAGCCGACTTCACGGCCGATGCGCAGGGCTTCTTCCTCGTCTTCCGGCAGCGGGCCGTCGGAACCCGGAACGGTCGGTACGCCGGCCTTGATCATCGCGTCCTTGGCCGACACCTTGTCGCCCATCAGGCGGATGGTGTCGGCCTTGGGACCGATGAAGGCGAAGCCGGAGTTCTCGACCTGCTCGGCGAAATCGGCGTTTTCCGCGAGGAAACCGTAGCCTGGGTGAATGGCGGTGGCGCCGGTCACTTCAGCGGCTGCGATGATCGCCGGGATGTGCAGGTAGGAGTGGGTGGCCGAAGCCGGGCCAATGCATACCGATTCGTCGGCCAGGCCCAGGTGCATCAGCTCGCGGTCGGCGGTGGAGTGCACGGCGACGGTCTTGATGCCCATCTCTTTGCAGGCGCGCAGGATCCGCAGGGCAATTTCCCCGCGGTTGGCGATCAGGACTTTTTCCAACTTGGCTGGCATCGTTGGTTCTCCGCGGTTCAAACGATGGTGAACAGCGGCTGGTCGTACTCAACCGGCTGGCCGTCTTCTACCAGAATGGATTCGATCACACCGCTGGTTTCAGCTTCGATGTGGTTCATCATTTTCATGGCTTCGACGATGCACAGGGTGTCGCCTTTCTTCACGGTCTGGCCGACTTCGACGAAGGCAGGCGAGGTAGGCGAGGCTTTGCGGTAGAAGGTACCGACCATTGGCGAGCGGGCCACGGTGCCGTTGAGCTTCGGCGCGGCTGGCGCTTCGGCGGCAGCCGGGGCAGCGGCGGCCACAGGGGCGGCGGCCGGTGCGGCAGCCATCGGGGCTGGCGCGTAGTACTGCTGGGCCGGGGTCTTGCTGTGGCGGCTGATACGGACGGACTCTTCGCCTTCCTTGATCTCCAGCTCGTCGATGCCAGACTCTTCCAGCAGTTCGATCAGTTTCTTGACTTTACGGATATCCATTAATCATCAACTCCCAAGGGTCGGTCAGGGTCGTATAAACGTGAATGTTAACGTTCGTACACGGCCCGGCCTGCGGCCAGGCTTCGGTTATTCAGGGTTTGGCGTGCGCTGCCAGGTGTTCCAGGGCGGACTCCAGGGCCAGGCGATAGCCGGTGGCGCCCAGGCCGCAGATCACCCCTACGGCGACGTCTGAAAAGTAGGAGTGGTGGCGAAACGGCTCGCGCTTGTGCACGTTGGACAGATGCACTTCGATGAATGGGATGCTCACCGCCAGCAATGCGTCACGTAATGCGACGCTTGTGTGCGTGAAAGCCGCCGGATTGATCAGGATGAAGTCCACCCCTTCGTTGCGTGCGGCGTGGATGCGATCGATCAGTTCGTACTCGGCATTGCTTTGCAGGTATTGCAGATGGTGGCCGGCGGCGCGTGCACGCTGCTCCAGGTCCTGGTTGATCTGGGCCAGGGTCACGGCCCCGTAGACGCCCGGTTCGCGGGTGCCTAGCAGGTTCAGGTTGGGGCCATGCAGCACCAGTAGCGTTGCCATCTGCGGTTCCTTTTATTGTCGGGCAAAAACGTAGCGCGGCGACTATGCCGCAAACTGCCGAGCACTGTCCAGTTACCTGCAATAGCCAGCACGATGACCGAGATTCGCGCGAAATTTATGACTATCTTGCCAATTTCGGTCATCCGTGGCGCTTTTCAAGCGGCCCCAGCAGTTATAGACCCACTTCGCTGCGAATGCGCGCCAGGTGTTCGGCAAATTCGCCGGCTTTTACCTCGCCTATCACCCTGCTGTCGGTTTTTTCGCTGCCGTTCGCGGCAAACACCAGGAAGCCCGGCGGGCCGAACAGCTGGTAGCGGTCCAGCAGCGCGCGTTGCTCGGCGTTGCTTTGGGTGATGTCGAACCGTACCAGGCGGTAGCCCTGCAGTTGCGCCTGCACGGCCGGATTGCCGAGCACGTCATGCTCGATCACCTTGCAACTGATGCACCAGTCGGCGTACCAGTCCAGCAGCAGCGGTTGCCCGGCCGCCCTGGCTTCGGCCAGCAGGCCATCCAGGGCGGCGGGGGTGTTCACCGTCTGCCAGGCGCTGACCGGTGCGGCCGAGGGGGTGCTGGCGGGGGCGGGGAGTGGCCGCAGCGGGTCGGCCTGGCCACTGAAGGCGCCGTACCAGCAGGCCAGCGCGTAGGCCAGCAGCAACAGGCCGAGCAGCTGCGCCAGGCGCTGGCCGGTGGTCTTCACGCCGAATTCCAGGGCGCCGAGGAACAGCGCCACGCCGGCTGCCAGCAGACCGATCAGCAGCAGGGTGAGCGGGCCGGGCAGCACGCGGCTGAGCAGGCCGATGGCCAGGCCCAGCAGCAGCACGCCGATGGCGTTCTTCACCGTGACCAGCCACGGCCCGCTTTTGGGCAGCCAGGCCGCACCGCCGGTGGCCACCAGCAGCAGCGGCGCGCCCATGCCCAGGCCCAGCGCGAAGAGTTTCAGCGCCCCGCCGATGGCATCGCCGCTGGCGCTTATATAAAGCAGCGCACCGGCCAGTGGCGCCGACACGCAGGGCGAGACCAGCAGGCTGGAAACCACCCCGAGTACGGCGGCGCCCAGCAGCGAGCCGCCCTTGGTCTGCCCGGCCACGCGGTCCAGGCGGCTGCTGATGAACTGCGGCAGCTTCAATTCGAACAGGCCGAACATGGCCAGGGCGAATACCACGAAGAATGCCGCGAAGGGCACCAGCACCCAGGCCGATTGCAGGCGTGCCTGCAAATTGAGCTGGGCACCGAACAGGCCCATCAGCGCGCCGAGCAGGGCGAAGCAGGCGGCCATCGGCAGCACGTAGGCCAGCGACAGGGCCAGGCCGCGACCGCCGCCGACCTGGCCACGCAGCACCACCCCGGAAAGGATCGGCAGCATCGGCAGCACGCAAGGGGTGAAAGTCAGGCCGACGCCGGCAAGAAAGAACAGCAGCATTTCCTTCCAGCTCCAGGCATTGCTGCTGGCCGGCGCGGCGGCGGTGGACGGGGCGCCGACGCCGTCGATGCTCAGGCGCTCGGTTTCCGGCGGGTAGCACAGGCCCTTGTCGGCGCAGCCCTGATAGCTCACCACCAGGGTGAAGGGGCGCTGGTCGGCAGTGCGTGGCAGGTCGATGTCGAGGATGCCGTGGTACACCTCGACGTCGCCGAAGTACTCGTCGTGCTTGGCCTCGCCGGCAGGTAGCTGCGCGGTGCCCAGGGCGATGTCGGCAGGTTCGGTACGGAACTGGAAGCGGTGACGATAGAGGTAGTAGCCCTCGGTGGTGACGAAGCGCAGCTTGATGGCCTGGGCGTCGCCCTGGATCAGGTTGAGCTTGAAGGCTTCGCGCACGGGCAGGAAGTCGGCGCTGTTGTTCAGGCCCGGTGCGCCGAGGGTGGCGCTGGGGCGGTTGTCGAGCAGCCCGGCGCCCATGGCGGGCAGGGCCAGGACCAGAAGCAGGAGGCAAAGCAGGCGACGCATGAGCGGTCTCGCTGGGGGGAACGTGGGGGCAATGATAACGGAGTTTGAGCAGGAGCAATCGAGTTGAACCCATCGCGGGTCAAGCCCGCTCCCACAGACAATGCATCTGGCTCAATCAGGATGCATACCTGTGGGAGCGGGCTTGACCCGCGAGAGTCCCCTGGATCAGACCCGGAACGCCTGCACGGCGGTGTTCAGCTCCCCGCCCAGGCGCAGCAGATGCTCACCCTGCTCGCGCCCCTCGCCAATGCGCTCCAGGTTGTCCGCGCCCAGTTCGTGGATCCGTTCGCTATGGTCGCGAATCTCGCTCACCGCACCGCTCTGCTGCGCGGTCACGTCAGCGATGCGTACGGCGGTCTGCGCAATGGTCTGGATCGCCGCGACAATCTCGTCCAGCGCTCCATCGGCAGACTGCGCCTGCTGGGCAGTGGCCTCGGCGTGCTCCAGCTGCGCGCGCATGCCTTCCACCGATTCGCGTGCCGCCTGCTGCAGGCGCGCGATCAGGGTCTGGATCTCGCCGGTGGCTCCGGTGGTGCGCTGGGCCAGCGAACGCACCTCCTCGGCCACCACGGCAAAGCCGCGGCCCATCTCTCCGGCCCTTGCCGCCTCGATGGCCGCATTCAGGGCCAGCAGGTTGGTCTGTTCGGCAATCGAGCGGATCACCGTGAGCACGCCGCCAATGGTCGCCGACTCCTGGGCCAGGCCCTCGATCATCTGTGCATTGCCCTGCACCTCGTCCACCAGCAGGCGCAGCCCGCTCAGGCTCTGGCCGATCACCGCCTGGCCCTGTTCCACCGCCAGCCCCGCGTGGCGGCTGGCGTCGGCGGCCTGGCTGGCATCGCCGGCCACCTGGGTGATGGTGGCCTCCAGTTCGCCCAGCGCGTCGCGGATCTGCGCGGTGTCGCCGGCCTGGCGCTCGGCGCCGTCGTGCAGCGCGCTGCTCATGCCGGCCAGGGCGTGGCTGCTGCCGGCCACCTGCTCGGCGTTGCTGCGGATGGTGCCCACCAGGTCCACCAGGTAGGCACGCAGGCGGTTGAGCGAATCCTGGATGTCGTGCATTTCGCGGTTGCTGCGCCCCAGCGCAATGGCCTGGCTGAAGTCGCCGCCGGCCCACTGCGAGAGCGCCGGCGCCAGGTTGCCCAGCACCCGCGCCAGGCGCCGCTGCAAGGTGTCGATGAGCAGGGCGATCAGCAGGATCAACCCGATCATCAGGCCCTGGATCACCCGCACTTCGCCCTGGATCTGCCCATGCTGCGCGCGCACCCCCGGTTCCAGGTCGGCGATGGCCTGCTGCACGGCGGCCATGCGCGCCTGGGTGGTGGTGGCCAGTTCGGTACGGCGCTCGATCTGCGCGCGGGTGCGCTGCAGTTCTGCCGGGTAGCGCGCCAGCAAACTGCCCAGCTCGCGCTTGAGGGCCACGCCGACGTCTTCGGCGCTGGTGGTGGCCTCGCTCTGCAGGCCCATCATCGCGGCGAAGTCGTCGGCGCCGGATTCCACCGCCGCGGTCACGCCCAGCAATGGCAGGGCGTCGAGGGCTTTGGCCTGGGTGATGATCAGTTGCAGTTCGCGCTCCACCTCGTCGGCCAGCTCGCTGCGCCCGCTGCTCACCAGCTTGTCACGCGCCAGCGACAGGCGGCCCAGGTGCAGGCTGGCTTCCAGCAGTGCCGATTGGTAATGCGCCGCCTCGGGGTGGCCGCTGTCGTGGGCGTAGCGGGCGAGCTGTTCGAGGTTGGCGCCCAGTTCGCGTTCGGCCTGCAGCAACAGGGCCTGGGGGTCGCCAGCGAGCTTGCCGGCGGCCAGCAGCTCATTGGCGGTAAATGCCTGCAGGGTGTCGAGGCTGGGGCGCAGTTGCGCGGCCAGCTCATCGGGCAGCTGGGCCAGTTCCTGTTGCAGGTCCTGGGTGCTCTGCAGCGCGGTGGCGTGGCGCAGGGCATCGCCACTGTTCAGGTAGTCCTGGGTGTTGCGGGCCACCTGGTTCTGGAACTGCTGGGACAGCGCCAGGTAACGCTCCATCAACAGGTAGGGCTGTTCCAGGGCGCGTTGCGACCACCACAGGGTCGCCCCCAGGGCCAGGCACACGGTTACCAGCAGCAGGGTGTTCAGATTGGTCAGCAACTTCAGGCGCATGAGCGGGCTCTACCAACGGCGGGATGGCAAGTGCCTGAAGTTATTGCGTTTTTATGACGTGGTTATGACGATGGCAGGGGTGTTGCGAAATAAAGTGGCTATATGGTGGCCCTGTCGCCGGCAACGCCGGCTCCTACAGGGGCCGGGTTGCTGGCGAAAAGGCTCAGGCCTCGACCCGCTGTACGCAGTTGCGCCCCGCACCCTTGGCCAGGTACAGCGCCTCGTCCGCTGCGGTGGCCATGCTCAGCGCATCCAGCCCGTCGCTCAGTTGCACCACCCCGGCACTGAAGGTGCACGACAGGTCACGCGGCTGCGCCGGGTAGTGGATCTCGGCAAAGCGCCGGCGAATCTCGTCCAGCACCTTGTGCGCCGCGTGCAGGTCAGTGTTGGGCATCACGATGGCGAACTCTTCGCCGCCATAACGGCCGATGAAGTCGGTCTTGCGCAGGCGCTGCTTGAGAAACAGCGCCAGGCTCTTGATCACCCGGTCGCCCATGGGGTGGCCGTGGCTGTCGTTGACCTTCTTGAAGTGGTCGATGTCGAGCATGGCAAAGCTCAGCGGGCGGTCTTCGCGCCGCGCCCGGAAGCTGCAGTCTTCGAGCAGTTGCAGGATGTGCGTGTGGTTGTACAGCCCGGTGAGGCTGTCGCGCACCATGCGCGCCTTGAGGTTGCGCGCCCTGGCCGCACGGTTGCGCACGGTGGTGATCAGGTGGCGCGAACGGATCGGCTTGGTGAGGAAGTCGTCGCCACCCTCGCTCATGGCATCGAGCTGCTTGTCCAGGTCGTCCTCGGCCGACAGGTAGATGATCGGCACGCTCACATAGCGGTCGTTGTGGCGGATCACCTTGGCCAGCTCGGTGCCGGTGCAGGCGGGCATGTACATGTCGAGGATGATCAGGTCGGGCTGAAAGTCGGCCAGCTCGGCCATGGTCTGGATCGGATCGGTGAGGGTGCGGGTGACGATGCCGGCATTGTTGAGCAGGCGCTCGGTGTGCAGTGCCTGGGCCCGCGAGTCGTCGATCACCAGCACCTTGAACGGTTCGTACTGGGTCACGCTGGTGAGCAGCTCGACCTTTTCCAGCAGGCTGGAGGCCTCCAGGGTACCGGTGAGAAATTCCTGGCCGCCGGCGCGTACCGCGGCAAGCCGGGTGGGGGTATCGGTTTCGTGCAGGCTGAAGAACAGCAGCGGCACGCGCTGCTCCAGGCCCTGCTGGGCCTGGGCAGCCAGCTGCAGGCCCTGGCCCTGGCCGCCGAAGTCGACATCCATGACGATCGCCGCCGGCAGGCGCTCGGCCATCGAGGCCTGGAACGCCTCGGGGCTGTACAGCGGTTCGACCCCCAGGCCGAAGAACTCCAGCTGCTTGGCCAGGCGCTCGGCGCGCTCGTGGTCCTGCAGCATCACGTAGATGGGCTTGCGCAGCGGCGGCAGCGGGGTGCGCTCGAGCTGGTCGCCCTGGCGCAGGCCGGTACGCGACAGGCGCTGCATCAGGCGGTTGAGTTCGTTGATCAGGCTGCTGCTCAGGCGCGCGCTGTTGGCCTCCACCGCCGCCAGGGTCTGGCCGATGGCATCGGCCAGCAGGCTGTGCTCGGGCTGCTCGAAGCGTTCGGCGTAGCGCTGCAGGCGCAGGTTGGCCTCGCCCAGCTCGCTCAGGTCGCAGCTGGTCCACTCGCTGCGCTGCAGGCGCTGCCAGATCTCGAGAATTTGCCGGGCCTGGTGAATGACCCGCTGGGCAAAGTGTTGCTTGAGGCGCGCACGATTCGGGTCTTCTGGCTCGGTCATGTCCTGACTACTTGTAAGGGGTGAGGCAATTCGAGTGATGGCTCTATGCTAGCACCACTTTTCCGGCAATCGAGTGTGCTGCATCAATTAACTGGGGT
This sequence comes from Pseudomonas sp. 8209, assembly GCF_028682105.1. Taxonomy (NCBI): domain Bacteria; kingdom Pseudomonadati; phylum Pseudomonadota; class Gammaproteobacteria; order Pseudomonadales; family Pseudomonadaceae; genus Pseudomonas; species Pseudomonas sp. 8209. The sequence goes on from NZ_JANIAH010000003.1 coordinate 485,799, forward strand.
GGCGCTAAATTCCTTTCCTGACCCGTTAGTCACTTATGCGAAGCGGCGCGCTTGATTTATAGTGCAGGCTTGGCTGGCGCCCCGGCCGCGCACGCTGGCACACAATGCTGGCCGGCGTGGGCACGAAGCGGGGGCCGCGCGGTCGAACCCTGGACACGACCTGACAGAAAGGACAACGCCATGCTGGACTGGAAAAACCGTACAGGCAAAGCCGAGGCACGCGAGCGGGTGGACGCCCGTGGCTCGGGCACCCGCAGCTACTTCGGCGGGCTGTTGTTCAGCCGGGCGCTGGGCACCCTGATCGGTCTGTACCTGCTGGTGACCATCGCCCTGGGCTGGTACTGGAGCCAGGAGCCCGACCTGTTCCCGGTGCAGCAGAACGCCCAGGCCGCCGCCGAGCGCAACGGCCAGCAGATGGTCGTCGGCTACACCACCGTCGAAACCCTCAAGACCGTGGTTGCCACCCTGCTCGACAAGCCAGGCGGCTACATCTCCAACGACCGCTTCCCGCCGGGCCTGTGGATGGACAACATGCCCAGCTGGGAATATGGCGTGCTGGTGCAGGTACGTGACCTCAGCCGTGCCCTGCGCAAGGACTTCGCCCGTTCGCAGTCTCAGTCGGCCGAAGACGCCGACCTTGCCAAGGCCGAGCCGCGCTTCAACTTCGACAACAAGAGCTGGATCCTGCCGTCGAGCGAGTCGGAGTACCAGGAAGGCATCAATTCACTGAACCGCTACCAGAAGCGCCTGGCTTCGCCCGACCAGCAGGGCGCGCTGTTCTACACCCGTGCCGACAACCTCAACAACTGGCTGGGCGACGTGGCCACGCGCCTGGGCTCGCTGTCCCAGCGCCTGTCGGCCAGCGTGGGCCGGGTCAAGCTCAACACCACCCTCAAGACCGAATCGGTGGTGCCGGGCCAGGTGCCGCAGCTGGACGAGGAAGTGGTCGAGACGCCGTGGCTGCAGATCGACAACGTGTTCTATGAAGCCCGTGGCCAGGCCTGGGCGCTGTCGCACCTGCTGCGCGCCATCGAGGTCGACTTCGCCGACGTGCTGGCCAAGAAGAACGCCACCGTCAGCGTGCGCCAGATCATCCGTGAGCTGGAAGCCTCGCAGGAGCCGCTGTGGAGCCCGATGGTACTCAACGGCAGCGGCTTCGGCATGTGGGCCAACCACTCGCTGGTGATGGCCAACTACATTTCCCGCGCCAACGCCGCAGTGATCGACCTGCGCCAGCTGCTGTCCCAGGGCTGATGCTGTTCAGCCAGAGCGAGGCGGCGCACCGCGCCGCCTCGGATGCCGAGCGCATCGCCTGGGTCGACGAGCAGGACAACCTGCTCGGCGCCAAGCCGCGGGCCGAGCTGCGCGAGCAGGGGCTGATCGGGCGGGGCACCTACATCCTGCTGTTCAACAGTGCCGGCGAGCTGTGCGTGCACCAGCGTACCCTGAGCAAGGCGATCTACCCCGGCTACTGGGATGTGGCCGCCGGCGGCATGGTCGACGAGCACGAAAGCTACGAGCGCTGCGCCGCGCGCGAGCTGGCCGAGGAGCTGGGGGTGAGCGGCGTGTCGCTGAGCTTCCACGAGCGCTTCTTCTTCGACCAGCCTGGCAACCGGCTCTGGTGCGCTGTGTTCTCGGCGGTCTGGGACGGGCCTTTGCGCCTGCAGCCCGAGGAGGTCAGCCAGGCCCGCTTCATGCCCTTGCAGGCAGCCCTGGACGACAGCCTGAGCACCCCCTACTGCCCCGACTCGCTGGCGGCGCTGAACCGTTTCGTGGCGCGGCGCGGCTGACGTCGCGAAAGCCAAGCAAAATGGCGCAGTTTTGCACTTAGCATTCGGCGCAATTGTGGTTACACTGCGCGGCCTTTTCACCCTGCCACGGCTTGCCGCGGCAGGTGCGCTGCCCCTGCCAGAGTGGGGCTTCGCGGTCGGTACCTCGCCCCGGGGCATCGACCAGTTTTTGTCCTCAACGCAGAGGATCAAAAGTGGCCAAGAAAGCCGCATCATTCGCCGCCCTCGGTGGCCTGGTGTTCTCCACCGATGCAGGCCGGCATTGCCCGGACTGCAGCAAACCCGTCGATGCCTGCATCTGCAAGCAGACACTCATCCCCGAAGGCGACGGCATTGCCCGTGTGCGTCGTGAAAGCAAAGGCCGTGGCGGCAAGACGGTGACCACCATCAGTGGCGTACCGCTCCCCCTGGATCAACTCAAGGAACTGGCCACCACGCTCAAGCGGCGTTGTGGTACGGGCGGCGCGTTGAAAGACGGCGTCATCGAGATCCAGGGCGACCACGTCGAGTTGTTGCTGGCCGAGCTGATCAAGCAAGGCTTCAAGGCGAAAAAGTCCGGCGGCTGATGGCCGCTGCGAGGTTTTTCCTGCAGCACTTCTAAACTCGTTCCCTGGGCAGGGGTCTATGCCTGAACAGGGAGAATCGTCATCTTCATTTTCTACACTGGCCAGCACGCCCTGGCCGGTGTTCACGACTTTCTTTATAGGGGACTTCGATGTCCGTACGACGCACACGCAAAGACGATGGCAGCCAATGGACCGTGGCCGACAGCCGCAGTGTTTACGGCATTCGCCATTGGGGCGCGGGTTACTTCGCGATCAACGAGGCCGGGCGCGTCGAAGTACGCCCCAACGGGCCGGACAGTGCGCCGATCGACCTGTACGAGCAGGTCGACGAGCTGCGCCAGAGCGGCCTGTCGCTGCCGCTGCTGGTACGTTTCCCCGACATCCTGCAACACCGCGTGCGCCAGCTGACCGGCGCATTCGACGCCAACATCGCGCGCCTGGAGTACCAGAGCCAGTACACCGCGCTGTACCCGATCAAGGTCAACCAGCAGGAAGCGGTGGTGGAGAACATCATCGCCACGCAGAACGTGTCCATCGGCCTTGAGGCCGGCTCCAAGCCCGAGCTGCTGGCGGTGCTGGCGCTGGCGCCCAAGGGCGGCACCATCGTCTGCAACGGCTACAAGGACCGCGAGTTCATCCGCCTGGCGCTGATGGGGCAGAAACTGGGTCACAACGTGTTCATCGTGATCGAGAAAGAATCCGAAGTGGCACTGGTGATCGAGGAAGCCGCCGACCTCAAGGTCAAGCCGCAGGTCGGCCTGCGCGTGCGCCTGTCGTCGCTGGCTTCGAGCAAGTGGGCCGATACCGGCGGCGAGAAGTCCAAGTTCGGCCTGTCGGCTGCGCAGCTGATTTCGGTAGTGCAGCGCTTTCGCGATGCCGGCCTGGACCAGGGCATTCGCCTGCTGCACTTTCACATGGGCTCGCAGATCGCCAACCTGGCGGACTACCAGCACGGCTTCAAGGAAGCCATCCGCTACTACGGCGAGCTGCGTGCGCTGGGCCTGCCAGTGGACCACATCGACGTGGGCGGCGGCCTGGGCGTGGACTACGACGGCACCCACTCGCGCAATGCCAGCTCGATCAACTACGACATGGACGACTACGCCGGCGTGGTGGTGGGCATGCTCAAGGAGTTCTGCGACGCGCAGGGCCTGCCGCACCCGCACATCTTCTCCGAGAGCGGCCGCGCGCTGACCGCGCACCACGCGATGCTGGTGGTGCAGGTAACCGACGTCGAGAAGCACAACGACGAAGTACCCGAGATCGAGGACAAGCAGAGCCTGCCCGAAACCGTGCAGTGGCTGGCCGACCTGCTGGGCCCGACCGACATCGAGATGGTCACCGAGACCTACTGGCGTGCCACCCACTACATGAGCGACGTGGCCGCGCAATACGCCGACGGCAAGATCACCCTCGCGCAGAAGGCCCTGGCCGAGCAGTGCTACTTTGCCGTGTGCCGCCGGTTGCACAACTCGCTCAAGGCGCGCCAGCGCTCGCACCGCCAGGTGCTGGACGAGCTCAACGACAAGCTGGCCGACAAGTACATCTGCAACTTCTCGGTGTTCCAGAGCCTGCCCGACACCTGGGCCATCGGCCAGGTGCTGCCGATCCTGCCGCTGCATCGCCTGGGCGAAGAGCCGCTGCGCCGTGCGGTGCTGCAGGACCTGACCTGCGACTCGGACGGCAAGATCAACCAGTACGTCGACGAGCAGAGCATCGAGACCAGCCTGCCGGTACACGCCATCAACGAGGGAGAGGACTACCTGCTGGGGATCTTCCTGGTGGGTGCGTACCAGGAAATCCTCGGGGACATGCACAACCTGTTCGGTGACACCGACTCGGTGAACATCTACCAGAACCCCAACGGCAGCGTGTACCACGCCGGCATCGAGACCCACGACACCATCGAGGACATGCTGCGCTACGTGCACCTGTCGCCCGAAGAGCTGATGACCCACTACCGCGACAAATGCGCCAGCGCGAAGATCACGGCGCGTGAGCGTACCCAGTTCCTGGATGCCTTGCGCCTCGGGCTGACCCGCTCGTCCTACCTGTCCTCCTGACCGTAATCGCGGGTCAAGCCCGCTCCCACAGGTTTTTCATCATCCTTGAAGCTGATGCAGTACCTGTGGGAGCGGGCTTGACCCGCGATAGGGCCGGCACTTACACCACAAACCACCCGTCACGCCGCTGCAACCGCCACCCCATCACCCCCAGCGTCACCGCCCGCAGCCCCATGAACAGCAGAAAGCCCAGCCACAGCCCGTGGTTGCCCAGCCCGCTGGCCGCATAGGCGAACGGCAGTGCTATCGCCACGCTCAGCAGCATGCCGTTGCGCATCTCCCGTGCCCTTGTCGCGCCGATGAACAACCCGTCGAGCAGGTAGCTCCACACCGCCACCAGTGGCAGCAGCGCCAGGTATGGCAGGTACTCGAACGCCGTCTCGCGCACGCTGGGGATATCCGTCTGCAACTGGATGAACCAGTGCCCGCCCAGCAGGAACACCCCGGCAAACCCCAGGCTGACGATCAACGACCAGCCACACGCCACCGTCATCGAACGGCGCAATGCGCCGCGGTCCCCGGCGCCGATCGCATGCCCGCACAGTGCCTCTACCGCATGCGCCAGGCCGTCCAGTGCATACGCGGTCAGCAGCAGGCCGTTGAGCAGCAGCGCATTGGCCGCCACCGTCGCCTCGCCCAGGCGCGCACCCTGCACGGTGATCAGGAAGAACACCCCCTGCAACGCCAGGCTGCGAATGAAGATGTCGCGGTTCACGCTCAGCAGCGGGCGCCAGTTCTGCCAGCGCCTGAGCAGCGCCCAGGCCACCTGCCCGGGGTAGGCGCGCAGGGCCGGGCGCGTGAGCGCCAGGCCGAGCAGCGCGGCCGACCATTCGGCGATCACCGACGCCCGCGCCGAGCCCAGCACACCCCAGTCCAGCCCCAGCACGAACCACAGGTTGAGCACGATGTTGAGCAGGTTGGTGGTCAGCAGGATCGCCAGCGGGGCACGGGCGTTCTGCGTACCCAGAAACCACCCCACCAGGGCAAAGCTGGCCAGCGCTGCCGGCAGGCCGAGCAAGCGCGTGTGGAAGAACGCCAGGGTGTTTTCCTGCAGCGCGGCACTCGGTTGCATCAGGCCCAATGCCAGGTGGCTGAAGGGAATCGCCAGTGCCCCCAGCAGCACGGCGAACAGCAACGCCAGCAGCAGCCCCTGCATCAGCACCTGGCGCAGCGCGGCGCCGTCGGCGCGTCCGGCCGCCTGGGCGGCAAAGCCGGTGGAGCCCATGCGCAGGAAGCCCATCAGAAACGCCAGGAAGGTATACAGGCTGGCGCCCACCGCCACGGCGCCGAGCTGGTGCGCGTGGGGCAGGTGGCCGATCACGGCGCTGTCCACCAGCGCCACCATGGGCACGGAAATGTTGGAAAGAATCATCGGCGCGGCCAGCGCCCAGACCCTGTGGTGGGTCGGGCGGTCGCGCCAGTCGCTGAGTAGTCGGGACATGCAGGCTCCTTGAGAACCGGCATTGTAGCCGCCCCCGGCACTAAAACTGGTGAACGCTGTCTCACGCCGGGCGCCTCGATCAGCGATGCCCGCGAGCTTGCTATATAGTGCTCGTCTCAGACCCTGCTACCGGAAGAGTTACCCTCCATGCTCAACAAAGGATTGTGGCTGGCGTGCGCCATGGCGCTGCTCAGTGCTTGCGACTCGTCTACTGATAAACCGGCCCCGGCCCCCGCGCCAACGGAACAGGCCGCCCCGGTAGCCCCGGCGCCGGCCCCCGCCGAACCGGCCGCGCCCGCAGCTGCACCGGCCCCGGCGGCGACCCCGGCGCCCACCCAGGCGAGCCTGGGCGAGCGCTACGCCGGTCGCGAGCTGACGGTGGTAGACGTTTCCGAAGTGCAGGTCGACGGTGCCAGCGCCTTGTCGGTGACCTTCTCGGTGCCGCTGGACAAGGACCAGAACCTTGCCGAGCGCGTGCACCTGGTGGACACCACCCGGGGCAAGCTCGACGGCGCGTGGGAGCTCAGCGAAAACCAGATGGAGCTGCGCCTGCGCCACCTGGAGCCGCAGCGCAAGCTGGTGCTGACCGTGGATGCCGGCCTGCTCGGGGTGAACGGCAAGAAGCTCCCCAGCGAGTACGTCAGCCGCCTCGAAACCCGCGACATGCAGCCCACCGTGGGCTTCGCCAGCCGCGGCTCGCTGCTGCCCACGCGCCTGGCCGAAGGCCTGCCGGTGATCGCGCTGAATATCGACAAGGTGGACGTCGAGTTCTTCCGCATCAAGCCCGAGTCGATGTCCAGCTTCCTGGCCAGCTGGGGCCGCAACACCTCGCTCGAGTACTACAACTCCGAAGAGCTGTTGAGCAAGGCCGACCTGGTGTATGCCGGCCGCTTCGACCTGAACCCGGTGCGCAACACCCGCGAAACCCTGTTGCTGCCGATTGCCGGGATCAAGCCGTTGCAGGAACCTGGGGTGTACCTGGCGGTGATGCGCGCCTCGGGCCGCTACAACTATTCGCAGCCGGCCACCCTGTTCACCCTGAGTGACATCGGGCTGTCGGCGCATCGCTACACCAACCGCCTGGACGTGTTCACCCAGGCGCTGGACGGCGGCAAGGCCCTGGACGGGGTCAACCTCGAACTGCTCGACCGCGAAGGCAAGCTGCTGGCCCAGGCCAAGACCGACGGCGATGGCCATGCGCAATTGCCGATGCCGCCCAAGGCCGACGTACTGCTGGCCAAGCAGGGCGTGCACACCACCTTGCTGCGCCTGAACAGCGCCGCGCTCGACCTCTCCGAATTCGCGCTGACCGGGCCGCAGGCCAACCCGCTGCAGTTTTTCGTGTTCGGCCCGCGCGACCTCTATCGCCCGGGTGAAACCGTGCTGCTCAACGGCCTGCTGCGCGACCAGGACGGCAAGCCGGTGAAGGCCCAGCCGGTCAGTGTCGAGGTGCGTCGTCCGGATGAACAGGTCAGCCGCAAGTTCGTGTGGGAGGCCGATGCCAATGGCTTCTACCAGTACCAGTTGCAACTGGCCAGCGAAGCCCCGACCGGGCGCTGGCAGCTGGTGTTCGATCTGGGCGGCGGCAAGAAGCAGGTGTTCGAGTTCCTTGTCGAAGACTTCATGCCCGAGCGCCTGGCCCTGGAACTCAAGGGCAGCGCGACCCCGCTGAGCCCGGGCGAAACCGCTGAAATCCATGTCAATGGCCGCTACCTCTACGGCGCCCCGGCCTCGGGCAACCGCCTCAGCGGCCAGGCCTACGTGCGCCCGCTGCGCGAAGCGGTGCCGGCCTTGCCGGGCTACCAGTTCGGCTCGATCACCGAGGAAGACCTGAGCCACGACCTGGAACTGGACGAAACCACCCTGGACGCGTCGGGCGATGCCACGCTGCAGATCGAAAGCCGCTGGTCCGAGGCGCATTCGCCGCTGCAACTGAGCGTGCAGGCCAGCCTGCAGGAGTCCGGTGGCCGGCCGATCACCCGGCGCCTGGAGCAGCCGATCTGGCCGGCCGAGCGCATGCCCGGCCTGCGTGGGCTGTTCGACGGTGAAGAGGTCGACGGCAACACCCCGGTCGAGTTCGAACTGCTGATGGCCGACCGTGACGGCCACAAGCTGGCCGCCGACAACCTCAAGTTGCGCCTGATTCAGGAGCGCCGCGACTACTACTGGAACTATTCCTCCAGCGATGGTTGGGATTACAACTACAACGAGAAATTCCTGCTGCAGTCCGAGCAGCCGGTCAGCATCAAGGCCGGCAGCACTGCCAAGCTGAGCTTCCCGGTGGAATGGGGCCCGTACCGTGTCGAGGTCGAAGACCCGAGCACCGGCGTGACCAGCAGCGTGCGCTTCTGGGCTGGCTGGCGCGCCCAGGACAACACCGACGGCGGCGCCGTGCGCCCCGACCAGGTCAAGCTGGCGCTGGACAAGCCGGCCTACGCCGATGGCGCCACCGCGCAGATCACCGTGACCCCGCCGGCTGCCGGCAAGGGCTACCTGATCGTCGAGGGCAATGACGGCCCGCTGTGGTGGGAAGAAATCGACGTGCCTGCCGAAGGCAAGACCTACGCGGTCAAGCTCGACCCCAAATGGGCCCGCCACGACCTGTACGTCAGTGCCCTGGTGATCCGCCCCGGCGAGCGCAAGGCCAATGCCACGCCAAAACGTGCCGTGGGCGTGCTGCACCTGCCGCTGGATCGCGCCGAGCGCAAGCTGGCGCTGACCCTCAAGGCCCCGGAAAAGATGCGTCCCAAGCAGCCGCTCACCGTCAAGGTGCAGGCGCGCAATGCCGATGGCAGCATCCCCAAGCAGGTGCAGGTGCTGCTGGCCGCGGTGGACGTGGGCATTCTCAACATCACCAGCTACGCCACCCCCGACCCGTTCACCGGCATGTTCGGCCGCAAGGCCTACGGCGCCGACCAGCTGGATATCTACGGCCAGCTGATCGAAGCCGGGCAGGGCCGCCTGGCCAGCCTGGCATTCGGCGGTGACGCGGCCATGGCCAAGGGCGGCAAGCGTCCCAGCACCAGCGTGACCATCGTGGCCCTGCAGAGCGCCCCGGTGACCCTGGACGCCAAGGGCGAAGGTCAGGCGACGGTGGACATCCCCGACTTCAACGGCGAGCTTCGGGTGATGGCCCAGGCCTGGACCGACGAGCGCTTCGGCATGGCCGAGGCCAAGACCGTGGTCGCCGCGCCGCTGATCGCCGAACTGTCGGCCCCGCGTTTTCTGGCCGGCGGCGACCGTACCGAGCTGGCGCTGGACCTGTCCAACCTGTCGGGCAAGGCGCAGAAGTTCACGGTCAAGGTGACCACCGAGGGCCAGTTGAACCTGCTGACCCCGTCCGAGCAGCCACTGAGCCTGCGTGACGGCCAGCGCGTGACCTCGTTGCTGGGCGTGCAGGCCGTGGGTGGCCTGGGCCAGGGCAAGGTCAAGGTGCAGGTCAGCGGCCTGGTGCTGCCGGGCGAACCGAACACCGCCTTCACCCGCGAGTGGACCCTGGGCATTCGCCCGGCCTACCCGGCGCAGCTCAGGCACTACCGCGCCGCGCTCAAGGACCAGCCATGGACCTTGCCCGCCGAGGACCTGGCCGCGTTCGAACCCCAGGGCCTGGAGGCGATGCTGTCGCTGTCGAGCCGCCCGCCGCTGAACATCGCCGAGCAGATCCGTGCCCTCGAGGCCTACCCCTATGGCTGCCTGGAGCAGACCACCAGCGGGCTGTACCCGTCGCTGTACGCCGATGCCGAGACGCTCAAGCGCCTGGGCATCAAGGGTGAAGAGCCCAAGGTGCGCCAGCGCAAGATCGAGATGGGCATCGAGCACCTGCTCGGCATGCAGCGCTACAACGGCAGCTTCGGCCTGTGGAGCGCGGACGACAGCGAGGAGTACTGGCTGACCGCCTACGTCACCGACTTCCTGCAGCGTGCCCGCGAGCAAGGCTATGCGGTGCCGCCCGAGGCGCTGAAGAAGGCCAACGAACGCCTGCTGCGCTACCTGCAGGAACGCAACCTGATCGAGCCGTACTACACCAGCAACGCCGAGCACAGCCGCTTCGCAGTACAGGCGTATGCGGCGCTGGTGCTGGCGCGTACCCAGCAGGCCCCGTTGGGTGCCCTGCGCAGCCTGTTCGAGCGCCGCGCCGATGCACGCTCGGGCCTGCCGCTGGTACAGCTGTCGATCGCACTGGACAAGATGGGCGACAAGCCGCGCTCGGCGCAGGCCCTGCAGGCGGGCCTGGCGGTCAAGCGCCAGGACGTGTGGCTGAGCGACTATGGCAGCCCGGTACGTGACGAGGCGCTGATCCTGGCCCTGCTCGAAGAGAACAAGCTGGCCACCGACCAGCTCGACCAGCGCCTGTTCGAGCTGTCGGACAAGATGGCCAGCAGCTCGTACCTGTCCACCCAGGAGCGCAATGCGCTGTTCATGGCCGGGCGTGGCATGCTCAAGCAGCCTGAAGGCCGCTGGAGTGCACGCCTGGACAGCGCGGGCGAGCTGCGCGACCTGGGCCCGACCCAGGCCGGGCTCAAGCTGGAGGGGCCGTTGCTGGCCTCGCCGCTGACCGTGACCAACACCAGCGACAAGACCGTGTACCAGCAGTTGACCGTGTCGGGCTACCCGCGCTTCGCACCCCGTGCGGTGGGCACCAACATGAGCATCTACCGCGAGTACCTGGGCATGAATGGCCGGGCACTGAACATCAAGTCGCTCAAGAGTGGCGACCTGGTGCTGGTGCACATTGGTATCCGCGCCAACGAGCGGGTGCCGGACGCGCTGATCGTCGACCTGCTGCCGGCGGGCCTGGAGCTGGAAAACCAGAACCTGGCGCAAAGTGCGGCCAGCCTGGACAACGCCAGCAGTGCGGTGAAGGAATGGCGTGAAGCGATGCAGAACGCCAACGTGGTGCACCAGGAGTTTCGCGATGACCGCTACGTGGCGGCGATGAACGTCGACCCGTACGGCGTGACGCACCTGCTGTACCTGGCCCGTGCGGTCACGCCGGGCACCTACCGCGTGCCGCCGGTGCAGGTGGAGTCGATGTACCGGCCCAACTGGCAGGCGGTGGGCGAGAGCCCGGGTGACATGGTGATTCTGGGGCGCTAGTCACGCCCCATCGCGGGTCAAGCCCGCTCCCACAAGGGTCGCAGTAATCCCTGTGGGAGCGGGCTTGACCCGCGATGCTGTCACCGCACCACCCAGCTCAACACCCACAACCCCAGCATCAGCCAGATGATCCCCATGATGATCGAGGCGCGCATGAACGCGCGCACCGCCGAGTACAGCAACAGCAGGCCGATCACCAGCATCAGGATGCTGACCAGCGAGGTGTCCATGCCCAGTGTGCGTGCCAGGCCGTCGATGAAGTTGCCGCCGGCATTGGCCAGCAGATTGAACAACCCGCTCAGGGCATCCACCACGAAGCGGATCACCGCGCCGAGCGCTTGCCCCAGCCATTCGAAAAAACCTTCTACATGCATAATCGCTTCCTGATCGACGCTACGGCGCAGTCGCCGTGCCCAGAGCTTTGGCCATCATCCTGCCGGCTCGGTTCCTCACCCACGCAAAAAGGTGTCCGCGCCTGATGTTCAGCTTAGCCCGACCCCGCTCGCGCATCGCCCGGCTGCTGTGCGCCGCCTTTGCCTGCGTGCTGTTGCTGTGGCTGGCTGATCGCCTGTGGCCATTGCCGATGCCGGCCGACGATCTGGCGCGGGTGGTGCTGGCCGAAGACGGCACGCCGCTGTGGCGCTTTGCCGATGCCGAGGGCGTGTGGCGCTACCCGGTCACCCTTGATCAGGTGTCGCCTTACTACCTCGAAGCCTTGCTCACCTACGAGGACCGCTGGTTCTACCGGCACCCCGGGGTCAACCCGCTGGCCCTGGGCCGTGCCGCCTGGCAGAACCTCACGGGCGGGCGCGTGCTGTCGGGCGGCAGCACGCTGTCGATGCAGGTGGCGCGCCTGCTCGACCCGCACTCGCGCACGCTGCCGGGCAAGTTGCGCCAGGTGTGGCGCACCGCGCAGCTGGAATGGCACCTGTCCAAACGCCAGATCCTGGAGCTGTACCTCAACCGCGCACCGTTCGGCGGCACCCTGCAGGGTGTGGCGGCGGCCAGCTGGGCGTACCTGGGCAAGTCGCCCTTGCAACTGACCCCGGCCGAGGCTGCGCTGCTGGCGGTGCTGCCCCAGGCGCCCAGCCGTCTGCGCCCCGACCGCCACCCGGAGCGCGCGCGCCTGGCCCGGGACAAGGTGCTGCAACGCCTGGGCGAGTACCAGGTGTGGCCGCAGCAGCGCATCGCCGAAGCGCAGGAAGAACCGCTGCTGCTGGCACCACGCCAGGAGCCGGCGTTGGCTCCGCTGCTGGCTCGCCGGCTGAACCGTGCCGACAGCCCGCCGCTGATCCACACCACCCTCGACGCTGCGCTGCAACGGCGCCTGGAAGACCTGCTGCTGGGCTGGCGCGCACGCCTGCCCGAGCGCACTTCGGCGGCGATCCTGGTGGTGGAGTCGCAGACCATGGCAGTGCGCGCCTACCTGGGGTCGGTGGACCTTGGCGATGAGCGCCGTTTCGGCCACGTCGACATGATCACTGCCCTGCGTTCGCCGGGCTCGACCCTCAAGCCGTTCCTGTACGGCATGGCCATGGATGACGGCCTGATCCATTCGGAGTCGTTGCTGCAGGATGTGCCACGCCGCTATGGCGACTATCGCCCCGGCAATTTCTCGATGGGTTTCAGTGGCCCGGTGGCGGCCAGCTCGGCATTGGCGTTGTCGCTCAACCTGCCGGCGGTGCAGTTGCTCGAAGCCTACGGGCCCAAGCGCTTTGCCGCGCAGATGCGCATGGGCGGCATGCCGCTGAGCCTGCCGACGGCGGCCGAGCCGAACCTGTCGCTGATCCTGGGCGGCGCCGGCAGCCGCCTCGAAGACCTGGTCAGTGGCTACAGTGCGTTCGCCCGCGACGGCATGAGCGCGCCGCTGCGCCTGCAACCGGATGCGCCGCTGGTCGAGCGCCGGCTGCTGTCGCCGGGCTCGGCGTGGATCATCCGGCGCATCCTCAGTGGCCAGGCACGTCCCGACCGCGACCCGCACGCCGAACTGGTGCAGCGCCCGCAGCTGGCCTGGAAGACCGGCACCAGCTACGGCTTTCGCGATGCCTGGTCGATCGGCGTGGGGCCGCGCTACCTGATCGGCATCTGGATCGGCCGCCCCGACGGCACTCCGGTGCCGGGGCAGTTCGGCCTGGCCTCGGCCGCGCCGCTGATGCTGCAGGTGCATGACGTGCTGAGCAACCGCGACAGCCAGCGCGGCATTGCCGCCCCGGTGCCGGCAGTGCCGGGCAACGTCGGGGTGGCCGCGATCTGCTGGCCGCTGGGCCAGCCGATGGCACGCACCGACCCCAACTGCCGGCGCCAGCGCTTTGCCTGGACCCTGGACAACACCACGCCGCCGACCCTGCTCGCGCAGGACCAGCCCCTGGGTGTCGGCCTGCTGGAGAAGGTGTGGGTGAATGCCCGGGGCCTGCGGGTGGATGCAGCCTGTGCGGGGGCCGCGCCGCGCGACATCGCGCTGTGGCCGGCACCACTGGACCCGTGGTTGCCGCGCCTGGAGCGGCGCGAGGCGCGTTTGCCGGCCATCGACCCGAACTGCCCGCCGCAGGTACCGGCCAGTGCCGCGCCGTTGTCGGTGGTGGGGATACGCCCGGGCGACCAGTTGCGTCGTCCCGCCACCAGCCGCGATGCCCTGCACCTGAGCGTTTCGGCGCTGGGTGGCGAAGGCCAGCGCTGGTGGTTCCTCAACGGCGCACCCCTGGGCGAGACCACAGCCCAGGCGGCGCTGGCCGTGAACCTGGAGGAGGTGGGGCGCTACGAGCTCAGCGTGCTGGATGCCAGCGGGCAGACCGCGCGGGTCGAGTTCCAGGTCAACGACTGACCGCGCACCCGTAAGATGGATATAACGCGAAAGGGGAAGGGCTGCCAAAGCACCTTCCCCTTGCTTTCAAGTGCCTGAAGCAAAAGGGCTTTTGCTGGTGCTGCGACTGTATATATCGGGTTAATACCAAGCTCAGAATTGTTCCCCTTGCGCCTGCGCGCTCAGATAGCTGCAACGGACGTGGAGTGGCCGGAAACCCGGTGCTTCACACCTATAAAAGCAGCGGCAGCAGTAGCAGGGAGTCGCCATGAAAACTCAAGCGTGGATCAAAGCAAGTACGGCAGTGATGTTGATCTTGACCGTGAGCCTGGCCGGTTGCAGCAGCGGCGGTGGCGGTCACAAGAGTCACGTAAGCAGTTCCACACCCGATTCGGGTACCGATGGCGGCAGTGGTGGTGGCGGTACCGGCGGCGGTACTGACGGTGGTGGCGGCACAGGTGGTGGCGGTACGGACGGCGGTGGTGGTACTGGCGGTGGCGGTACGGATGGCGGCGGTGGCAACAACGGCGGTGGCGGTAACAATGGCGGCGGTGGCAACAATGGTGGTGGCGGCAACAACGGTGGTGGCACGACCTCGACCACGGTCGTCGGCCAGGTGGTGGCCCAGGTTGGCAGCGGCGTGTCGGGCGTGGGCACGGGCGTGTCCGGCGTGGGCAACGCCGTCAGCGGCGTACCGGTAGTGGGCAGCACCGGTGCCGGCGACCTGGTGACGGCCACCGGCAACGCCGTCACCAGCATCGGCGATGGCCTGGGCAAGGGCCTGGGTACGCTTGGCACTGGCAGCAATGCCCTGGGCGAGACGGTCAAGGGCGTGGGCAACGGGGTGTCGGATATCGGCGGCGGGGTCAAGTCGGTGGCCAGCAGCCAGTTGATCGAACAGATACCCGTGGTCAACGGTGTGGTGGACAAGGTCGGCGACGTGGTGGTGATGCTTGGCGATACCCTCAGCACCCAGAGCACCACCGGCAAGCTGGGCAACCTGAACCAGCAATTGAGCAACCAGGTGGTCAAGGTGGTGTCGCTGGTGGAAGGCGCCACCGGCAAGGTGGGTGATGCCACCGGGGTGGGTGCACCGGTCAGCGGCCTGTTGAACAAGGTTGGCAGCGCAGTCGACGGGGTGGGCGACAAGGTCGCCAGTGCCGGCAACGGCAACCCGCTGACCACCGCCGTCGGCGGGCTGGTAAGCCATGTCGGCACGGCGGTCGGCACCAGCGGTGGCCTGGTCAACACCGGCACCGGCAGCGGTGGCAGCGCCCCCGGTGCGGGGCTGCTGGAAACCGCCGGTGGCGCCGTGGCGGGCCTGGGCAGCGGGCTCGGCGCCGGCAGCAGCAACGGCCTGCTCGACGCCGCAGGCAGCACGGTCAACAAGGTGGGCCAGACCGTGGCCTCGCTGGGGCCGGTACTGGGCGGCAATGGCGTGGCCAGCGTGCCGGCCGGGGTGCCCACCGCTGCGTTGGGCAACAGCGTCGGCGCCGGCCTCACCCCGGTGGTGAGCGGTGTGACCAGCGTTACCCAGCAGGTAGGCGCGGCAACCGGCATCGGTGCGCCGGTCAACGGCCTGGTCACCCAGGTGGGCAGCGCAGTCAGCGGGGTGGGCAATCAGATTGCCGCAGCCGGCAACAACCCGGTCACCACCCAGTTGGGGGCGACGGTCAACGCCGTGGGCGGCACCGTGGGCCAGGTCGGTACCCTGGTCAACGGCAACGGGCAAGGGGGCGGCGGCGTGGGCGGTCTGCTCAATGGCCTGACCACGGGCCTGAAAGGCGGCCTCGGGGGTAACAAGTAACTAAATGGCCATCATCGATTAGACGATTTTACGGGCAACACCTACGCTTGAGGCTGACGAGGGAACCGTCTTTGGTTCCCTCGTATTTTTCAGGATCATGGAGTGTCCTATGCGATCGATGTTCGTCGCGTTATTGGGTCTGTCCTGGGTGGCTTCGCTGCATGCCGAGCCCCTGCCGAGCTTCCTCAACAGCAACGAGACCGAGCGCAAGCTGCCAGCGCCCAACCTGCCCGCCGATGCCTTTCGCCCCGTCACTCCCCAACTGAACCTGCCCGCACCGGATGCCGGCCAGCAGCCACAGCCGCTGCTGATGGGCACGCGGGTGCGCGTGCAGCGGGTGCGCATCGAAGGCGGCACCATCTACCCGCTCAGCGAACTGCGCGACAACTACCAGGGCCTGCTCGACCGCGAGGTGACCCTGGGCGAGCTGATCGAGGCCACCCGCCGCCTCACCCAGCGCTACCAGCAGGATGGCTACCTGTTGTCGTATGCCTACCTGCCGCCGCAGGACTTCGCCGAAGGCCGTCTGCGCGTGGTGCTGGTGGAAGGCTACATACGTGATTACGAACTGCAGGGCGATGTGGGGCCGGTGTCGGCCTACCTCGACAAGCTGGTGGGCAAGCTCAAGGCCGAGCGCCCGCTCACCCGCAAGACCTTCGAACGCTACACCGCGCTGATGAGCCGGGTGCCGGGCCTGACCTTGCAGGCCCAGGTGCCGCCGCCGGGCACCACCGACGGCGCCACGCGGCTGATCGCGCAGGCCTCGCGCAAGCCGTTCACCAGTACCTTGAGCCTCACCGACGGCAGCCGCGACGACACCCAGGCGCTGCTTGGCCTGAACAGCAACGCCCAGACCGCGGTGGCCGAGCAGTTGAGCTTCAGCGCGCTGTTCCCGCCGGGGCAGGATGACGAACGCTACTACCGTCTCGACTACTCGCAGTACGTGGACGCCGAAGGCACCCAGCTCAATCTTTCGGCCTCGACCTACCGCAGCAACCCGGCGGCGCGGGTGCGCCTGGAGAACGGCATAGACCTCAAGCAGCACCGCGAGAACGACCGTTACTCCATCGGCCTGAGCCAGGCGCTGATCGCCTCGAGCAACGAATGGCTGAACGTGGCAGCGCGCTTCTATGCGGTGAACGACAGCACCGACTACCGGGTGGTCGGCCTGCCATTGAAGGTCAGTACCCGCACCGATGTGCGCGCCTTTGCCTTCGAGGCAGACTGGAGCAAGTCGGATGCGCAGCAGCTGCGCATCCTCAGTGCCGGTGTGTACCAGGGCCTCGATCACTTCGGTGCCAAGACCGACAGCGACTACGACCTGGACTTTTTGCGCCTGCGCCTGTCGGGGGTGCAGAGTGACCGGTTCTTGCAGAACTGGCAGGGGGTGGCATCGGCGGCGCTGTACTGGACCGACGACAGCCTGCCCGACAGCGAGCGCGCGGTGTTCGGCGGGCAGAACTTCGGCCGCGGCTACCCCAGCGATCAGGCTTCCGGCGACAAGGGCTGGGGTGCGGCATACGAGGTCAACTACAGTTTCAAGCGCGATGGCAGCTGGCTCAAGGTACTGCAGCCGTACGTGGTGGTGGACGCCGCGCGTACCTGGTTCAACGAGCTGGCGGTGCGTGATTCACGATTGTCGTCGGCGGCGCTGGGGCTGCGCTTTGGCGATGCGCGCTACTACAACATCTCGCTGGAGGCGGCCAAGCCGATGTCGGATATCGCGCTGGACAGCTTCAATCGGCGGCCACGGTACACGTTGAGTTTCAGTTACCAGCTGTGACGACCGATTGCGGGTCAAGCCCGCTCCCACAAGGTATGCGCACTACCTGTGGGAGCGGGCTTGACCCGCGAGGGCCGCGTGGCGGCCAGGCGTCACTGAACCAGTTGCAGGCGGGGCTTGGGGAACAGGTTGTCCAGGGTTTCCAGCAGGCGCAGGTGGTAGATCGGCTTGCGGAACAGGTCGAGTACCTGCAGGCGCAGCAGGTCGCTGACCGCATCCATGTCGGCATGCCCCGAGGTGACGATCACCGGCAGGTGCTGACGCGCCGTGTGCTCGCGCAGGCGCCTGATCAGCGAGATGCCGCTCTCTTCCGGCATGTTCAGGTCGGTGATCACCAGGGCAATGTCGGGATGTCGCGTCAACTGCTGCAGGGCGAGCTTGACCGAGGTTGCCGTGTGACAACAGAAGCCCTCGCCCTCCAGCAGCTCGGCCAGCTCCAGCAGTGCGTCTTCTTCGTCATCCACCAGCAGCAGCTGTTGACGTGAGTGGGAAGCCGGCATGTTCAGGTCCTGTCATCAGGCTGAGGGCAGGGCGGCGACGATGTCGTCGAAGACCTTTTTCACCCCGCCCCCCACATCGGTCGAGACCCCGATGATCACCACGGCCACCATGGCGGCCACGATGGCATATTCGATACCGGACGCGCCGTCCTTGCGATGGAAGAACAGCTTGCAGTGCTTGAGGATGCGGGAAAGGACCATGGTACTTCTCCTTGCGCCACAGGCGCGGGTAATGGGGCCCGGAAACGGTGATTCCCCTTTGCCATCACAGCATCGTCAAGCGGTTCGAAACCGGCAAATGTAAGAAGGCATTAATACCAAAGTAAGGGTGTCAACGCTGGCGCCAATAAGCTGTTGTTTTCAGGGGGTGTCGGGTTTCGGACCGAAAAAAAACTGACGGGTAATGGCGTTTTGTCCTAGCTGCGCTACCGTCAAATAGCGAAATAGTTACTTGCAACTTCATGTTTGCGGGCCAGTTCGCACACCGCGCGGCCGAAGGGATGTTCAGGCAGAGGGAGCGCCGACATGAGCAGTCGCATCACCATGATCCTTGCCGTGCTGTTCCTGATCGGTGCCGTGCTGGCAGGTTACTGGGGGCTGGTGCTCAGCCGTGCATCCGAGGCACCGGAGCCGCCGCAAGCGGCGGCGCCAGGGCCGGCCGGCCCGGCCCAGCCGGTGGACCAGGCCACGGAGGCTGGCACCGACGCATTGCGCAAGCCCGTGCTGGTGCTGCGCCGCGACGTACCCGCCTACACCGTGCTGACAGCCGAGGATCTGAGTGTCGAGCGCCTGCTGGTGGCCCCGGCCGGCAGCTTCCAGCGCCCCGAGCAGGTGCTGGGCCGCACCAGCTGGCGGGCCCTGCCTGCAGGTACCTGGCTGGAGGAGAGCAGTTTCGAGGCCGGTGGGCCGCTGGCGCGCATGATCCACCCCGGCGAGCGCGCCCTGGCGGTGGCGGTGGACGAAGTGGTCGGCGCCGCCGGACAACTGCGCCCCGGCGACTACGTGGATGTGCTGCTGTACCTGCGCGAAGACAACCTCAACCCGCAGGCCTCGGCCCAGGTGGCCGTGCCGGCCTTGCGCCTGCTCAGCGTGGGCGAGCAACTGGGGCTGGCCAACGATGGCCGCCCGCCGGAGGCCGACACCGATGCCAAGGCGGCCCAGGAACAGCGTCGCGCCATGGCGCGCACCGTGGTGCTGGCGGTACCTGAAGCCCTGGCCAGCCGCCTGTTGCTGGCCGCCCAGGCAGGCAGCCTGCGCCTGGCGGTACGCAGCGCCGAAGAGAAACGCCTGGCCAGCTACTGGGCCGACCCGCAGGCCGCTGCACCGCAACTGGACAGCGCCAACCGCGACCTCTTTCGCTTCAGTCAACTGGCCATGACCCCGGCCGCCGCCCCGGTTGCAGGCCAGGCGCCCAGGCACCAGATGCAGATCATTCGAGGCCCCCAGGCTTCAACGCCCACCCCCTGATCGAAGCAAGGATGCCCGTTGATGAGCAGTCGTTCCGAGCTGATGTTCAAGCGTTCCATCCTGACCCTGTTGTTGCTGGGGGGGCCGGCTGCCCATGCCCTGGCGGCGCCGTCGGGTTGTGCCGGGCTGAGCCCGGTGCCGGCCAGCATCGAGCTGGACCAGGGCCTGCAGCAGGAGATCCGCCTGCCGGTGCCGATCACCCGGGCGGCGGTTGGCGACCCCAACATCGCCGATGTGCAGGCCAGTGGCGAGCGCGGCGTGGTGGTCAGCGCCGTGGGCCCCGGTGCCACCAGCCTGATGCTGTGGACCGCATGCGCCAGCGTGCCGCGCCAGAGCATGCTGTTCATCAAGGGCCGGGCCACTGCCGAGATGGCCGACAGCGCCTTGCCGCCCAGCCTCGACCCCTTGCTGCCGAGCCAGGTGCAGGCCGATATCCGCTTTGTCGAGGTCAGCCGCACCAAGCTCAAGGAGGCCGGTACGCGGCTGTTCTTCAAGGGCTCCAACAACTCGCTGTTCGGCTCGCCGGGCAGCGTGCCCAACACCACGGTGTCGCCGGGCTACGTGCCGGGTGCGGTGACCAGCCCCGACGGTGGCGGCGTTGGCGGGCTGGTCAAGGTGCGCCCGAGCATCCCGCTGAACAACGATGTGTTCAATATCGTGTGGGGCGGCGGCAGCAGCCGCTTCCTGGCGGCCATCGATGCGCTGGAAAGCAGCGGCTTCGCCTACACCCTGGCGCGCCCCAGCCTGGTGGTACTCAGCGGCCTGACCGCGAGCTTTCTGGCCGGCGGCGAAATCCCCATTCCGGTGCCCAGCACCGGCAGCGACACGGTGACCATCGAGTACAAGGAGTTCGGCATTCGCCTGGCGTTGTCACCCACGGTGGTCAGCCGCGACCGCATCACCCTCAAGGTGGCGCCGGAGGTCAGCGAGCTGGACTACAACAACGCAGTGCGCATCGCCGGCGTCACCGTGCCGGGCCTGACGGTGCGGCGCACCGACACCAGCGTGTCGCTGGCCGATGGCGAGAGCTTCATCATCAGCGGCCTGATCAGCAGCAGTGCGCGCTCGGCGGTGGACAAGTTTCCGGGCCTGGGCGACGTGCCGATCCTGGGCGCGTTCTTTCGCCAGTCGTCGATCAGCCGTGAGGAGACCGAACTGCTGATGATCGTGACCCCGCGCCTGGTGCAGCCGCTGGCGGCCAATGCCAAGTTGCCCGAGTTGCCCGGGGAGCGCCTGCGCACCTACGACCCGAGCTGGGGGCGTCTGTTCTTTCTCGAGAACGGCAATTTCGAACAGCGCAGTGGATTGAGCCAATGAGCCAGAGCCTGAGCCAGACCTTCCTTGCGATCACCCGTGACGACGGTGACCTGCAGTGGCTGAAAACCGCCCTGGCGCCGCTGGGCCAGGTGGTGGGGGCCGGCAGCGGCAGCCTCGACGAACTGCTCGCACTGGTGGATGTGACCTTCGCCAACCTGGTGTTCGTGGGCCTGGACCGCGAGCAGGTGGTGAGCCAGTGCGCGCTGATCGAAGGGGTGCTGGAGGCCAAGCCGATGCTGGCAATCGTTGCCCTGGGCGATGGCATGGACAACCAGCTGGTGCTCAATGCGATGCGCGCCGGTGCGCGGGACTTCGTCGCCTACGGCTCGCGCTCAAGCGAAGTGGCCGGGTTGGTGCGCCGCCTGAGCAAGCGCCTGCCACCGGTGACCAGCAACCCGCACCTGGGCGGCCTGACGGTGCTGTACGGCACCCAGTGCGCCAGCGACGGCGCCCTGCTCACCAGTCACCTGGCGCGGGTTGTGCAGGGCAGTGGTCAGCAGACCCTGTTGCTGGACCTGGGCCTGCCCCGTGGCGACAGCCTGGCGCTGCTGGGGCTGGAGGCCTCGTTTCATTTCGGTGATGCGCTGCGCCACCTGCGCCGCCTGGATGCCACCCTGATCGACAGCGCGTTCGCCCGCGAACCCTCGGGCCTGCGCCTGCTGGCCTATACCGACAGCGACGAGGCACTGGAGCGCACCAGCGCGGCCGAGCTGTACATGCTGCTCAGCGCGCTGCGCCAGCACTTCCAGCACATCGTGGTGAACCTGGCCGGGCAGCCCGACAGCGAGCCCTTGCGCACCTTCGTCAGCCATTGCGACAAGCTGATCTGGTACACCGACCAGAACGTGCTGGACTGCCGGCGCAACCTGGAGGTGCTGACCCTGTGGCGCGAAAAGGGCATGAAACTGGAACACGCGAGCCTGCTGGTGGACCGCTACCTGCGCAGCGTGGCGCCCGACTCCGACGCGCTGGGCAAGCGCTATGGCCTGCCGGTGCTGGTGGTGCTGCCCTACAGCCCCGAGGTGCGCCTGAACGCCAAGAACCAGGGGCTGTCGCTGTTCGAGGTGGCCCCACGCGAGGCCTTGACCCAGGCGCTCAAGGCCTTGGGCGAGCGGCTGGCACGACGTTCGGAAAGCCTGCAACCGAAGGCGGGCAACTGGATGAAGCGCCTGTGGGGGCACAAGTAGATGAGCGGCGACGAGCTGTTCGGCGGCCCGCGGCAAAACCCGGGCAGCGACCCGCAGGGGCTCAAGCGGGCCTTGCACCGGCACATCATCGATGCCATCGAGGATACCGGCCTCAACCTGCTGGAGGGCGCCCGCCCGGCGCTGGCGCAGTTCGTGGTGGAGCAGGTGGGCGACTACATCGCGCGCCAGCACCTGGCCGTGTCGCGCTACGAGATGGAGCGCCTGGCCGAGGAGATCGTCGACGAGCTCACCGGCTTCGGCCCGCTTGAGGTACTGCTGCGCGATGCGGGCGTCACCGAGATCCTGGTCAACGGCCCGCACCGGGTGTTCATCGAGCGCGCGGGCGTGCTGCAGCAGACCGACCTGCGCTTTATCGACGCGCATCACGTGGAGCGTGTGATGCAGCGCATCCTCGCGCCTTTGGGGCGGCGCCTGGACGAGTCGTCGCCGATGGTCGATGCGCGCATGCCCGACGGCAGCCGGGTGAATGCGATCATCCCGCCGGTGGCGCTGGACGGGCCGTGCCTGTCGATCCGCAAGTTTCGCAAGGACATGCTCAAGAGCGCCGACCTGCTGGCCACCCGCGCCATCGACCAGGCGATCCTCGACTTTCTGCAACGAGCCGTGGGCAAGCGCTGCAACATCCTGGTCAGCGGCGGCACCGGCACCGGCAAGACCACCTTGCTGAACATCCTCAGCCAGTTGATCAGCCCCCGTGAACGCCTGGTGACCATCGAGGACGTGGCCGAGCTGCAGCTGGATCACCCGCACGTGGTACGCCTGGAAACCCGCCCGCCCAATGCCGAGGGGCATGGCGAGATCAAGGCCAGCGAGCTTATTCGCAACGCCCTGCGCATGCGTCCGGACCGCATCATCCTGGGCGAGATCCGCGGGGTCGAGGTGCTCGATGTACTGACCGCGATGAACACCGGCCACGACGGTTCGATGAGCACGGTGCACGCCAACAACGCGCAGGACGCGCTGCTGCGCCTGGAGACCCTGGTGGGCCTGACCGGTCGCCAGGTGGCCGAGAAGACCTTGCGCCAGATGATCTGCGCCGCGCTCGACGTGGTGATCCAGCTGGCCCGCCTGCCCGATGGCCGTCGCTGCGTGAGCGAGGTGCTGGAGGTGGTGGGGGTGCGCGACGATGTGTATGTCACCAACACGCTGTTTCGCCTCGACCGGCGCGGCGGCGACACCTTCCTGCGCGAGGCGGTCAACCCGGCCAGCGACAAGCTGCGTCGTGACCTCAACGATGCGGAGCCCGGGCCGTGAGCGGCGCGGTGTGGTTGTGGCTGGGGGGCCTGGTCATGCTCGGCATCTCGATGCGCCTGTTCTATACCAGCCTGCACCGCTCGGGCAACGAGCGCATTCTGCAGCGCCTGGGCCAGCACCAGCAGGCCGCCGACAACAGCGGGCCACATGGCCCCGACTGGCTCGAGCTGATGCTGTTGCGTGCAGGTTTCGACCGCCGCAATGATCGGCTGATGGTGTGGGTGGCAGGCTGGCTGCTGCTGGCCGTGTGCGCCGGGCTGTACGGCGGCTGGCCTGGCCTGCTGCTGGTGCTGCTGGCGGGGCCGTTGCTGTTGCGCCTGTTCCTGGCCTGGCGCTACCAGCACCGGGTACGCCGCCTTATCGAACAGTTGCCGGTGCTGCTTGACCATTGCGTGCGCAGCCTGAAGGCCGGGCGCACTCTGAGCGATGCGGTGCTGGGGGCCATCGATGCCTCGCGCGAGCCGTTGCTGGGGGCCATGCAGCGAGTCAAGCGCAACGTGCAGTTGGGGGTGAGCCTGGACGATGCGATGTCGGATCTGGCCGAACTGTATGCGCGCGAAGAGCTGCGCCTGTTCGCCCTGGGCCTGCGCATCAACCACCGCTATGGCGGCAATGCCAGCGAGTTGCTGGAGAACCTGATCAAGGTGATTCGCGAACGCGAGCAGGGCGCGCGGCAGCTGCGCGCGATGACCGGTGAAACCCGCATCACCGCCGTGGTGCTGGCGGTGCTGCCGGTCAGCGTGGCCGGCTATTTCATGTTCAGCAACCCCAATTACCTGCTGACCATGTGGCATGACAGTGTCGGCCAGCGCCTGCTGTTCAGTGCCTTCGTGCTGCAGGCGCTGGGGTGTCTGGCGCTGTGGCGCATGTTGCGGAGTATCTGAGATGGCCTTGTTGCTCAGTGCGGTGTTGTTGTTTGGCGCGTTCGCCCTGCTGCTGGGTCAGTGGCTGCGTCAGCGGCGCAGCCAGCGCCTGGTGGAGCAACGCCTGCAGGGGCGTGCGCCGGACGAGCCGGCACTGCGCGGCTGGTTGCAGCGCATGGGCGACAGCCGGCTGGGGCAGCGTTCGCTGAACCTGGACGGCGAGACCCGCCAGTTGCTCGACCGGGTGGGTTGGCGGCGTTCGCGCCAGCGCTCGCTGTTCGCGGCCTGCCAGGTGGGCTTGCCGCTATGCCTGATGGGGGCGGCGGTGCTGGTGCAGGAGGTGTTCTTTCGCGAGAGCCGTTCGCCCTGGTTGTTCCCGCTGATGGGGCTGGGGTTGGGCTACCTGCTGCCCAAGCGGTTGCTGGCGCTGCTGGCGGCACGCCGTCAGCGCCAGGTGGCGCAGGAGGTGTCGACCTTCATACCGCTGCTGCGCATCATGTTCGAGTCGGGCCTGGCGGTGGAGCAGAGCCTGCGCCTGCTGAGCCTGGAGGGGCAGCGCCTGCTGCCGGTGCTGAGCGAGGAGTTGCGGCTGTTGCTGGCACGGGTCGATTCGGGGCTGGCGCTGGCCCCGGAGCTGGAGAAGACCGCGCAGTTGCTGGGGGTGGAGGCGTTCAGCGACACCTGCATCATCCTGCGCCAGTTGCTGACCCAGGGGGGCGGGGCGATGAAGTCGCTGCTGGCGCTCAAGCAACTGCTTGATGACCGGCGCCTGACCACCTTGCAGGAACGGATTTCGAAGATGTCGGGAAAGATGTCGGCAGTGATGATGCTGTTTCTGTTCCCGGCGTTGCTGATCGTACTCGCCGGCCCGGGCTTGACCGCCCTGGCCAGGGCATTCGGGGCTTGAGAGGAGTGGACGCAATGAAGGCATGCATCGCGGCGCTGGGGTTGTTGTTGCTCGGTGGTTGCGCCACGGATGGCTCGGCGCCGTGGCTCGCCATGCCGGGCTCGACGGCCAGTTGTGCCAAGCCCGATTCGAGCCAGGAGCTGTCGCTGACCATGGCCGACGAGATGCTTGCCGACGGGCGCCCGCATGCCAGCCTTGCGCACCTGGAGGCGCTGCCGGCCGATCTGGCCCAGGTGCGGGTGCGCAAGGCCAAGGTGCTGCGCCTGCTTGGACGCAGCGAGGCCGAGCCGCTGTACCGCAGCCTGCTCGACGGGTGCCTGGCGGCCGAGGGTGAGCATGGGCTGGGGCAGATGGCGGCGGCCCGCGGCGACAACGCGCAGGCGCTGCAGCATCTGCAACGGGCCATGCAACTGGCCCCCACCGACGAGAAGATCCGCAACGACCTGGGGGTGGTGTACCTGAACCAGGGCAAGCTGGAGCAGGCGCGCTTCGAGTTTCTGACCGCAATCGAACTCAAGGACAGCGACCGCCTGGCGGCGGTCAACCTGGTGACCTTGCTGCTGTACCAGGACAAGTGGCAGCAGGCGGCCGACCTGGTGAGCCGGCTGGGCCTGAGTGCGGCGCAATTCAACGAAGCGCAGGCGCGCGCCCAACAACTCAAACCTGGCAGTGTGGCTGCCGTGCAGAGGTCGTCATGAACAGTCGGATACTGGTGATGCTGGTAGTGCTGCCGGGCCTGGCCCAGGCGATCGAGCCCGGGCCTTCGTCTAGGGCACAGTCGGCCACCGAGGCGTGGTTGCAGGTGCAGGCCAGCGGCGCGCAGGCCTCCAAGACCCCGCAGAGCGCCACGCCCAAGGAGCGCGACCAGAGCATGCAACGCTGGCTGGATACCTACAAATACGTGATCCCGGATTTCTTCCGGTGGGAGAAGACCAGCAATAGCGACAAGTGAGTCATGCCCAAGAAAAAGCCCAGCGTCGGCTGGGCTTCATTCACGATTTGGGCTTGGCGGAGAAGTTTCTGAGCACCATGCTCTTGAGGGCTTCCCGGGTTTGCTCGGAGGAGCGCTTGCTGGGGCTCTCTTCCTTGTATCTGGTTTTTAGTACTTTTAGGGAGGTCATCTACGGCTCCTGAAAGTAATGAAAATATACGCTGAGTGTCATGTTTCAGGTTCTATTTGCGCTAGGGATACTAGCATTTTCCCGAAATGATAGCAAATCGGCTCCAGAAGTTGAGCAAAGTTCATCGCGCTGTCTTCATCGCGGAAAATCCCCTTTTTGTTGCGGTATATATTCATTACGGCGATGGTTTCATAGACAGGGAGTTGTTCCGCATCCGCCTCGCGTCGAACCTGAATGGGAATGGAGAGTATCGACTGGGCTTCTTCTATATCGTTGTAATACTCCAGTACATCATGTTTGAAGCGATTGCAGAACTCGCGGTTCTTGTATGCAAGATTGTCCAGAAACAGAGATATTTCGCTTTGGGTATGGTGCAGGTATTGCGCCATACCGAAACTGGCGCACATGGGGGCACCGGGGATGATGGGTTGCGTTGTGACACCGGCATAACCCTGTTCGACATAAGGGAAGCAAATCGGCTCTTTTATGAAGTCGTCCCGCTCGCCGAACTCGACTTTGGTAGACACTGTGAAAGTCGTATCTTCAAGCACCAGGATGCCACTGCACTTTGCAAGTTTGCCAAGTGTTGAGTTGTTGTACAGAAATAGCTTGCTGGAATCGATGATGCGGGCAATGTTGTCCATGCTGCCGTCGGCAAGCGTTACCGTATCGAGAAAACCCGACGGCACCAGGGTCATGATGTTGGCTCGATAGACCGACGACTTGCCTTCATTGCCATCCCAGTCCTTGGCCAGCGACAACACACCGTGCAGGCACTCGCGCATCAGCTTGTGGACCACGTCGGGCTTGGGCGCCTCGCTGTTGAGTTCCGCTTTGATTTCCAGACGCCGGGCGCCGAGGATACGCATGTAGGCAGAGTAGTTTCCGAGAAACGACTTTGACGGAGTGCTTTTTATGTAACTGTGCAGTTGGCTGCGCGCCGAGTTGTTTTCCCGGTTGACGGCTATTTCCCGTAGCAACAGGAACAGGCCGAGGTAGAGCAACAGCCTGAATGCCGTGGACGCTTCATTCAGCGGCGCCCCCTCGCAGGTGGGTAACAGCCCAAGGCACAGGTTGTTGAACTGTCCTGTTATTGCCGAGCTGTAAAGGGAGATGTAAGCACCCACCAGAACGGTAGCGAAAATGGCAATAGAGCCGAAGAACGCACCGCTGGGGGCAAACAGCCCTTTGAGAAATGAAGTCATGCTTGAGCAGGCCACACATCGACGAGAAGTGGCCCGGATTCTTGCATAGCCCAAGGGGGCTGGCATATCCAATTTGTGTCAGGTTTCACCGCTGCCTTCGAAGGCTCGAAGGCAACGACGACCTGTTCAATGCGCCGTGATGCGCTGACGCAGCGCCGAGGGGTTGGGCGCCAGCGCCAGGGCCAGCTGGGTGCGGTTGTGCATGTGGGTCAGGCGCAGCACCTGCGACACATACAGCTTCACCGTGTTCTCGGTAATGCCCAGCTCGCAGGCGATCTGATAGTTGGTCTGGCCCTTGCCCACCAGCCGCGCGACGTCCAGCTGGCGCGGTGACAGCTGGTCGAAGATCGCCGGCATGCTCTCGGCTGCCGTTGCATCCTCGCCACCCAGGCCCGTGCCCACCACCTGCTCGCGGGCCTTGCCCAGGTCCTGGTAGAGGTCGTCGATGGATTCGGCCAGGTACTGCAGCTTCTGGTTGAGGTGGCCCAGGTGCTGGAAGTTCTTCTGACGCTCCAGCAACGCGGTCTCCTGGCGCTTGAGCCCCTCGAGCAATTCGGGGAGGTCCACCGGCTTCTGGTAGTAGTCGGCGAACCCCTCGCGCAGCGCCTTGATCACATCCTGCTTCTCGGCCCGCCCGGTGAGCATGATCGCCTCGAAGATCCGTTGCTTGCCGGCAATGGCCTTGAGCGCCTTGACCAGCTCGATGCCGTCACGCTCGGGCATGTGCAGGTCGCACAGCACCAGGCCGATTGCCGGGTCTTCGGTAAACCGCTCGATGGCCTGCTGGCTGCTGTGGCACGGTACGCACCGGTACCCGCTGCCCTCGATGAATTCACACAGCTCTTCGACGATCAACGGCTGGTCGTCGACGATCAACACCTTGAATGGACTCACTGGCTTGTTCACACGCAACTCCCTGCTGACGTGCCCTTCCTGGTACGGCCATGACGCTTGTGGTATCGAGGGGCAGTGACTAGAAAAATAGACGCAGTTGGCGGCTATGTACAACGTATGTACAGCAGGTTAGACGGGTTGTTCGATCAATGGATCCATACCGCAGCCAATAAAAAACCGGCCAGCACGAAGGGGGCGAAGGGCTGTTTTTTTGACGCTTCTTCGATCACCTGCCTGAAGCGTTGCTTAACCTTCTGACTCAGAAGGGACCACAGCCAGCGGCGGCTGAGCAACCAGATCACCACCGCCACCCCGGCACCGATAAAGGTGCCCAGCAGGTACATCCGATCAGTGGCAAGCGCCAGCGCACCCAGCAGTTTCACATCGGCGGCGCCCAGGCGCCCGAGCATGTAGCCGGGCAGGGTCAGCAGCATCACGATCAGCAGCGCCCAGCCGCCCTCGCTGGCATCGGCGCCGATCCAGGTGTGCCCGGTGATGAAGAGATAGGCCAGGGCGCAGGCTGCGGCGCCAAGGGTCAAGGTGTTGTTGATCTGCCTTTCTCGGGCATCCTGTTCGGCACACAATGCGAGCCACAGCAGCAGGACGATGCTTTGCATAGGCGAAATGCCATCCCTTGGTCGTGATTGATTCTATGCTTGATTGCGGGTGTCATTGTCAGGGTAGACGCGATCATGAAAGCAGGCCTTGCAAGACGGCAAAAAGGTGCGGCGGCGATCGAATTCGCCGCCGTGTTCGTGGTGTTCTTCGCGGTGTTCTACGGGGTGGTCAGCTACGCCCTGCCACTGCTGATGCTGCAGTCGTTCCACCAGGCCAGCAGCGAGGCGGTGCGTCGCTGCATGGCGCTGGACCCGACCAGCGCCACCTACCGCACCGATGTGCCGGCACTGGCCCGCGAGGTGCTGGCCCAGCAGCTGGCGTGGATGCCGGGAACGCTGAAGTTCCAGCCCGGCACCGACGCGGTCGTGACCCTGAGCAACACCAACCTGCTGACCGTGCGCATCAACTACGCCAAGGCCCGGCTCACGACGGTGCTGCCGGTGCTCGACCTGCCGGTGGTGGGCGAGGTGCCACGCCTGCCGGCAACCCTTGGCGCCACCGCGAGCCTTCAGCTTTGAGCGGTGGCCACGGCCTGTTCGAGCGCTGGCGCGGGCGCCCGGCCGCCGCGGTGGCCGCACCGCAGGCCCCGGTACCGGCGGCGGTGGGCCTGCAGCTGTGGCTCGATGACAAGGGCCGCGTGCTGCGCCTGGGCGGCCCGCTGCGCAGCGCCCTGGCGCTGCCCGCGCAGGCTGCTGCGCGGGTGCAGGACTACGTGCAGGCGCACAGCCTGCTGGTGCTCGAGGGCGAGCCCGCCGACTGGCAGGCACAACCGCTGGACCTGGACTTCAGAACCGCCAATGGCAGCACCCTGCACACCCGCGGCTGGTTGCTGGCCCAGGGCGAGGACTGGCTGTTGCAGTTATTCGATGTGGGCGATCTGCTGCAGCAGCGTCAGCAGGGCCAGGATGCCCGGCGCCAGCAGCAACTGGCCCGCCAGGTCGGCGCAGCACTGCGCGATTGCAGCCAGGAGCGCCTGCCCCAGGTGGCCGCCGAGCAGTTGCAGCGCCTGGCCTGGCACTGGCGCATGGGCTGGGCGGCGCTGCTGCTGCGCACCCCCGGCGGCTGGCACACCTTCGCGCGGGACGCATCGAGCGTGCCCTGGGCCGACGATGCACGCCTGAGCGCGGTACTCGACCGCCTGCCGTCGGGGCGCGTGCTGTGCAGCGCCGAGTTTCCGGCCTTGCAGGTGCTCTGCCCGACTCACCCGCTGTATGTGGTGGGCCATGCGCAGCAGCATCAGGCCCAGGCCTGGCTGCTGTGCGCGGACGAGGGCGGGCAGGCCCGGCCCGAGGCGGCCCCCCTGCTGCTCGATGCCATGGCCGAGCCGCTGCTGGCGCGCCTGGCCGGCGACCGGCTGCAGGCCAGCCAGCAGCGCCTGGACAATGTACAGGGGTTGCTCGGTGCGGGCTGGTGGGAGTGGTCGCTGCACGAGCCCTACCTGCACCTGGCACCGGGGCTGGCGGCCAGTTTCGGCGTGAGTGCGCAACTGGCGCTGCCGGCCTGGTGGGCGCTGCTGCACCCGGCCGACCGGGAGGCGGCGCAACTGGCGTTCGAGGCGCTGCAGCGCAAGGGCTGCAGCCTGCAACTGTGCGTGCGCCTGCAGGCCGCGTCGCTGCGCTGGTACCGCATCTGTGGCGATGTGCACGGGCAGGGGCAGCAGCGACGTCTGCAGGGTTTCATGCTCGACATCAGCGATATCAAGGCCCAGGAGCAGCAGGCCAGGGCCGCGCACGCACGGCTGGACAACCTGATCGCCAGCTCGCCGGCAGTGATCTATATCCAGCGCTATGACGCCGGTGCGCTGCAGGCCGAATTCTTCAGTGCCAGCCTGCAGCCGCTGCTTGGCTGGACGCCCGCTGCCGACCTGCAACCGGCGCACTGGGTACACCCCGACGACCAGGCGCTGTGGCTGCAACGTACCCGTGACCTGCTGCGCGAGGGCCAGGTGCGCAGCCGCTACCGCCTGCGCGATGCGCAGGGCATCTACCACTGGGTGCTGGATGAAGCGCGCCTGCTGCGTGACGACCTGGGCCTGCCGGTGGAAGCCGTGGGTATCTGGCTCGACGTGACCGAGGCGACCCTGGCCGCCGAGCGGGTGCGCGAGAGCGAGGAACGTTACCGGGTGCTGGTGGAGGACTCGCCGGCGATGATCTGCCGCTACCGGCCCGACCTGACTGTGTTGTTCGGCAACCGCCCGCTGGCCGACTACCTGGAGTGCCTACCTGACCAGTTGCCCGGGAGCGACCTGGGGCAGTGGATGTCGCCGGCCCAGCGCGAGGCGTTCTCGCAGCGCCTGGCCGGCCTGACCCCGCAGCAGCCGGTGAGCAGTGCCGAAATCTGCCTGGAGCTGCCGGGGCGCGAACATGCCTGGTGGGTGTGGTCCGACCGCGGCCTGTTCGATGAACAGGGCCGTCTGCTGGAGGTACAGGCGGTGGGGCGCGACAACACCGCGCTGCGGCGCAGCCAGCAGCAGCTGTTGCAGAGCGCGAAGATGGCCACCCTGGGCGAAATGGCCACCGGCCTCGCCCACGAGATCAATCAGCCGTTGAACGTGATGCGCATGGCGGTGGTCAACGCGCTCAAGCGCCTGGAGAACGGCGACGTGCAGGTGGAATACCTGCAGGACAAGCTCAGGCGCATCGATGCGCAGGTGCTGCGGGCCTCGAAGGTGGTGGACCACATGCGCGTGTTCGGGCGGCGTTCGGAGGTCGAACAGCAACTGTTCGAGCCCTGGCAGGCGGTTGAGGGTGCCGTGTCGTTGCTGGCCGACGGCCTGGCCGGCAAGGGCGTGGCGCTGAACCTGGGCCCGGCGCTGAGCGGCTGCCATGTGCGCGGCCATGCCGATCAGCTGGAGCAGGTGCTGATCAACCTGGTGGTGAATGCCCGCGACGCCTTGCTGGGCCGACGTGAGGCCGACCCGCAGTTGCGCCCCTGGATCGCGGTGGAGGCCGAGCCGGTGGCGGGTGGGGTGCGCCTGCAGGTGCGCGACAATGCCGGCGGCATCGACCCGCGGCTGCTGGAGCGGATTTTCGAGCCGTTCTTCACCACCAAGCCCAGCGGCGTGGGGACCGGGCTGGGCCTGTCGGTGAGTGGCGGAATCATCGAGGGCATGGGCGGGTTGCTCAGCGCACACAATGGCGCCGAGGGCGCGTGTTTCGTGATCGAGCTGCCGGTTCAGAGCATCAACTGAGCGCGGTTGCCGTCACAGGTGAGGTTGGCACCGACCTCGACGTTCACCAGGTCCAGCCCCAGTGCCTTGAGCAGTGTGTTGACCAGCGGGTCGACCAACTTGCCGAGCAGGTTCCTGATCACTGGCTGCAGCAGCGCCTTGACGTCATCGAGCAGGTTGCCGGCCACCACCAGCACGTTGCCGAGCAGGTTGCCGTTGAGCGGGCGGTACACCTGCAGCTCGATGCCATTGATGGTGTTGTTCAGGCTCTGCACGATATCGCTGGCCGAGGTGGCCATGTAGGCCGGTGGCAGGTCGATGTCCGGTGGCGCGCTGGCGTTGCGAAACAGCAGGTCGGTGGCAGGCCCGGTGGAGTTGCTGCCCAGCAGCGGTGCATTGACCTTGAGCCCTACGCCACCGCCAGCGAAGGCGGTGCGCGCGCCGCAGGTGGACGGCAGTATCAGGAAGCGCGTGCAGTATTTGCTGCCGATGTCGATCAGCGGCAGCGGCGAAATGGCGGTGTTGCCTGTGCTGAAAAAGGCCTGGGGATCGCTGAACATGCCCACCGAAACGTTGAGCGCCGAACTGCGGGTGCTGGCGGTCAGGGTCTTGTCCGGCTTGCAGCTGTAGCGGGTGACCTGGCTGCTGGCGCTGGCGACTTCCAGGCCGATGTCCAGGTGTACCACCCCAGGCAGCAAACGGACGTCGCTGACCTTGCACGGGATCGCCAGCAGGCAGAACACCGACTCCAGCGTGGCCACCAGATTGAGGCTGAGCAGGTTGCTGACCACGTTGGTCAGCGGTTCGGCCAGGTCGAGCACGGCGTTGAGCAGGCCGGTGATGCTGTTGAGCAGCGGCAGCTCCAGGCTGACCAGCGCACGGACCTGAGCGGTGTGCACCTTGATGGTGTCGTACTGCGGGTTGCCCACGGCGGAGATCTGTTCGGGTTCTATGACCTTGAGGCGCAGGTTGGCCTTGACCAGCGGCGGGATGTTGAGCGGCACCTCGGCGGTGGCCGCAGTGTTCTTGTTGGCCAGCATCACCGAGGCCTTGAGCAGTTGCAGCAGTTGCATCTGGGCATCCAGGCCGGACTGGACCGCGCCGTTCTGGATGTCGAGGATATCGCCCAGCTTGACCAGCGGGTTGTTGCCGGCACCGAGTACCAGCTTGCCGAGGTCGGTCACCACCTGGGCCGCCGCGCCGCCGCGCCGGGCGAGTTCGACGGCGACATCGAGCAGGTCGGTCAGGTGCAGCTGTTTGCCCAGCAGTTCATCGTAATTGCCCACCTGCACCCCGGCCTTGATGGCCAGGGCATCGAGAAAACTCAGCAGGTCGACGTTGACATCGGCGATGCCCTGCCAGCCCAGTACGTCGAGGTTGACGTTGCCGCCAAGTGCTTTGAACAGGGCGTTGAGCACATCGGACTTGCGTGTGTCGATGGTCAGCAGGGTGCTCTTGAGACGCAGCATCGCCTGCGGCGGCTTGGGCAGCGAGGCCACCGCACTGGCGTGCAGGGTGGTGGTGGCCGGCACGGCGCCGCCGCTCAGCAGGGCCTGTACACCGGCGGCAATGCTGGTGGCCACGGCGCTGCTGGCACTGACCCGGATCGCTTCGCTCTTGCTCGGGTTGACGGTATAGGTGCGCCGGCTGCCGGCACCGGTCTGCAAGGTGCCGCAGGTGGTGGCCAGGGTATGCTTGGCGCCGGGCGCGAAGCCGTTGCGTGCGGCGCTGGCCTGGGCCACGGTCGCCGCCTGCGGGCCGCTGCCGGTGCACACCGCACTTTGCCCAGCCGCTTCGAGGGCGGCCATGTCGACCACCCGCTGCAGCGAACGCTGTTCCAGATAGAGCCGCCCGCTATCGATCACCAACAGGGCGAACACCAGCGCCAGGGCCAGTGTCAGGGCGGCCATCAGGCCGATCGCGCCACGCTGCCGGGTTGGGAATCGGGTAGCCACGAGCACTCCTTTGCCGGCACCAGGCCGTGCGCGAACGCATGCGTCAAAGAAGTGTAGTCAAGATAATGGCCAGTCGCCTTGAGGTGGCGACCGGCCATCGCCGGCTCAGTGGGGCGGGTAGTTGGCCAGTACCTTGGCCACGGTATTCTGGATCGCGGTGTTGCGCTCGGTGGGGCCGGGCGGGTAGTTGTTCATGATCTGCTCGGCGCTGCCGCGCCATACCAGCTTGCCGTCGCGGCTGTCGAACAGGTCGACCTGGATGGTGGCGACCTTGTAGTCGACGCTGCGGGTCTCGTTGTAGGCCGGGCCGCCCCAGTAGCCACCCCAGTAACCGCCCCAGGCACCGCCGTAGTTGGTGGTGATCTGCTGCTGGCGGTTTTCGACGATCAGGTAGGTCTGCACCTTGAGGTCACCCCTGGCATTGCCCTGGGCCGGGCGCAGACCGCGCTGGTCGAGCTGTTCGCTGACGGCCTGGCGGATGCGCTGCTCGGTGAGGTCGCTCTTGATTCGCGGGTCGTCCGGGCGATATTGCAGGGCCGGCTCCTGCCAGCTCCAGCTGCGGTAGGCCGCAAAGTCGCGGCTGGCATCGAAGTCCTGGGTGACGTTGTTGCTCTGGCAGGCGCCGAGCAGCGCCAGCAGGGCCAACAGGGGGAGTAGAGCGAGACGGCGCAGCATGATGATTCTCCGGTTGCCTTCAGCTTGGGGGGTAGCCATCCAGGGCCTTGTGCACGGCATCGCGCAGGGCGCGGGCGCGCTCGCTCGGTGAGCCCTGGCTGGTGGTTTCTGCGCTGGCGCTCCAGACCGGCTGGCCGCTGCCGGCATCGAACAGGTCCAGGCGCACCACCATCACGTCGACCTGGTAGGTGCGTATGATCGGCACGCTGCCATACACACCATAGCCGTTGCGATAGCCGCCGTAGCGGTTGTAGCCGATGCCCCCGTAGCCGTAGTCGTCATAGGGGTAGTAATCGTCGCGCACCTGGCGCAGGCGCCGTTCCATGCGCAGGTCGGCACTGACCAGCAGGTCGCTGCGGGTGTTGCGCGCAGGCCGCAGGCCGCGCTGGTCGAGGGCGGCGCTGACTGCGTCGGCAAGCTCGGCCGGGTCGCTGGAGGCGCTGCCGGCCGGGAGCTGGCCGTTGCGCCATGACCAGCTGCGGTAACGGCCATAGTCACGGGCTGGTGCAGGGTAGGCGCTGGCGTCGAAGGTGGTGGCCGCCTGGGGCGGGGCCGGCGGCAGCGGTCGGGAGCTGGCCACATACGGGTTGCTGCCCTGGCAGGCGGCCAGGGCCAGGCACAACAGGCCCAGGGTCAAACGGTACGGCATGGCAGTCTCCCGGCAGACACGGCTCGGTACTCAGCGTGGGTGGCACATCCAGTGCAGGTAGCGGCCCAGGCCGGCGAAGGCCGGGTGGCGGCGGTGCGCCAGTTCCATTTCGAGCAGGTCGAGCAGTTCTGCCTTGGCCTGGAACTCGACGGGCATGTAGTCGTGGAACACCCGTACACCGCTCTCGCTGTGTATATCCCACAGACCTTCAAGGTGCGCCCGGAGTTCGCGCGGATCAAGTGGTTTTTGCGGGGTCAGGCTCTGCTTTTCACCGGCCAGGCTGGCCCCGCGCAGTTTGCGGAAATGGCCCTTGAGCAGGTTGCGATACACCAGTGCGTCGCGGTTGTAGAAGGCCAGCGACAGCAGGCCGTCGGCGCGGGTGAGCTGGTGCAGCACCGGCAGGATGGTCTCGGGTTCGGCCAGCCATTCGAGCACGGCGTGGCACAGCACCAGGTCGTAGGGTTCGGTGAGCTGGCCGAGCAGTTCCTGCCAGGGCGCCTGGATGAAGGTGGCCGGCTGGCCGGCGGCGGCGAAGCGTTCGCGGGCGCCCTCGAGCATAGGCGCGGCGGGTTCGGCCAGGGTCACCTGGTGGCCACGTTCGGCCAGCCACAGGGCCATGTGGCCCAGGCCCGCGCCGATGTCGAGCACGCGCAGGGGGCGGTCGGGCAGTGCTTCGGCGAGGTCGGCCTGGAGCACCGCGAGGCGGATGGCGCCCTTGGCGCCGCCGTAGATCTTTTCGGCGAAGCGGGTCGCCAGTGCGTCGAAGTGGCGGTCTTTCATCGGGCGAAGCGCCGTTCGCTGTCGGCCAGCTTGCTGCGCACCACCTGGTCCATGTCCAGGCCCAGTTCGCTGCACAGCAGCAACAGGTAGAGCACCACGTCGCCGACTTCCTGGCCGGCGTGTTCGAGCTGCTCGGGGGACAGCTGGCGCGACTGGTCCTCGCTGAGCCACTGGAAGATCTCCACCAGCTCGGCCATTTCCACGCTGGCGGCCATGGCCAGGTTCTTGGGGCTGTGGAAGCCGCGCCAGTCGTTGTTGTCGCGGATGGTGTGCAGGCGGGTGGTGAGTTCTTGCAGGTTCATGGGTGGGGGCTCTCCTCGTGCGGCGTAGCTTAGCGCGGGTCGGCGGGTTTTTCAGGGGATTGTGCTGGCCTGTTCGCCGGCAACGCCGGCTCCTGCAAGCCCTGTGTCAGGTGCATGGGGCCTCACTGCCAGAGGCTGGCCCAGGCCGACACCAGCAACAGCAGCGCCAGCCCCTGGTTGACCCGGCGCAGCACCACCGGCGAACCGCTCAGGCGCCGCGCCCCGCTGCCGAGCAAGGCCCAGCCACCCAGGCACGGCAGCGCGATCACGAAGAACACCAGGCTCAGGTGCGTCACCTGCAGCAGGCGGTCGCTGGCTGCGGCATCGATGAACACGCTGGCCACCGCCAGCGCCATCATCCACGTCTTGGGGTTGATCACCTGCAACGCCGCCGCGCCCCACAGGCCGAGCCTGGCCGACGTCGCGCCCGATTGCTGCACCTGCACTGGGCTGCGAAAGATCTTCCAGGCCAGCCAGGTCAGCCAGGCCACGCCCAGCCCGTTGAGCAGCGGCTGCACCGCCGGGGCCCGGAACAGTGCCTCGCCCATGCCACTGCCCACCAGCCAGACGATCAGCGCGGCCCCTGCACCGGCCCCCAGGATGATTGGCAATGCAGCGCGCAGGCCATGGCTGGCGCTGTTGCTCAGTACCAGGAAATTGGTCGGCCCGGGGGTGATGGACGCAACGAAGGCAAACAGCATGAAGGCCAGCATGGGCAGGCTCCTTGGTAGAGGGGCTTGCATGCTCGCGTGTTGGCGCGCGTCAGTCTGGAAGCTTTGTGCAGCGCCTGCGGTACTGTGCCGGGGTCATGCCATAGGCGCGCAGGAACCAGCGTCCCAGGTGGCTCTGGTCGGCAAAGCCCAGCGCTGGCGCCACCTGTGCCGGGCTCGACCCTGCCGCCAGCAGCCGGCGTGCATGGGCCAGGCGCAGTTGCACCAGGTAGGCGTGGGGCGCCAGGCCGAACGCGGCCTTGAAGGCGCGGCTCAGGCGAAAGCGGTCGATGTTGCACGCCGCCGCCAGTTGTTCGAGGCCGATGTCGTGGTGCAGGTGTGCATGCAGGTAGTCGCGCGCCCTTTGTGCCACCAGCGGCAGGCGCGGGTCGGGGTCGAGCCGGCGGCGCCATTGCAGATGCCCGCTCAGGTGCTCCAGCAACTGGTCCAGTGCCGCCTGGCGCACCATGCGCAGCTCCGGCTCGTGCAGCGACTGGAAGGCGCACGCGGTGGCCGCTGCCAGGCGCGGGTCGCTGGCCAGGGTGTGGGCAAAACCGGGTTGGCTGGCGGGCGGGGCATGCTCGGTGAAGCCGCGCAGCTCGCGCTCCAGCCATTGCGGGTCGAGGTAGAGCATGCGGTAGGTGAAGCCCTCGGGGCTGGGCGCATCGCCGTCGTGCAACTCGCCGGGTTCGAGCAGAAACACCTTGCCCGGTGTGCTCTGGTGGCGGGCGCGGCGACAGGTGAACTGCTGGACGCCCTGTTCGGTCACGCCCACCAGGTAGCTGTCGTGCCAGTGCGGATCATAGGCATGCCCGCGAAAATGCGCGCGCAGGGTCTCGATGCCGGTATCGGGCTCCTGGCGCAGGTCTATCCAGTTGCTGTTCATCGTGTGCTACCGGCAAAGAAAACCGTTATCGCCCGGTCCGTCAGGCAGGTCTAGAAGATTCGTGCAGCGTGTGCCAACTGCCGGTCATGTGCACCAGGTCGCCATGGCCTACCAGGCGGAACTGGCCGTCGGGTGCGACTGCGCTGCCCTCCAGCACCACTTCGCTGGGCAGGCGCACAGGCTTGTGAAAGGCCACGTCCACCTCGTAGCCGCTGAGCGGCAGGTGCCCGCGCAGCGCGGCCAGCGCCATGGCCTTGCTCCACATGCCATGGGCGATGGCCTGGGGAAACCCGAACAGGCGAGCGCTGAGCGCACTCAGGTGGATGGGGTTGTAGTCGCCGCAGACCTTGGCGTAGCGCCGGCCGATGTCGCTGTCGGCATACCAGCGGGTCAGCTCGCCCAGAGGCAGCGGTTCAGGGGTGTCGACGGCGGGTGGCTCGCCTTCGAGCTTGACGCCGCGACACAGCATGCGACTGCGCTCGTGCCAGAGCAGCCCCAGGCTGTCTTCGGCTTCGGTCATCAGGTCGAAGGTCGCGCCCTTGGCGTGGGGCTGCAGGTTGTCGACGAACACGCTGAAGCGCAGCGTGCCGATGCCACCCAGCGGGCGCACCACGCGGATGCGGTTGTTCAGGTGCACCAGGCCCAGCAGCGGGAACGGGAAGTCGTCGGCGGTCAGCAGTTGCAGTTGCAGGGCGAACGCCATCACATGGGGGAAGGTCGGCGGCAGGTGGCTGTCGTCGCCGAAGTGGCAGAGCTTGCGGTAGGCCTGCAGGCGCTGTGGATTCACGCCGATGGCGCAGTGCAGGCCGCTGGCGGGCAGGCTGTCGCCGGTGATGCTGCGCTTGCGCGCAGCCTTCAGGTACAGCCCGCTCAGCCCTTGCGTGCGGTGCAGATCGTGCCAGTGTCGGTCCATGCTCATGCCCCCATCACGGCCTGGCCGCATACGCGCAGCACCTGGCCGTTGACCGCGCCACTGCCGGGCTGTCCCAGCCAGGCCACGGCTTCGGCAACGTCCTGCGGCAGGCCGCCCTGGCCCAGGGAGCTCATGCGTCGCCCGGCTTCGCGCAGGGCGAAGGGGATGGCCGCCGTCATGCGTGTTTCGATGAAGCCGGGGGCCACCGCATTGATGCTGGCACCCCGCTTGGCCAGCAGCGGCGCCCAGGCCTGGGCCAGGCCGATCAGGCCGGCCTTGCTGGCGGCATAGTTGGCCTGCCCGCGGTTGCCGGCGATACCGCTGATCGAGGCCAGCAGCACGATGCGTGCGTTGTCGTGCAGCGCGCCGCCGTCGAGCAGCGCCTGGGTCAGCACCTGGGGGGCCTTGAGGTTGACCGCGAGCACGGCGTCCCAGTATTCGGGGGTCATGTTGGCCAGGGTCTTGTCGCGGGTGATGCCGGCGTTGTGCACGACGATGTCGATGCCCTCGGGGAGCGCTTCGAGCAGGTGCGCCGATGCATCGCTGGCGCAGATGTCCAGCGCCACGCTGCGCCCACCCAGGCGCGCGGCC
Organism: Pseudomonas sp. 8209; assembly: GCF_028682105.1. NCBI lineage: Bacteria > Pseudomonadati > Pseudomonadota > Gammaproteobacteria > Pseudomonadales > Pseudomonadaceae > Pseudomonas > Pseudomonas sp. 8209. The sequence continues at coordinate 525,130 of NZ_JANIAH010000003.1, forward strand.
AGGGCGTCGAGGTCGGCCTTGGCCTGGGGCACGTCGAGCAGCACCACCTCGGCGCCGTCACGGGCCAGGGTTTCGGCGATGGCGGCGCCGATGCCGCGGGCCGCACCGGTGACCAGCGCCTTGCGCCCGGCCAGCGGGCGCGACCAGTCCTGTACCTGGGTGGCGCAGGCGGTCAGGCGCAGCACCTGGCCGCTGATGAAGGCGCTCTTGGGCGAGAGGAAGAAGCGCAGCGCGCCTTCGAGCTGGTCCTGCGCGGCCGGGTCCACATACAGCAGTTGCAGGGTGGCGCCGTTGCGCAGTTCCTTGGCCAGCGAACGGCTGAAACCTTCCAGGGCCCGCTGCGCCACGCTGGCCAGCGGGTCGTCCAGCGATTCGGGCGCGCGCCCCAGGATCACGATGTGCGCACTGGCAGCCAGGCTGCGCAGCAGCGGCTGGAAGAACTCGCGCAGTTGCTTGAGCTGGTCGCTGTCGGTCAGGTGGCTGGCGTCGAACACCACGGCCTTGAGCTTGGGCCCCAGGCCCGCGACCCAGGCCGGCAGTTCGAGGCTTTCATCGGCATAGCTGTAGACCTCGTCGGTCAGGCGCCTGGCAAAGGCGGCCACGTTCGTCACCAGCGGCCCGCCGCCGAGCAGCAGGGCGCCTTCGACCGGGCGCAGCCTGCCGGCTTCCCAGCGCTCCAGGCGGGCGGGGGTGGGCAGGCCGACGGCACCGGCCACGCGCCGACCGAATGAAGAGTTGGCGAAGTCGATATAGCGGTCGCTCATGTGAACGTCTCCCGGAAATTAAGCACCAAAGTGTGGACCATGTTTCGCCTTCGGTCGTTCGACTGGCGAAAAAACACCTACGCTATAGCGGGTCTATCCCGTCTCGGAATAAGGAAGTCTGTGCATGCGCGCTTTACGTCGGGTCGCGATCATCGGCGGCAATCGAATCCCGTTCGCCCGCTCCAACGGGCCCTACGCCACGGCCAGCAACCAGGCGATGCTGACTGCGGCAATCGAAGGGCTGGTTGAGCGTTTCGGCCTGCATGGCCTGCAACTGGGCGAAGTGGCGGCGGGCGCGGTGCTCAAGCACTCGCGCGACATGAACCTGACCCGCGAATGCGTGCTGGGCTCGCGGCTGTCGCCGCAGACCCCGGCCTATGACCTGCAGCAGGCCTGCGCCACGGGGCTGGAAACCGCGCTGATGGTGGCCAACAAGATCGCCCTGGGGCAGATCGACAGCGGCATTGCTGGCGGCGTGGACACCACCTCCGATGCGCCGATTGCGGTCAACGAGGGGCTGCGCAAGTTGCTGCTGCAGGCCAATCGGGCCAAGACCACGGGCGACAAGCTCAAGGTGTTCCTGCAACTGAGGCCCTGGCACCTCAAGCCCGAGCTGCCGCGCAATGGCGAGCCGCGTACCGGGCTGTCGATGGGCGAGCACTGCGAGCTGATGGCGCAGACCTGGCAGATAGGGCGTGCCGAGCAGGACGAGCTGGCCTTGCGCAGCCACCAGAACCTGGCCCGGGCGTTTGCCGAAGGCTGGCAGGATGACCTGCTCACGCCCTTCCTGGGCCTGACCCGCGATCACAACCTGCGCCCGGACCTGACCCTGGAGAAACTTGCCAGCCTCAAGCCGGTGTTCGAGCGCAGCGCCAAGGGCACGCTGACGGCGGGCAACTCCACGCCACTGACCGATGGCGCTTCGGTGGTACTGCTGGCCAGCGAAGAGTGGGCCCGCGAGCGCGGCCTGCCGATCAAGGCGTATTTTCTCGATGGTCAGAATGCTGCGGTGGATTTCGTCAAAGGCCAGGAGGGGCTGCTGATGGCGCCGGCCTATGCGGTACCTCGACTGCTGGAGCGCAACGGCCTGACCCTTCAGGACTTCGACTTCTACGAGATCCACGAAGCCTTCGCCGCCCAGGTGCTGTGCACGCTGAAGGCCTGGGAAGACGCCGACTACTGCCAGAGCCGGCTGGGCCTGAGCGAGCCGTTGGGTGCCATCGACCGCGACAGGCTCAACGTCAAGGGCAGTTCGCTGGCTGCAGGGCACCCGTTCGCCGCTACCGGCGGGCGCATTCTGGCCAACCTGGCCAAGCTGCTGGACGAGGCCGGCCAGGGCCGCGGGCTGATTTCGATCTGCGCCGCGGGCGGGCAGGGCGTGACCGCGATCATCGAGCGCTGACCAGCGGCGCCTCCTTGGCCAGGGGCGCCGGGCGGTTGGCGTAGTGTTCGGCCATGATCGAGCACACGATCAACTGCAGCGGGTGATAGATCATGATCGGCAGCAGAATCAGCCCCAGCCCGGGATGGGCGCCGAAGATCAATGCGGCCATCGGTGCGCCGGCGGCCAGGGATTTCTTGCTGGCGCAGAACACTGCGGCGATCTCGTCGGCCGGGCTGAACCTGAGCAGCCGCGCGCTGCGGGTGGTCAGCCACAGGATCAGCGCCAGCAGCAACGCGCTGCCCAGAACGGCGGTGAGCAGTACCGAGCCACCCTGCTGCTGCCACAGCCCCGAGATCATCGAGTTGCAGAACGCCGCGTACACCAGTAGCAGGATCACCACCTTGTCCATCACGTTGGTGTAGCGCTTGTGGCGGGCAAAGAAGCGGCCCAGCCACGGGCGCAGCAACTGCCCCAGCACCAGCGGCAGCAGGAGCATGGCGCACAGGTCGAGCAGGGTGGCGCCCAGGTCGATGCCATCGCTGCCGTTGCCCACCACCAGGCTCACCAGCCACGGGGTCAGGAAGATGCCCAGCACGCTGGACAGGCTGGCGTTGAGGATTGCGGCGGGCACGTTGCCGCCGGCGCTGCCGGTCAGCGCCACCGACGAGGAGATGGTCGAGGGCAGGGCGCACAGGTACAGAAAGCCCAGCATCAGCAGCGCTGGCACATGGCTGCCCAGCACGCTGTTGCCCAGCCACCACAGCAGCGGGAACACCACGAAGGTGAAGCCCTGCACCATCAGGTGCAGGCGCCAGTTCTTCAGGCCATGGCGGATCTGTTCGCTGGACAGGTTGATGCCGTGCAGGAAGAACACCACGAACACACCGATGTTGATCACGTATTCGGCGTGCATCGAGCCGCCGCTGGCACCGAAGTGCGGGAACAGCCAGGCGAGGAAGGTGGCGAGAAACATGCCGCACAGGAACCAGTCGGTTACCACGCGCTTGAGGTGAGCTTGCATAGGCGGGCCTGCGAATCATCTTGTAATAACGAAGCGGCAGGCTAACCTGTGGCCATTCTTCCGTCTCGCGACACAAGGCCAAGCGATGCCGAGTAACGGACAAAATCTGCTGCCACGCCCAATCCCGCTGCTCGATGCCCTGCCGCGGCCACTGTATGCGCGTGCCGAAAGCCTGGGGGCCGGCTCGTGGACGCCGCGTCATCGACACGACTGGATACAGTTTTCCTATGCGATCAGCGGGGTGCTGGGGGTGTACACCGCCGAGGGCAGTTTTTTTGCGCCGCCGCAGTGGGGCGTGTGGATACCGGCCGGGGTGGAGCATGAGGTGATTACCTCGACTCGTGCCGAAATGCGCAGCCTGTATGTGCGTCAGGCCGATGCGGCGTGGGCCGGGCCGCGCTGCCGGGTGCTGGAGGTGACGCCGCTGGCCCGTGAGCTGATCAAGCAGTTCTGCCTGTTCCCGGTGGATTACGCCGAAGGCGAGAGCCCCGAGGCACATCTGGTGCAGGTGCTGCTGGAGCAGTTGCAGGGGCTGCCCGAGGTGGGTTTTTCGTTGCCGCTGCCGCAGCACCCGCGCCTGCTCGAGGTGTGCAATGCATTGCTGGCGCACCCGGAGCAGGACGCCGGCCTGGCCTACTGGGCCGAGCGCCTGGGGCGTTCGCAGAAGACCCTGATGCGGTTGTTTCAGCGCGAGACGGGGCTGAGCTTTCGCGGCTGGCGCCAGCGCATGCGCCTGCTGTCGTCGCTGCAGGCGCTGGAGCAGGGGCAGAGCGTGACCCAGGCGGCGCTGGGTTGCGGCTATGAGTCGACGTCGGCGTTCATCGTGGCGTTCAAGGGCTTGTTCGGGGCGACGCCGGGGGAACTGTTCAGGCAGTGAGTGTCTGCCATGTTCGGGAAGCCACGAGGCACTCGGTGCAGGCGGGATTAAATTATTTGGACATTATCGGGTCCACTTCCTTTGAGGGCCTTGTTGTATCGTGAGCGCGCATCTGGCTCATGGCTGTGAGACGATGGCCGGCAACCCGTGATACCCGTGTGTTTGGCAAAACAGGACCCAGAACAAAAGCCGATGAAGACTCCAAAACGCATAGAACCACTGATAGAAGACGGGCTGGTCGATGAAGTCATCCGACCCCTGATGAGTGGCAAGGAAGCCGCGGTGTACGTGGTGCGGTGCGGTACCGAGCTGCGCTGCGCCAAGGTCTACAAAGAGGCCAACAAGCGCAGCTTCCGTCAGGCCGCCGAATACCAGGAGGGCCGCAAGGTGCGCAACAGCCGCCAGGCGCGGGCCATGGCCAAGGGCTCCAAGTATGGGCGCAAAGAGGCCGAGGAGGCCTGGCAGAATGCCGAGGTGGCAGCCCTGTTTCGCCTGGCCAGTGCCGGCGTGCGGGTACCCAAGCCGTTCGATTTTCTCGATGGCGTGCTGTTGATGGAGCTGGTGTCCGATGCCCATGGCGATGCGGCGCCACGCCTGAACGACGTGCACCTGGAGGCCGATCAGGCCCGCGAGTACCACGACTTCGTGATCCGCCAGATCGTGCTGATGCTGTGCACCGGCCTGGTGCATGGCGACCTGTCGGAATTCAACGTGCTGCTCGGCCCTGACGGCCCGGTGATCATCGACCTGCCCCAGGCGGTGGATGCGGCCGGCAACAACCATGCGTTCAGCATGCTCGAGCGCGATGTGGGGAACATGGCCGGGTACTTCGGCCAGTTTGCCCCGGAGCTCAAGGCCACCCGCTACGCCAAGGAAATGTGGGCGTTGTACGAGGCCGGCGAGCTGACTCCGGAAAGCCCGCTGAGCGGGCAGTTCGCGGAGGACGAGCACAGCGCCGATGTCGACGGGGTGATGCGCGAGATCGAAGCGGCGCGCCTGGACGAGGCGCGCCGGCAGGCTGCACGCGCCGAGGCGGAGAACGGCCCGGCCAAGGCCGAGGAACCGCCACCGCCGTGGATGCAGTAACGCGCTAGTGACAGCAGCTGCCGGCTGCCAGGTCCTTGAGGATCGGGCAGTCGGGGCGATCGTCCCCCTGGCAGTGGGCGACCAGCTCGCTCAGCGTATCGCGCAGGCTCACCAGCTCGTCGATGCGCCGGTTCAGGTCAGCGATATGCTCGTTGGCCAGGGCTTTCACGTCGGCGCTGGCGCGCTGGCGGTCCTGCCACAAGGTCAGCAGTTTGGCCACTTCCTCCAATGAAAACCCCAGGTCTCGCGAGCGCTTGATGAATGCCAGCGCGTGCAGGTCGTCCTGCTGGTAGAGGCGGTAGCCACTGTCGCTGCGCGAGGCCGGCTTGAGCAGGCCGATGGACTCGTAGTAGCGGATCATCTTGGCGCTCAGGCCGGTACGTTTGGCGGCTTGTCCGATGTTCATGGGGCATCGTCCTGTGGCGGCGTTTGCGGTTTCCAGGTTTTGAGCAGCAAGGCGTTGCTGACCACGCTGACGCTCGACAAGGCCATGGCCGCCCCGGCCAGCACCGGGTTGAGCAGGCCGAAGGCCGCCAGCGGAATACCGATCAGGTTATAGATGAAGGCCCAGAACAGGTTCTGGCGGATCTTGGCGTAGGTCTTGCGGCTGATCTCCAGGGCGGCCGGTACCAGGCGCGGGTCGCCGCGCATCAGGGTGATGCCGGCGGCCTGCATGGCCACATCGGTGCCGCCACCCATGGCGATGCCGATGTCGGCGGCGGCCAGGGCCGGCGCGTCGTTGATGCCATCACCCACCATCGCTACCACACCCGATTTCTTCAGTTCGAGAACAGTGGCGGCCTTGTCGGCCGGCAGCACCTCGGCGTATACGTCATTGATGCCAAGGGCCTGGGCCACCACCTTGGCGCTACCGCGGTTGTCGCCGGTCAGCAGGTGGCTGCTGATGCCCTGTTGGCTCAGCTGGCGTACGGCGGCGTCTGCGCCAGGCTTGAGGCTGTCGCCGAAGGCGAACAGGCCCAGCACCCGTGGTTGCGCACCGCGCTCGATCAGCCACGACAAGGTGCGCCCCTCGGCCTCCCAGGCCTGGGCGCTGGTGGCGAGTTCACCCGGTTGCAGGCCGCTTTCTTCCAGCAGGCGACGGTTGCCCAGGGCCAGGTCGCGGCCATTGAGGTGGCCGGCGATGCCGCGGCCGGTCAGCGATTGGCTGTCGTCGATGTCGGGTACGGTCAGGCCCTGCTCCTGGCAGGCATCCAGTACCGCCTTGGCCAGCGGGTGTTCGCTGCCGCGTTGCAGGGCGCCGGCCAGTTGCAGCAGTTCGCCTGCCTCGATGCCCTGGGCCTTGCTGTGAACGATGCGCGGGCTGCCGGAAGTGAGGGTGCCGGTCTTGTCGAACACCACGCGGTTGACTGCATGGGCACGCTCCAGCGCTTCGGCGTCCTTGATCAGGATGCCGTGGCGCGCGGCCACGCCGGTACCGGCCATGATCGCGGTGGGTGTGGCCAGGCCCAGGGCACAGGGGCAGGCGATGACCAGCACGGCCACGGCATTGATCAGCGCGGTTTCGATTGGCGCGCCGGCCAGCCACCAGCCGACCAGGGTTGCCAGGGCCAGCACCAGCACGGCTGGCACGAACACCTGGCTGACCCGGTCGACCAGTTTCTGGATGGGGGCCTTGGCGGCCTGGGCGTCTTCGACCAGGCGGATGATGCGCGCCAGCACGGTTTCAGTACCCAGGGCCAGCACACTTACCAGCAGGCGGCCTTCGCCGTTGATGGCGCCGCCGGTCACGCGGTCGCCCGGCTGCTTGGGCACGGGCAGGCTTTCGCCGCTGATCAGGGCTTCGTCGGCATGGCTCTGGCCCTCGATCACCTCACCGTCCACCGGGAAGCGTTCGCCGGGCAGTACCCGCACCAGGTCATGCAGGCGCAGGGCGCTGATGGGTACGTCGCGCTCCTGGCCGTCGATCACCTGCAGGGCGCGCTCAGGGCGCAGAGCTTCGAGGGCGCGGATGGCACTGGCGGTCTGGCGCTTGGCGCGGCTTTCCAGGTACTTGCCCAGCAGCACCAGGGCGATGACCACCGCCGAGGCTTCGAAATACAGGTGCGGCATGCTGCCTGCGGTGGCCCGCGCCCATTCGTACAGGCTCAGGCCGTAACCGGCGCTGGTGCCCAGGGCTACCAGCAGGTCCATGTTGCCGGCCCCGGCGCGTACCGCCTTCCAGGCCGCGACATAGAACCGTGCGCCCAGGATGAACTGCACGGGGGTGGCCAGTACGAACTGTGCCCAGGCCGGCAGCATCCAGTGGATGCCGAAGGGCTGCAGCAGCATCGGCAGCACCAGCGGCAGGGCCAGCAGTATGGCCAGGCCGACCGACCAGCGCTCCTTGCGCAGGCGTCGCTCGGCGTCGGCCTGATCGGCCTTGCCCGCTTGCGGCAGGCTGGCCGTGTAACCTGCCTGGGTCACCGCGTCGATCAGCAGCGCGCTGTCGACCTGCCCCAGCAGCTCGATGTGCGCGCGCTCGTTGGCCAGGTTGACGCTGACCCGCTGTACGCCGGGCACCTTGTTCAAGGCCCGCTCCACGCGCCCGGCACAGCTGGCGCAGGTCATGCCGCCAATCTGCAGTTCGAGGCTCTGGGCGGGCACGCTGTAACCGGCCTGGCTGACGGCGTCGACCAGTGCCGGCAGGGCGCCGGCAGGGGCTTGCACCCGGGCGTGTTCGGTGGCGAGGTTGACGCTGACGTGTTCGGCGCCGGCGACTTTGCGCAGGGCGCGCTCGACACGACCGGCGCAGCTGGCGCAGGTCATGCCTTGAATCGGCAGATCGAAGGTGGTTGATGCGGACATGGGGCTCTCCTCCTTGGACAGGCGCCAAGCATCAACCTTACCCCATTGGCAAGGTCAATAGCCCAGAGCGGCCTTCTTCAGGCTGAGGCCATTGTTGTCCATGACGATGCGGTACTTGTTGACCTGGCCCGCCAGTACGTTGATTCGTGTGCTGCGCTGGTTCTCGATGCCGTTGTTGCAACCCGGTGCCTGCCCGGGAAGCAGGCGCAGGCGCACGTTCACCGGGCCGCCCGGCAGGTTGAACGAGGTGGAGTGTTCCTGGAACAGTCGCGCCGACAGCTGGTCGTTGAGATAGATGCCGATCTCGCAGGACGTGGCGACCTCCAGACGCTCGCGGGAAATGATCAACACGCTGTAGTCCGACGGCCCTTCGGCGCTGGCCAGGGGCACGATGCTGCACAACCCGAGCAAACCGATAAGGCCCAATGCTGCCCTGCCCATGAATGAATCTCCTGCTGATCGTTCGACAAGGGCGCAGCTTGGCCGAGCTTGGCGCGGATTTCCAGTTCGGCATGCACTTGACCTTGCCCCGATGGCAAGCTTGAGACTGCGCTCAAATCCCAAGGAGGTAGTTCCCATGCAAGTATTCACTGTTCAAGGCATGACCTGTGGCCACTGTGTGAAGGCCGTGACCCGTGCGGTACAGAGCCAGGATGCACAGGCCATCGTAGAGGTGGACCTGGCCAGCAAGCAGGTGCGCGTCGACAGTTCGCTGCAGGCGCCGCAGATCGTGCAGGCGATTGTCGATGAGGGTTACAAGGCCGAGCTTGTGGCCTGAACAAGCCGGTAGCCGCTTCGCCTGTAGGAGCCAGCCTTGCTGGCGAACCGGCGCGAAGCGGCTACCGACCCTGCATGGGCGGTGTGTCTGCTGCACTGTGCATTCCGGTGTGCGAGCGCTGCGCGCTCGATCCCCGGCAAGGCCGGCTCCAACAAGGGGCGCACGTGCCAGCGAATTCGGCAAAAGATTCGCGGCTTATCCATGGCAGCCCGGTTAGACTAAGGCACTTGCTTAGCCTGCTATGGATTCCCGATGAACCTGCGCACCATCCTGATCCTCGGCGCACTCAGTGCGTTCGGGCCGTTGGCGATCGATTTCTACTTGCCCGGCTTCCCGGCAATGGCCCTGGCCTTTGCGACCGACGAAAAACACATCCAGACCACCCTGGCGGCCTATTTCCTGGGCCTGTCGCTGGGGCAGCTGGCCTATGGCCCGGTGGCCGACCGCTTCGGTCGACGCATTCCGCTGCTGGTCGGGGTGACCCTGTTTACCCTGGCGTCGCTGGCCTGTGCCTTTGCACCGAGCCTGGACGCCCTGATCGCCGCGCGTTTTGTACAGGCCCTGGGTGGTTGCGCAGGCATGGTGCTGTCGCGGGCCATCGTCAGCGACAAGTGTGATGCAGTGGCTTCGGCCAAGGTGTTCTCGCAACTGATGCTGGTGATGGGCCTGGCGCCGATCCTTGCCCCGATGCTGGGCGGGGTGCTGGTCAACCTGTATGGCTGGCAGTCGATCTTCCTCGTGCTCACCCTGTTCAGCGCCGGCTGTACGCTGGCCGTTGCCCTGGGCCTGCCGGAGAGCCTGCCTTCCAACCAACCACGCCAGCCGCTGTCGGGGGCGTTGCGCCAATACGGGCGCCTGCTCAAGGACCGCGTGTTCATGGGGCATGCACTGACCGGCGGCATCGCGATTGCCGGCATGTTCGCCTATATCGCCGGGTCGCCCTTCGTGTTCATCAAGCTTTATGGGGTACCGGCCGAACATTACGGCTGGCTGTTCGGCAGCAATGCGGCGGGCTTCATCCTGGTGGCGCAGGTGAATGCGCGATTGCTGGCCAAGCGTGGGCCTGCCTTTTTGCTGGCCCGCACGGTGTGGGTATACCTGGCGGCCGGGCTGGTGCTGCTGGGAATCAGCGCGCTGCATACGCAGGCGCTGTGGCCGTTGCTGGTGCCGCTGTTCGTGTGCATTGCCAGCCTTGGCTGCATCATCCCCAACGCCTCGGCCTGCGCCATGAGCGGGCAGGGTGCCCGCGCCGGCAGTGCCTCGGCGTTGCTGGGGTGCGTGCAGTTCAGCGTGGCGGCGGGTGCGGCTGCCCTGGTGGGAGTGCTGCATGACGGCAGCGCGCTGCCGATGGCGCTGGTCATCAGCCTGTGCGGTGCGGCGGCGGTGGGCGTGGCTATGTTGACCCGACGCCTGCAGCTCAGCCGACCTGCTTGAGCGGGTGCGGGGCCCGCAAGCGTTGTTGCAGGGTGTCGACAAAGGCGCGAGCCTCGGCCTCGCTGCGAAAGCTGACCACATGCTGGTCGAGCTGAACCTGCCACGGGCACCCGGGTTTGCGGGCTGATGCACTGACGATAATCTTCATCGCTGCCTACCTGTGTGGTTGGGTAAATGCAGCAGCATTGTAGCGCCGCGACCGGGCCCCGGCATGACCGGCGTCAGTGTACTGACTGACGGTCATGCCGGGGCCCGGAGGGGCTCAGAACCCTTCCAGCACGATTTTGCCCTTGGCTGCACCGCTTTCGAGCAGCGCATGAGCCCGGCGCAGGTTGGCTGCATTGATCGGGCCGAAATGCTCGCCCAGGGTGGTCTTGAGGGTGCCTGCGTCGATCAGCTCGGCCACGCGGTTGAGCAGCGTGTGCTGCGCCTGCATGTCGGCGGTTTCGAACAGCGAGCGGGTGTACATGAATTCCCAGTGCAGCGACAGGCTCTTGCGCTTGAGCTTGGTCACGTCCAACTGCTTGGGGTCGTCGATCAGCGCCAGCTTGCCCTGCGGGGCGAGTGCCTCGACCAGCTGGTCCAGGTGCTGGTCGGTCTGCGTCAGGCTGGCAACGTGGGTAACGCTATCGATACCCTGCGCCTTCAGGGCCTGGGCCAGGGGCTGACGGTGATCGACTACCACATCGGCGCCCAGTTCCCTTACCCAGGCCTGGGTTTCGGGACGTGAAGCGCTGGCGATGACCTTGAGCCCGGTCAGTTGGCTGGCCAGTTGAGTCAGGATCGAACCGACGCCGCCGGCGCCACCGACGATCAGCAGGCTCTGGCCCAGGTCGGCCTTGCCTTCGGCGATCTGCAGGCGTTCGAACAGCAGCTCCCAGGCGGTAATGGCGGTCAGCGGCAATGCGGCGGCTTCGGCGAAACCCAGGGTTCGGGGCATGTGCCCGACGATGCGCTCGTCGACCACGTGCAGCTCGCTGTTGCCCCCGGCGCGGGCGATGGAGCCTGCGTAGTAGACCTTGTCGCCAGGTTGGAACAGGCTGACCTCGCTGCCCACCGCCTTGACCACACCGGCAACGTCCCACCCCAGCACCTTGGCCACGCCGGCCTCGGGTTGCACGTTCTGGCGCACCTTGGTGTCGACCGGGTTGACCGAGATGGCGTGCACCTGCACCAGCAGGTCGCGCGGGCCAGGCTGCGGGGCGGGCAGCTCGATGTCCTGCAGCGCGGCGGGGTCGGCGATCGGCAACGATTGATAGTAGGCAATGGCTTTCATGAAGAGGTCCTTGAGGGGGGGAGTGCCGCCATCATCAGTGCTTTCACTTGGGGTTAAAACCCGATAAAACGGCAGATACTTTCATTTTTTTTTTGATAATGAGGCCGACAAGTGCTGCGTACCGATGATCTGCAACTGTTCGTGCGCGCCGCGGAACTGGGCAGCCTGTCGGCCGCTGCGCGCCAGCTCGACCTTTCGCCGGCAGTGGCGAGCGCAGCGCTCAAGCGCCTTGAGGCGCAATTGAAAGTGCGGCTGCTGGCCCGTTCGACGCGCAGTCTGCGCCTGACTGCTGAAGGCGAGGGGTTCCTCAACCACGCCCGGGTAGCCTTGGCCAGCCTCGAGGAGGGACGGCGGGCGTTGGCTCAGGGCCAGGCCGAGGTGAGCGGCGTGCTGCAGTTGTCGGCACCGTCGGATTTCGGACGCAATGTGCTGTTGCCCTGGTTGGACCAGTTGCAGCAGGCGCACCCGTTGCTGAACGTGCGCCTGCTGCTGGGCGATCGCAATGCCGACCTGTTTCGCCAGCCGGTGGATGTGGCGCTGCGCTACGGCACCCCCGAAGACTCGAGCCTGGTGGCGTTGCCCCTGTGCCCCGACAACCGCCGGGTGCTGTGCGCCGCACCTGATTATCTGGCGCGCCATGGCCAACCGGCGACGGTTGCACAGCTGGCCGAGCACAACTGCCTGCTGTACCAGTTGGGTGGCCGTGTGCATGACCAGTGGCGCTTCAGTGACGGGGCCGCGACACAGACGGTGCTGGTGCGTGGCGACCGCTTTTGCGACGACGCCGACGTGGTACGGCGCTGGGCCGTGGCAGGTGTGGGCATTGCCTACAAGTCCTGGCTGGATGTGGCAGCCGATGTGAAGGCCGGGCGCCTCGAAGTGCTGCTGCCCGGGGTGCGGGGTGAAGCTGCGCCGCTGAATCTGCTGTGCACCCACCGGGCGCAGCTCGGCAAGCCGGTGCAGTTGCTGCGCGACGAACTCAAGGCCAGATGCCGGCACCTGCTGGAGCCGCTGCTGGCGATGACCGGCTAGGCAGGGCCGGCTGTCGGGCGCTGGATCAGGGTCATACATTTCATTTTAGGTTGAGTGACTTGTTTACCTTGGATGTAGGGCGTTGCGCGCTCATCGGCCCTTGAGCGCAACCCTCGCTCTGCAGGGAAAGCCGCCCCCATGCGGCTGTGGTGCCAGGGGCGGAAGGCCCGCCACCCGAAAGTGACCTTTGCAGAAGGCCACATGGTTGCCCAAAACGGGCAATTTTGCCGGAGATAGAGGCCGTTTAAGTGCTTACAGGCCGGCATATACTTGCCCCCGCAGTCGTTACCAGCAAGAGACGTTTCCATTGCAGGGGCGGGCAAGTTACGTCTTCGGAATCCGCAGGGAGTGCAGATATGAAACCTGTAGCAAGTATCAGTGTGATCGCCAGCCTGCTGGCTGACCCCAAGCGCAGCGCCATGCTGTGGGCCTTGATCGACGGTCTGGCCCGCCCCTCCGACGAGTTGGCCAGGATGACCGGCCTGACACCTTCTTCCACCTGCGCTCACCTTGGGCGCCTGCTGGCAGGGGGGTTGCTGAAGATAGAGGCGCGCGGGCGCAAACGGTATTTTCGGCTGGCAGCCCCGGAGGTGGGCGCCGCTGTGGAGGCGCTGGCCAGTGTGCCGGTGCGCGAGCATTTTCGTCAGGGCGTGCGTGTCAGCCGGGAGGCGCCGGGGATCCCGCTGGCGATGCGCCGCGCACGCTTGTGCCGTGACCACCTGGGCGGTGAGCTGGCGGCCGACCTGTACCAGCGCTTGCAGGAGGCCAAGTGGCTGGAGCTCTGCGACCGCCAGTTGGAGGTCAGCTCGCTGGGGCGCCTGCACTTTGCCGACTTTGGCATCTTCGTCGAGGCATTGGCACTGCGCGAGGGCAGAGCCTGCAGTGCGTGCAGTTGCTGCAGCGAGTGGAGCGAGCAGCGCCCGCACCTGGGCGGGGCTCTGGGCAGCAGCCTGCTCAGGCTTTTCGTGCAGTCGGGCTGGGTGCGCATGAACGGTGACTCGCGCGCCTTGCACGTCACCCCCGCCGGGTTGCGTGAAATCCCGCTGATTGCACAGTCGCCTATGCCGTTGGCGGTGGGGGAGTAGCCGCAGGTGGCGGGCAAGGCCGACCCACCGGTGATGGGTCGACCTGCCCGCGCAGAGGTCAGGGCTTGAGCAGGCGCGCATCCAGGCTGTTCTGCGCCAGACGCCTGGCCTGGTCCTGGGTCATGCCGAGGTGGGTATGCAGGGCATGGAAGTTCTCGGTCACGTAGCCACCGAAATAGGCTGGGTCGTCCGAGTTCACCGTGACCTTCACGCCACGCTCGAGCATCTCGAGGATGTTGTGTTCGCGCATGTGGTCGAACACGCACAGCTTGGTGTTGGACAGAGGGCAGACGGTCAGCGGGATCTGTTCGTCGATGATGCGCTGCATCAGGCGCTCGTCCTCGATGGCGCGCACGCCGTGGTCGATACGCTGGATTTTGAGCAGGTCCAGGGCTTCCCAGATGTACTCGGGCGGGCCTTCCTCGCCGGCGTGCGCGACCGTCAGGAAGCCTTCGCTACGGGCGCGGTCGAACACGCGCTGGAACTTGCTGGGCGGGTGGCCTTGCTCCGAGCTGTCCAGCCCCACGGCGATGAAGGCATCGCGAAAGGGCAGGGCCTGATCGAGGGTGGCGTGGGCCTCGTCTTCGCTCAGGTGGCGCAGGAAGCTCAGGATCAGGCCACTGCTGATGCCCAGCTTGCGCTGGCCATCCTTGAGGGCTGCGCTGATGCCGGCCAGTACCACCTCGAACGGGATGCCCCGGTCGGTATGGGTCTGGGGGTCGAAGAACGGTTCGGTGTGGATCACGTTCTGTGCCTTGCAGCGCAGCAGGTAGGCCCAGGTAAGATCGTAGAAGTCCTGCTCGGTGCGCAGCACGTCGGCGCCCTGGTAGTACAGGTCGAGGAACTCCTGCAGGTTGTTGAACGCATAGGCCGCGCGCAGGGCCTCCACATCGTTCCAGGGCAGGGCGATGCCATTGCGTTCGGCCAGAGCGAACAGCAGTTCGGGCTCGAGCGATCCCTCCAGGTGCAGGTGCAATTCTGCCTTGGGCAGCGCGTTAAGCCAGTCGTACATAGCGTGTTCTCATCAAGGTGCGGTTGCGCGCCATTCTACAGCGGTTGACGAGGGGCGGCGCGAAACCTGGCCGGATGGTCCGGCAGCAGGAAACCTTCCACAGCAGCTACAGTCTCTAGCCACACCCCTTCTGTTCAAGGCCACCGATGCTCAAGCTACTGACCCAGGAAAAGCTCTTGCTGCTGGCCGTGGTGACCGCCCTGCTGGCCTGGCCATTGGAGCCGCTGTTGCTGGGGCATGGCCATGGCGTGGCGTTGTTGGCCGGGTTCGCGCTGGTGGGGGCGATCGTGTGCGCCTCGATGCGGGTTGCACAGCATGCCGAGCTGCTGGCGGAAAAGGTCGGCGACCCCTACGGCACCATGATCCTGACCCTGTCGGCGGTCTTGGTGGAGGTGGTGATCCTGGCCATCATGATGAGCAATGAGGCTTCGCCGACGCTGGTGCGCGATACCATCTACTCGGCGGTGATGCTCGATATCAACGGGATCCTGGGCCTGGCCGCGTTGATGGGCGGGCTCAAGCACGGCGAGCAGAGCTACAACGACGATTCGGCACGCACCTACAGCGTGATGATCATGACCGCGATGGGCGTATCGATGGTGGTGCCCGAGTTCATCCCCGAAGCCCAGTGGCATCTGTATTCGGCCTTCACCATCGGCGCGATGGTGGTGCTGTATACGCTGTTTCTGCGCATGCAGGTGGGGCCGCACAGCTACTTTTTCAGCTACAGCTACCCGCAGAAGAAACGCCGCGACCCGGTGGCAGGGACGCCGGGCGGCCACAAGGCGCGATCGATCGCGATTCTGATTTCGGGGGTGGTGGTGATCGGCCTGCTGGCCGAAGTCATGTCCAAGACCCTGGACTATGGCCTGGAGGGCAGCGGAGCACCGCCGGTACTGACGGCAATCGTGGTAGCGGCCATCTCTGCCGCGCCCGAGATTCTCACCGCATTGCGCGCGGCGCTGGCCAACCGCATGCAATCGGTGGTCAACATCGCCCTGGGGGCCTCGCTGTCGACGGTGATCCTCACCGTGCCGCTGATGGAGGCCATGGCCCTGTACACCGGTCAGCCGTTCCAGATGGCCATGACCCCGGTGCAGACGGTGATGATCTTCATCACGCTGATCGTCAGCGCCATCAACCTGAACGATGGCGAAACCAACGCGATCGAGGGCATGACCCACTTCGTGCTGTTCGCCACGTTCATCATGCTGGCGCTGCTGGGCCTGTAGCTGCCTAGCCGGCGATCAGTTGCGCGGCGGCCTGGCGGTGATCGGCGATCAGGCCCTTCACGTCCAGCCCTTCGATCTGGCCATCGATCACTCGCCACCGGCCGCCGACCATCACCCGGTCGGCCCGGTCGGCACCGCACAGCAGCAGGGCCGAGAGCGGATCATGGCTGCCGGAAAAACGCAGTTCATCCAGCTTGAACAGGGCCAGGTCGGCCTGCTTGCCCACGGCCAGCTCGCCGATGTCGTCGCGCCCCAGCAGTTGCGCCGAACCTCGTGTGGCCCAGCCCAGCACGCGCTCGGGGGTGATGGCCTCGGCACCGTAGCGCAGGCGCTGCAGGTACAGGGCCTGGCGGGTTTCGAGGATCATGTTGGACGCATCGTTGGAGGCCGAGCCATCCACACCCAGGCCCACTGGCGCACCCGCGTCGGTCAGATCCACGGTGGGGCAGATGCCCGATGCCAGGCGCATGTTGGAGCTGGGGCAATGGCAGATGCCGGTGCCGGCAGCGCCCAGGCGGGCAATCTCGTCGGGGTTGAAGTGGATGCCGTGGGCCAGCCAGGTGCGCGGGCCGAGCCAGCCGACACTGTCCAGATAGTCGACCGTACGCAGGCCAAAGCGCTGCAGGCAGAAGTCCTCCTCGTCGAGGGTTTCGGCCAGATGCGTGTGCAGGCGCACGTCCAGCTCTTGGGCCAGGGTCGCGCTGGCGCGCATGATTTCGGGCGTGACCGAGAACGGTGAGCAGGGGGCCAGGGCGATCTGGATCTGCGCGCCCGCGTCACGCTCGTGGTAGCTGTGGATAAGTCGTTGGCTGTCGGCCAGGATCACCTCGCCCTGCTGCACCGTCTGCTGCGGTGGCAGGCCACCATCGGCTTCACCCAGGCTCATGGAACCGCGGGTGAGCATGGCGCGCATGCCGAGTTTGCGCACACTCTCCACTTGTACGTCGATGGCGTTTTCCAGGCCGTCGGGGAACAGGTAGTGGTGGTCGGCAGCGGTGGTGCAGCCCGACAGCAGCAGTTCGGCCAGGGCTACCTGGGTCGCCAGCTCCAGCTTGGCCGGGGTGAGCCGGGCCCACACCGGGTACAGCGTCTTGAGCCAGGGGAACAGCGGCTGGTTGACCACCGGAGCCCAGGCACGGGTAAGGGTCTGGTAGAAGTGGTGGTGGGTGTTGATCAGGCCTGGCAGTACCACGTGCTCACGGGCATCGAAGGTCTGCTGGCAAGGTGTGGCGGGGGTTTGGCCGAGGCCGAGGACTTCGCGGATGATGCCGCCTTCGAGCACCAGGCCGCCACGGGCGTCGAGGGTGTTGGCGGTAAAGATGGCAAGCGGGTTTTTCAACCAGATACGGGTCGCAGGCATGGTGCCGGCTCCTCTGAAAGTGGGTTCAGGTTAGCCAGCTCAGTGTTGCCCTGTCTGCTGATCCAGGTCCGCCGCGGTGGGCGAAGGGCCGAGTCTACACCCACCGCGCGTCAGATCACCAGATCAGTTTTTCGCCCTTGTAGTTGATGAAATGCAGGCCACCCTTGCCGCTGTTGAGGGTGACCTGTTCAACCATCCCGCCTGTGCTGGTAGGCACGTCGATTTCAGCGCCTTCGCCGCCCATGTCGGTCTGGACCCAGCCCGGGTGCATGGCCAGCACGGTCAGGCCGGTGTCGCCCAGCTGCACGACGAAGCTGTTGATCATGGAATTGAGTGCCGCCTTGCTGGCCTTGTACAGGGCCAGGTCGGGCGCGTCGGGGATGCTCACGCTGCCCAGCACCGAGCTCATGAAGGCGATGACCCCACCCTTGTCGTTGAGCTGCGGGCTCAAGCGCTGCGCCACGCGAATCGGCGCGACGCTGTTGGTCATGAATAGTTCGCCGATATCCGCCAGTTGTACCCGCTCCGGGTTCTGGTCATCAGGGCCCTTGACCCCCGCATTGACGAACAGCAGGTCGAAGGTCTGACCCTTGAGGCGCGCCTGCAGTGCATCGAGCTGATCGGTGCTGTTCATTTCCAGGGTCTCGACCTGTACGCCCGGCACTGCGGCCAGCGCAGGGGCCCTGGCAGGGTCCCGAACGGTGGCGGTCACGTTCCAGCCCTGCTCGCGCAGGCGCTGCACAAGGCCAAGGCCCAGGCCACGGGATGCGCCAATGATCAGTGCGGTTTTGGGGGCGGTCATGGGATAACTCCGTACAGGTGGGCAGAGGATACGCAGCGTAGCATGGCCTGGAGGCTGCTCATAAAATGATCAATCGACGCTGAGCATTGGCCGGCAGGCCTTTGGCGCAGGCGCTCACGGTTTATCCACAGCTTGCTCCACAGTATTTGTGTGCAAGCGCCAGGCACGGTTTTGTGGCCATGGAGCCGGCCCTAAAGGACACCTGGCTGGGGATAAGTCACTGATTCGACGCCGCTTGATGGCCTGTCATCAAATCTTGCTCAAAATATGATCGTTTCTCTGTGAGCCTTGATCCAGAAGGGCTGCAGCCGAGTGCTAAGAGGTTATCCACAGCCGGGCCCACAGTGGATGTGGGCAAGTGTCAGCGCCGTTCGAGCAGAATGCGCCCGCGGCTCAGGTCGGCCAGTTGTCGTTGCACCGGTTCGATCTGCTCCTCGCCAAGCGCCAGCAACAGGTCGACACCGTTGGCGGTGAACTGCTCGTCCATTACCAGGCCGTCGGCTTCGGCGACGCGTAGCTTGAGCAGGGCCAGTTCGCTGAATGCGCAACTGCAGTGCAGCTCGACACGGCTTACCAGCAGGCGCTTTTCGGCCTGTTGCAGGCACTTGTTGGCGCCACCGCCATAGGCCCGGGCCAGTCCACCGGTGCCCAGCTGAATGCCGCCGTACCAGCGAATCACCAGCACCACTACCTGGTCGCAGTCCTGCGCCTCGATGGCCGCCAGGATCGGGCGCCCGGCCGTACCGCCGGGTTCGCCGTCGTCGCTGCTGCGGTACTGCGCCCCCAGTTTCCAGGCCCAGCAGTTGTGGGTGGCGGCCAGGTCGCTGTGCCGTTCGATGAAGGCCTGGGCCTCGGCCGGGCTGCTGATGGGGCCGGCCAGGGTGATGAAGCGGCTCTTGCGGATCTCTTCACGAAACTCGCAAGTGTCCAACAGGGTAAAAGGCATAAGCAGGGTTCAGTTCGGTGGGGTCAGGCCACAGCCTTTGAGGATGATGTGGATAAGGTTGTTGCTGGCGTCTTCCATGTCCTGCTTGGTCAGGCGGCTGCGGCCGGTTACCTGGCAGATCTGTGTGGAGAAGTCGGCATAGTGCTGGGTGCTGCCCCAGAGCAGGAAGATCAGGTGTACCGGGTCGAGGCGGTCCATCTTGCCGGCATTCATCCAGCTTTCGAACACGGCGGCCCGGCCCTTGAACCAGTCGCGGTAGTCCTGGCTGAAGTAGTCGGTCAGGCACTGGCCGCCGCTGATGATCTCCATGGCGAAGATCCGCGAGGCCTGCGGGTTGCGCCGCGAGAATTCCATCTTGGCGCGAATGTAGCGGCTCAGCGCCTCGGCCGGGTCGTCGTCGGCACTCAGGGTGTTGAAGGTGCTGTCCCACAACTCGATGATGTTGCTCAGCACCGCCACGTACAGGCCCAGCTTGTTGGTGAAGTAATAGTGCAGGTTGGCCTTGGGCAGCCCGGCGTTCAGCGCGATGGTGTTCATGCTGGTGCCCTTGAAGCCGTGACGGGCGAACTCGTCTTCGGCAGCCTGGATGATGGCCTGCTCGTTCTTCTGGCGGATACGGCCGGCAGGCCTGGTAGCCTGGAGGCGGTGTGCGGGGACTTCGAAGGTCATGGGCGATTCCGGACAGAGCGGGGTAGTGTGGCACATGCACTGATAACCCAGCCGTGGCAGGCGGGCAAGCGCTCATCGGCGAAAAAGCCGATAAACCGCATCAGCGGGTGGCCGCCAGGCTGTCCAGGAAGCTCTCGAGCACCAGGTGCGGGCGTCGTCCCTTGCGGGTAACCCAGCACAGGCTCAGGTCATAGAAGCGTTCGTCGGGTTTGAGGGCGCGCAGGCGCCCCTGCTGTACCCAGGCGTTGGCGTAGTGGTCGGGCAGGTAGCCGATGTAGCGCCCGGTAAGAATCAGGAACGCCATGCCTTCGCGGTCCGAGGCGCTGGCGGTGCAGTGCAGGTCCTGATACTGGGCCTGGATCTCGGCCGGCAGGCGGAAGGTGGGGGCGATCGCGTCCTGGCTGTTGAGGCGGTCGTCGTCCAGCTGGCGGTCATCGGCATAGAACAGCGGGTGCCCGACCGCGCAATAGAGCAGTGAGCGCTCACTGTACAGTGGCTGGTACTCGAGCCCCGACAGCGGGCTGGTCTGGGGGACCACGCCGACGTGCAGGCTGCCGTCGAGCACGCCCTGTTCGACCTGGCTGGGAGCGATCATGCGGATCTGAATGCGTACCTCCGGCCCCCGGTCCTTGAGCTGCGCCAGGGCATGGGTGATGCGCATGTGCGGCAGGGTCACCAGGTTGTCGGTGAGGCCGATGTTCAGCTCGCCGCGCAAGTGCTGGTGCAGGCCGTTGACTTCGGTGCGAAAGCTTTCCAGCGCGCCGAGCAGTTGCAGTGCGCTCTGGTACACCTCGCGGCCCTCTTCGGTCAGCGAGAACCCGGCACGGCCGCGCTGACACAGGCGCAGGCCCAGGCGTTGCTCCAGGTCGCTCATCTGCTGGCTGATGGCCGAGCGGCCGATGCCCAGCACGTTCTCGGCTGCGGAGAAGCCGCCGCATTCCACCACGCTGCGGTAGATTTTCAACAGACGGATGTCGAAATCACTGACCTGCGCAAGCGGCTCCGGGCGACGGCTCATAGTTTAGTGTCCAGCTAACTGAAGATTAGAAAAGTAGGCTTTTTCAGACTTTATCCCCGTGACAACTTAGCTGCAACAACGTTTGCCTCCCTCATGTTGCTCATTGCCTTGCGAGGTTTGTCCCATGAATCTGCCTGAAAACGCTCCCCTCGGCCTTGCCAGCCAGCTCAAGCTGGATGCGCACTGGATGCCCTATACCGCCAACCGCAACTTTCAGCGCGACCCGCGCCTGATCGTCGCCGCCGAAGGCAGCTACCTGACGGATGACAAGGGGCGCAAGATCTATGATGCGCTGTCGGGGCTGTGGACCTGCGGCGCCGGGCATACCCGCAAGCAGATTCAGGAAGCGGTGTCGCGTCAGCTGGGTGTGCTGGATTATTCGCCGGCCTTCCAGTTCGGCCACCCGCTGTCGTTCCAGCTGGCCGAGAAGATCACCGACCTGACCCCGGGCAACCTGAACCACGTCTTCTATACCAACTCCGGTTCCGAATGCGCCGATACCGCGCTGAAGATGGTGCGTGCCTACTGGCGCCTCAAAGGCCAGGCGACCAAGACCAAGCTGATCGGCCGTGCCCGTGGCTACCACGGCGTGAACATCGCCGGCACCAGCCTGGGCGGCGTCAACGGCAACCGCAAGATGTTCGGCCAGTTGCTGGATGTGGACCATATCCCGCACACCCTGCTGCCGGGCAACGCATTCAGCAAGGGGATGCCGGAGGAGGGCGGTATCGCCCTGGCCGACGAGATGCTCAAGCTGATCGAGCT
Organism: Pseudomonas sp. 8209; assembly: GCF_028682105.1. NCBI lineage: Bacteria > Pseudomonadati > Pseudomonadota > Gammaproteobacteria > Pseudomonadales > Pseudomonadaceae > Pseudomonas > Pseudomonas sp. 8209. The sequence continues at coordinate 546,476 of NZ_JANIAH010000003.1, forward strand.
GCACGATGCGTCGAACATCGCGGCACTGATCGTCGAGCCGCTGGCCGGCTCCGCCGGTGTACTGCCACCGCCCAAGGGCTACCTCAAGCGCCTGCGCGAGATCTGCGACCAGCACAACATTCTGCTGATCTTCGACGAAGTGATCACCGGTTTTGGCCGTATGGGTGCCATGTTCGGTGCCGACGCCTTTGGTGCGACGCCCGACCTGATGTGTATCGCCAAGCAGGTTACCAACGGCGCCATCCCGATGGGCGCGGTGATCGCCAGCAGCGAGATCTACCAGACCTTCATGAACCAGCCGACCCCGGAATACGCGGTCGAATTCCCGCACGGCTACACCTACTCCGCGCACCCGGTTGCCTGCGCTGCCGGCCTGGCTGCACTCGACCTGCTGGAGAAGGAGAACCTGGTGCAGTCGGCTGCCGACCTGGCACCGCATTTCGAACGTGTGCTGCACGGAGTCAAGGGCGCGAAGAACATCGTCGACATTCGCAACTACGGCCTGGCCGGTGCCATCCAGATTGCCGCGCGGGACGGGGATGCCATCGTGCGTCCGTTCGAGATCGCCATGAAGCTGTGGAACGCCGGCTTCTATGTTCGCTACGGCGGCGACACCCTGCAGTTCGGCCCGACTTTCAACACCACCCCGCAAGAGCTGGATCGCCTGTTCGATGCGGTGGGCGAAGCGATCAACCAGGTCGGCTGATCCCTCTCTTTATATAAGCAGGCGCGCGGTGCCGCGCCTGAACCCCCTTTCTGGAGTTCTGCATGAGCATTGTTCAGCATCTGATCCACGGTGAAATGGTTTCAAGCGGTGAGCGCACCGCCGATGTGTTCAACCCGTCCACCGGCCAGGCGGTACGCAAGGTGGCGCTGGCCAGCCGGGAAACCGTGCAGCAGGCCATCGATTCGGCCAAGTCGGCATTCCCGGCCTGGCGCAATACCCCGCCGGCCAAGCGGGCCCAGGTGATGTTTCGCTTCAAGCAACTGCTTGAGCAGAACGAGTCGCGCATTGCGCAGATGATCAGCGAAGAGCATGGCAAGACCCTCGAGGATGCGGCGGGTGAACTCAAGCGCGGTATCGAGAACGTCGAGTTCGCCTGCGCTGCCCCCGAAGTGCTCAAAGGCGAATACAGCCGCAACGTGGGCCCGAACATCGATGCATGGTCCGACTTCCAGCCGCTGGGCATCGTTGCGGGGATCACCCCGTTCAACTTCCCGGCCATGGTGCCGCTGTGGATGTACCCGCTGGCGATTGCCTGTGGCAACTGCTTCATTCTCAAACCGTCCGAGCGCGATCCGAGCTCGTCGCTGTTCATTGCCCAGCTGTTGCTGGAAGCCGGCTTGCCCAAGGGCGTGCTGAACGTGGTGCATGGCGACAAGGTGGCGGTGGACGCGCTGATCGAAGCCCCAGAGGTCAAGGCGCTGAGCTTTGTGGGCTCCACGCCGATTGCCGAGTACATCTATGCCGAGGGCACTCGTCGTGGCAAGCGTGTGCAGGCGCTGGGTGGTGCGAAGAACCACGCGGTGCTGATGCCCGATGCCGACCTGGACAACGCGGTCAGCGCACTGATGGGCGCGGCGTACGGTTCGTGCGGTGAACGCTGCATGGCAATCTCGGTAGCGGTGTGCGTGGGTGACCAGGTAGCCGATGCACTGGTGGCCAAGCTGGTGCCGCAGATCAAGGCGCTGAAGATCGGTGCCGGTACCAGTTGCGGCCTGGACATGGGGCCGCTGGTGACTGCGGCTGCGCGCGACAAGGTGGTTGGCTATATCGATGACGGCCTGGCCGCCGGTGCCGAATTGGTGGTGGACGGCCGCGGCTACAGTGTTGCGGGGCATGAGCAAGGTTACTTCGTGGGCGGTACGCTGTTCGATCGGGTCAGCCCCGAGATGCGTATCTATAAGGAAGAGATCTTCGGCCCGGTGCTGTGTGTGGTACGGGTGAACAGCCTCGAGCAGGCCATGCAGTTGATCAACGATCATGAATACGGCAACGGCACCTGCATCTTCACCCGTGATGGGGAAGCGGCGCGTCTGTTCTGCGACGAGATCGAAGTGGGCATGGTGGGGGTCAACGTTCCGTTGCCGGTGCCGGTGGCCTATCACAGCTTCGGTGGCTGGAAGCGCTCGCTGTTTGGCGACCTGCATGCCTACGGCCCGGATGGCGTGCGCTTCTATACCCGGCGCAAGGCGATCACCCAGCGTTGGCCGCAGCGCGCCAGCCATGAAGCATCGCAGTTCGCATTCCCAAGCCTTTGAGGTCGGGCTGAAAGGAGGGAGGCCGCAAGGCCTCCCTCTTTTGTTTTTCAGCGTTTTTGACCGATGTGACAGATTTATTGCGAATAGCGCTTGACGGGTTTCCAGAAGTCTTTATACTTCGCCCCACTTCCAGCGTAGCAGGAACGAAAAACTCCTTGAATATCAACGAGTTGGGCGTTTCAGGTCAGGCTGGAGGTGCTTCGATCGAAAGATCGGTAGCGGTGAAAAAGGTGGTTGACAGCAGGTTGTAACGCTGTAGAATTCGCCTCCCGCTACGAGAGG